>NZ_AP025592.1:1227142-1840714 GCF_023169965.1 Anaeromyxobacter paludicola | reverse complement strand
CCGCCCAGGGCCCGCGCACCGGCCCGAACATGTTGCGGCCGAGGATCCAGGCGCCGACGTTCTCGAAGCCGCGCGCGGCGAAGTCGTCGTCGATGCCTGTGCTGCCGGCGTCATCGCCGATGAGCGACCCGGCGAAGTCGCGGTGGAGCTTCTGGAACGTCCGCGTGCCGAGGACCCACTGGTGCAGCGCCATGCCTCCGACGCCCATCGGGCTCTCGAGAGCCTGGTCGGGACCAGCGCCGTAACCGTCGATCGAGATCCCAAATGCGTTTACGCGAAGCCTCGACATGAGAGTGACTCCCGGAGCCAGGGCAGATCGACAGGGCGCCTTGGGGCGCCGACGACATTCCAGGTAGTCAGTCTAACGTCGGCGTCGCGCGGCGCCGGGTCAGCCGCGGCACGCGCGGGCGGCGGCTCCTACCCGGCCCGCCTCACCCCCCGATCACCAGCTCCATGCAGACCGCCGAGGCCGGGCAGAGCGCCCTGAACTCCTCGCTGCCCGCCACTACGGCCGGCGCGCTCGCCCGGTCGATGCGCCGGAACCCGGCCTCCTCGAACCAGGGCGCGGCGGTGGTCGTGAGCAGGTAGAGCGCGCGTGTCCCGGTGCGCCCAGCCTCGGCGAGCGCCTGCAGGTACAGCGCCTTCCCGAGCCCGGTGGACTGGAGACGCGGCGCCACGGCCAGCGACCGGAGCAGGGCGTCCTCCCCATGCCGCTCGAGCGCCACGGCGCCCACGAGCTCGTCGCCGCTCCGGGCCACGAAGAAGGTCTGGCCGGCGCCGCTCACGTCGGCCGCAGGCAGATGGAGCCGCTCGAGGAGCGCGCGGATCGCGGGCAGGTCTCCGGGCGACGCTACCTCGATGTGCACCAGCGACGCGTCGGGCTGCGGGAAGACCACCGCGAGCCGCCGCCGCAGCTCGTCCCGGACCTGCCGGAAGGCCTGGAGCCGCTCGGCGTCGGTGGCGCCGGCGGCCGCGGGATCGGGCAGGCCCCAGTGCAGGCGCGTCGCCTTTCCCAGCCAGGCGGGACAGACCTCCTCGGCGCAGAGGGTGATGACGGCGTCCACGTCGCCGGCCGGGATCTCGCTCACGCTCTTCGAGAACTGCCCCGAGCTGTCGATGCCCACTTCCGCAAGAGCCTTCACGGCGAAAGGGTTCAGGGTCCCCGGTTGCGAGCCGGCGGACGAGATCCTCACCCCGGCCGGCGCCCGCGCGCGGGCGATCCCCTCGGCCAGCTGGCTGCGCGCGGAGTTGGCCACGCAGAGGAAGAGCACGTGCCGCGGCGCGCTCGCCCGGAGCCGCTCGGCCTCCTCCCGCCAGGTCTCGGTCACGGCTCCCTCCCGGCCGCGGGGCCCTCCACCGCCACGGCGCAGTTCGCCACCTTGGCGAGCTCGCCGGTCTCGCCCGGGAACCAGCGGTCGCGGAGCTTCAGCGCCACGTTCACGAGCCCGATGAGCACCGGCACCTCCACCAGCGGGCCGATGACGGCGGCGAAGGCCGCCCCGTGGCCCATGCCGAACGTCGCGACGGCCACGGCGATGGCGAGCTCGAAGTTGTTCGAGGCCGCGGTGAAGGAGAGGGTGGCGGTCTGGCCGTACGTCGCCCCGACCTTCCGGCTCATGAAGAACGACGCGAAGAACATGAGCAGGAAGTAGACGAGGAGGGGGAGGGCGATCCGCACCACGTCGAGCGGGACCTGCACGATGGTCTCGCCCTTGAGCGAGAACATCACCACGATGGTGAAGAGCAGCGCGACGAGGGTGATGGGCGAGATCTTCGGGATGAAGACCTTCCGGTACCACTCCTCGCCCTTCAGCGCCCGCAGCCCGAAGCGGCTCGCCACCCCGGCGAGGAAGGGGACGCCCAGGTAGACGAAGACGCTCCGCGCGATCTCGCCGATGGTGATGTGGACCTCGGCGCCGCGCAGGCCGAGCCACCCGGGCAGCACGGTGATGAACAGCCAGGCGTAGACCGAGAAGAAGAGCACCTGGAAGATGGAGTTGAAGGCGACGAGGCCGGCGCAGTACTCGGTGTCGCCCTTCGCGAGGTCGTTCCAGACGATGACCATCGCGATGCAGCGGGCGAGGCCGATGAGGATGAGCCCGACCATGTACTCGGGCTTGTCGCGCAGGAACACGACGGCCAGCACGAACATCAGCACGGGGCCGACGACCCAGTTCTGCACGAGGGAGAGGCCGAGTACCTTCCCGTTGCGGAAGACGCGCGGCAGCTCCTCGTACCGGACCTTCGCGAGCGGCGGGTACATCATCAGGATCAGGCCGGCCGCGATGGGGAGGGACGTGGTCCCGACGCTCAGGGCGTTCAGCGCGGGGACCACGCCGGGCACGGCCCAGCCGAGCAGGATGCCCGCGCCCATGGCGAGGAAGATCCAGAGGGTGAGGTACCGGTCGAGGAAGGAGAGGCGGCGGGCGACGCTGGCCCGGGCCGGGGCGGCGGCGAGGGACTGGGACATGGCGGCTCCTAGAGGCTGCCGACGAGGGACTTGAGCCGGCGCAGCGCGCGGGGCTCGAGGCAGTAGCAGACGCGCGGCCCGTCGATCTCTCCCCGGACCAGCCCGGCCTCCTTCAGCACCTTGAGGTGCTGGGACACCGTGGACTGCGCGAGCGGCAGCTCGTCCACGATGTCGCCGCAGACGCAGGCGTCGCGCCGCGCCAGCAGTCGTAGGATCTGCACGCGGGCGGGGTGTCCGACGGCCTTGGCGAGGGTCGCCAGCTCCTCGTCGGCCTCGCTGCCCTCCACCGGGCGGAGATCGGGCTCCTCGCGCGAGTCGCCGGGGCCGCAGGCCGGTGCTTCCTTGAGTCGGGTCGCCATGAATCGTTCTTCTACGATGCCGGCGCGGGGCGCGCAACCCGCCTCGCATCGGCGCGCGACGGACGGGAGGCGGAGGTAAAAACGTGAACGATCGCGCGGCACAGTGGAATGCCGCTCGAATCCGGCTTGCGTGCGAGTTCGTTACATCGTAAAGCGACGATGAACGAAGCCACTGACCCCGGAGGAACGCCATGGCCGACCCCGCCGCAACGTGCTGCTCACCGCTTCCCGGATTCGCGGCAGCCTCGCCGGCCGCGCCGCCGGCCATCGCCCCGCGGCGGCCCGTGCTCGCCGTGCTGGCGTGGACCGCCGCCTTCCTGCTCGCGAGCCCGGTCGCGGACGGCCTGACGTACCGGCTGCTCGGCCTCCGCCCCGGAACGGCCCTCGGCGACGCGGTCCGCTTCTTCGCCTACGAGGTCCCCCACGTCCTCCTGCTCCTCGTCGCGGTGGTCTTCGTCATCGGCGTCGTGAACACCTGGTTCACGCCGGCGCGCGTCCGCACCCTGCTCGCCGGTCGGCGCGAGTCGGTCGGGAACGTGCTCGCGGCCTTGCTCGGCGTCCTGACCCCCTTCTGCTCCTGCTCCGCCGTCCCGCTCTTCATCGGCTTCGTCGAGGCCGGGGTCCCGCTCGGCGTGACCTTCTCCTTCCTCGTCTCCGCGCCGCTCGTGAACGAGGTGGCGCTGGTGCTGCTCCTGGGGCTGTTCGGCTGGAAGATCGCCTCCCTCTACTTCGTCACCGGCCTCGCGCTCGCGATGCTGGCGGGCCTGATCCTGGGCCGGCTCGGCCTCGAGCGGCACATCGAGCCGTGGGTGAGGGAGCGTCGCGCGCTGGGCACCTCCGCCGTGGAGCGCGAGCTCGCGCTCCCGGAGCGGCTGCTCGAGGGGGTGGCGGCGGTCCGCAAGGTGGTCGGCAAGACCTGGCCCTACGTGATCGTCGGGATCGGCGTCGGCGCGTTCATCCACGGCTGGGTCCCCGAGGGGCTCCTCGCGAGCTTCATGGGCCGCTCGGCCTGGTGGACCGTGCCGCTCGCGGTCGGCCTCGGCGTCCCGATGTACGCGAGCACGGCGACGCTCATCCCCATCGTCCAGGCGCTGCTCGCCAAGGGCGCGGCGCTGGGCACCGTGCTCGCGTTCATGATGGCGGTCGTCGCGCTGTCGCTCCCGGAGTTCCTGCTCCTGCGGCGCGTCCTCAAGCCCCGCTTGCTCGGGACCTTCATCGCCGTCGTCGCGACCGGGATCATGCTCGTGGGGTGGCTCTTCAACGCCGTGCTGTGAGCCGCGACGGGGGCGGCCTGGCGTAGGGGCTCGCGGCCAGGATGCGACACCTCCTGGCAGCCGCCCCAGCCAGGCCTTGCCCGCCCGCCCCGGCGCCGCCAAGCGTTCGTGCCGGTAGCCGGGGCGCGCCTGCCCCGTTGGGAGCCGCTCATGACGAAGCAGATCCGCAGCCTCTCGCTCCTCCTCGCGGCGGCCGCGTTCGCGGCGTGGGCCACGCCGGCCCAGGCGGTCCGCGAGTTCAAGCGCACCTTCGGCTATCCCGCCTCCATCACGGTCACGGATCTCTGCGCGTTCCCGGTGGACATCGACTCGACCGTCTCGCTCACGTGGATGCGGTTCGTCCGCCAGAACGGGACGGTGATGGCGACCTTCCAGGTGACGGAGCAGGACACCTTCAGCGCCAACCAGCAGACGCTTCAGGGGCTGCCCTACACCTACCTCGAGGTCGCGCAGGCCGACGCGAATGGCGAACTCACGGGCCTGGTGCAGCAGGGCGAGTTCGAGAAGGTGCCGCTCCCGGACGGAAGCCTCTTCCTCTCCGCCGGGCGCATCGACCTCCTCGCCCATCCGGACGCGCAGTTCATCGTGACGCCGGACGTGGGACAGTCCGGCGACGTGGCGGCGCTCTGCGCGGCGCTGGCCCCGTAGCCGCCCGGCGGCGGACGGAAATGCGTCATCCGGCCGCCCTCAGCGCCCCTCGTCGCCCGACAGGGCGGCGTAGATCGCGACGACCCGAGTGGCCGCGGTGACGCCGGTGGCGACCGCCACGAGGACCAGCGCGCCACCGGTCAGCACGTCACCGGCCCCGGCGCCGAGCAGGACGTCGCCGAGCGGGGAGAGCGCGCACGCGCCGCCCACGGCGGCGACCCGCTCCGGGCGCTGCATCCCACCGACCTTGCAGGCCGCCCCGGCGCCGAGGGCCTCGCCTCGCGCCCGGGCATAGCTGACGACGACGGACGCGCCCGCGACCGCGAGGACGGCGGCGAGCGCTGGACTCGCGCGATAGTGGATGGCGAGCGCGCCCAGCACGAGCAGCTCGCCCACCCGGTCGAGCGTCGAGTCGAGGAAGGCGCCGGCCCTGGTGCTCCGCGCGGAGGCGCGCGCCACCTGTCCGTCGAGGGCGTCGAGGCTCGCCCCCAGGAGGTAGAGCCAGCCTCCGACGCCGATCGCGCCGAAGCCGATCAGCGCCGCCGCGCTGGCGACCAGGACGGCGCTCGCGACGGTGACGGCGTCCGCGTGGATCCGCCTCCGCACGCAGAAGCGCGTGGCGGGAGCCCACAGGCGGATCCAGGCCTGCTCCGCGGCGCTGCGCCAGCCCGCGGGGTGGCCCGGCAGCGGAACCGGGATGGCGTCCCCGAAGGAGCTCGCCGGGCGCAGTCCGCGCGGATCGACCGGTGAAGAGATGGAACCGGCGACCTCGGGCGGTGAGCAAGAACGCATGAACGACCCTTCCCCGGGGAGCAGTTGACGCCGGCGCCGCCGGTGGACCTGAGACGCATCTCGAAGATCCGCGGCCCCCTTCTACACCGGGCGCTGCGCGAGCCCGATGGGATCGTGAGTGGGAGTGGGAGCCGCGGACCTTGCTGTGCAGTCGCTCAGGACCCCCCGCGCCGGCGCGAGTTAAGGCGGCGCGGCTTCCACGAGGTGAGGGTCGAATCCGAGCGCCGGCTCGAGGATCAGGGGAGGGGCCCCAGGATCTCGATCCCGTGCCGCTCCGCGGTCGCCACGAGCCGCGGCACGTCCGGCGCCGCCGCGGGAGGAAGCTCGGCCCGCGGCGCCGCGACGCCGAAGTCACGCACGAACTCGAGGAACCCGGCCGGATCGCAGAGGACGAGCATCCGCACCGGCGAGCGGGTCCGGAACCCGTGCGCCACCCCGTGCGGGATGTGCACGAACGCCCCGGGACCGGCCTCCACCGCGCGCCCGCCCTCCAGGAACAGCGTCATCCCACCTTCGAGCACGTAGAACGACTCGTCGTCCTCCCGGTGCCGGTGGAAGGGGGTCTCGGAGCCTGAGGGCAGCGAATTCTCGGCCAGCCCGAACCGCGCGCCGCATCGCGCGGAGGCCTTCACGGTGACGAGGTTGTCGAGGAACCAGATGGCCTCGCCCGCGCCGGGGGCGTGGACGATGACCTCGGGGGCTTCGGCGCAGGACCGACGCTCGGCGTTCGCGTGCATGTGGGCACCTCCTGGCCCTCGAAGCTAGCCGGTGCGCCGCCGCGCCGGTAGACTGCGTAGATGCGTTCCTATGGTCGAAAAACGGACCAGCCGCTCCCGGTCGCCTGGGACGACCTGCGCACCGCGCTCTTCCTGGCGCGGGCGGGGTCGGTCCGGGGCGCCGCGCGCGCGCTCGGCGTCAGCCACTCGACGGTGCTGCGCCGGCTCGCCGGCCTGGAAGCGGCCGCGGGCGTGCGGCTCTTCGACCGCACCGCGTCGGGCTACGAGCTCACGCCGGCCGGGCAGGACGTCTTCGACACGGCGGGCCAGGTGGAGGACGTGGTGCTCTCGCTCGAGCGCCGGGTCCAGGGGCGCGACCTCCGCCTGTCGGGGCCGGTGCGGGTGACGATGCCGGATCCGTTCCTGCCGCTGCTCCTCCCGGCGCTGCGCGAGCTCGGCCAGGCGTACCCGGACATTGCCCTCACGGTCTCGGGCACGGTCGGCTTCGCGGACCTGGCGCACCGGGAGGCCGACGTCGCGCTGCGCGTCGCGGCGGAGCCGCCGCCGGACCTCGTGGGCCGCCGGGTCGCCGTCGCGGGCGCGGCGGTCTACGGGGCGGAGCGCTACCTCGCGGGCCGCTCGACGAAGGACCTCGCGGCGCTCGACTGGATCGCCTGGGACGCGACCCCGCCGATGGCGCTCGACGCTTGGAGGAGGGCGAACGTGCCGGACGCGCGGGTGGCGCTCTCGGTGACGACCGTGGCGGGCCTGCGCGACGCCGTGGACGCGGGGCTCGGCGTGGCGGCCTTCCCGTGCGCGCTCGGCGGCGCGATGGCGGGCTGGCGGTGCCTCCGGCTCCTGCACGAGGCGGCGACGCCGCTCTGGGTGCTCACGCACCAGGACCTGCGGACGACGGCCCGGGTGCGCGTGGTCCGCGACTTCCTCGCGGGCGCCATCGCGGCCCGGCGCGCGCTCATCGAGGGCCGGGCGCCGCCGCCGCGAGCGCCCCAGCCCTGAACGGGGTTCCTCGCGCGAGCGTCGAAGCGCCTCGACGGGGGCGCCCCGCTTCGCAGCGCCGCCCCCCGCCCGCCGCTAGGCTGCCCGAGTGCTCCCCGAAGTGAACCGCCCCTCGCGCGACCCGCCGGCCCCGAACCGGCTCCGGGCCGTCCTGGGCTTCGGCTTCGGCCTCGCCATCGTGATCGGCACGGTGGTGCCGGTCAGCTTCGCGAACTCGTCGCTCACGGCGCGGCACCTCCCGTCGCTCCTCCCCTGGATCGCCGCCTGGGTGGTGGGCGGGCTCTACGCGCTGCTCGGGGCGAACGCGCAGGCGGAGCTCGCGACCATGCTGCCCCGCGCCGGCGGTCCCTACGTGTACGCGAAGGCGGCGTACGGCCCCTGGGGCGGGTTCCTCGTCGGCTGGGCGGACACCCTCATCAACACCTGCGGCCTCGCCGCGCCGCTGCTGCTCGTCGGCGGGTTCCTGGGCGAGCTCTGGCCGCCGGTCACGCGCTTCAGCACCGCGATCGCGGTCGCCGGGGTGGTGCTCGTGGCGGCGGTGAACCACGCCGGCATCGGCGCCGGAGATCGCGTGCAGAAGGTCAGCGCGGCCGGCTGGGGCGTCGTGCTGCTCGCGTTCGCCCTGCTGGCGATCGTCGCCCCGGCGCCCGCCAGCGCGCCGGCGCCCGCGGGGGCCGCCCCCGGCGCCGCCCCGGCCTGGCTGCCGGGCGCGGCGGCGTTCGCGGCGGCGCAGCGGCTCATCCTCTTCTCGTACTCCGGCTGGAACGCCCCGGTGTACCTCGCCGAGGAGCACGTGGACCCGGGGCGCCAGCTCCCTCGCGCCATGTTCGTCGGCATCGGCCTCACCGTCGTCATCTACGTCGTCGTGAACGCGGCGCTGGCCCACGTGCTGACGATGCAGGGGCTCGGCGCCGCGCCGTTGCCGCTGGTCGCCGCCCTGCGCGCGACGGGCGGCCCGCTCGCGGTCGGCGCGGTGGTGGTCCTCTCCGCCGTCTCGATGCTGGGCGGGCTGAACGCGGGCCTGCTCTTCACCTCGCGGACGCTCTACGCGCTGGCGCGCGACGGCTTCGTGACGCGCGGGGCCACGACCGTGAACGCGGGCGGGACGCCGGCCCTGGCGCTCTGGCTCGTCGCGCTCGCCGCCATCGGCTTCCTCGTCTCGGGAACCTACGACGAGCTGCTCGCCGTGTTCGCCGGCGTGGCGGTCGCGAACGACCTGCTCATGGCCGGCGCCGTGGTGGTGCTGCGCCGGCGCGCCCCGTCCCTCCCGCGGCCCTGGCGCGCGCGAGGCTACCCCTGGACCCTCCTCGTCCTCGGCGCCGCCGACGCGGTCCTCGCCGCGTCGCTCGCCCGGGAGAGCCCGGCCCAGACCGCCTGCGCGCTGGCGCTCCTCGTCGCGAGCGTCCCCGTCTACCTCGCCCTCCGGCGCCGGCGCGTGGGAGCGCGGCTCGGCCCGTCCGGGCGATGAGCGCGGGCGCTCAGTCGATCGGCGTGCTCCGCCCGTCGTGGCTCACCACCGGGATGGCGCCCAGGTCGACCCCGTCCACGCAGCGCAGGTTGAAGGCCACCATCTCGCCCCCGCCCGGCTTCTCGCCGCGCGCGAAGGAGCGGACCCCGCAGTGCCGGCAGAACGTGTGGTGGATGCGCTTCTTGCCCCACTGGTAGTCGGTGAGGGCGTCCGCGCCCCGGAGCAGCTCGAACCGCTCCGCCGGCGCGAAGGCGAGCAGGGCGCCGGTCTTGGAGCAGATCGAGCAGTTGCAGCTCACCGCCCGCTCGACCTCCGCCGTGACGCGGTAGCGCACCGCGCCGCAGTGACAGCCGCCCTCGTAGGTCTTCTCCGCCATGCGTGCTCCTCTCGCCGGAATGCCGGGGTCCGAGGTTCTTCTGGATCCTCCGGCCGCCCCGCGCAACGAGAACCTTCCTCGTCCCGGGACCCGGGGCGGGGCCTCCGTGAGCGCGGCGCCGCTCCTCCGATGAGGCTGCACGTTCCGGCGGGCGATCCTAAACCTCATCCGGAGTGGCCGAGGCTGCGTCGCCCGGGCGGCGAGCGTGCGGGCGCTCTCCTCGCTGACGAGGGCGGTGCCGTTCATGCGAATGCACCCACTCGACTGGCTGGTCTCCCTGGCCCTTCCGCGCGGCAGGTTCTTCTGCGATGGATGGGGCGATCGCGCGCTGATGGCAGGGATGTCGGAGGAGGAGCTGCTCGCGACGGCCGCGCCGCCCGAGGTGGGCTGGCGTCCGGCGCGCCGGGTCGGGGAGCTCACGGTCCAGGACGGGGTCTTCGAGAGCCCGGAGCGGCGGCTGCCTGCGCGGGTGCGCGAGGCCCGGGTGCGCCGGCTGGCGCGGGCCGGCGAGCCACCGCGGGCCGCGCTGGTGCTCCTCGCCTCGAGCGGCGATCAGGGCTACCTGGTGCGGACCGAGCTGGTTCGCCCGCTCCTGTCGCGAGGTGTCGCGGTCTTCCTGCTCGAGAACGCCTACTACGGCGGGCGGCGCCCTGCCGGCCAGGGCGGCTACGAGGCGCGGACGGTCTGCGATCTCTCGCTCATGGGGCTCGCCACCGTGAAGGAGGCGAAGGCGCTGCTCGCGCTGGCGCGGCGCGAGTGCGAGCGGACGTGCGTCGCGGGCTACAGCATGGGCGGCAACATGACGGCGGTGGTGGCCGCCACCGTGCCCTTCGCCGTGGCGGCGGTCCCGATGGCCCCCTCGGCCTCTCCGGCGCCGGTCTTCACCGAGGGGGCGCTGCGCGTCTGGCCGGACCTGCGGGCCCTGGCGGTCGAGCGCGACGACGAGGAGGCCGCGCGAGAGCGGCTGCGCGCCTGGCTGGCGCGCTTCGACGCGACGCTGCTGCCGATCCCTCGCGCACCGGGCGCGGCCATCGTGGTGGGGACGCGCCACGACGGCTTCGTGCCGCCGCGGGAGATGGAGCGGCTCGCCGCCCACTGGCGCTGCGAGCTGCGCTGGCTCGAGGCGGGCCACGCGTCCGGCTACCTGTTCTACCGGGACGAGCTGCGGCGAGCGATCCTCGACGCCCTCGGCCGCCTCGAGGAGCGCGTGTGAGCGGCGACGCCTCCTCCCCGGCGGCTCCGGCGCTCGAGCCGCGCGTGCTCGCCGAGCAGGTCCGGATCCTCTACGCGCGCGCCCCCGTCGCGCAGGTGACGGTGGTGGTGAACGCGGCGATCGTCTCCTGGGTCTTCCGGCGCCTGGTCCCGCCGGCGCTCTCGCTCGCCTGGATGGGCGCGCTCTGGGCGCTGGCGGCCCTGCGGCTCGGGCTCCTCCGCAGGTACCGCCGAGCCCCCGGAGGCCCCGCCGAGGCGCCGGTCTGGGCGCGGCGCTTCACGCTGGGGGCCCTCCTCACGGGAGCCGGCTGGGGCGCCGCCGCCCTCGTCTTCTACACGCCGAGCCTGCCGCTCCATCAGATGTTCCTCGCCTTCGTCCTCGGGGGCATGACCGCCGGCGCGGCCTCCAGCAACGCCAGCTACTCGCCGGCCTTCTTCGCGTTCGCCGGCCCCGCGCTCCTGCCGATGGCGCTCCGGCTGGCGGCGGCGGGCGAGCCGGTCCAGGCCTCCATGGCGTTCCTGGTGGCGCTGTTCGGGTTCGCCATCGCCGCGATCTCGCGCAGCGGAGGCTGCGCCATCCAGGACGCCATCCGGCTCCGGTTCCGCAACGAGGTCCTGCTCGAGTCCCTCACCCAGGCGCAGCGGCGCCTGCAGGACGCCAACGCCGACCTCGAGCAGCGCGTCCGCGAGCGCACCGGCGAGCTCGAGCGGCTGCTCGAGGTCAGCACCGAGGCGCGCGAGGCCTTGCGCGAGTCGGATCGGAGGAAGGACCACTTCCTCGCCGTCCTCTCGCACGAGCTCCGGAACCCGCTCGCGCCGATCGTCAACTCGCTCGCGCTGCTGGATCGCTACCCGAGCGGCAGCCGGCAAGCGGCGCTGGCGCGCGAGGTCCTCGGCCGGCAGACCGGCCACCTGGCCCGGCTCGTGGACGATCTCCTCGACCTGACCCGGATCTCGAAGGGCAAGATCGAGCTCCGGCGCGCGCGCCTCGAGCTGGGCGAGGTCGCCCGGCGCGCCTGCGAGGACCACCGGACCCTGCTCCAGGACCAGGGCATCGCGCTCCGCGTCGAGGGCTCCGGCGCGCTCTGGGTCGACGCCGACGCGACCCGCATCGCGCAGGTGATCGGCAACCTGCTCCAGAACGCGGCCAAGTTCGGCAGCCCGGGCGGTACCGTGGTGGTCCAGGTGGCCCAGGTCCAGGGCGAGGCGGTGATCCGGGTGCGGGACGACGGCGCCGGGATCTCGCCCGACCTGCTGCCGCGGCTCTTCGAGCCGTTCGTCCAGGCCGAGGTGAGCCTGGCGCGGAGCCGGGGAGGGCTCGGGCTGGGGCTCGCGCTGGCGAAGAGCCTGGTGGAGCTGCACGGCGGCCGGATCGAGGCCCATAGCGACGGGCTGGGGCGCGGCTCCGAGTTCGTGCTGAGCCTGCCGCTCGCCGCGGCGTGCCAGCCGTCCGCCCCCGGACCGGTCCGGGCGGAGGGCGGGCGCGCGCTGGAGGTGCTGGTCATCGAGGACAACCGGGACGAGGCCGCCTCCCTCGCGGCGCTCCTCGAGGCCGAGGGCCACCGCGTGCACGTCGCGGCCGACGGGCAGACCGGGATCGCGAAGGCTCACGAGCTGGAGCCGGCGGTCATCCTGTGCGACATCGGCCTGCCCGACGTGGACGGATACGAGGTGGCCCGGACGCTCCGGAGCGGCCACCACAACTGCGCGCGGCTCATCGCCCTCTCCGGCTACGCGCTGCCCGAGGATCGCCGGCGGGCCGAGGAGGCGGGCTTCGACGCCCACGTCGCCAAGCCGCCCGCGGTGGAGGCGCTCCTCGACCTGGTCCGGACCGGCGCCGGCCGCTGAGCGCCGCTACGGCGCCTGCTTCCTGGCCTCGTGCAGCGCGAAGGCCGCGCCCTGCGGATCGAGGAGCTGCGCGATGCGGCCGCCGGGCACGTCCATGGGGCCGTTCAGGAGCTTCCCGCCCTTGCCGGTCGCCCGCGCGACGGCGCCCGCGAGGTCGTCGGTCGAGGTGTAGTAGAGCCACCCCGGCGTCCTCGGAGCGCCCTGCGGGATCCGCATCATGCCCCCGAGCCGCCGCTCGCCGAGGCCGAAGATCCGGTAGGTCCCCATGGGCCCCATGTCCATCTCGTCGAGGAGCTTCCACCCGAAGAGCTTCGCGTAGAAGTCGAACCCGGCCACGTGGTCGGTCGTCATGAGCTCGCTCCAGCAGAACTCGCCGGGCCTGGCGGGATCGTGCGGCGCCATGTCCCCCTGATTGGGAGCGAAGGTGGAGAGCACGGCCCCCTGCGGATCGCCGAGGACCGCGAACCGGCCGACGGTCGGGATGTCCGTGGGCGGCTTGTGGACCTTCCCGCCCAGCTCCGCCGCCAGCCGCGCCGTCGCGTCCACGTCGGCGACCTGGACGTGCGCCATCCAGTGGGGCGGCACGCCCCGCTGCGCGAGCTCGTCGGTCAGCGCCATCACGCCCCCGAGCGGCCCCTGGCTCCCCACCCACATCACGTAGTCGGCGTTGAACGGCTGGGTCTTCCAGCCGACCACCTCGGAGTAGAACGCCACCGCGGCGGGGACGTCCCGGGTCAGGTGCTCGTACCAGACGAACGAGCCCACGTTCGCGCTTGCCATGGTTCAGGACCTCCTGGGCGGCGCCGGCGGGCGCCTCGGGTCCGGGACCCCATAGCGCGGCGCCAGGGCGCGATCCGGGGTCCGCTCGGGGCGCCTCGCGCGCGACGGGCTGGGACGAAAGTCCGTTCCGTGGTGTTCTAGGCCACATGAAAGCAAGCAGATGGCTCCTCCTCGCCGGGGCGCTCGCGCTCTCGGGAACCGTGGCCGGGCTCTGGTCCACCCGCGCCCCCGCGCCGGCCACGAGCAAGGACGCGGCGACCCGCCCGGCCAGCGGCGCCACCGGGCCGGCGCCAAACCGCCCGCGGGTGGTGGACATGAGCCCGCTCCTCACCGCCCGGCGCGTGGCCGCCCTGGCCACCACGCCCGAGGAGCAGGAGCTGGCGCGGCAGGCCGAGCGGCTGGCCGACCACTCGGTCGATCTCGCGTTCGTGGACGCCATGCGGCGCGCGGTGGACGAGCAGCCGCCCCCCACGCCGGAGGTCCGCGAGCTCGCGGCCCGCAAGTCGAAGGCCCGGGCGGCGGTGGAGGCCGGCGAGCAGCGGGTGGCGCAGCTCACCCGGGAGGCCGCCGCCGCCTCGCCGGAGGACAAGGAGCAGCGGCTCGACGAGGTGGAGGTGGCCCGGGCGCAGCTCGAGCTCGATCGCGACGAGCTCGGCGCGGCCTCGGATGCGCTCGAGCGCGCCGGCGGCGATCCCCAGGCCCGCATCAAGCGGCTCAAGGAGGCCTACGAGGCGGCGCAGAAGGAGCCGCGCGCGGCGGCGGCGGTCGCGTCCGGCGGTCCGCCAGCCAGCCTGGTCGGGAAGCTCCGGGCCTGGTCCGACCAGCGCGCCGCCATCGGCCAGCTCGCCCAGGCCCAGCGCGAGGCGCGCGAGAAGGCCCAGCTGCTCGGCGGCTGGAAGCAGCGGCTCGCGGCCCAGCTGCAGCCGGGGGCGCCCCCGCCGGCGGGAGGGGTCGCGCCTCCGGCCGCCGCCATCCATCGCCGGCTCGGGGTGATCGCCCAGCGCATCCAGAACCAGCAGGACCTCGCCGACGTCTACGCCGACTGGGCGTCGCTCGCCGAGGCGCGCGCCCGGAGCGTGCTGCACGCGCTCCTCGTCGGCGTGCTCCTCGCGCTCCTGGTGCTCGCCGCCACCTTCGGGGCGAGCCTCCTCCTCGACCGCGCGCTCCGGCGCAAGGAGGGGGACGAGTTCCGGCGGAGCACCCTGCGCACGGTCGCGAAGGCGGCGGTCCAGCTCGCGGGCGTCCTGGTGGTGCTCTTCATGCTCCTCGGCGTCCCGGCGCAGGCCACCACCATCCTCGGCCTCGCCGGCGCCGGCCTGACGGTCGCGATGAAGGACTTCATCGTCGCCTTCTTCGGCTGGTTCATCCTCATGGGCCGCAACGGCATCCGCGTGGGCGACTGGGTCGAGATCAACGGGGTGGGCGGGGAGGTGGCCGAGATCGGGCTGCTCCGCACGGTGCTCCTCGAGACCGGGAGCTGGAGCGACGCGGGCCACCCGACCGGCCGCCGCGTCTCCTTCGTGAACAGCTTCGCGATCGAGCGCCACTTCTTCAACTTCTCCACCTCGGGGCAGTGGATGTGGGACGAGCTGCGCGTGCTCATCCCGCTCGGCCAGGACCCGTACCCGATCATCGACGGGGTGCAGAAGCTGGCGCGGCAGGAGACGGCGGCGAACGCCAAGCTCGCCGAGCAGGAGTGGCTCAAGGCGACCACCAAGTACCGGGTGCGCACCTTCTCGGCCGAGCCCGGGATCAACGTCATCCCGACCAGCAGCGGGGTGGAGGTGGACGTCCGCTACATCACCCGCGCCTTCGAGCGGCACGACAGCCGTCGGCGCCTGTACGACGCCATCATCGCGCTGATGCACGGCAAGCGGACCAGCGGCGAGGTGGTCGGGGCGGCCTGACCCGGGCGGCGGCGCCGGCCGGGGGCGCGTCCCCGGCGCCGGCCCGCCGAGCCCTTGCGGGGGCTGCGGCCGCGTGCGAGAGTCCGCGCCCGAACCGGGCGTCAGGCACGCCCGCCGACCCCTCCAAGGAGCCCGCACCATGAAGAGGATCCTCCTCGCCGCGCTCTGCCTCGTCGCCCTCCAGTCCCGCGCCCTCGCCGCCGACGGCTCGCTCCAGGCCGTGAAGCAGAAGGGCAAGCTCGTCCTCGGCCTCGACGACTCCTTCCCGCCCATGGGCTTCCGGAACGAGTCGAACCAGATCGTCGGCTACGACATCGACCTCGCGAAGGAGGTCGCGAAGCGGCTCGGCGTGCAGCTCGTCCCCCAGCCGATCGACTGGAACGCGAAGGAGCAGGAGCTCAACACCCACAAGATCGACTGCATCTGGAACGGCTTCACCATCACCGACGAGCGGAAGCAGGCGATGGCCTTCACGAAGCCCTACCTGCGCAACGCCCAGGTGGTGGTGGTGAAGAAGGGCTCGCCGTTCACCACGCTCGCCAGCCTCAAGGGCAAGAAGGTGGGGCTCCAGGCCGGCTCCTCGGCCGCCAACGCCCTCGACGCGGCGCCGGCGTTCAAGAAGTCGCTGAAGGAGGTGGTCGAGTTCAAGGACAACCTCACCGCGCTCATGGACCTCGAGGCCCGCGGCGTGGACGCGGTGGTGATGGACCTCATCCTCGCCAACGACAACATCCAGCGCTCGAAGAAGGCCCTCGTGGTCCTCCCCGAGTCGCTCTCGCCCGAGGTCTTCGGCGTCGGCTTCCGCAAGAACGACCTCGCCCTCCGCGACGGCGTGCAGGGCGCGCTCGAGGCGATGCGCAAGGACGGCACGCTCGCGAAGATCACGACCCAGTGGTTCGGGTCGGACATCTCCGTCGTCGGCAAGTAGCGGGAAGGGCGTCCGCGCATGACGAAGATGCTGGGGGCGATGGCCGAGGGGTCCGTCGTCTCGCTCGAGGTCTTCTTCCTGACCCTCGCGCTGGCGCTGCCGCTGGCCCTGCCGATCGCGCTCGGACGGATGTCGTCCAGCCGGCTCGTGCGCGGCCCGGTGCACGCCTACATCCTCGTGATGCGCGGGACGCCGCTCATCCTGCAGCTCCTCTTCGTCTACTTCGCGCCGTACTACCTCTTCGAGTCCTCGTACGACCGCTTCACGGCGGCCATCGTGGCCTTCACGATCAACTATGCCGCCTACTTCGCCGAGATCTACCGCGGCGGCATCCAGTCGATCCCGAAGGGCCAGTACGAGGCGGCCAAGGTGCTCGGCTTCGGCCGGGCCGACACCTTCTTCCGGATCGTCCTGCCGCAGGTGGTGAAGCGGATCCTGCCGGCCACCGCCAACGAGGTGATCACGCTCGTGAAGGACACCGCGCTCGCCCAGACCATCGGCGTCGCCGAGCTCTTCCGGGTGGCGCAGAACGCCTCGGCCCGGCAGTTCTCCACCACGCCCATCTTCATCGCCGGGGCCTTCTACTTCGTCATGAACTGGGCGGTCTCCGAGCTCTTCCTCCGCCTCGAGCGGAAGCTCGCCTACTACCACTGAGCCGGATCGCCGCATGGACGTCGTCACCGTCGAGCACCTGTCGAAGTCCTACGGCGACCTCCGGGTGCTGTCGGACCTCTCCTTCTCGGTGCACCAGGGCGAGGTGCTCGCCATCATCGGCCCGTCGGGCTCGGGCAAGTCCACGCTCCTGCGCGCCATCACGCACCTCGAGACGGCGACGAGCGGCACCATCGCCATCGCCGGCACGCCCATCGTGAAGGACGGGGTCTACGCCGACGCGGCCACCTTGCGCGGGGCGCTCCTGAAGCTCGGCCTGGTGTTCCAGGACTTCAACCTGTTCCCGCACTTCTCGGTGCTCCGGAACGTCACCGAGGCGCAGGTGCGGGTGCTCGGGCGCAAGAAGGCCGAGGCGCGCGACCGCGCCCTCTCGCTGCTCGACAAGATGGGGCTCGCGGGCAAGGCCGACGCCTATCCCTGCGAGCTCTCCGGCGGCCAGAAGCAGCGCGTCTCCATCGCGCGCGCCCTGGCGCTCGACCCGCAGGTCCTCCTCTTCGACGAGCCGACGAGCGCCCTCGACCCGGAGCTGACCGGCGAGATCCTGAAGGTCATCCGGGCCCTCGCGGCCGAGAAGATGACGATGGTGGTGGTCACCCACGAGATGCACTTCGCCCGCGACGTCGCCGACCGCGCCATGCTCATCGACGGCGGCGTCGTCGTGGAGGAGGGGCCGGCGCGGGAGCTCATCGACAACCCCCGGAACGAGCGGACCCGGGCCTTCCTGCGGCGGTTCTCGCAGGGGGGACCGGGCTGAGCGCACCGCGGCGCTCGCCGGTGCGGCGAACGTCGCCCGAGGGACTTGCGAGCGGCGCAAAAGAGCGTACGATCCGATCGTAGTCCCACCAGCAAGGAGGCTGAGATAGCAGAGCCGTTGCGACATCCGACAGCTTGGCAGTCTCCACCGGCGTGAGCCGGACCAGCGCTCGCCCGAGAGCGCTCAGTGCTTGTCCGAAAAGAGGCCCCCCCCAGGGCCTCTTTTCTTGTCTGGGGGGCGCCGTCAGAGCGCGGGACCGGGCTGCGCGGGGCTGCCGCGCGGTCCCGGGCTCCGCCGCGGCCGCTGGCCCGCGCGGCGCGCGCCCATCCACTTCCAGGCCTCGTCCACGGCCAGCAGCGCCACGGGCCCCACCAGGGTCGCGGCCCAGACACCGGCCGGCAGGGGCGCCGTCCCGAAGACGTGCTGGAAGGAGGGCGCGTACACGATCGCGAGGAGGAGGGCCGCCTCGCTCGCGAGCCCCAGCCAGCGCAGCCGGTTCCGCGCGTGGGGCGCGAAGGCGCTGAGGCGCTCCGACCGGCAGGCGAACAGGTTCCCCGCCTGGCAGAGGACGATGGCCGCGAGGGCGCCGGTGGTGGCCGCCTGGTAGGCCCGCGTGGCGCCGGGATCGGCGGCGCGCGCGAGGAGGGCCGGCGCGAGCCGCTGCAGCTCCGCCAGCGTGAGGCCGGCGAGGGTGAGCATCCCCAGGAACACGGCCATGCTCGCCGCCGCCTGCACCAGCCCGAGCCGCAGGTAGGCGCGCGCCAGGAGCTCGCGGTCGAGGAGGCGGGCCCCGGCGGGCCGCGGCGGCCGGTCCATCAGCCCGGGCTCGGGCGGCTCGCCGCCGAGCGCGAGCGCCGGCACCATGTCGGTGCCGAGGTCGATCCCGAGGATCTGCAGGATGGTGAGCGCCGGCGGGATCCGGAGCGCCACCATCGCGAGGTACGGCACGATCTCTGGGACGTTCGAGGCGAGGATGTAGGCGAGGAACTTGCGGAGGTTCTGGAAGATGGCGCGCCCCTCCTCGACTGCCGTGACGATGCTCGCGAAGTCGTCGTCGAGGAGCACGAGGTCGGCGGCGGCGCGGGCGACGTCGGTCCCGCTCGCGCCCATGGCGATGCCGACGTGCGCGGCCTTGAGCGCCGGGGCGTCGTTCACGCCGTCCCCGGTGACCGCCACCACGTGCCCGAGGGCCTGGTAGGCCCGGACGAGCCGCAGCTTCTGGTCCGGCAGCACGCGCGCGAAGACCAGCTCGCCGCCGCCGCCCAGCAGCGCGCGCAGCCCGGCCTCGTCGAGCGCGGCCAGCTCGGCGCCGCTCACCACCCGGGCGCGCTCGCCCACCATGCCCACCTCGCGCGCCACGGCCGCCGCGGTCACGCCGTAGTCGCCGGTCACCATGGTGACCGCGATCCCGGCGCGCCGGCAGGTCTCGACCGCCCGCGAGACGCCGGGCCGGGGCGGGTCGGCGATGGCGAGCAGCCCGGCGAAGGTGAGCTCCCGCTCCACCTCCTCCGGCGCGGTCTCGGCCAACGAGGCGGGCCCCTCGCGGAAGGCGACCCCGAGCATCCGGTAGCCGCGGGCGGCGAGCCGGTCGTTCTCCGCCCGCAGCGCGGCGCGGGCTGCGGCGTCGAGCGGCGCCGCGCGCCCGCCCTCCAGGAGCCGGCCGCAGCGGTCGAGCAGCTCGAGCGGCGCCCCCTTGGTGAGGACCACCCCGGCGCCGGGCGCGAACGGCGCCGCGCCGGCCCAGCGCGCGAGGACGGTCATGCGGCGGCGGGCCGGGTCGAAGGGGAGCTCGCGCAGGCGCGTCGCGACGGCGTCGAGGGGGGCGGCGCCGGGCCCGGCCGCCTCGCGCCACGCCGCGAGCAGCGCCGCGTCCATGGCGTCGCGGACCCCGCCGTCGAGGCCGGCGCCGGGGAGGGCGCCCGCCTCCGTGCAGAGCGCGGCGGCGGTGAGGAGGAACCGGAGCGCGGGGCCCGGGTCCTCGCCGGGCGTCACGCGGCGCCAGCCCGCGCCGGGCAGGAAGGCCTCCCGCACCGCCATCCGGTTGAGCGTCAGGGTCCCGGTCTTGTCGGTGCAGATGACCGAGACCGCGCTCAGGGTCTCGATGGCCGGCAGGCGGCGGACCAGCACCCGGCGGCGCGCCATCCGCTGCACCGCCAGGGCCAGCGCGAGGGTGATGGTCGGCAGGAGCCCCTCCGGCACGTTGGCGACGACGATGCCGATCGCGAAGAGCAGCCCCTCCTGCGCCGGGACGTCGAGGAGCGTGCGCGAGAGGAGGAAGACGGCGAGCCCCATCGCCACGGCGAGCGCGGTGATCATCCGGACCACCGCCGCCACCTGCGCGGCGAGGGTGCTCGGGGCCGGCTTGACCCGGGCGGTGAGCCGGGCCACCTGCCCGAGCTCGGTCGCGGCCCCGGTGGCGTACACCACGCCGCGGGCGCGCCCCGAGACCACGCTCGAGCCGGCGAACGCGACCCCTGCCGCGTCCGACGCCCGCTCGCCGGGCTCGCCCGGGCTCGGCCGCCGCTCGACCGGCTCCGATTCACCGGTGAGGAGCGAGAGGTCGAGCCGGAGGGACTCGGCCGAGAGCAGGCGGGCGTCGGCGCACACCCGGTCGCCCTCGGCCAGCTCGACCACGTCCCCGGGGACGAGCTCGCGCGACGGCACCACCAGGAGCCGGCCGCTCCGCCAGGCGCGCGCGTCGAGCGGCAGCCGTTCCTGGAGCGCCTGCAGCGCCCGCTCCGCGCGGCGCTCCTGCCAGTAGCTGAACGCCCCGTTCACGCAGACCACCGCCCAGATGGCCCAGCCCAGGTCGGGCGTGCGCGCGGCGAAGGCGAGCCCGCCCGCGACCCAGAGCAGGAGGGCCATGAAGTGGGTCACCTGGTCGAGGAGCAGGAGCGCGGCGGGGCGCCCCCTGGGCTCCGGCAGGGCGTTGGGGCCGGCCCGTCCGAGCCGGCGCCGCGCCTCCTCGTCGGACAGGCCGGAGGGCGCGGTGCCGAGCTGCCGGAGCAGGGCGTCCACCGGGAGCGCCCAGGGCTGTGGCGGAGGCGCCACGCGCCCATTGTGCCATCCGGGGCGCGGGTGGAGCCGCCGCCCTTCGGGGCGTGGCGCTCAGGGCGCCACCCGCTCCGAGAAGCGCCGGTGCACGTAGGCGGTGTACGCGAGCGCGATCCCGATCGCGAGCGGCCACCAGACGAGCCCGAGCCGGAGCGCGCCGTCGGCGGCGCGGACCTCCTCCACGGTGAGCGAGAGCCGCGGGTCGAGGCTCGAGGGGAGGAGGACCGGGTAGAGCCCGGCGGCGACGCTCGCGAGGAGGAGCGCCAGGAAGGCGCTCCAGGCGGCGAACGCCGCGCCCTCCTGGCCGCGCCGGATCGCGAGGGGCGCCGCGAGGAGCGCCGCCACCCCCGCCGCGGGGAAGAGGAGCCGCCATGGCTCGCGCACGAGGCCGGCCGGGATGTGCGGCTGGACGAGGAAGGTGACCCCGCTCATCACCACCGTGAGCACCGCGGAGACGGCCCAGACCGGCGTGGCGAGCGCCAGCGCCCGCTCGCGGACCGCGCCGGCCGTGCGCCAGGCGATC
Organism: Anaeromyxobacter paludicola; assembly: GCF_023169965.1. Lineage (NCBI taxonomy): Bacteria > Pseudomonadati > Myxococcota > Myxococcia > Myxococcales > Anaeromyxobacteraceae > Anaeromyxobacter > Anaeromyxobacter paludicola. The sequence goes on along the minus strand of NZ_AP025592.1, from coordinate 1,819,916 downwards.
CAGAGCGCGCCCTGCTCGGCGAGCACGAAGGTGGCGGTGGTCCCCACGAGCACGGTGTACCAGTCGAGGATCCCGGTCTCCTTCCCGAGCCGGAAGTCGGTCCAGAGCGGCTGCAGGAACCAGCGATCGGCGCCGACCGGCACGCCGCGCACCACGTTGCCGATGGCCACCCCGAGGAAGAAGGCGAGGAGCCCGCTCGACGCCGAGAAGCCCACGTCGAAGGCCTGGCGCCAGAGCGGCGAGAGGAGGTGGCTGCGGACCTCGATCGACACGCCGCGCACGATGAGCAGCCAGAGGACGATCATGAGCGGCAGGTAGAAGCCGCTGAAGCTCACGGCGTAGAGCTCCGGGAAGGCGAAGAAGAGCGTGCCGCCGGAGGCGACCAGGTAGACCTCGTTGCCGTCCCAGAGCGGGCCGATGGTGCGCAGGAGCTGCCGCCGCTCGGCGTCGTCGCGGGCGAGGCCGAGGTGGAGCATGCCGGTGCCGAGGTCGTAGCCGTCGAGCACCACGTAGGCGGCGAGGAGGAAGGCGAGGAAGCAGAAGAAGAGCGTGCCCATGGTCACCCTTCGTGCGCCGGCGCGCCCTCGACCGGGCCCCGGGCCAGCTCGCGCCCGACGAGGAACAGGAAGAGGATGGCGAGCAGGGCGTACGCGCCGGTGAAGCCGAGCAGGCTGAACAGGGCGTTGCCGCTCGACACGTGGTACGAGGCGCCCTGCGGCGTCCGGTAGAGGCCGTGGACGAGCCAGGGCTGACGGCCCGCCTCGGCGGCCACCCAGCCCGCGGTGTTGGCGACGTAGGGGAAGGGGATCGCGAGCAGGAGCACCCAGAGCATGGGCCGCGACGCGAAGAGCTTGCGCCGCCAGAGCAGGAAGGCGGCGCCGAGCTGGATGGCGATGAAGAAGGTCCCGAGCCCCACCATGACGTGGTACGCGTAGTAGACGAGCGGGACGTTGGTGGGCCAGTCCTCCACCGGGAAGGCGTCGAGCCCCTCCACCCGCGCCGTCCAGCGCCGCCAGGTCAGGAAGCTGAGCGCGTGTCCCAGCTCGATGGGGTTGTCGAGCCGGCGCCGCTGCATGTCGGGCTGCCCCACGAACGCGAGCGGCGCCCCCGGCGCGCTCCGGAAGAGCCCCTCCAGCGCGGCGAGCGTCGCCGGCTGGTGCTGCGCCACGAGCCGCCCCTGCGCGTCGCCGCTCGGGAAGATCTGCAGCACGCTCGCGAGCGCGCCGACGAGCACGCCGGTGCGGACGAAGGTGCGCGCCTGCGCCTCGAAGCGCCCCTGCAAGAGGTAGAGGGCGCCCACCCCCGCCATCGCGAACGCGCCGGTCTGCGTGGCGCCCGTCATCACGTGGGCGTACTCCCAGACCAGCCACGGGTTCGTGAGCACCTGCCAGAGGCTCACCATCGCGAGCTTGCCGCTGGCGTCCACGGCGTAGCCCACCGGGTGCTGCATGAAGGCGTTGGTCGCGGTGATGAAGTAGCCCGACAGCCACGACCCGACGAACACCAGCACCGCGGCGGCCCAGGTGCCCTTCCGGCCGATGCGCCCCTCGCCGTAGAGGAACAGCCCCAGGAACGTGGACTCGGCGAAGAACGCGAACACCCCCTCCAGCGCGAGGGTCTGCCCGATGACGCCGCCGGCGTAGCGCGAGAACGGCGCCCAGTTGGTGCCGAACTGGAACTCCATCGGGATCCCGGTCACCACCCCGATGACGAAGTTGATCCCGAACACGCGCGCCCAGAAGCGGGCCGCCTCGTGCAGCGCCTCGTCCTTCTTCCAGTACGAGAGCGACTCGAGGAGCGCGATGAGGAGCGCGAGCCCCATCGTGAGCTGCGGGAACAGGTAGTGGAAGACGAGGGTGAAGCCGAAGTGCAGCCGGTGGATGAGGAGGAGGTCTCCCATGCGTGGCTCCCGCGCCGCGCGGCGCCCCGACCTCTTGTGCGTGAGCGCGGGCGGCCGCAGCGGTCCATCGGGGGCCGGGGTCCCCGCGCCGGACCCTCCCGCTCAGCGGCCGCGGAGCACGACCGAGAGCGCGCCGGGGCGGGGCCGCTCGCGGGCGAGCGCCTGGAGCCGGTCGCGCGTGGTGGTCCGGCCGGCGAGCGCGTCCTCCAGCATGGCCGCGAGCGCCACGAAGGCGGCCCGCGACGGCCGCACCTTCCCGGTCTCCCAGTGCGACAGCGTCTCGGGCGTGAGGTCGAGGAGCCGCGCCAGGTCGGCGGCGCGCAGCCCGAGCGCGCGCCGCATGTGCCGGAAGGCGCCGCCGGTCTGCACGCCCTCGTCGGCGAGGGCGCAGCCCACGGAGAGGTGCGCCCGCGAGAGGACCGCCGGGTCCACGTGCGCCTCGCCGCAGGCGGCGCAGCGGCGCGCCGGGGCGGCCACCTCCGCCCGCACGTCGCAGCGCGGCAGCGCCACCGGGATGGTCTGCACCACCTCCCGCAGCTCGCCCTCGCAGCGGCGGCAGCGCCGGCCGCTCACCGCGACCCCCGGGCCCCTCCGCCGGTCACGCGGCCTCCTGCCGCTCGTCGTTGGCCGGCCGCAGGTAGTCGCGCAGGAACGCCTTGGTCCGCAGCTCCACCTGGCGCACCCGCTCGCGCGAGAGCCCCCACCGCTCGCCGATCTCGGTGAGGGTGTCCGGGGGATCCTGGCGGAGGCGCCGCTGCACGATGTCCCAGCCCAGCTCGCCGATCCGGCCGCGGACCTTCTCGAGCGCCAGGCGGACCCGCGCGTCCCCCTCGGCGGTGGCGTAGCGGGCGTCCGGGGAGGGCGCCTCGTCCGGCACGCGCTCGAGGTAGGTCACGTCGCCTTCCTCCTCGCCGACCGTGGCGTCGAGCGAGAGGTCGCTCCTCGCCGCGGTGCCGCTGCGCGGCCGCACCGACGAGCGGGCCTGCCGGAGGTGCTTCCAGACGTAGGCCCGGATCCACCAGAGCGCGTACGTGGAGAAGCGGGTGCCGGCGGAGGGGTCGAACTTCTCGACCGCCCGGAGCAGCCCCAGGTTGCCCTCCTGCACCAGCTCGTCGAGCCGCAGCTCCCCGCGCGACTGCTTGCGGGCGAAGGCGATCACGAGCGGCAGGTGGCGCCGCACGAGCTCGTCCCGGGCCGCCACCTCGCCGGCGCGGGCGCGCTCCGCGAGCGCCCGCTCCTCCTCCGGCCCGATCGGCCGAAGGGCGCGCGCCGCCTCGAGGTACGGCGCCACCGAGGCCAGCTCCTCGCGGGTAATCTTCCCTTTCGTCACTTTCGTCATGGTCGCCTACCAACGTCCGGCGCTTGAAGTTTATTCAAGCGATCTGCCGGCCGGCCTGCGGAGCGCCCGCAGGTGGTCGGGCGCCTGCACCAGGAGGACGCCCGCCAGCACGAGCGCTCCCCCGGCGAGCGAGCCAGCGCTCGCTCGCTCGCCCAGCAGGAGCACCGCCGCGCCGAGCGTGGTGAGCGGCTCGAGGTAGAGGAAGGCCGCCACCCGCGACGCCTCCACCCGCTCCAGGGCGGCGTACCAGAACAGGTAGGCGAGCCCGGAGGAGGCGAGGCCGAGGTAGGCCACCGCCGCCCAGCCCGCGGGCGAGAGGTGCGCGTACTCGGCCCAGCCGCCCCGGGCGACGAAGAGGGGCAGGAGCAGGAGCCACCCCATCCCCATCGCGCCCGCCGTCGCGCGCGTCGGGCCGAGCCCGCGGATCGTGGCGTGCCCGAGCACGGTGTAGGCGGCCCAGTTGAGCGTGCTCGCGAGGAGGAGCAGGTCGCCCCGGGTGGAGGGGAGGGCGAGCCGGCCCGGCGCCGGGACGCCGCCGGTCACGACCACGAGCGCCCCCTCGAACCCCACGAGCAGCCCCAGCACCTTCCAGGCCCCGAGCCGCTCCCGGCGCATCCCCCAGGCGAGCAGGGCGGACCAGAGCGGCGTGAGCCCCACGAGCCAGCCGGCGCTGACCGCGCTCGTGAGCGTGAGCGCCTGGGCCTGGAGGAGCTGGTGGAAGGCCACGCCGACGAAGCCCATGAGCGCGAGCGACGGCAGCGCCCGGCGGGGAGGGAGGACGGGCCGGCCGCGGGCCCGGAGCAGCCCGGCGAGGAGCAGCGTCCCGAGCCCGGCGCGGGTGAAGACCAGGGTCGCGGGGGAGAGCTCGCCGACCACCGCCTTGGTGGCGACGAAGGACACGCCCCAGAGGACGATGGCGGCGAAGGCGGCGAGGCGCGGCACGGGGCGGCGAGCCTACTCGAACCGGGGCGCCGGCGTCCCGGGTGGCCCTCGCGCCAGGGCGAGAGCGCGTGGCTGGCTCAGCGCGCCCCGCGCCTCAGCAGCTCGAGCTGCCGCCGCTCGAGCGTGGCGGCGTCGATCTCGCCGCGCAGCCGGAGCTCGCGCAGCGCGCGCAGGTCGCGCTCGAGGTCCTCAGGCTTGCCCCCGGCCGCGGCCGGCCCGGCGCCGAGCTCGAGCCGCTGCTCCAGGAGCCGGAGCCGCTCGAGCAGCGCCGCCTCGCTGCGGAGCTCCGACAGGCCGAGCTTGAGCGCGGCGTTGCCGTGCCAGTGGGCGTAGTCGGGGTTCTGGTGGAACACGCCCTTGTAGGCGGTGACGTAGGCGTACTTCTTCATCCGGAAGTAGATGGCCTCGGCGCGGGAGAGGTCCTCGTAGAGCATCTGCGGCCCGAGCTCGAGCCTCGCGCCGGAGAGCGGGTGGGGCGGGCGCGTGGCCGGGGCGGGCTCGAGCAGCCCCGCGCCGTCGAGCCGTCGCACGATGGCGGCGCCCTCGTCGAGGAGCGCCTTGCTCTCCTTCTGCACGGCGTCCCCGTCGGCGAGCTGCCGGGCCGCGAAGCCGCGGGCGTGGCACTTCGCGCAGACGTCGAGCATCCGCTGCCGCTCCCGGTCGCGCCGCTCCGGCGGGTAGGGCTGGCCGGCGAGCCCCATGGTGATCCCGGCGCTCACGTCGTGCGAGCGGCCGGGCATGTGGCAGGTGACGCAGTCGGGCCCGCGGGCGACGCCCTCGACGGCGTGGACCGCGCCGTGGCGCGAGCTGCGCCACATCTCGTACTGCGCGTGGTCCGGCCCCATGTGGCAGGTGGCGCAGGTGAGCGGGTCGCGCGCCACCGCCGCCGAGGTGCCGTGAGCGCCGTGGCAGGCGTCGCAGCGCTTCTCGAGGTCGTGGCAGGCGTTGCAGCCCTGGCGCTGCATGGCGGGGCTCTGCGTGAGGAAGCGGGCGCACTCGGCCGAGGTGCGCGGCGCGGCGCTCCCCGGCTCGTGGCAGAGCAGGCACTCGGGCCCGGTCGAGGCCTGGTTGCGGGTGCAGCCGCGGCCGGCGCGCATCGCCTTGCCGTGGTCGCTCCGGGCGTGGTCGGCCGCCGCCCGGGCGTGGCAGCGGGCGCAGGTGTCGATCGCCACCGCCGGGCGGGTGCGCGCGCCCGCGGCGGGGTGGTTCGCCGGGCCGTCGGCGCCGTGGCAGTCGGCGCAGCCCACCGGCTTCTTCGAGCGCGGGCCGTGCGCCGAGGCGCGCCAGGCCGCCACCGCGCCCGGGGTCTCCTTCTCGTGGCACGGCAGGCAGGTCGCCGCGCCGCTGCGGTCCCCGCCCGCGGCCGCCGCGAGCGCCAGGGTGAGCCAGATCGCCGTCATCGCTCCACCTCCGCCTGCTGCCGGAGCCTGTCCCGCTCCTGCGCGTAGGGCCGCCGCTCGAGGAGCCCCTGCCGGCGCAGCGCGCCGAGCCTCCAGATCGCCTCGCGGGCCGCCTCCCGGCGCTGCCGGACCGCGGGCGGCGGCGCCTGATCGAGCCCGCCGAACAGGAGCACCCGGCCGCCCTCCACCACCGCGAGCCGCGCGCCGTCGGGCGACCAGGCGCCGAGCGACTCCGGGGCGCCGGGCACGAGCTCGCGGATCACCTCGCCGCGGGCGGTCACGACGGCGCCGCCGAGGAAGAGCCGGTCGTCCACCGGGCTGAAGCTCGGGTGCCGCCCGCGCGCCGGCCCCGGGGCCGCCTCGACGGTGCGGTCGCGGCGGAGGAGCTGCAGCGCGCCGTCACCGCTCGCGAAGGCGAGCCGCGCGCCGTCGGGAGACCAGCTCGAGGTGGCGGTCCAGACCGCGGCCGGGATCCGGCCCACCTCGGCCGGCGCGGGATCGGCCGGGTCCACGCCGAAGAAGGCCAGGTGCGCCGCGAAGAGCGGCGGCTTGTGGAGCTCCGGCAGCGCGAGGCCGCCGTCGATCGGGTTCGGCGCCGCCGCCACCCAGCCGGCCGCGAGCTCGACGCCGGGCGCGCGGGTCGGGAGGTTGGCCGACCACTCCCGCACGAGCACGGCCTCCGCGCCGGCGACGCGGAGCAGCCGGAGCCGCGCGTCGGTGCCGTAGCTCACCACCTCGCGCTCCGCCTCCACGGCGAGGAAGTCGGGGCCGCCGTGGAGCCAGCGCGCCGAGGCGAGCGCCGGACCGCGGCGCAGCTCGCGCCGCTCCCCGCTCGCGGGGTCGAGCGACACCGCGCGTCGCGCCGCGCCCTCGCCCTCGACGAGGAGGAGCCGGTCCGACGGGCTCCAGTCCACCGTCCGCGCCGCCGGCCCGGGGAGGAGCCGCTGCGCCCCGGTCTCGGCCTCGAGCAGGAGCACGCCGTCCGGCCGCGCCACCGCGAGCCGACGCCCGTCCTTGGACCAGGCCACTTGCATCGGTCGGGCGACGGGGTCGCCGGTGCCCGGCGGCTCGGGCTTCGGCGCCGGGCGCGGCACGGCCCCGGCGGCGGCGCACCCGAGCGCGAGGGCGAGGAACGGCAGGGCGCGGCGCAGGGCCGGGCGGTTCGTTCGCGGAGGTCGGATCACGGGAGCAGCATAGCACTGCACCCATCGGGGGCGGCCCGGGGGTGGGCGGCGCGCCGCCGGATGGTCCCGCGGCGTCCTGCGGCGCGCGCCGGCGCCCGCTATGGCAGGAGCCATGTCGGAGGAGCCCATGCCCAGGTCGATTCGAGTCGTCGTCGCCGGCGCCACCGGCCAGCAGGGGGGCGCCGTCGCCCGGCTGCTGCTCGAGAAGGGGCACCGGGTGGTGGGCCTCACGCGAAGGCCCGGCTCGCCGGCCGCGGCGCGGCTGCGCGCGCTCGGGGCGGAGGTGGCCCAGGCCGACCTGGAGGAGGGAGCCTCGGTGCGGGCGGCGGTGCAGGGGGCCGACGCCTTCTTCCTGATGGCGACGCCGTTCGAGGGCGGCCCGGAGGCGGAGGTGCGGGAGGCCCTGCGCGCGGCCGAGGCGGCCCGCGCCGCCGGGGTGAAGCACCTCGTCTACTCGTCGGTGGCCGGCGCGAGCGAGCTCACCGGGATCCCCCACTTCGACAGCAAGCACGAGGTGGAGGGGCGCCTCGCCGGGCTCGGCGTCCCCCTCACCGTCGTCGCCCCGGCCTTCTTCATGGAGAACCTCTCCGGCCCGGCCTACCTCACCGGCTTGCGGGCCGGGGAGCTCGCCCTGGCGCTGCCCCCGGCGCGCCGCCTCCAGACCGTCGCGCTCGCCGACCTCGCCGGCGTGGTGCGGATCGTGCTCGAGCGGCCGACGCAGTTCGCGGGCGAGCGGATCGAGGTCGCCTCGGACGACCTCACCGGGCCGGAGATGGCCCGGGCCGTCTCGCGCGCCGCGCGCACCCAGATCGACTACGTCCCGGTGCCGGTCGAGGCGGTGCGCAGCCGCAGCGAGGATCTCGGCCGGATGTTCCAGTGGCTCGACGAGGTGGGCTACCGGGTGGACCTCGCCGCCCTGCGCCGCCGGTTCCCGGAGGTGGCCTGGCACGACTTCGCCGGCTGGGCCCGCGCGCAGGACTGGAGCGTGCTCGACGTGGCGAGCCCGGAGCAGCCGACCGCGTGACCGAGGCCGGCCCTACCCGAGCCACTCCGGGTGCTGGTGCGTCGAGTCGAAGTGGTGCGAGGTCTTGTAGAGCTCGTACTGGCCGTTGGCCGCGGCGGCCGCGGCCGCCTCGCGCAGCGCGGTCCGGCGGCGCACGTCGAGCGGCTCGAAGCCGCGCGCGATGGCGAGCGCCTGGGCCAGGATCTCCATCGAGTCGACGCCGGTGATGGTGACGCTCACCCCGGGGACGCTCATCGCGTACCGGAGCCCGTCCTCCGGGGCGACGGCGTGGCTCCGGAGGAGCTCCCCGTCGCCGAGCGGCTTCATCCCGAGCACGCCGATGCCGCGCCGGGTGAGCTCGGGCAGCACCCTCGCCTCGAAGCTCTCGTAGCTCGCGTCCATCACGTTGAGCGGCAGCTGCACGGTGTCGGGGTGGAACCCGTGCGCCTCGCAGGCCTTCAGCATGGCGAGGTGGAGGTCGGGCGACTTGTGGCCGGTGAAACCCAGGAAGCGCGCCTTGCCCGCCTTCCGCGCCGCGAGCGCGGCCTCGATGGCGCCGTGGGCCGCGAAGATCCGCTCGGGATCGGAGGGGCGGATGATCTCGTGGAACTGGAGGAGGTCCACGTGGTCGGTCTGGAGCCGCCGGAGCGACTCGTCGATCTGCCGCGCGGCGCTCTTCTGGTCCCGGCCGTCGAACTTGGTCATGAGGCAGACGCGCTCCCGGTAGCCGTCCTTCAGGGCGCGGCCCATGCGCCGCTCGCTCTCGCCGCCGTTGTAGTCCCAGGAGTTGTCGAGGAAGGTGATGCCGCCGTCCACGGCGCCCCGGATGATCCGGACGCTCTCGGCCGGGTCGGCCTGCCGCCCGATGTGCGAGCCGCCGAGGCCGAGGACGGTCACCGACTCGCCGGTCCTGCCGAGCGGGCGCCTGGGGATCGGGCCCTCCGCCGGCGGCGGGCCGCCCGCGGCCTGGGCCTCGCCGAACCCGAGCCACTGGCTCATCGCCTGCCCCACCGCCGCCGCCATGGTCCACCCGACGAACCCGCGCCGCGTCATGAGCGCCTCCCCGGGCCGAGCGGCCCTCCGGGGAGTCTTGGGGCGGGAGCCCACGCCGGCAACGGCTGGGCTTGGCAGCGCCCCGGGGCGGACCGTGGCGGCGCGGCCGCGCTCAGCCCAGCGCCGCGAGCACCTGCTCGGCCGCGCGCGCCGCCCCGCCCGTGTCGGCCGGAGGCGGCCTCGGGAGCGAGAGGGCGCGGCGCACCGGCTCCGAGAGCCGCCCGGCGAAGAGGTCGGCGTTCGACACGTGGACGCAGCCGAGCCAGCGGGGCATGTCGCGCACCAGCACCGGGTACTCGGGGAAGTCGCCGCGCTCGGTGTAGACGAGCCGGGCGCCGGCCGCGACGGCGTCGGACACGATGCCGTAGCCCGGCTTCGAGACCACCACGTCGGCCGCCGCCACGAGGTCGGGGTAGATGAGCCCGAGCGCGGTGAGGCGGGCGGTGGTGGCGTCCTCCGGGAGGAGCCACTGGAACTCGGCGTCGCGCGCGAGGACCTCGCGCGAGAGGCGCGGGACGCCCAGGCCGCCGAAGGAGACGAGCACCGCCGGCCGCCCGTCCAGGCCGGCGCGGCGCCGCACCTCCTCGCGCGGGACCCGCGGGTGGCGGGCCACGAGCCCCACCTCGACGCGGCGGGGGAACGCCGAGAGGTCGCCGGCGAAGGGGAGGGCGAGGAGCAGCCCCGCCTCCCGGTAGGCGGAAGCGGCGAGCGCGGCGGAGGCGGCGAACGCCGGCTCGCGGGCGGCGAGGTGGCGGTAGATCCAGTCCCAGGAGAAGTTCGCGAGCGCGAGGCTCGGCACGCCCGCCCGGGCCGCCGCGGCGAAGGGGAGCGGCGGGACGTCGGCGAGGACCGCCCGGGCCCCGACGGACCGGAGGAACCCGGTCTCCACGGCGCAGCGCGCCTCGAAGGTCGCGTCGAGCTCCCGGCAGCGGCGCAGGCTCGCCGCCTCGTCCACCTGGAGCGCGTCGCGCTGGACGAGCCCCGCGTCGCACGCGACCCGCCGGAGCGCGAGCGGACCCGGCACGAGGGTCCGGACCAGGGGCTCCGTGACGTCCCCGACGAGGGTCATCGGGAGCCCCGGCGCGCGGGCCCTCACCTCCCGCAGCACCTCCCCGAGCCGCACGAGGTGCCCGTATCCGTGCCCGGTGACGTAAGCGACCAGCATTCCCGTGGATTCTGCCATCGATTGCTCTAGAATGCGCGCCGTCTTCCGAAGCGCCCACCTCCCGGAGCCGAGCCATGACCGACATCGAGAAGCGGAACCTCGTCGCGCAGTGGGCCTTCGACACCCGGCCCGTGCTGCTGCGGTTCCACCTCTGGCTGGAGGACGTCGAGGTGGAGCGGCAGCAGCCCGAGCCGGTGTCGGCCTACACCTTCACGCCGCGCGGCATCGCCCGCTGCATCGCCATGACCTCGGCCGCCACCGCGCTCGGGACCCGGCTGTTCGGCGGCTACGGCGGGGGCGCCGGCAAGGACAAGTCGGCCTACAACCAGGTGAAGAAGGCGGCCGACGCCATCAGCGCCTACGTGATGAGCGAGGGGCTCTGGTCGCTCACCCGGACCATCCCCGAGAACCACGCCATCATGGTGTCGCTCGGCGAGGGGCTCATGCCGAAGGCGGGCGAGACGCCGGAGATGGGCGCGAACCCGCTCCTCGGCTTCGGCCGCGTCTACGGCCGGCCCGAGGTCGCGAAGGTGGTCGATCGCGCGGTGCACCGGCTCCTCAACGACCCGGCCCACTCCTACGAGCGCTTCTACGGCGAGCTGCAGGAGAAGGGGATCACGCTCTGGGGCGCCGCGGTCGACACGCTCGAGAACACCTCGCGCTTCGCCGAGGGGAAGCCGACCGGGCCGATGGCGGTCTTCCACCTCTTCGACTCGCCGCTCACGGTGGCGCGGCCGTACGAGTCGTACATGGGCTGCCTCACCGTGCCCCGGCGCGTCTCGCAGGCGGCGGAGGAGGCGGCGGTGCTGCTCGACTACCGCACGCCGCGCGAGAAGGTGATGCGGGCCATCGAGGCCGCGTACCCCGGCGTGCAGCGCGCCAACGTGCACGTCTGGACGCTGCGCGGCAAGAGCCGCGTCGGCCGGCTCGGCCAGCTCTGGGAGGAGTGGAAGCAGGTGGGCGCCCACCTCGTCGAGGACGGCTGGAAGGCGCCCTCCGGGATCGAGGTCTTCACCGACTCCGGCACCTACGCCCCCACCTTCCTGGTCGGGAGCTGGAAGGACCCTGCCGGCGCCACCCACGTGTTCCTCTGCGACGGCTACGCGGCCAGCGCCGAGGCGATGCAGGCGGCGAGCCTCTCCGAGGTCCTCGAGGTGGACTCCTCGATGGCCATCTTCTCGCCCACCTTCGACCAGCCCTGCGACGTGGAGCGGCGGCTCATGCAGCTCGACCGGCGCGCGCCCGACTTCGCGGCCCGGCTCGCCGAGGCGCTCGGGGTGAAGGAGCTCGAGGCCGGCAAGGTGAAGAGCTACGCCGACGCCATCGAGGACGCGGAGATGTCCAACATGCCGCTCGGCAAGCGCGTGCTGCGCGCCGACGACTTCCTCCCCGAGAAGAGCTGGAAGGTGCTCGCCTCCACCGGCTACATGTGCGACGACCCGTACACGGGCGCGCCCGGCGTGGAGCAGCTCTCCGAGACCACCTACAAGGTCACCACCCGGCTCGCGACCCGCAGCGCCTCGAGCCTCATCAGCTTCACCTTCCGGCTCATGGAGCCGCTCGCCGAGGCGCGCCACGTCTTCAGCCCGCTCCTGGTGCGCTTCCTCTCCGGCGTGGACCACACCCGGCGCGCGGTGAAGATCTCCGACTCGGGCCGCATCCGGAACGAGCTGCAGACCATGCTCTCGCAGGCGCTCGAGCACGACGGCGACCGCATCCGCGTCCACTTCGACCGGGTGGACGAGAAGGTGATGCCGAAGGACAAGCAGGCCGCCATCCGCAAGGTGCTCGAGTGGTACAAGGCGAACCACCCGGTCTGGTTCGAGTGGCTCGAGCTCGCCTGAGCGCGGTCCACTAGCGGCGGTCGGTCGGCGCGCCCGCGTCGCGCGGAGCCGGCGGGCGGCCGTCCGCCTGCCGCGCCCCGCGGCGCTTCCGATCGCCGAGCATCCACCAGCCCCAGCTCTCGCTCCAGAGCCCGGGGCCGGTGAGGAGCACCGCCAGCGCGGTGAGGGCGAGCACGCCGAGCACGGTCGTGAGATCGAGGTCCACGCGCCAGTCGTAACGGCTCGCGACGCGCGACGCTCGGGAGCGTGCGCTCCCCTGGCGCCCGGTCCTGCCGGGACGCCGTTACCATGGCCACGGGACGGGGCGGCCGACGCGCGCGGCTCGCGAGGGGCGAGGACGCGCTCGCGCTCGGCTTTTCGGGGAATCCCAGACGGTGGGTTGCCCGTCAGGGAGGACGAGGGGCGCCCGCCGAGCCGGTAGCTTGTCGAGCGGAGATTCCTCCATGACCACGGGGACCCAGCGCGGCGCCGTCCGGAGCCCGAGCCGGCGAGCGTCACACACGGTGAAGCGGGCGCTCGACGTGGTTGCCGCCGCGGCGGGGCTCCTGCTGGCGTCGCCGCTCCTCGCGGTCACCGCGATCGCGGTCCGCGCGACGATGGGGTCGCCGGTCCTCTTCCGCCAGGTCCGGCCGGGGCTGCACGGGCGGCCCTTCCGGATCATCAAGTTCCGCACCATGCGCGCGCCCAGGCCGGGCGAGGTCTGGCACCGGACCGACGCGGAGCGCGTCACGCGGCTCGGCCGCCTCCTCCGCGCCACCAGCCTCGACGAGCTGCCGGAGCTCTGGAACGTGCTGCGCGGCGAGATGAGCCTCGTCGGGCCGCGGCCGCTCTTGATGGAGTACCTCGCCGAGTACACGCCGGAGGAGTGGCGCCGGCACGACGTCCTCCCGGGCATCACCGGATGGGCGGCCGTGAACGGGCGCTGCAACCTCGAGCTGCGGGATCGGTTCAAGCTCGACGTCTGGTACGTGGACCACTGGAGCCTCTGGCTGGACCTGCGGATCCTCGCGCGCACGGCGATCCAGGTGGTGCGCCGGCAGGACGTCTTCCCGGAGCGCGAGCTGAAGGTGCTCGGGCTGGGAGACCAGGATCGGGACGTGGAGGGGACGAGCTGGATGAAGCAGAAGGCGCCTTCCGGCGCCAACACGGGGGAGAGAGGAACATGAACGCGAAGACGCTAGGCGTGGTGACGCTCGCGGCGCTGCTGACCGCGGCGTGCGGCAAGGACAGCGGATCGAGCAGCGCGGCGGCGGTGCACTTCATGGCGGTGGACGGCACGAACAGCGCCGCCTCGCTCGCCTTCCAGGCGCTCTCGGCGCAGGACGCGACGACGGTGCTGGCGAGCCAGAGGGTGACCACCTTCTCGCCGGCGGGCCTCGGCCGCGAGTTCATCGGCGACCTGGCGCTCGCGCCGGGCGACTACGTCTTCAAGGCGGTGGCGTACGACGCCCAGGGGGTCGCGCTCGGCGAGGGCGAGGCCGAGGACGCGAGGCCGATCACCACCACCCGCGGCGCGAAGACGAGCATCTCGATCACCATCGTCGCCTACCAGCACCCGGTCGATCCGGTCAACGACGGCCCGGTGATCACCTCGTTCGTCGTCACGCCCACCGGGGCCACCCTGCCGGTGAACACGCCGGTGAGCCTCGCCGCGACGGTGAGCTACGCCGGCTCGAACCCGCTCCAGTACCAGTGGGCCCAGGACTGCCACGGCGTCTTCTCGACGCCCACCGACGGCCTCACCGCCACCTGGAGCGACGCCAACGAGGAGCAGTGCAAGCTCTCCTTCACCGTGAGCGACACCGTCAGCGGCAAGTCGGACAACCGCTACGTGAGCCTGTCCTGCGCGTGCCTGGGCTCGAACCAGATCGGACAGCCGCTGGTGATCTGCGAGTGACGGGGCCGGCCCCCCTCGTCGAGGCCCCCGCGCCCTCGGACGCGGAGGCCATCGTGGCGCTCCTGCGGGAGGGGTTCGACCCGCCGGTGCTGGAGCTGGCGCTGTACGGCTGCCCCGGCGTGGAGCGCTTCGTGGCGGAGCACCTGCGGATGGGCGAGCTCTCGCCCTACCGGTACCGGGTGATCCGCGGTCGAGGGGGGCTGCTCGGAGTGGCCGAGTTCCGGCTGCGGGAGGCCACGCTCTTCCTGAACTACGTGGCGGTGTCGCCCGCGGCGCGGGGGGCCGGGGCCGGGAACGCGCTCCTGCGGTCGATGGTGGCCGAGGCGCGCGCGCTCGGGCTCGCGGAGCTCGCGCTCGACGTGTTCACGTTCAACGCCGGGCCGCTCGCCTGGTACGAGCGGCTCGGGCTGCGCGCGCAAGGCGAGCGGAGCTTCTTCGTCGGGGCCCCGCGGCCGGACGAGGCCGCGCCCCCGTTCCGCGTGCCGGACCTGCCGCAGGCCGACGCCGTCCACGCGCGGTTCGGGTTCTCCGAGCTGACCCTGGAGCGGCCGGGCCGGTCCCTGCGCGTCGGGCGGCTCGGCGCCGGCTTCTTCCGGCTGGCCGGGCTGCGCGACGCCACCGACGCCGCGCTGCACGCCTGCCTCCGGCGGCTCGATCCGGGGCGCCGCCTCGTGGCGGCCGTGGAAGGGGGGCCTCCGGCGCCGCCGGGCTGGGAGCCACGCGGGGTGTCCCGCCGGATGGGAGTCGCGCTCGAGGAGGTGCGGCTGTAGTCGTGGGGCAGGCCCATGCGGCTGGCGGGAGGGAAGATGAGGTTCCGGGTGCTCGACGCGGCGAGCGGAGCGGACACCGCGGCCTGGCTGGAGCTCTGGCGCGCGTGGCCGGGACGCGAGGTGATGGCGCACCCCGAGTACGCGCGGCTCTTCGCGAGGCCGGGCGACCGCGTGGTCTGCGCCACGGGGGAGGGGGAGGGGTGGACCATCCTCTTCCCGCTGCTGCTCCGGCCGCTCGCGGCGGAGCCCTGGGCGCGCCCGGGCGAGGACCGCTGGGACGCCGTCACCCCCTATGGCTACGGCGGGCCGTTCACTTGGGGCGGCGGCGCGCGCGACGACGCGGCCTGGTGGGCCGCGCACGCGGCCTGGTGCCGCGACGAGCGGCTGGTCTCCACCTTCGCGCGGCTCTCGCTCTTCCCGGAGCAGCTCGCGTCCGTCCCGCCGGTGGTCGAGCGCCGGCTGTCGAACGTGATCTGCCCGGTGGGAGAGGGGCTGCAGGCGGTGTGGGCGGGGTACAAGCACTCCGCGCGGAACAACGTGAAGCACGCCGAGAAGGCGGGCGTCGAGGTCGAGGTGGACGAGACCGGCGCCGGGCTCGACGCCTTCTTCGACATCTACCACCGCACCATGTCGCGGCGGGCCGCGAGCGCCTGGTACTTCCTGCCCCGGCGGTTCTTCCAGGACTTCTTCGAGCGCCTGCCGGGGCAGTGCGCCTTCTTCCACGCGCGGCTCGGCGGCCAGATCGTCTCCTCGGAGCTGGTGCTGGTCTCGGCCGAGAACGTCTACGCCTATCTCGGCGGGACGCTGGAGGAGAGCTTCAAGGCGCGCCCGAACGACCTGCTCCGGCACCGGGTGGTGGAGTGGGCGGTGGCGAAGGGCAAGCGGCACTACGTGCTCGGCGGTGGCTACGCCGAGGGGGACGGGATCTTCCGGCACAAGGAGGGCTTCGCGCCTCACGGGGTGGTGCCCTTCCAGGTCGCCTGCCTCGTGCACGACGAGCGCGCCTGCGAGGAGCTCTACCGGGACCGGCGCGCCTTCGCCGAGCGGAGCGGCGCGCCCTGGACCCCGGACGAGCGGTTCTTCCCCGCGTACCGC
This sequence comes from Anaeromyxobacter paludicola, assembly GCF_023169965.1. Classification (NCBI taxonomy): domain Bacteria; kingdom Pseudomonadati; phylum Myxococcota; class Myxococcia; order Myxococcales; family Anaeromyxobacteraceae; genus Anaeromyxobacter; species Anaeromyxobacter paludicola. The sequence continues at coordinate 1,804,324 of NZ_AP025592.1, read as the reverse complement.
GGCTGACCCCGTACCTTCGTTCGGGATCGTCTCGGAGTGGCGAAAAGCGACCGGACCTGTCCTAGAATGAGGGGACAGATGAACGTCCTCCTCACGAGCGTGGGCCGGCGCGTCGCCCTGCTGCGGGCTTTCCGGCGCGAGCTGGCCGGCGGCGGCCGCGTGCTCGGGGCGGACGCCTCCCGGCTGAGCGCCGGCATGCAGGACGCCGACGCCGCGTACGTGGTCCCTCCTTGCGCCAGCCCCGAGTACGTCCCCGCCCTCCTCGAGATCGTGCGACGCGAGCGGGTGGACGTGGTCATCCCGCTCATCGATCCGGAGCTGGGCGTCCTCGCCCGGGACCGCGAGCTCTTCCAGCGGGAGGGCTGCCTCGCCCTGGTGAGCGATCCCGACGCGGTCACCCTGTCGCGGGACAAGCGGCGGAGCGTAAAGCGCTTCCGCGAGCTCGGGTTCGACGCGCCGGACGTGATCGCGCCGGACCTCCTGGCCCGCCCGGAGGCGCTGGACTATCCGCTCTTCCTCAAGCCGCTCGACGGGAGCAGCAGCATCGGGGCCACGCCGGTCGAGGGGCCGGACGACCTGCGCTTCCACCTCGCCCACGTCCCGCACTCGGTGGTGCAGAGCCTCATCCCCGGCGAGGAGTTCACGGTGGACGTCTTCGCCGACCTCGAGGGGCGGGCCCGCTGCGCCGTCCCGCGGCGCCGGCTGGAGGTGCGCGGGGGAGAGATCTCGAAGGGGCGCACGGTGAAGGACCCCGCCATCATGGCGCAGGCGAGCGGCCTCGTGGAGGCGCTCGGCGGCTGCCGCGGGTGCATCACCGTCCAGTGCTTTCGCACGCCCGACGGGCGGGTGGTCTTCTTCGAGGCCAACCTGCGCTTCGGCGGCGGCTTCCCGCTCTCGTACGCCGCCGGGGCCAACTACCCGGGCTGGATCCTGCGGCTGGCGCGGGGCGAGCCGGTGGCGCCGTTCGACGGCTGGCAGGACGGGCTCGTCATGCTGCGCTACGACGACGCGGTCTTCGCGCCGGGGCTGGTGTGAGCCGGCCGCGGGTCGTCTGCTTCGATCTCGACGACACGCTCGTCTCCGAGGCCGACTACGTCGAGTCGGGCCTGCGCGCGGCGGGCGCGCTGCTCGACCGGGAGCTGCCCGGCCCGGCGCCGGCCGGCGAGGCGCTGGTCCGCCGCTGGCGCGAGACCCGCGGCCGCGCGCTCTTCCAGGAGTGGCTCGAGGCCCGCGGCGCGGATCCCGCCGCCTGGCTCCCGCGGCTCGTGGCCGCCTACCGCGGGCACCTGCCGCGGCTCGCGCTCCGGCCCGGCGCCCTCGAGGCGCTCCAGGCCGTCGTGGCGCGCGGCGACCGGCTCGCCCTGCTCAGCGACGGCTGGCTCGAGTCGCAGCGGCAGAAGTGGCGGGCCCTGGCGCTGGCGCTGCCGTTCGCCCCGGTGGTCTTCACCGACGCGCGCGGCCGGGAGTTCTGGAAGCCGCACCCCTGGGGCTTCGAGCAGGTGATGGCGGCCCACCCGGACGCGGACGGCTTCTGCTACGTGGCCGACAACCCGGCGAAGGACTTCCAGGCGCCGCTCGCGCTCGGGTGGAGGGCGGTGCTCCTCCGCCACGCGGAGAACCTGCACCCGGCGGCCGCCGGCCCGGCCCCCGCCCTGGAGGCCGCGAGCTTCGCCGAGGTGCTCGCGCTGACCGCGTGACCGCTCAGTCGGGCCGCGACGCGTAGTCGTACCGGACGTAGCGGCCGTGCCGGCCGTAGCGGCCGTGGGTGGCCTGCACGTCGTTCAGCACCGCGCCGTGCAGCCGGGCCCCGGCCTGCGAGAACTGCTTCGCCGAGAGCGCGATCTCCCGCATCGTGTGGCGCCGCGAGCGCAGCACGAGGAGGTTCACGCCGGCGAGCCGCGCCACGAGCAGCGAGTCGGTGACGGCGAGGAGCGGCGGCGTGTCCACGATGACGAGGTCGAACCGCCGCGAGAGCTCGGCGAGCAGCGCCTCGAAGCGCGCGCTCGACAGGAGCTCGGCCGGGTTCGGCGGGATCCGGCCGGTGGGCAGGATCCAGAGCTGGCCGTCGTGGGTCGCGTGCAGCGCCTCGTCGAGCTTGGCGGCCCCGCTCACCACGTCGGACAGCCCGGGCAGCCGGTCGATCCCGAAGTAGCGGTGCAGGTGCCCGCGCCGGAGGTCCCCGTCGACGAGCAGCACGCGCCGGTCGGTGGAGGCGAGCACCCAGGCCAGGTTCACCGCCACGAAGGACTTGCCCACCCCGGGCGCCGGGCCGGTCAGGGCGACGACGTTGCTCGTCGCGTCGAGCAGGGCGAACTGCAGGCTGGTGCGCAGGCTGCGCAGCGTCTCCACCGCGGTGTCGCCCGGGTCCATCGCCGCCAGGAACGGCAGCGCCGGGCCGCGGCTGCGGAACGACCCGCGCGCGAGCCGGTCCTCCGCGTCGCTGTGCGGGATGCTCACGTAGACCGGCAGGCCGGTGGCGGTCTCGATCTCCTCGGCGTCCTCGGCGCGCTGGTCGAGGGCGCGGCGGAGCAGCACCAGCCCGACGCCGCCGCAGAGCCCGAGCAGCGCGGAGAGCGCCAGGACCGGCGGCGCGCGGGGGGCGAAGCGGTGCCGCGGCGGCTGCGCCCGGTCGATGATCCGCACGTCGCCGAGGGTGCCGGACTTCACCACCTTCAGCTCCTGGGCCCGGTTGAGCAGGCTGGTGTAGAGCTCCGAGGCCACCTTCACGTCGCGGTTGAACCGCGCCGAGTTCACCTCGGCGCCGGGCAGGGTCCGCATCCGCTGGTTCACCTGGGCCTGCTCGGCCCGGAGGAGCGCCAGCTTCTGCGCCACCGCGATGACGTTCGGGTGGTTGTCGGTGAAGGTCTGGCGCAGCTCCGACCGCTTCAGCTCCAGCTCCGAGATGTCCTTCTCGAGCGCGGCCGACCGGTCGAACATGCCCTTCGTCTCGGCGGACAGGTCCACGGTCCCGTTCTTGAGCCGGTAGCTGTTGAGGGCGGACTCGGCCGCGTCCACGTTCTGCTTGAGGCCGGGGAGCTGCGACTCGAGGAACTCGAGGGTCTTGGTCGCCTCGGCCGACTTCTGCTCGACGCTCTGCCGCAGGTGCAGCGCGGTCGCGGCGTTCAGGATGGCGGCGAGCCTCGCCGGGTCCGGGCCCTCCAGCTCGAGCACCAGGATCCCGGAGCGCTTGCCCCGCTCCTGGACCCGCAGCTCGCCCTGCAGCCGATCGACGACGTCCTCGCGCGGGTGGCGGACGACCACGAACTCCGTGCCCGGCCGGGCCTGCAGCTCGGACACGAAGATGGCGACGCGCCGGGGGCCGTCCCCGGCCGCCGCCGCCTTGCCCACCGCCCCCTCGAGCAGCGTCTCGCCGCGCTGCGAGAGCGCGAACCGGCCGCTCTCTCCCGCGGTCAGCAGCAGCTCCGCGTCGAGCAGCTCGCCGCCCACCTCCAGCCGCTGCACCCCGAGCCGCTCGCCGCCCCAGGCGAAGCGCGCGAGGCCGAAGCGCGGCTCGGCGGGAGAGCGCCCCTTGTACCTCCGCGCGAAGGCCTGCCCGACGACCGGGAGGTAGCGGGGCGAGACCTCGAGATCGAGCTGGAGCTGGTCCACCACCGACCCGAGGAGCATCCGCGAGCGGATGACCTCGATCTCGGCGTCGGCCGGCGGCTTCTCGCCCAGCGCGGCGGTGAGCTCCTCGAGCCCGGCGAGCATCTTCTGCCGCTGCTCGACCTGGATGAGGCTCCGCGCGACGAACGTCGGCGGAGTGACGAACAGGTAGAGGCCGCCCGCGGCGAGCGCCAGGAGCAGGACCAGGACGATGGTCCAGCGCCCCTCGGAGAGGGTCCAGGCGTACTCGGCGAGGGTGGGCTCCGCGCCGCGCAGGCCGTCCCGCGCCCGCAGCGGCTCGGGGGGAGGGGCTACCCGGCGCACCGTGGCCCCCCGCTCGCGCTCGTTGCCGTTCACGACGTTCTTCGGGATCTCCATGGTCCTCTGCCTATGCCGGCGGGGCCGGCGGCGCGGCGGCGGCGATCGGCGCGGGGCGGCGCCAGCTCACCACGGACGCCGGGCGCGGCAGCTCGCGCGGCGCCGGCTCGGCGAGCGATCCGGGCCGGTAGGTGGGCACGAGCTCCTGCAGCGCCTGGATCACGCCCTCGCGATCCCCGTCGTCGGCGAGCCGCCGCAGCCCCGCGAGCCGGACCGGGAGGTCGCGCGGCGGCGTGGCGCAGCAGGCGACCTTGATGCGGTTGCGGACCGTCTGCGTCCGCTCCTCCTGCTCCGTGAGCAGCTCCTCGTGCAGCTTCTCGCCCGGGCGCAGCCCGGTGTAGACGATGGGGATCTCCTGGTCGGGCACGTGCCCGGCCATGGTGATGAGGTTCCGCGCCAGCTCCGCGATCCGGATCGGCTCGCCCATGTCGAGGATGCAGAGCTGGCCGTAGCCGCCGAGCCCGGCGATGAGCACGAGCCCCACCGCCTCCGGGATGGTCATGAAGTAGCGCGTGCAGTCGGGGTGGGTGACCGTGACCGGCCCGCCCGCGGCGATCTGCTGCTTGAAGATGGGGATGACGCTGCCGGCCGAGCCGAGCACGTTCCCGAAGCGGACGGCGGTCATGCGGGTGCGCGACTTCTGCGCGAGCTCGAGCAGCACCTGCTCCGCCACCCGCTTCGTCACGCCCATCACCGAGCTCGGGTTGACCGCCTTGTCGGTCGAGATGAGGACGAAGCGCTCGGCGCCGCACGACTGCGCCATGCGCGCCACGTGGAGGGTGCCGAACACGTTGTTCTTCACCGCCTCGTCGGGCGAGCCCTCCATCAGCGGGACGTGCTTGTGGGCGGCCGCGTGGAACACGTCCTCCGGCCGGTAGCGATCGGCGATGCGCAGGAGCGGCTGCTGCTCGCGGACGTCGGCCACCTCCACCCGCACGTCGACGCCCGGGAACTGCTCGGCGAGCTTGCGGCTGTTGAGGTAGAGGGCGTTCTCGTTCATGTCGAGCATGACGAGCTGGCGGACGCCGTGGCGGGCCAGCTGACGGCAGAGCTCCGAGCCGATGGAGCCGCCGGCGCCGGTGACGAGCGCGCGGCGCCCGCGGACCAGCGCGCGGATCTCGGCGTCCTCGAAGGCGACGCTCTCGCGAGGGAGGAGGTCCTCCGGCGAGACGTCCTCCAGCATGGCCACCGAGAGCCGCTCCAGCTGCTGCCTGTTCGGGATGATCTTGAAGCGGACGCGGCTCTCGGCGCAGCGGTCGAGGGTCTCGCGGACGAGCGCGGCGGGGAGGCACGGGTCGGCGAAGAGGACCATCTGGGCGCCGAGGCGCCGGATGACCCGCGGCAGGTCCCGGAGGTGGCAGAGCACCGGCCGGCCGTCGATGCGGCAGCCGACCATGTTGCCGTCGGTGGTGGCGAACCCGAGCAGGAGGTACTTGCTGTCCGGGGTGCGCTGCAGGTCGCGCGCGAGGAGCTCCGCCTCGCTGCCCGAGCCGACGATGATGGCCCGCTCCGCGCCCGACCAGGTGCGCATCCGGTCTCCCATCCAGCTCGCGCCGAAGCGCGGCCCGAACCGGATGACCCCGAAGGCGGAGGTCGAGAGGAAGAGCTCGAGGGCGTACACGCTTCGTGGCAGCCCGCCGGGGATGGCGGCGTACGTCACCAGCATGAACAGCGCGCTGCCGGCGACCGCCGCCAGGGCGACCCGGACGGCGTCCGGCAGCCCCGAGAGGCGGAAGGACCAGCGGTGCAGCGAGGCAGCCCAGTTGCACGCGAGGCGGCAGGCGACGGCGGCCGCGAGGGCGACCGGGAGCTCGCGCAGGTACTGCGAGGGCACCTGACCCTCGAAGCGGAGCCAGACCGCGAGCTCCAGCGAGAGCACCGTCGCGAGGGCGTCGGAGGCGAGCAGCGTGAGCCGCCGGGGCGCGCTGAAGAAGGTCTGCGAGAGGGCCCTCCCGGAGTCGAGCAGGGCGGTCCAGCCCTCTCGCCAGTCGCGCGCGCCTTTCGCGAAGGGGACTCGCGCGAGGAGCTCGTTCGCCGCTTTGAAACGCATCGGTCCACCCCAGGGGGCCGCACGGTCGTTCGTGCGCAGCCTCGGCCAAGATGCCTCACCGCGTCACGCACGGCGGGGGCCAATGTGAGGCTCTCCCCTCGCGGGAACGACATGTCGCCTGTCGTGTCCCTCGATCTCCGGACGCAGGCTCCGGTGCCTGCACTGGCGGGCGCCGCGGCTACTGCCCGTTTGCGTGCCGGACCGCGCGCCGGACGAGGTCGATCACCCGGTCCTGCTCGGGCGACGAGAGGCTGCTCGAGCTCGGCAGGCAGATCCCCCGGCGGTAGAGATCCGCCGCGACCTCACCGCCCTGGCACGCGCACTCGCGGTAGAGGGGCTGCAGGTGCATCGGCTTCCAGACCGGCCGCGCCTCGACGTCCTCGGCGGCGAGCGCCGCGAGCAGCTGGTCGCGGGTGGCGCCGAGCCGCTCCTCGTCCACGAGGAAGCAGGAGAGCCAGTTGGTGTGCAGGCCGTAGGGCGCCTGCGGCATGAGCTCGAGGCCGGGCAGGTCGGCGAAGGCGTCGCGGTAGCGGAAGGCGACGGCCCGCCGCTGCCGGACGCGCTCGTCCAGCACCTGGAGCTGCCCGCGGCCGATCCCCGCGAGCACGTTCGACAGGCGGTAGTTGTAGCCCATGTCGGTGTGCGAGTACGCCACGCCCGGATCCCGCGCCTGCGTGGACCAGAAGCGCGCGCGATCCACCTGGTCCTGCCGCTCCGCCACCAGCATCCCGCCGCCGGTGGTGGTGATGATCTTGTTGCCGTTGAACGAGAAGGCCGACACCGCGCCGAAGGAGCCGGCCGGCCGGCCCTTGTACGTGGCCCCGAGCGCCTCGGCCGCGTCCTCGAGCACCGGCACGTCGTGGCGGCGGCAGGCGTCGAGGATCGGGTCGAGGTCGGCGCACTGCCCGTAGAGGTGGACCACCACCACCGCGCGAGGGAGCCGGCCGCGGCGCGCGCGGTCCTCGAGCGCCTCGGCGAGCAGCGCCGGGCTCATCATCCAGGTGGCGCGGTCGCTGTCGATGAAGGCGGGCTCCGCGCCGAGGTAGCGGATCGGGTTCACGCTCGCGACGAAGGTGAGGTCGGAGACCAGCACCTCGTCCCCCAGCCCGACGCCGAGGAGCCGCAGCCCGAGGTGCATCGCCGCGGTGCCGCTGCCGAGCGCCACCGCCGGCCGGCCGAGCCGCTCCGAGAAGGCGCGCTCGAAGGCGTCGAGGTTCGGCCCGACGGTGGAGAGCCAGTTGGAGGCGAAGGCGTCGGCCACGTAGCGCGCCTCGGACTCGCCCATGTGGGGAACGGACAGGTAGATGCGCGGCATGCGCGGCGCTCCGGACCTGCTCAGGCCTTCACGAGCCGCCGCGGCCCCGGCCCGGCCGGCAGGGACGCGATGAGGTTGCGCGTGTCCACCACCAGCGGCACGTCGCGATAGAGCGCGCGGTCCTTGAAGGTGTCGTGCGCGGTCGCGACGAGGATCGCGTCGTAGCCGGCGAAGGTCTCGGGCGTGCAGGGCACCGAGCGGAGCCCGAGGTCGTGCTTGCGCCCCTTGCGCGTGGCCGGGAAGTACGGGTCGCAGTAGTCGGCCCGCGCGCCGTGCTCCTGCAGGAGCTCCAGGATCTCGTAGGACGGCGACTCGCGATCGTCGTCGATGTTGGCCTTGTAGGCGAGGCCGAGGACGAGCACGCGCGACCCCAGGAGCGGCTTGCCGTCGAGGTTCAGCGCGTCGGCCAGCCGGTCCACCACGAAGCGCGGCATGCGGGTGTTGATCTCGCCGGCCAGCTCGATGAAGCGCGCCCACTCGCCGTGCTCGGCTGCCTTCCAGGACAGGTAGAAGGGATCGAGCGGGATGCAGTGCCCGCCCAGCCCCGGCCCCGGGTAGAAGGGCATGAAGCCGAACGGCTTCGTCTCCGCCGCCCGGATCACCTCCCAGAGGTCGATGCCCATGCGCCCGAAGAGCATCTTGAGCTCGTTCACCAGCGCGATGTTCACCGAGCGGAACACGTTCTCCAGCAGCTTCGCGCTCTCCGCCACGCGGGCGCTCGAGACCGGGACCACGCGCTCCAGCGCCGCGCCGTAGAGCGCCGCGGCCGCCTCGGTGGAGGCCGGGTTCACCCCGCCGACGACCTTGGGGATGGTGCGCGTGGTGAAGTCGCGGCGGCCCGGGTCCTCCCGCTCCGGCGAGAAGGCGAGCAGGAAGTCGCGCGGGCACTCGAGCCCGCTCTCCCGCAGGATGGGGAGCACCTCCTCGTCGGTGGTCCCGGGGTAGGTGGTGGACTCGAGCACCACGAGCTGCCCCTCGCGCAGCCGCTCCCGGATCTGGCGCGCCGTGGCGTGGATGGCGGAGTTGTCGGGCTCGCGGTGCGGGCCGAGCGGGGTCGGGACGCAGATCAGGATGGCGTCGCACTCGGCGAGCCGGCCGAAGTCGCTGGTGGGCTGGAAGCGGCCGCTGGCGATCGCCGCGGCGACCCGCTCCGTCCCGATGTGCTTGATGTACGACTCCCCGCGAGAGAGGGCCTCGATCTTGCGCGGATCGAGATCGAGCCCGATCACCGGAAAGCCGGCCTCGCGGAACACGAGCGCCAGGGGCAGCCCGACGTAGCCTTGCCCGACGACCCCGACGGTCGCGGTGCGAGAAGCGATCTTCGACGAGAGCTGTCCGAGCATTGTCTTCCCCCCATTGGCGCCAATACAGCGCTCAACTGTAGCAATGCGGCGTTGCGCCGGATTCGACCGGGAGGGTCGCGCGAACGGGCATCCCAGGAGCGAGCGACGCGGAGAGGGGCGTGCGCGGTCTCCCCCTTGGGTCGAGACCAAGCCTCCCGCCTCCTCCGGCGTCCGCGCCGACTACACTTGGCGCCGGGCGCGGGCGCGATCCCGTGCGAACCGTGCAGCCCGGGGGCTCCAGAATGTCGATGACGACCCGACACGCCGCCGCCGCCGGGGGACGTGGACCCATCGTGGTCCCTCCTCCTTCGCCCGAGCCGGGCGCCGCGCGCGCTGCCGACGCGCTGCCCCTGGCGGCGGTGCGGGTCGTGCACGTGACCACCGTCCCGATGTCGCTCTCGACGCATCTGGCGGGGCAGGTGAGCTACGTGAGGGGGCTGGGCGGGGAGGTGCACGTGATCGCCTCCCCGGGGCCCGAGCTCGAGGAGTTCGGGTCCCGCGAGCACGTCTCGGTCCACGGCGTCCCCATGATCCGCGCCATCACGCCGAGCCGGGACCTGGTCGCGCTCTGGCGGCTCTGGCGGACGCTCCGCCGGCTCCGGCCCGAGATCGTCCACTCGCACACGCCCAAGGGCGGCCTGCTGGGGATGCTGGCGGCGACGCTGGCCGGGACGCCCGTGCGCGTCTACCACATCCGCGGTCTCCCCTTCGTCACCTCGACCGGGCCCCGGCGCGCGCTCCTCCGCGCGACGGAGTGGATCTCGTGCCACCTCGCCCACCGGGTGCTGGCCGTGAGCGGGTCGATGCGCGGCCTCGCGATCGCGGAGGGCTTCTGCCCGCCAGAGAAGATCGCGGTCCCGGCCTGGGGCAGCGGCAACGGCGTGGACGCGGCGGGGCGCTTCCGGCCGCAGCCCGCGCTGGTGCGGGCGCAGGCGCGGGCGCGGTGCGGGCTCCCCCGGGACGCGCTGGTCGTCGGCTTCCTGGGACGCCTCTCCCGCGACAAGGGGATCGTGGAGCTCGCCGAGGCGTGGCGCCTCGTCCGGGAGCGCCATCCGGACGCGCGGCTGATCCTGGTCGGCTGGAACGAGATGGCGGGGGTGGGCCCCGAGGTGGAGCGGGCGCTGCGCGGCGATCCGAGCGTGCACTTCACCGGGCCGGTGAAGGACACCGTCCCCCTCTACGCCGCCATGGACCTCGTCGCGCTGCCGACCTACCGCGAGGGCTTCCCGAACGTCGCGCTGGAGGCGGCGGCCATGGGGCTGCCGATCATCGCCACCCGGGTGCCGGGGTGCGTGGACGCGGTGGAGGACGGCGTGACGGGCCTGCTGGTCGAGGCGCGCGACGCGCGGGGCCTGGCCGACGCGCTCGAGCGCTACCTCTCCGACCCCGCGCTGCGCGCGCGCCACGGCGAGGCGGCCCGCCGGCGCGCGCTCTCCCGGTTCAGCCCCGGGGTGATCTGGGAGGCGGTGGTGCACGAGTACCGGTCGCTGCTGGCCGGGCGGGAGGGGGCGCGCCCATGTGCGGGATAGCGGGCGTGCTCGGTCGCTCGGCGCTGCTGGAGCAGGCCGAGGTGGAGCCGGAGCTCGCCGGCGCCCTGGCGCACCGCGGGCCCGACAGCTTCGGGCAGTGGCGGGACGGGCGCCGGCTGATGCTGCTCCACTGGCGCCTGGCGGTGATCGACCTGAGCGAGGCGGGGCGCCAGCCGATGACCTCGCGGGATGGCCGCTGGGTCCTCTGCTACAACGGCGAGGTCTACAACTACGCCCTGCTGGCCCAGGACGTGGAGCGCGCGGCGGCGCGCGACCCGGCCGCGCCCCCGGGCGGCTTCTGGCGCGGCCACTCCGACAGCGAGGTGATCGTCGAGGGCTGCGCCCGCTTCGGCCCCGGCTTCCTCCAGCGGCTGGACGGCATGTACGCCCTGGCGCTCTTCGACACTCGCGAGCGGACGCTCTACCTCGCGCGGGACCCGGCCGGCATCAAGCCGCTCTACGTCCACCAGCGCCCCGACCTGCTCCTCTTCGCCTCCGAGGCGAAGGTCTTCTTCCACGTCCCCGAGTTCAGGGGCGAGCTCGACGCGACCGGCCTGAACGGCTACCTGCGATACGGGCACGCGTACGACGGCGCGCACGTGCTCGGGGGAGTGCGCCAGCTCGAGCCGGGGGAGCTGCTGACCTGCCGGCTGGAGGAGGGCGGCGCGGTGCGCGTCGAGTCCTCCCGGCTCCGCCCGAGGCCCACCTGGCGGCCGGTCGCGCGGAGCGATCGCGAGGCGGCCCGCGCGCTGCGGGACCTGCTCGGCAAGGTGGTGGAGCGCCAGCTCGTCGCCGACGTCCCCGTGGGCGTGCTGCTCAGCGGCGGCGTCGACTCCTCGATCCTGACCGCCCTGACCGCGCGGCTCCTGGGGCCCGGGCGCACCATGGCCTTCACCCTCGGCTATCCGGGGATGGGCCAGGACTTCGACGAGGTCGCGTACGCGAGGCGGGTGGCGCGGCACCTCGGGGTCCGGCACCACGTCTACGAGGCGAGGTCGGACGACCTGGTGCGGGACCTGGAGCAGCTGGTCTGGCACTACGACGAGCCGTTCGCCGACGCGGCGGGGCTGAACGTGTTCCTGCTGAGCCGCGACATCCGCCGGTACGTCACGGTCGCGCTGGCGGGGGAGGGGGCCGACGAGCTGTTCGGCGGCTACCGGCGCTACCAGCTCGAGCAGGCGTTCCGCGCGGCGGGGCCGCTCGGGGCGGTCGCGAGCTGGGTGGCGCGGACCCTCGAGCTCCCGCGGCTCCCGAAGCTGCCCCGCCGGGCCCAGGTCCTCCTCCGCGTGCTGGCCTGCCCGGACGCCGCCTCGCGGTACTCGGGGTACCTGCAGAGCGGCGTCTCGGCGGCCGCCCTGCTGCGGCCCGAGTGGCGGCGCGCGCTCGGCGTCCACCCCCGGATCGTGGAGGGCTGCCAGGACGGGCGCCGGGAGGGCGTGGTGAGCCGGCTGTGCCTCGTGGACCAGCAGTTCTGGCTGCCCACCACCTACCTCGAGAAGTCCGACAAGGCGGCCATGGCGCACAGCCTCGAGATCCGGGTGCCCTACCTGGACGACGAGGTGGTCGAGTTCGCCAACTCGCTCCCCGACCGGCAGCGGATCCGCGGCGTCGCGCGCAAGTGGCTCCTGCGCGAGGCGTTCGGCGACCTGCTGCCGGGCGAGGTCTTCCGGCGGTTCAAGCGCGGGTTCGGCGTCCCGGTCGCGCGCTGGCTCCGCGGCGAGCTGCGCGCGTACTACGCGGACCGGGTGCTGTCGCCGGCGGCGCGGGTGGCCCGCTACCTCGAGACGGGGCGGCTCGAGCAGCTCTACCGGGAGCACCTGCGGGGCGAGCAGGACCGCTCGTTCGTGCTCTGGCAGTGCCTCGTCCTCGAGCTCTGGCTCCGCCACTTCGAGCAGGGCTTCCAATCGGCGGCGCCCCCGCGGGCGAGGGCCGGCGTGGCCTGAGGAGCTCTCATGTCGAGTCGCTATCCCCAACTGCTCGAGCAGCTCCGGTCCCGCCCCTCCTGCTGGCTCGTGACCGGCGGCGCGGGGTTCATCGGCTCGCACCTGGTGGAGCGCCTCCTCGGGCTGGGGCAGCGGGTGCGCGTGCTCGACGATTTCTCGACCGGGCGCGAGCGGAACCTCGAGCTGGTGCGCCAGGCCGTGGGCGAGGAGGCCTCCGCCCGCCTCGAGGTCCTCCGCGGCGACATCCGCGACCCGCGCGCCTGCGACGCGGCCGCGGAGGGAGCCCAGGTCGTCCTGCACCAGGCGGCGCTCGGCTCGGTGCCCCGCTCCATCGCCCACCCCGAGGCGACCCACGAGGTGAACGTCTCGGGCTTCGTCCAGGTGCTGCAGGCCGCGCGGCGGGCGGGGATCCGCCGGCTCGTGTACGCGAGCTCGAGCTCGGTGTACGGCGACAGCCCGGCGCTCCCCAAGGTCGAGGAGGCCGTGGGGCGGCCGCTCTCGCCCTACGCGGCCTCCAAGGCGTGCGACGAGCTCTACGCGGCGGCGTTCGCGCGCTGCTACGGGCTCGAGCTCGTCGGGCTCCGCTACTTCAACGTCTTCGGGCCCAGGCAGGATCCCGCCGGCCCCTACGCGGCCGTCATCCCGAGGTGGTTCGAGGCGCTCCTCTCCGGGCGGGCGGTGGAGGTCTTCGGCGACGGCGAGACCAGCCGCGACTTCTGCTACGTGCAGAACGTGGTCCAGGCGAACCTGCTGGCCGCCTGCGTGGAGGCCCCCGAGTCCCTCGGCCGGGCGTACAACGTGGCCGTCGGGCGACGGACCACGCTCAACGAGCTCTTCGTGGCCATCCGGGACCACGTGGCGCGGCTCCGCCCGGAGCTCGCGGCGGTCCAGCCGGTCCACCGGGAGTTCCGGCCCGGGGACGTCCGCCATTCGCTCGCCGACGTCGGCGCGGCGCGGGCGCTGCTCGGGTACGAGCCCACGCACGACGTGGCGCAGGGGCTGCGCGAGGCGGCCGACTGGTACCTCTCGCCCGAGGGGCACGCCGCTCCGGCCGCGCCCGGGGCCGCCCGCGAGGGCGCCGCGTGATGCGAGGCGTCTACACGGCGCTGCTGGTCGCGCTGCTGGGGGTGACGCTGCTCCTGCCGGGCGCGGGAGGGGCGCTCGCGGCCGCCGGCATCTGGCTCGCCTGCGTGCTCGTGGTGGCGCGCTCGCACCCCAACGGCCTCATGTCGCTGGCCTGCCTGTACCTGGTGCTCCTGGGGCTGTTCCACCTCGGCCTCGTGGTGCCGGTGACGCTCCACCCCGGCCCCGGCGAGCTCCCGGAGTGGCTGGCGTCGCGCCACCTCCCGACGGCGCTCGGGCTGTTCTCCACCGCGGCGGTGGCGGTGGCGCTCGGGGCCACGCTCGTCCCCGTGCCGGCGCGAGAGGAGCCGGAGTCGCACCTCCCGGCGGAGCCGCAGCTGTTCCGCGTCGGTCGCGCGGTGGCCGCCCTGGGCGCGGTCCTCCTCTGGATCGGCGTCTGGCAGCTCGGGCTCCTGTCCTCGGGGTACGACGTCTACTTCGAGCGGGCCATGTCGGAGGACGTCCGCTTCTTCGGGTTCGGGCTGATGCTCTTCCCCATCGGCCTCCTGGTGGCGGCGGTGGGCGCGACGCCCCGGCAGATGGCCTGGCTCGCCGCCGGCTTCGGGCTGGTGATGGGCCCGCTCTTCCTGAGCGGCTTCCGGGGGCCGGTGCTGGTCCAGATGATCTCGCTCTCGGCGGTCTGGGCCCACAAGGACGCGCGGGTCGCCCGCCGGGTGTCGCTGATCGCCGCCGCGGCGGCGCTGGTGCTCATCCCGGTGATCCGCATGACGCGCAACGCCGGCGAGGAGGAGAAGCGCGATCTCCGGGTCGGGCCCATGGCGGTCTTCGAGGAGGCCGGCGGGTCGATCTACCCGCTGGTGGTCACGGCGGAGGGCGTGGAGAGCGGCACCGAGCCGCTCTGGCTGGGGCGGTCGTACCTGTTCGGCCTCAAGCGCATCGTGCCGAACGTCTCGACGCGGTGGCGGGCCCCGGGCGGGCGCGTGCTCACCCCGAGCGCCTGGGCCACCCTGCAGGCCGACCCCTGGACCTTCGAGCACGGCGGCGGGATCGGCTTCTCCGGCATCGCCGAGCCCTACCTCAACTTCGGCAAGGCGGGCGTGGTGCTCTTCTTCTTCGCCGTGGGCTTCGTCATCCGCCGCTTCGACGGCTGGCTGGAGCGGGATCCCTTCCGCGCCGCGGTGGGCGCCGCGAGCTTCGGCGCGGTCCTCTGGACCGTGCGCAACGACTCCATCGAGCTCTTCCGCGTGCTCGCCATCGCGAGCCTCACCGTGCTCGCGGCCTGGGCCGTGGCCCGGTTCGCGGCGCAGCGGGCGCGGGCGGCGGATCAGGACTGGAGGACCGAGTGATCGAGGACGTCCGCAGGCCGAGGGACACCGTGATCCTGGCCTATCACCGGGTGAACGAGGTCCGCCCGGACGCGCTGAGCGTCCGGACCTCCGAGCTGCGCCGGCAGCTCTCCTACCTGCTCGACGCGGGGTACCGGAACCTCTCGCTGGAGGAGCTGAGCCGGAGGCTCCGCCGCGAGCGGCCGCCGCGCGAGCGGTGCTTCGCCATCACCTTCGACGACGGCTACCGGGACGGCCTCACCGACGCGCTGCCCGTCCTGCGGGAGCTGGGCTGCACCGCCACCTTCTTCCTCACCGCCGACTACCTCGGCAGCGGCCGGCCCTTCCCCTGGGACGAGGGCAAGTTCCCGGCGCTCGGGCCGCTCGATCTCGCGCTCGACGACCGGGAGGTGGGCGCGCTGCTCGAGGCGGGGATGTCGATCGGATCCCACACCTGCAGCCACCCGCTGCTCGCGACCGTGCCGCTGGCGCGCGCCCGCGACGAGATCGAGCGCTCCAAGGCGGTGCTGGAGGCGCGGTTCGGGGTGCCGGTGCGGACCTTCTGCTACCCGGCGGGGAGCCTGAACGACGCGGTCGTCGAGTGCGTGGCGCAGGCCGGGTACGTGGCCGGGGTGGTCACGCCGCCGCGCCCCGGGATCCGCGAGACCCTGTTCACGCTCCGGCGGGTCGGCGTCTACCAGGGCTCGACCCTCGGACGCTTCCGGCTCAGGGTCCACCCGCTCTGGTCGCGCCTCCGGGACGCCGCCTGGGAGCTGCGGGGCGCGGCCGGCGGCGGCGGGCGCGCGGCGGAAGGTCGATCATGACGTGGGAGCTGAAGCGGCTCGAGCCGGCCACCTTCGACGCGGTCACCGCGGAGCTCGGCGGCGCGCACGTGTTCCAGTCGGCGGGCTGGGCGCGGGTGCGCGAGCGCTCCGGCTGGCGCCCGCACTTCCTCGGCGTGGCCGGCGACGACGGCTTCCACGCGGCGCTGCTCTGCCTCGAGAAGCGCCGGTACGGCCTCTCGGTGGTGCAGCTGCCGCGCGGCCCCGTGCTGCGGCCCGGGGCGGGGCGCCCCCAGGCGCTCGAGAGCGCGCTCCAGGGCATCCGGGCGCTGGCCCGCGAGCGGCTCGCCGCCTACGTGAAGATCACGCCGGACCTCGGCGCCGCGGAGTCGTGGGCCGGCCTCGTCCTCTCGTCCGCGGGGGCCCGGCCGTCGCCTTCTCCCTCGGTCCACGTGGCGACCCTGCGGATCGATCTGACCGCGCCCGAGGCCCAGCTGCTGGCCCGGATGGAGAGCCGCACCCGCTACGCCATCCGCAAGGCGCAGGAGGCCGGCGTGGAGGTCCTCCGCGGCCGGGAGGCCGGGCTGCTCGAGGAGTTCGAGGCGCTCTACCGGGAGACCTGCCGCCGGGTGGGGATCCCGGGGGTGCCGGCGCGCACGGTCGCCGACATGGTCTCGGAGGGCCTCGCCCGGATCTACCTGGCGCGCCACCAGGGCGTCGCCACGAGCGGCGCCCTGATCCTGTGCCACGGCCGCTGGGCCTGGTACCTGCTGGGCGGCTCGCGCCGGGGCGTGAAGCACACGGGGGCCGAGCTGCTCCACTGGACCGCGATGCGGGACCTCCGGGCCGAGGGCGCGCAGGTTTACGACCTCCAGGGCATCCCGCCGGCGCCGGACAAGGAGGACCCGGCCTACGGCGTCTACCTGTTCAAGCGGGGCTTCGGGGGGACGCGGTTCGACCTCCTGGGCGAGTTCGACCTGGGCTCGCCCCGGTTCGTGGCGGGGCTCGGGGCGCGGGCGATGTCCACCCTCTCGGCCGTGAGGGCCTCTTCGTGGCGACCCTGGACCCCGCGCAGCTAGCCCCGGCCCCGAGCCCGGCGGTGGACGACGCGCCGCCGGCGCGCCAGTCGCTGCGCGCGAACTTCAGCTGGACGCTGGCGGGGCACGCGGTCAACGCCGGCAGCCAGTGGGTCACGCTCGTCGCCATCGCGAAGCTCGCCGCGGCCGAGGCGGTCGGCCGCTACGCGCTCGGGACCGCCATCGCGGCCCCGCTGTTCCTGTTCGCCGGGCTGAACCTCAATGCCGCCCAGGTCACCGACACCGGGCGCCGCTTCGGCTTCCCGGACTACCTCCGGGTGAGGGCGACGGGGATGCTCGTCGCCCTCGCGGCGGCCGTCGCCATCGTCCTCGCCTCCTCCTACGATCGGCAGACGCGGCTCGTGGTCCTGGCGGTGTCGCTCGCCAAGCTGGTCGAGGGGCTCAGCGACATCCACTACGGCTGCTGGCAGCAACACGAGCGCATGCGGCCGATGGCCGCGTCCCTGATGCTGCGGGGCGTGCTGGGGCTCTCCGCGGTGAGCGCCGTCCTCTGGGCGGGGGCGGGGGTGCTCGCCGCCATCCTGGGGCTCTGCCTGGCGTGGCTCCTGGTCCTCCTCCTGCACGACTTCCCGGTCACGCGGGCGCTCCTCCCGCGCCGGGCGCGGCCGGCCTCGGGCGCGGACCGGGGCGCGCGCTGGCGGGTGGCCGGCCGGATCGCGCTCACCTCGCTCCCGCTCGGCCTGGTGATGATGCTGGTCTCGCTGCGGACCAACGCGCCGCGGTACTTCATCGAGCATCACGGCGGCGCCGCCGAGCTGGGCGTCTTCGCGGCGCTCTCCTCGCTCGTGGCCGCCGCCAACCTGGTGGTCGCCGCCCTGGGGCAGTCCGCGACGCCGCGGCTGGCCCGCCACCACTTCGAGGGCGACGGCGCCGCCTTCCGCCGCCTCCTGGCCTTCCTGCTCGGGGTGGCCGTGGCGCTCGGAGGCGCGGGGATCGGCGCCGCCGCGCTGCTGGGCCGCCCGGCCCTGCGCCTCCTCTTCGGGCCGGTCTACGCGGCGCGGGCGGACCTGCTGGTCTGGCTCATGGGCGCCGGGCTCGTCGCGTACGTCGCCTCGTTCCTCGGCTGCGCGCTGACCGCCATCCGGCGCTTCAACGTGCAGCTGCCGCTGTTCGCCTCGACCGCGGGCTCCTGCGCCGTCACCTCCGCCTGGCTCGTGCCGCGGTACGGGCTCACCGGGGCCGTCGGCGCGTGGGGGCTGGCGCTCCTGCTGGAGGTGATCCTCTCGGCCTGGGTCCTCTGGTCCGCCGTGCGCCGCCGGGCCCCGGCGCCGCTCGCGGCCGGGTGACTCAGGCGGCGCGGGCCGATCCCCCGGCGATCCCCGCCTTGAAGCGCCGGATGAGCCCGTCGCGGCGCGCCTCGAGCACCTCGGCGGCGTAGTCACCGGCGAGGGTCCAGTTGCGGCGCGCCTGCGCCTCGAGCGTGGCCGGGCTCCAGAGCAAAGCCTCGAGGCGCCGCGCCATCCCGGCGGCGTCGCCGGGCCGGTGGAGCGCGGGGCGCTCGAGCAGCTCCGGGATCCCGCCGGTCAGCGATCCCACGGCCGGGAGCGCGCGGCTCATGCCCTCGACGAGGCACCGGGGCAGCCCCTCCGTCAGGCTCGGGACCACCAGGGCGTCGAGCTCGTCCATCCACCGGAGCACCGGCTCGCCGTGGGGGCGGGCGTTGCCCAGCTCGACGTGCGCCGCGACGCCCAGCTCCGCCGCCCGGCGCAGCCAGCGCGACGGGTCGCCCACCCCGATGCAGCGGAGCAGGACGTCCTTGCCCCGGCGGCGCAGGCCCGCCAGGGCGCGCAGCGCGGTCTCGTGGCCCTTGTAGGCGACGTCGTAGGAGCCGACCAGCCCGATGGTCCTGGCCGCCGCCGGGGCGGTCGAGGCGATCCGCGCGAGGCGCCGGGCGAGCACCTCGGGGCGGGGCGCCTCGATGAGGACGTTGGAGGCGGCGACCCAGGCGCCCCCGGGCGGATAGCGCCGCTGGAGGGTGGTGGACACGAAGATGGCGGAGCTGGCCCTGCCGACGTAGTACCGGTTCAGGGCGTAGAGCGGGAGGGCCGCGGCCTTGCCGCGCCAGGAGCCGTGGTTCCAGAGCGCCTCGAAGACGTCGCCCACCACCTCAGCCATCCAGGGGACCCCGGCGACCGACGCCTCGCGGGCCGCGAGCACCCCCACCAGGCTGGGCAGGCGGATGACCGCGCAGTCCACGCGCGCCAGCACCTCGCGCGCGCGCCGGCGGACCGCGGCCAGGAAGCTCGGGAGCGCCAGATCGCCGGCCGGGATGCAGTCGAACTCGACGCCCGGGCCGCTCGCGACGGTGCACATCGGGGACTGCTGCGCGCCGCCCAGGCGGCCCACCATGATCACGCGGTCGAAGTGCTTCAGGTAGCGCTGGAAGCTCCGGTACGGGAGCGTTCCCGAGCTGTAGTAGGTGCCGGCGGGGTCGAGCGTGAAGCGCTCGTCGTGGAAGAAGGCGGCTCGCATGGCGGTGACCTCGTCAGGCTAGCGCCGCGCGCGGCCGGACCCGAGCGGTGGCCCCAAGAGGGCGGGGGAGTCTCTTGGGGGCCCGGCGCCCGCGCGGCCCAGGCGAGCCTTTGCCCCGCTCCGCCGGCTCGGACACAATCACCTGCCGTGACCATCCGCGTCCTGCACGTCGTCGGACAGATGAACCGCGGCGGCGTCGAGACCTGGTTGATGCAGGTGCTGCGGAACGCCGATCGGGGGGCGGTCCGCATGGACTTCCTGGTCAGCGCGCGCGAGCGGGGCCACTACGACGCCGAGATCGAGGCCCTCGGCTCGGCGGTGATCCGCGTCGCCTCTCCCCACCGGCCGCTCCGGTACGCCCGCGACTTCCTCTCCGTCCTGCGTCGGAGGGGACCGTACCAGGTCGTGGACAGCCACGTTCACCACTTCAGCGGCGTGACGCTGGCGCTGGCCCGCCTCGCGGGGGTCCCGGTCCGGATCGCCCACAGCCACTCGGACACGCGGGAGCTCGAGTCGGGGGGCGGGCTGGCGCGCCGGGCGTACCTGGCGGCGATGGAGCGGTCCATCCGGCGCTTCGCGACCGACGGCCTCGCCGTGAGCGGGGCGGCGGCCTGCGCGCTGTTCGGTCCCCGGTGGAAGGACGACGGCCGCTTCCGGGTGGCGCGGTGCGGCCTCGACTTCGCGCCCTACCGCGAGCCGGCCGCGCGGGCGGCGGTGCGCGAGGAGCTGGAGATCCCCCCCGGCGCGCTGGTGATCGGGCATGTCGGCCGCTTCGACGTCTGCAAGAACCAGCAGCTCCTCATCGGGACCCTGGCCGCGGTGCTCCGCCGGGAGCCGTCGGCCCACCTCGTCCTGGTCGGCACCGGCCCGCTGCAGGCGCGGGTGGAGGAGGAGGCGACCCGGCTCGCGGTGCGCGACCGGGTCCGCTTCGCCGGCCTCCGGCCGGACGTGCCGCGGCTGCTGAGCGCGTTCGACGTGTTCGTCCTGCCCTCGGTGCGGGAGGGGCTGCCGCTGGTCGGGCTGGAGGCGCAGGCGGCCGGGCTCCCGATCGTGATCTCCGACCGGGTGACGCGCGAGCTGGTGGTGGTCCCGGAGCTCTTCACCTGGCGATCCCCGCAGGACCCTTCGGACGCGTGGGCGGACGCCATCCTGGGCGCGGTCCCCGGGCGGATCGGGGCGGCAGCGCTGGCGCGGCTGGAGGAGAGCGACTTCGCGCTCTCGCGGACCCTGCCCCGGCTGCTCCAGACGTACGGGGTCGCCCGGTGAGGCCTGCCCGTCCCGCCGGGGCCGGCGCCGGGGCGGCGGCGCTGCGCCTGTGCGCGGCGCTCGCGGCCCTCGCGTGCGCGCCCGGCGCCCTCGCCGCGCCCGACGCGCCGCCGCACCGCTTCGACGTGCGCCGGTACGGCGCTCGCGGGGACGGGGTGAGCGACGACTCGGGGGCCCTCCGCGACGCGCTGGAGGCGGCGCGGCGCTGGGGGGGCGGCGAGGTCTTCTTCCCCGCGGGCACCTACCTCATCGCCCCGGCGCGGACCGCGCGGGCCGGGCCGCGCGACGGCTTCGGCCTGGCGAGCAACACGTGGCTGCGCGGGGAGGGCCCTCGCAGCGTCCTGCGGGTGAAGGCCGGGGTGGGGAGCTACCGCGCCCTCTTCTCGAACTACCCGGCGCCCGCGAGCGAGGTCCGGAACGTGGGCTTCGCGGACCTGCGCATCGACCAGAACTGCGGGGCGAGCGGCGGCACGGTCCGCGAGGGCGGCGACGGCCGGAACCTCTTCGCGGTCTACCTCGGCTGGGGCGGCAAGGGCATCACCGTGGAGCGGGTCCGGTTCGAGGACGTCTGCGGCGTGAACACCGTCGTGCTCAACGCGACGGCCGCGTCCGGGCTGGTGGTGCGGGACAGCTACTTCCGCTTCGCGAAGGGGCCGACCGACTCGCCGCGCGGCTTCTACGACAACTCGGCGGTCTACTTCCACGGCCGCGACGCGCTGGTCGCCGGCAACGTGTTCGAGTCCACCGCGGCGGACGGGGCGAGGGGCGCGATCGAGCTGCACGGCTCCCGCGCCCGGGCCGAGCGGAACGTGACGCGCTGGTACCACGCCTGCGTCCGCCTGGCGGGCACCAGCGGACCGGGGGAGGCGCCTCCCGCCGCGGGCAACGCGTTCGTCGTCTCCCGGAACGAGTGCTGGAACGCCAAGGACGCGATCAACGTCTGGTCGATCACGGGCCAGGGCGTGCGCGGGGTGACCATCGCCGACAACCGGATCACGCTCGCCGAGAACGACCACCTCGCCGCCACCGGCCACCTCGGCTACTTCTTCGGCATCTCCTTCGTCTGGGACGCGGTCTCGGGCGGGCTGGACGGGGACGTCCGCGACGTGGTCATCGAGCGGAACGAGATCCGGGCCCAGCCGGCCGACGGCACCTGGGGCTCGCACGCCGACACGAGCGGAGGGATCTCGCTGCGCTGCGGGGGCGACATCCGCGACGTGCAGGTGCGGGGGAACCTGATCCAGGACGTCCCGACCAAGGGCATCGACCTGCAGGCCATGGGGCGGGGCAGGAAGGCCTCGCGCGTGCGGATCGAGGACAACCGGCTCGTGAACCCCGGCAACGATCCGGCCGCCGGGCGCGACCGGGCCGGGATCCGGCTGGGCGGGGCGCTCGAGGACGTGGAGGTCTCGCGCAACACCATCACCGGCACCCTGCGGCCGTTCCGGGGGCTGTACGCCATCCGCCAGGAGCAGCCGGGGGTGCGGGTGCTGCTGCGCGAGAACACCTGGACGTCGGCGGATCCGCTGCGCTCCTACCGCTGAGACGAAGCTGGCCGGCGTGCGCCGCGGGGGGCGCACGCCGGCCAGCTCGCCGCGATCCGGCTCGGGCTACGGGTGCTCGAAGGCGCCGAGGTCCACGAGCCCGTTCACCACCCGCGCGTTGCCCTGGAAGTCGAGGGCCCCGGGGTAGGCGCTCCAGACGGTCGCGTCGCCGACCTTGAGCGCGGGGGAGGTGCTCGAGACCGAGAAGTCCCCCGCGCCGGCGTTGGTGAACTGCGGGTCGGAGGTGATCTTCACCGCGTCCGGACCGGCGCCGCCGCCGAAGTACAGGTTGTGGTTCATGGTCCCGACCGGCCAGGAGAGGCCGTTCGAGTACGAGGTGGAGTTGTTCGCGAGGACGTTGTTCTCCCAGGAGACGCTGGCGCTCGTGTACGGGCGGATGGCGAAGCCGGTGCCGCACCCGTAGATGGTGTTGTTGAGCACCTTGATGTTGTAGACGGTCGAGCCGTCGGTGCTGCTGTACCAGTTCCCGAGCATGATGCCGTTCACGTCCTGGCTGGCGACGTTGTTGCGGATGACCACGTCGTGCGAGCCGGGGTAGCCGGGCTCGCTCACCACCGAGATCGCCCAGCCGGAGTTCCGGATCGTGTTCCGCTCGATGGTGGCGGTGTTGCCGCCCGTCACGTAGATGGAGTTGGAGGCGTTCCCGTACCAGTACGTGCCGTCGTGCTTCTTGCTGATCCACTCCAGCAGGTTGCTGCGGACCACGTTGCTGGAGGAGTTCTGGCCCAGGTCGATGCCGATGGCGTCGGTGTCGTGCAGCCAGTTCTTCTCGATGGTCACGGCGCTGCCGGTCACGGACATCGTCTCGCCGTAGTTCGAGACGATGGAGCCGAACTCGTTCCCGTAGATGAGGACGTTGTTCGCCGGGGCGGTGACCCAGAAGTCGAGCAGGGCGTTGGAGCCGTCCCAGGCGCCGTTGTTCTGGATCTTGAGCACCTTGTTGTACTTGAACTCGACGTAGCTGGACGAGCCGGAGATGTTGACGCCGCGCTGCATCCCGCCGAGCACCTGGTAGTTCTGGAACGTGAGGCCCTGGATGCGGACGTAGCTGCGGCTCGGGACGGCGAGGTACGGCACGCCGTCCGTCACGGTGCCGAGGTACGAGAGGTCGATCACCACCTGCTCACCGCCGCAGGCGACGCCGGTGAAGCCGCCGCAGCCGCCGGCGGGGACGCTGAAGCCGTAGGGCTGGAAGGTGACGTAGTTGCCGCTCGTGCCCGAGACGTTGACCGAGAGCCGCTCGTTGTACGTGCCGCCGCGGATGTTCACGGTGGAGCCGGCGCTGGCGGAGCTCATGGCCTTCTGGATGGTCCGCCAGGGCGCCGACAGGGTGCCGGCGTTGGCGTCGTTGCCGGCGGTCGAGACGTAGAACTGCGGACCGGTGGCGGCCACGGGCGCGCTGACCGTGACCGTCGCGGCGCTGCTCTTGGTCGAGTCGGCCTGGCTCTTCGCCACGACGTGGTAGGTGCCCGCCGCGGAGGGGGCGGTGTAGAGGCCGGTCGAGCTCACCGCGCCGCCGGCGGCGCCTTCCTGCACGGTCCAGATCACGGAGGTGTTGGTCGTGCCGGTCACGCTCGCCGTGAACTGCGCCGAGCCGCCGGTGGTGACGCTGGCGGTGGCCGGGTTCACCGCGATGCCGACGACCGGGGTCGGAGTGGGCGTGGGCGTGGGGGTCGGGGTCGGGGTCGGGGTCGGAGTCGGAGTCGGAGTCGGAGTCGGGTTCGTGGTCACGACCACCGGCGCCGTGACGGTGACGGTCGAGGCGCTGGTCTTGGTGCCGTCCGCCGCGCTCGTGGCGACCACGTGGAAGGTGCCCGCGACGCCGGGAGCGGTGTAGAGGCCGGTCGAGCTCACCGTGCCGCCGGCCGCGCCCTCCTGGACGCTCCAGCTCACGGCGGTGTTGGTGGTGCCGCCCACGGAGGCGGAGAGCTGCACCGTCGCGCCCTCGACGAGCGACGCGGTCTGCGGCGTCACCGCGACGGACACCGGCAGCGGCGCCGGCGTGGACCCGGGGGTGAGCGTCACGGCCAGCTCGGTGACCGCGGCGAACTTGTTCTGGCTGTTGCCGTTGACCGTGAGCTGCACGTAGCGGGCGCTCGTCGCGGGGAAGGCGTACTGCTCGAACTGGAGGCTCGTCCCGGAGGACGTCCCGCTGAACACCTGCGTGTAGCTCGCGCCGTCGGCGCTCACGCCGATGGAGAAGGCGTACTGGCGGCTGTTGCCGCGGTACCAGGCGACCTGCAGCCCCTGCACCGACTGGACGGCGCCCAGGTCGGCGGCGATCCACTGGCCGGCGCCGACGGCGGACCAGCGGGTGGCGAAGTTGGCGTCGATGGCGGCCGACGCCGGGTAGCCGCTCTGGGACGAGCTGGCGGTCACGGAGACGATGCCGCCGTTGCTCGTGAGCGCGTACTGCTCGGTCGCGAAGGGGCCGGGGCCCTCGTCGTTGGCGACCGTGTCGCTGCTGCTCTCGCTCCCGCCACAGCCAAACTGGAACACCAGCGCGGATGCGATCAGCAGTGCCATTCCTCTTCTCAAGTCCGTTCCTCCTGGGCTCGGTCGCCCGGCTGCGTGGTACCCTCCCGGCCGGGGTTCGCTGCTCGGAGTACGACCGACTGCCTGCCTCTCCGCTCACCGAGCTCCGGCCTGGTGTCCCTCGACTACAGGACACCTTGGTGGGGAGTCAAACGACACCCCCTAGGGGTCAGAGGGGTAGGATTTGTCGTACCTACGGACGTTTAGGAGACGGCCAGGCGAGCGCTCGGGAGGGTAGTCGAGGAGCCCACCGGCGTCGGATCGGCAGGTTAGGGCGCTAGGAGATGTGGGGGACGCTCCGCGGGGGTGGGGCCGGCGCGACCCTCGCGTTACATCTCCCCGCCTGTCGGAGTTGCCTGTGGGTGAATCCGGCTTTCGGGCCCGATCTGCTCGCGGACGCGCAGGGCACGGACCGTCCGTCCGTCACCGGAGGCCCGCGAGCGCCCCGAATTCGGCCCGCGCGAGCCTCGTGAACGGCACAGCGCGCTCCGGCACCATCTGCTACAACGGATCCGCGCCATGACCCGCCGCGTCCTCCTCCTCGCCCTGGCCCCGCTCTGCGCGACGGGCTGCCTCCTGCCCGCGACGAGGCTCGACGCCGGCGCCCTGGAGAGCCGAGGGGAGGGGAAGAGCCCGCCCTCGCCGGCGGCCTTCCGCGTCCAGCCCATCGACCCGAAGCTCATCGAGGCGCAGGCGATCACGTCGAGCCAGGTCCGGCGCGCGGCGCTCCCCGACCCGAACGCCGCGCTGGCCGCGAGCTACGAGTACCGGATCGCGCCGCACGACGTGCTCACGGTCATCGTCTACGACCACCCGGAGCTCACCATCCCGGCCGGCCAGTACCGCGCCGCCGAGAACACCGGCTACCCGGTGAGCTCCGAGGGCTACGTCTCCTTCCCGTACGTGGGCCGGTTCAAGGTGGGCGGCCTGACGCTCGAGGAGGCCCGGCGCGCGCTCACGGACCGGCTGTCCACGGTGGTGCACTTCCCGCAGATCCAGGTCCTCGTCGCCTCCTACCGCGGCAAGCGCTTCCAGGTCTCCGGCGAGGTGCTCGGCGCCGGCACCTTCCCCATCACCGACGTGCCGGTCCGGGTGCAGGACGCCCTCGGGCTCGCGCGCGGTCCGGGGCCGGAGGCCGACCTGCGGCACGTGGTCCTCTCGCGCAACGGCCAGCGCTTCGTGCTCGACGTGCAGGCGCTGCAGGAGCTCGGGGACCAGAGCCCGAACTGGCTCCTGCAGGACGGCGACGTCCTCCACGTCCCGGACCGGAGCCGCAACCGCGTCTTCGTGGTGGGCGAGGTCCGGCTCCCGCAGACCCGGCAGATGGTGAAGGGCCGGATGACGCTCGCCGAGGCCCTCTCCGACGTCGGCTGGCTCGACCCGCTGGCCGCGAACCCGGCGCAGATCTTCGTGCTCCGGGGCACCTACGAGGCCCCGGAGGTCTACCGGCTCGACGCCAGCCGCGCCGACGCGATGCTGCTCGCCACCCGCTTCCGCCTCCGTCCGCGCGACGTGGTCTTCGTCGCCACCTCCGGCATCGCCCGCTGGAACCGCTCGCTCGCCCAGATCATGCCGACCGTGCAGACCATCTGGCAGAGCTACGACATCCTGTACCGCAGCACGCGGTAGCCGCCGGCGGACGGGAACTGGCCCCGCGCCCCGCCGGCGCGGTAGATATCGCTCGCGAGGAGCGGGCGTGACCGAGGCGCTGGAGCTGACGTTCGACGAGGTCCTGCAGGCCGGCCGGCTCCTGTTCGGCCCCGGCTTCACCCCGCACGCGCGCTGGCAGCTGGAGCTCCGCGCCGCCTTCCGCCGGCGCTCCTTCGAGACCCACCCCGACCGCGCCGTCGCCCTCGGCCGCGCCCCGGACGAGCTCGCGCGCGAGTTCACCGCGGTCTCCGACGCCTATCGCGCCCTCGCCGCGCTGCGCGTCATCCCGGCCGCGCCCCACCGGCCGCCGCCGCGCCCTCGCCCGGCGCCGGCGCCGCGCCGCGACCACCGGCCGCCGCCGCGCCCGGCCCCGCCGCGCCCGGCGCCGGACGCCGAGGCCCGTCGCGAGGGCTCGCCCGGCGCGGGCGCCTCGGCCCGGTCGCCGTTCCACCGGACCGGGCAGGGCGGTCGCGCCGGCGCCTCGCCGTTCGCCGCCGGGGGCCAGCGGGTCTGGAGCCCCGGCGAGGCCGGCCTCCCGCGCCGGCGGCTCAAGCTCGCCGAGTTCCTCTACTACAGCGGGAAGGTGCCCTGGTCCGCCATGGTCGAGGCGGTCGCCTGGCAGCGGCGTCAGCGGCCGGCGGTCGGCGCCATCGCGACCGGCTTCGGCTTCCTCACGCCGGCGGAGGTGGCGGAGCTGCTCGCGCGCCGGCTGGCCGAGGCGGCCTCGCAGGTGCCGTTCGGCGAGTACGCCCTCCGCGAGGGCTACCTCACGCCGTTCCAGCTCCTCGCCACCCTCGGCCGCCAGCTCCGGCTGCAGCGCCCCATCGGGCAGTTCTTCGTGGAGCGCGGGCTGCTCGACGACGACGATCTCGAGCTGCTCCGGCACCGCATGTTCTCGCACAACCTGCGCTGGCGCTGACCCTCCGCGCCTTCGCGAGGGGGCCCTGCGCTGGCGCCGAGGGGCTGCGGCCGCGCGCCACTTCCCCTCCTTCGCCGCACCGTGTAATCTGCGGCCCAGAGAGATGACTCCGAGCCCCGGCTCCTAAACCCTCTGGCGAGGGCAGGGAACCTGGGCCGTGGGCGGCCAGAGGCCGTCCACCGGGGCGAGAACGGAAACGCGCTCGCCTCCCCGGACCTTGGAAAGGGGCATCGTGCTGCGCCTTCAGGACGCCTTCGGGCGTCGCTTCACCTACCTCAGGCTCTCGGTCACGGAGGCGTGCAACTTCCGTTGCGCCTACTGCCTGCCCGACGGCTACCGGGCCACGCCCGGGCTCCCGGCGCCGCTCACGCCCGCCGAGGTCCGCCGCCTCGCCGCCGCCTTCGCCGGCCTGGGCGTCGAGAAGGTCCGGCTCACCGGCGGCGAGCCGACGGTCCGCAAGGATCTGGTCCAGCTCGTCGAGGCGGTGGCCGGGACGCCGGGCATCCGCAAGGTGGCGCTCACCACCAACGGCTACGACCTCGTCCGGCTGGCCCGCCCGCTCCGCGAGGCCGGGCTCACCGCCCTCAACGTGAGCGTGGACAGCCTCGACCCGCGGCGCTTCGAGGAGGTCACGCGGAGGCCGCTCCTCTCGCAGGTTCTCGCCGGGATCGAGGCGGCGCTCGCGGAGGGCTTCGCGCCGGTCAAGGTGAACGCGGTGCTGCTCCGTGGCCTGGGCGAGGCCGAGCTCGCGCGCTTCGTGGGCTGGACGCGGGACGTGCCGATCTCGGTCCGCTTCATCGAGCTCATGCGCACGGGCTGCGACCAGGGCTACTACGCGGCGAACCACCGCCCGGTGGCCTGGGTCGAGGAGGCGCTCGCCGCCCGCGGCTTCGCCGCCGCCCCTCGCGGCGCGACCGACGGCCCGGCCGTCGAGTACCGCCACCCGGCCCACGCCGGCACCGTCGGCGTGATCGCGCCCACCGCCGCCCACTTCTGCGAGGGCTGCAACCGGCTCCGGGTCTCGAGCCAGGGGGCGCTGCGGCTCTGCCTGTTCGGCGAGAAGGACGCGTCGCTGCGGCCGCTGCTGCAGTCCGACGGCCAGGGCCCGGCGCTGGCGGCCCGGCTCGCCGAGCTGGTCGGAGAGAAGCCGCGGGCGCACCGGCTCTCCGAGGGCCGGGCCGGTCTGGCCTGGAACCTGGCCGGTATCGGCGGCTGAATTTTCCGCCGAGTCACGGCGACTTGCCTGCTCCACGGGGCAGGTGGGATCGCGCGAGGACTCCTCCGCTCCACGATTTCTGCGGTAAGGGCGCCGGAAGGCGCCGGAATCGTGCTGGCTCGATTCCAGCATCTACCGCCCGCGCGCCCCGTCCGGAGGTCCTTGGCGGGGCAAAAGGTGCGCCCGCTTCAAAAAGCGGTCGGATCGGTTCGCAAATCGTGCGCCCACGGGCGCCCGGCCAAGAGAGGACAACCAGGGATGAGTCTCGGTAGAAGACAGTGGTTGAAGGTCACTGCCGGTGTGGGTACCGGCCTCGCCCTCGCGGAGCTCGGGCTCAGCGAGAAGCAGGTCCAGGCAGCCAACCGCGGACTGAAGCTCAAGGGGGCCAAGGAGTACACCACCGCCTGCAACTTCTGCTCGTGCGGCTGTGGCATGGTCGGTCACGTCCAGGACGGCAAGCTCGTCAGCCTCGAGGGCGATCCGGGCCACGCCATCAACCAGGGCGCGCTCTGCACCAAGGGCGCCGCCATGCGCGCGACCCATGAGTCGCCGCGCCGGGTCAAGGTGCCGATGTACCGGGCCCCGGGCTCGGACAAGTGGCAGGAGATCAGCTGGGAGCAGGCCTACGAGAAGATCGCGAAGAAGATCAAGGAGACCCGCGATCAGACCTGGATCGCCACGCAGAAGGACGGCGACGTCGAGTACCCGGTGAACCGGACCGACTCCCTCGCCTTCCTCGGCGGCGCCCAGAACACCAACGAGGAGTGCTACCTCATCAACAAGATGGGGCGCCTCTTCGGCACGAGCTTCATCGAGCACCAGGCACGACTTTGACACAGCCCCACGGTCCCCAGTCTGGGGGCCTCGTTCGGCCGTGGCGCGATGACGAACAACTGGGCGGATCTCCAGCACGCCAAGGTGTTCCTCATCGAGGGTAGCAACTGCGCCGAGAACCACGTGATGGCGCTCAAGTGGATGCGCAAGGCGCAGCAGAACGGCGCCAAGATCATCCACGTCGATCCGCGCTTCAACCGCACCTCGTCGATGGCGGACATCTACGCCCGCATCCGGCCCGGCGCGGACATCGCGTTCCTCTCGGCGGTCATCAACCACATCCTCGTCAACAAGCTCTACGACGAGGAGTACGTGAAGCTGCACACCAACGCGCTCTACACGGTGAGCGACGAGTTCGGCTTCGCCGACGGCCTCTTCACGGGCTTCCACGAGGACAAGCACAAGTACGACCAGGCCTCCTGGAGCTACGACCTCGACAAGAAGACCCACAAGCCGCAGAAGGCCGCGAGCCTCGACGACCCGCGCTGCGCCTTCTCGAAGCTGAAGCAGCACTTCAGCCGCTACACCCCCGAGGTGGGCGAGCAGATCTCCGGCGTCCCCGCCGCGCAGATCAAGCTCATCGCCGAGACCATGGCGGCGAACAAGCCGGGCACGATCATGTACGCGCTCGGCATGACGCAGCACACGGTCGCCATCCAGAACATCCGCTGCTACGGCATCCTGCAGATGCTGCTCGGCAACATCGGCAAGATGGGCGGCGGCGTGAACGCGCTGCGCGGCGAGCCGAACGTGCAGGGCGCCTGCGACATGTCGGTGCTGCACGGCTACATGTTCGGGTACCTCAACTACCCGGTGCACAACCAGCCGACGCTCGAGGCCTGGACCAAGGACAACGGCACCTTCCGCGCGAAGATGACGATCAACGGCCTCAAGGCCTGGTTCGGCGAGAACGCGCAGAAGGAGAACGACTTCGGCTTCGGCTTCCTGCCGAAGAAGGACGCGGCCAAGGACTACACGGTCTACGGCATCTTCGAGGCGGCCATCGCCGGCAAGATGAAGATGCTCTGGACCATCGGGCAGAACCCGATGGTCACCAACGCCAACCTCACCATGGTGCAGGAGGGCCTCGCCGCCCTCGACACGCTGGTGGTGCAGGAGCTCTGGGAGACCGAGACCGCCGCCTTCTGGCAGCGGCCCGGCGTGGACCCGAAGTCGATCAAGACCGAGGTCATCCTCCTCCCCGCCGCCTACTTCATGGAGAAGGAAGGCACCATCAGCGGCTCCGGCCGCCTGGTGCAGTGGCGCTACGCGGGCGTGCAGCCCCCGGGGCAGGCCAAGACCGACTACGAGATCGTCGACACCGTCTTCAAGAAGGTGCGTGACCTCTACAAGGGCTCCACCGATCCCAAGGATCAGCCCATCCTCAAGGCGGCGTGGGACTACGCCAGCTGCGAGGACGTGCTGAAGGAGATCAGCGGCAAGAACCTCAAGACCGGGGAGTTCATCAAGAAGATCCCCGACCTCGAGGCCGACGGCTCCACCTCCTCGGGCGTCTGGATCTACGCCGGCGTCTTCGGCGGCGGGAAGAACCTCTCGAAGCGGCGCGACATGAAGGATCCGACGGGGCTCGGGCTGTACCCCGGCTTCGCCTGGACCTGGCCCGGCAACATGAAGGTGCTCTACAACCGGGCCTCCTGCGACGCCAACGGCAAGCCCTGGCCCGGCACCAAGCCCCTCATCTGGTGGGACGAGGCCGAGAAGAAGTGGAAGGGCAACGACACGCCGGACGTCCCGGTGGCGACCGACGGCCCCGACACGCCGAACGGCCAGAAGGCGTTCCGCATGAACGCCGAGGGCGTGGGCCGGCTCTTCGCCGGCGTCTACAAGGACCCGGGCGCCAAGCCCGAGGACCTGCCGCGCGACTCGAGCTACGTGCCGAAGGACGGCCCGCTGCCGGAGATGTACGAGCCGGTGGAGAGCCCCACCGTCAACGTGCTCCACCCCAAGGTGTCCGTGAACCCCTGCGTGAAGTACCCGCGCGTCAAGGGGAAGCAGCCCATCGGCACCTCGGGTGAGTTCCCCTACGTGCTCATGACGTCGAGCATCGCCGAGCACTGGTGCGCCGGGTCCACGACCCGCAACGTGCCCTGGCTCAACGAGCTCTTCCCGGAGCCGGTGGTGGAGCTCCCGGAGAAGCTCGCGAAGCAGCTCGGGGTCCAGAGCAACGACAAGGTCAAGGTCTGGAGCGCCCGCGGCGAGGTGGTCGTGAAGGCGGTGGTCACGAAGCGCATGCAGCCGCTCATGATCAACGGCAAGGAGGTCACCACGGTCTGGATGCCCTACAACTGGGGCTTCAAGGGTCTGTCGACTGGTCCTTCGACCAACTACCTGACGATCGACGCCGTCGATCCGGGAGCCGGGACGCAAGAGACCAAGGCGTGCCTCGTCAACGTGAAGAAGGTGGAGGGGCAGCGGAACGCCTAAGGGCCTCCCGCCGAGGACACGACCATGAGCAAGAGCTACCTCATCGACACGACGAACTGCGTCGGCTGCCGGGCCTGCCAGACGGCCTGCAAGCAGTGGAAGGACATGCCGGGCGAGCAGACCGTGCTCAACCCGACGACGCGCAACTTCCAGAACCCGACCACCCTCTCGTCCAAGACGCTCACCGTGGTGCAGTTCCACGAGCTCGAGGACGACAAGGCGCCGGGCGGTCTCCGCACCGTCTTCGCCAAGCGCCAGTGCATGCACTGCGAGGAGCCGGCCTGCGCCTCCGCCTGCCCCGTCACCGCGATCCACAAGACCGGTGAGGGCGCGGTGGCCTACGACGCGAGCAAGTGCATCGGTTGCCGCTACTGCATGTGGGCCTGCCCCTGGGGCGTGCCCATGGCGGAGTGGGACTCGCTCGCGCCGAAGATCTCGAAGTGCGACATGTGCCACGAGCGCTTCCAGTTCGAGGCTCCCGCGGAGTTCAACGGCCAGGCCCTCTCGGCCGAGGACGCGAAGCAGCTCGCGGCCATGAACTCCCTCCCGGCCTGCGTGAAGACCTGCCCGGCCGGCGCGCTCAAGTTCGGCGAGCGCGAGGAGCTCCTGAAGGAGGCGAAGGAGCGCATCCGCCAGAGCCCCGGCAAGTACGTGGACCACGTCTACGGCGAGCACGAGGCGGGCGGCACCAACGTCCTCTACCTGGCGTCGGTGCCGTTCACGAAGCTGGGCTTCCCCGAGGTCGGGACCGAGCCGTACCCCAAGTACAGCAAGGTCGCCCTCGGCGCCGTGCCGCCGGCCGTCATCGGCGTCGGCGCGGTGCTCGGCGGCGCCTACGCCCTCCAGAAGCGGAAGGCGGAGGTCGCCAAGGAGGCCCTCGCGGCGAAGCCCGCCGCGGCGGCCGCCGAGGCCCACGACCACCACCCGCACTTCGAGCGGCTCGACAAGAAGCTCTGGACGCCCGCGAATCTGCTGCTCGCGGCGCTCATGGCCTTCGGCGGCGTCTCGTTCCTGGCCCGGTTCGCCCTCGGCCTCGGCGGGGCGACCCACCTCTCCGACACCTACGCCTGGGGTCTCTGGATCGTCTTCGACCTCGTCTGGATCGCGGTCGCCGCGGGCGCCTTCGCCACGGCCGGCCTCATCTACGTGGCCCAGCGCAAGGACCTCTACTCGATCGGGCGCTCGGCGGTCCTCATGGGCCTCCTGAGCTACTCGTTCGTCACCGTGACGCTGCTCGCCGACCTCGGCCTGCCGTGGCACTTCTACCAGCTCGGCCTGCAGGCTCCCGAGCACTCGGCGATGTTCGAGGTCTCCTGGTGCGTGGGCCTCTACGTCACCATCCTCCTCCTCGAGTTCCTCCCCGTGCCGTTCGAGCGGTGGGGCCTCGCGAAGGCGGCCGAGACCTGGCGTAAGTACGCGCCGGTGTACGTGGTGGGCGCGCTGTCGGTGTTCGTCTACCTCCTCTCGCGCAAGGTGATCTGGTCGGCGCTGGCGCTCGTGGTCTTCGGCTTCCTCGCCTGGACCTTCCGCCAGCCGAAGGGCAAGAAGCCCGAGCCCATCATGCTGGCCATCGCCGCGGTGACCTTCTCGACGATGCACCAGAGCTCGCTCGGCTCGCTCATGCTGCTCATGCCGGACAAGCTCAACCACCTCTGGTGGTCGCCCGTCATCCCGGTCCTGTTCTTCCTCTCCTCGATCGCGGCGGGCCTCGGCCTCGTCATCCTCGTGGAGATGTGGATCGCGAAGGCCTGGAACCGTACCCTCCGCGTCAAGCAGCTCGCCGCGATGGGCCAGGTCACCTTCTGGGCGCTGCTCGTCTACCTGGTGGCCCGCTTCGCCGACGTCGCCGTCCGCGGCGAGCTCGCCGGCGTGGGCGCGAACCCCAAGGGCGCGCTGTTCCTCGTCGAGGTGGTGGTCGGCGGCCTCCTGCCGCTCGCCCTCCTCTCGCAGAAGAGCCTCCGCGAGAAGCCGGGCGTGCTGGGCCTCGCCGCCTTCCTCACCACCGGCGGCATCGTGCTCAACCGCATGAGCGTGGTCCTCTTCGCGATGACGCTCAAGGGCCCCATGCCGCAGATCGCCGCGGCGAGCTACTCGCCCAGCGTCTTCGAGTGGGGCATCTCGGTGGGCCTCATCGCGGCCACCATCTTCCTCTTCGGCCTCGGCGCCCGGCTCATGCCGGTGCTCCCGGCGGAAGAGAAGTCGCACTAGGGCTGGTCCCGCTGCCCCGCAGCGGGTAGATGAATGCTCCCGGCAGGCTCCGGCCCGCCGGGAGCTTTTTTTTGGAGCCACTCCTCCCGGAGGTGAACGACATGGACGCAGCCCGCCAGCGCTGGATCGAAGCCCACCCGTACCTCGCGCCGGTGGCGCGCCTCGACGAGGCGGTCGCGGCGGCGCTCGACGCGGCCGGGCCGGCGCCCGCGGTGGCCGAGCCGGACCTCGCGGCCTACGTCGCCGACTACCACGAGGGCGTCCCGCTCCTGCACAGCGAGGCCGCGGCGCTGGACCTCGCGCCGGCCGTGTCCGGGCTGCTCGGCGAGCTCGTGGCGCGGCTCGCCGCCGACGAGCGGCTGCCGGAGAAGCTGCGCGAGGGCTGCCGCGCCGAGGCGGCCGCCTGGGCCGCCGATCCGGCCCGCCGGCTCGCCACCGCGCGCTGGGCGCTCTCCACCGGCGAGGAAGGGGCCCCGCCGGCGCAGCCCGGGCTCGTGCTCTTCCTCGCCTGGCGCGCCGCGGCCCGCGCCCTCGCGCCGGTGGTGGCCACCTTCGCCGGGCAGCGGGACGAGGCGCGCTGGGGCCACGGCTACTGCCCGACCTGCGGCGCGGTGCCGATGAACGCCTGGCTCGTCCCGGGCGAAGGCGTCCGCGAGAAGCAGCTCGCCTGCGGCTGCTGCGGCACCCGCTGGGCCTTCCAGCGCATCGGCTGCCCGCACTGCGGCGAGGGCGAGTCGAACAAGCTCTCGATCCTCGAGGTGGAGGGGGAGGGCGGGCTCCGGCTCGACGTGTGCGACGCGTGCAAGGGCTACGTGAAGACCTGGGCGGGGGAGGGCGATCCCTCCCTCCTGCTCGCCGACTGGACCACCCTGCACCTCGACGTCCTCGCGAAGGAGCGGGGCTACGAGCGCAAGGGCGTGTCGCTGTACGAGCTGTAGCGCCCCCCGGGGCTGACCCCGAGGTGCCCACCCCGAAGCGCCCGCCGGCGCGCCGCGGCGTCCGCGTATCCTGCAAGAAGATCGGCTCGCCGCCGCTCCCTCCCGCCCGGCGGGAGGACCGGACGCGCGCGACGGGCCGGAAGTCACTCCCTCCCCGCCGGGCGGGGAGGGTGGGACGCGCGATGGGCCCGGCGTCACTCCCTCCCCGCCGGGCGGGGAGGGCGGGGGAGGGGCGACCAGGGGGGACCATGCCGTTTCGCGACCGCCAGGACGGCGGCCGGCAGCTCGCGGCCGCCCTGGAGCGCTTCCGCCGGGAGCGCCCGCTCGTCCTGGCCGTGCCGCGCGGCGGCCTGTCCGTCGCCTGCGTGGTGGCGCGCGCCCTCGCCGCGCCGCTCGAGCCGCTCGCCGTCCTGAAGCTCGTGGCCCCGGGGCACCCGGAGCGCCCGGTGGGCGCGGTCGCGGAGGGCGGGGCGTCTTGGACCGACGTCCGGCTCGCGCGCGCGCTGCGGCTCTCCGAGGCGGACCTCGCCGAGCTCGCGGCCCGGGCCACCCCGGAGCTGCTCCGGCGCGGCCGGGCGTGGCGCGGCGGGCGGGCGCTGCCGGACCTCGCCGGGCGCACCGTGCTGCTCGTGGACGACGGCGTGGCGACCGGGGCCACCGCCCGCGCCGCCGCGCGCGCCGCCCGGGCCCACGGCGCCGCCTGGGTGGTGCTGGCGGCGCCGGTGGTCGCCGGCCGGCTCGTCCCGGAGCTCCGCGCCGACCTCGACGAGGTGGTCGCGGTCGAGCTCCCCTTCGAGCTCGGGCCCCTCGCGCGCTGGTACCGCGAGCTCCCGCCGGTCGAGGAGGGCGAGACGCTGGCGCTCCTGCGCGAGGCCCGGCGCGACGAGGGGCTCGCGGACGGCGCCGGGCCGGGCGCCGAGCCGGCGGACCCGGAGGAGCGCGAGACGGTGGTCCCCATGCGCGGGCTCGAGTGCGGCCGCACCGGGCTGGACGGGACCCTCGGCGTGCCGGCCGGCGCGCGCGGGCTCGTGGTCTTCGCGCACGGCGCGGGCTCGACCCACGCCGGGGCCCGCAACCGCCGCGTGGCCCAGGCGCTCCGCCGCGCCGGGCTCGCGACGCTCCTCTTCGACCTGCTCACGCCGGAGGAGCGGGCCGAGGACGAGGCCACCCTGCAGCTCCGCTTCGACGTGGACCTGCTCTCGGCCAGGGTGGTGCAGGCCCTCCGCTGGGCGCGGCGCCGGCCCGCGCTGGAGCAGCTGTCCGTCGGGCTCTTCGGCGCGAGCACCGGCGGCGCCGCCGCGCTGGCCGCCGCGAGCGCGCTCCCGGGGGAGGTCCGGGCGGTGGTGGCGCGCGGCGCGAGGCCGGACCTGCTCGCGCCCGAGGTGCTCGCGCGCATCGACGCGGCGGTGCTGCTCCTCGTCGGCGGCCGCGACGAGATGGTGCTCTCGCTCAACCGCTCCGCCCTGCCGCACCTGCGGCGCTGCGAGCTCGCGGTGCTGCCCGGGGCGAGCCACCTCTTCGAGGAGCCGGGGGCGCTCGCGGCGGTGGCCCGGCTCTCGGCGGACTGGTTCGGCCGGCACCTGCCGGCGCTCCCGGAGTCCCGGCCGGCCGGGTGAGGCGTGGCGCGCCGCGACCCGGCGTGGTTATCTGGCTCCCAGCGTGAACCGCCTCGAGCCCGCCCCGCCCTCCGCGCCCGCGCCGTCCGGCCCGCCGCCCGGCGTCCTCTCGGCGGCGGTGCTGGTCGCGTCGCTCGGCTACTTCGTGGACATCTACGACCTGCTCCTCTTCAGCATCGTGCGGGTGCCCTCGCTGCGCGCCCTCGGGATCTCCGGGCAGGCCCTCATCGACGACGGCGTCTTCCTCCTCAACACCCAGATGGCCGGCATGCTCCTCGGCGGCGTCTTCTGGGGCGTCCTCGGGGACAGGAAGGGCCGGCTCCACATCCTGTTCGGGTCGATCACGCTCTACTCGCTCGCGACCCTCGGGAACGGCCTCGTCCACGGCCTGCCCGCCTACGCCGCGCTGCGCTTCCTCGCCGGCGTGGGGCTCGCCGGCGAGCTCGGGGCCGGGGTGACCCTGGTCTCCGAGATCCTCCCGAAGGAGCTGCGGGGCTGGGGCACCATGCTCGTCGCCAGCGTCGGCGTCTCCGGGGCGGTACTCGCCAACGTGGTCGCCACCCGGTTCGACTGGCGCACCGCCTACCTCATCGGCGGCGGCCTCGGCCTCGCGCTGCTCCTGCTGCGGGTCGGCGTGGCCGAGTCGGCCGTGTTCCGGCGGCTCGAGCGGCAGGGGCGGGCGGTGGCGCGCGGCAACTTCCTCTCGCTCTTCACCAGCTGGGGCCGCTTCCGCCGCTACGCCAAGACCATCCTCATCGGCACGCCCACCTGGTTCGTGGTCGGGATCCTGGTCACCTTCTCCCCCGAGTTCGCCCGGGCGCTCGGCGTCACCGGCGCGGTCTCGGCCGGCAGCGCCGTCATGTACTGCTACCTCGGCCTCGTGATCGGCGACTTCGCCTCGGGCGCGCTCTCGCAGCTCCTCCGGAGCCGCAAGAAGGTGGTGGTGGGTTACCTGTGCCTCGTCGCCGCCACCGTGGCCGCCTGGTACGTCGTGCCGCGGGGCCAGGCGCCGGACCTGCTCTACGCCTGTTGCGCCGCCCTCGGCTTCGCGGCCGGCTACTGGGCCATCTTCGTCACCGTGGGCGCGGAGCAGTTCGGCACCAACCTGCGCGCCACGGTCGCGACCACCGTGCCGAACTTCGTGCGCGGCATGCTCGTGCTCATCACGAGCGCGTTCCAGGTCGCGCGCGCCCACCTGGGGCTGCTCGGCGGCTCGGCGCTGGTCGGCGCCGTCTGTGTGGGCGTGGCGCTCGTGGCCGCGGTGCGGCTCGAGGAGACCTTCGGCCGCGACCTCGACTACCTGGAGCTCGACGAGCCGCTCGCCTGAGCCCCGCCCGGTCCCGGCGCCCCACCAGGACGAGGCACTAGCTTGCAGGGGCGTGAGCCCGACCCGCCGGCGACTGCGAGAGTATGCCCTCACCGCCGGCGAGCTGGGCGCCGCCGCGGCGCAGACCGTGATGGTCGCGCTGCTGCCGGTGCTCATCGCGCCCTACGCCCCGTCGGCCATCTGGATCGGCTTCGCCATCGGCGGGGAGGGGATCTTCGCCCTGCTCCTGCCGTTCTGGGTCGGCGCGCTCTCGGACCGGCTGCCGCGGAGGCTCGCCCGCCGCTTCGGGCGGCGCACCTTCTTCCTCCTCCTCACGGCCCCGCTCATGGCGCTCGCGCTCGTCGCCTCGCCGTGGCTGCGCGGCTACTGGCCGCTCGCCGGCGCGGCGTTCGTCTGCTTCGCCGCCCTGCACGCGTACCTGACGCCGTTCTGGACGCTCCTCATCGACGCGGTGCCGGAGGAGCGGCGCGGGACGGTGCAGGGCGTGCGCGGCTTCTTCCGCGCCGGCGGCCTCGCCTACGGCCTGGTGGCGGCGGGCCTTCTCTTCGCCCTCTGGCGCCCGCTGCCCTTCCTGCTCGCGGCGGCCCTGCTGCTCGCCACCACCGGCGCGACCGCCTGGGCCGAGCGCCGGATCCGCGCGGCCGAGGAGCCGACCCGGCGCGAGGGGCTCCTCGACTCCTGGCGGCAGGTGGCGGCCCGGCCCGGGGCGGCGGCGCTGCTGGTGGCCGAGGCGTTCTGGAACGCCGCCATCGACGGCATCCGCCCCTACCTCTTCCTCTACGCGAAGCACGTGCTGGGGGCGACGGTGGCCGAGACCTCGGGTGGGCTGGGGCTGCTCGTGGTCGGGCTCGCCGGCGGCTCGGTGGTGGCGGGGCGGCTCTCCGACCGGTACGGGCGGGCGCGGATCCTGTCGGCCGGCTCGGCGCTGCTCGCCGCGGGGATGGCGGCCGGGTTCTTCGCCCGGTCCTTCCCGGTGGCGCTGGTCGTGCTCGCCTTCGCGGGAATCGGCGCCGCCGCCGAGCTGGCGCTGCCGTACCCGCTCTTCGCCGAGCTGATGGGCCAGGACGCCGGCGGCGAGCACACCGGCATCTACGTCATCTCCTTCAGCCTGGGGCGGATCCTGGCCCCGCTGGTGGTCGGCGGGGCGGTGGACCTCGGTGCGCGGGCCCAGCCGGGCACGCACGGCTACCCGTTCATGTGGCTCGTGGCCGGCGGCTTCGCGGTGTGCGGCTGGGGCGCCCTCCAGTGGTCGCGCCGGAGTACCATGCGGGCGGCGGCCCAGGCATGATCGACTCCCACTGCCACCTCGACGGCATCGCCTTCGACGCGGATCGCGAGTCGGTGCTGGCGCGGGCGCGCGCGGCCGGGGTGGAGGCGCTGGTGGTGCCGGGCGTGGCCCCCGGCGGATGGGCGCGGGCGGCCCGCTTCGCCCAGGAGCACCCGGGGGTGCACGTGGCCTTCGGGATCCACCCGCAGCTCCTGCCGGAGGTGCCGGCCCGCGAGGACGACCGGATGCTCGCGGACCTCGAGGCGGCGCTGGCGCGCGGCGGGGCGGTGGCGGTGGGGGAGTGCGGGCTCGACGGCGCCGACGCGGTGGGGGCGGCGCTCGAGCGGCAGGTGTCGGTGCTGCGCGGGCAGCTCGCGCTGGCCCGCCGCTTCCGGCTCCCGGTGATCCTCCACCTCCTCCGGGCGCACCACGCGCTCCTGGCGGTGCTGCGGGAGGAGCCGCCGCTGCCGGCCGGCGGCGTGCTCCACAGCTACAGCGCCGGGGCCGAGATGGTCCCGCCGTTCGCGGCGCTCGGGCTCCACTTCGGCTTCGGCGGGCCGCTCACCTACGAGGGGGCGCGCAAGCCGATCGCGGCGCTCCGGGCCGTCCCGCCGGGCCGGCTCCTCCTCGAGACCGACGCGCCCGACCAGACCCCGCGGCCGCACCGGGGCCGCGGTGAGCCCGCATTCCTCGCCGAGGTGCTCCGGGCCGCGGCGGCGGCGCTGGGGAGGACCGAGGCCGAGGTGGAGGCCGCGACGAGCGCGGCGGCGCGGGGGCTGTTCCGGCTCGGGTGAGACCTCCTCCCTCGCGCCGCGACCCGCGAGCGGAGCTAAGGCGCTCCGGCGAGGGCGGAGCCGCGCCGCCGGTACAGCCACCAGCGCCCCTGGTGCGCCTCGAGGGAGACCGGGGAGGTGGCCCTGGCGAAGAGCTCCGGCCCCGGGTCACGCGCCGCCCGGGCCAGGAAGTAGTCGAAGTGCCCGTCCACGTCCCAGTCGAAGCGGCGGGCGTCCGACTCCAGCCCGAAGGTCATCCGCGGATCGGCTCCCGGCCGGTAGCGGACCGGCTGCACGAACCCCTTCGCGAACGAGTAGCCGATGGTCCCGCCGGCGCTCGCCTGGTACCAGGCCGTGAAGTGCAGGAAGACGGGCAGCTCGGGGAAGGACGGGTGCGTGAGCTCGAAGGTGAGCGGCACGACGGAGCGGCGCGGCTCCATGGCCGACCGGACCGCGTCGAACTGGCGCGCGTCGGCATCGAAGGCCTGGAAGCGCTGCGCCAGCACGCCGAGCCACCCCACGGCGCACGCGAACACGAGCGCGTGCGCCAGCCGGCGCCGCCAGCCGCTCGCCGTGGTGGCCAGGGCGGAGAGCAGGCAGATCCCGACCATTACCGCAAAGCGGTGGTAGATGAGGCCAACCGAGCGGGCCATCTCGGGGAGGACCAGGTAGAGCGCGAAGGCGAGCGCCGCGGGCGCCCAGACGCGAGCGCTCCGGATGACCCGGGCTCCGGCGATCGCCAGCGCGAGCACGATCCCGCCGGTCAGGACCAGTGGCGCGTAGTCCGGGGGCAGCCGCGGATCGAAGGGGGCGGTGCGAAAGTCGAACAACAGGGCGAGCAGCTCGCCGAGCCGCCTCGGGCCGAGCTCCCAGAGGACGGGGTGGGCGGCGACCGGGCTGTGGGCGGACGCGGCGGCGCCCCAGGCGAGCGCCAGGGCCGCCGGGAGCGCGAGCGGGAGGCCGCGGCGCAGCGCCACCCGGAGGTCGCCGGCCGCGGCGCCGATGACCAGCGCCGCGGCCGCAGTCGCGAAGAGCAGGATGAGCG
Organism: Anaeromyxobacter paludicola; assembly: GCF_023169965.1. NCBI lineage: Bacteria > Pseudomonadati > Myxococcota > Myxococcia > Myxococcales > Anaeromyxobacteraceae > Anaeromyxobacter > Anaeromyxobacter paludicola. The sequence continues at coordinate 1,763,797 of NZ_AP025592.1, read as the reverse complement.
CGTGGCAGAGGTAGAGGCCCGCCGCGAACGCGAGGAGCCAGGCCAGCCGCGCGCGCGTGGGCTCGCGCGTGTACGCCTGCGCCTCGGCCAGGAACACCACGCAGATCGGCACGGCGAACAGGAAGTTCAGCAACCCCCAGTAGAAGGCGACCCCGAAGGCGAGGGGAAAGCCGAGCAGGCACCACCACTCGTCCGCGCCGGTGCGGCGCAGCAGCAGCCGCATGGAGAAGGGCACGCCGAGCACCGCGAGCAGGACCGTCACCTTCAGCGCGAGCGGCACCGCCAGGCGCTCCGCCAGGAGCCGCGCCACGGCATAGCCGAAGAGGTAGGGCGAGCCGAAGTCGAGATAGAACTGCTGCTGGAACGCGAAGCGCGGATCCTCGATGTGCTTCCAGATCGCGATCTGCGCGGCGTGCTGCGGCAGATCGACCATCGGCAGGTACCGGCACGAGGCGAAGAGGGCGACCGTGCCGGCGGCGCCGGCACAGAGCGCGGCGGTGAGCCAGCGGTCTCGCGAGCCTCTTCGGGGATCGGCCACGGCGGCGCGATGGTATCGCGTCCGATCCCGGGCCGGCGCCCGGTCCAGCGGTCCCGCTGGGGTCGCCCGCCGCTTCGCGCTACCATGCGCCCCCCATGACCGCGCCGCTCTCGCCCCGCCTCGATCGCACCGCGCGCCTCCTGGGCCTCGACCCGATGGAGCGGCTCGCCCGCGCCCACGTCGTCGTCATCGGCCTCGGCGGCGTCGGCTCGTTCGCCGCCGAGGCCCTGGCGCGCGCCGGGGTCGGCCGGCTCACGCTCTGCGACGGCGAGCGCATCGACGAGACCAACGTGAACCGCCAGCTCCACGCCCTCGAGGGCGAGGTGGGGCGCTACAAGGCCGAGGCGCTGGCGGACCGCTACCGCCGCGTGAACGCCGCCGCCCGGATCGAGGCGGTCTGCGAGCGCTACGGCGAGGAGACCGCGGCCCGCATCGTCCCCGCCGGCGTGGACTTCGTGGTGGACGCGGCCGACACGGTGGTCGCGAAGCTGCACCTCATCTCGCGCTGCCTCACGGAGCGGATCCCGCTCGTCACCTCGATGGGCGCCGCCCGCCGGATCGACCCGACCGCGGTCGAGGTGACCGACCTCTGCGAGACGCACACCGACCAGCTCGCGAAGGACGTGCGCAAGTACCTGCGCCGGCACCACGGCATCTCGGCGGTGTCGCCCACCGGCGTGCTCGCCGTCTGGTCGCGCGAGCCTCCGCGCGACACCCTCGCCCTGCCGTGGGACGAGGCGCTCGGCGTGCCGGGCGTCCGCGCCCGCCCGGAGGGCGAGCGGCGGCGCGAGCCCAAGGTGTTCGGCAGCGCCGCCTTCGTGACCGGCGTCTTCGGGCTGGCGGCCGCGGGGGCGGTCGTGCAACGGCTCACCGGGCTCGCGCCCGCCACGCCCCGCGAGCTGGGAGAGCGCGAGGCGAAGCGGCGCAAGAAGAAGGTCACCTCGCCGCGGCGCTGACCCCGGCAGGGCCGCCAGGGCACGAGCCGCTCCCCCTCGCCGTCGCCATCCTTTCCGGCGACCCGATCGCGAGGGGGTCCCCGTGTGGATCGTCCGCCTGGCCCTGCGCCGGCCCTACACCATCGCCGTGCTCTGCCTGGGGATCGTCCTCTTCGGCGGGCTGGCGATCGCCCGCTCCAAGGTGGACGTGCTGCCCTCGGTGGACATCCCGGTGGTGGTGGTGGTCTGGGCCTACCCCGGCCTGATCCCGGAGGAGATGGAGAAGCGGGTCATCTTCCTCACCGAGCGCGCCCTCTCCACCACCATCAGCGACATCGAGCGGCTCGACTCCCAGTCGATCAGCGGCATCGGGGTGGTGAAGATCTACTTCCACCCCGACGTCGAGATCGGCGGCGCCATCGCCCAGGTCACGAGCGTCTGCAACACCATCCTGCGGCTCATGCCGCCCGGGATGACGCCCCCCAACGTCCTCCAGTTCAACGCCAGCAACGTCCCGGTGGCGCAGCTCACGCTCTCGGGCGAGGGGCTCGGCGAGCAGGAGCTCTTCGACTACGGCCTGAACGTGCTGCGGCTGCGCCTCTTCACCATCCCCGGCCTCGCCACCCCGGCCCCGTACGGCGGGCGCCAGAAGCAGGTGATGGTGGACATCGACCCGGGCCGGCTCGCCGCGACCGGGCTCTCGCCGCAGGACGTGGTGAACGCGCTCACCGCCCAGAACGTGATCCTGCCCGCCGGCAGCGCCCGCCTCGGGAGCTCCGAGCTCGACGTGCAGCTCAACAACAGCCCGCTCCAGGTGGCCGAGTTCAACCAGCTCCCCGTCCGGGAGGTGAACGGCCGGCTCGTCCGCATGGGCGACGTGGCCAACGTCCACCAGGGCTACGCCGTGCAGCAGAACGTGGTCCACGTGGACGGGCGGCGCTCCACCTACCTCGCGCTGCTGCGCAAGGCCGGCTCGTCCACCCTGGCGGTGGTGGACTCGGTGAAGGACATGCTCCCCGCCCTTCAGCGCTCCGCGCCCCAGGGGCTGAAGCTCGAGCTCGACTTCGACCAGAGCCAGTTCGTGCGGGCGTCGGTCCACGAGGTCCTCCGCGAGGCGCTCCTCGCCGCCGCGCTCGTGTCGCTCATGATCCTCTTCTTCCTCGGGAGCTGGCGCGGGATGGTCATCGTCTGCAGCTCCATCCCCATCGCCATCCTGGTGTCCATCGTGGGGCTCTTCCTCGGCGGCCAGACGATGAACCTCATGACGCTCGGCGGCCTCGCGCTCGCCATCGGCATGCTGGTGGACGACGCCACGGTGGAGGTGGAGAACATCCACCGCAACAGCGCCATCCCCGGCGAGGACGGGCAGCCGCGGCACCTCACCCGCGTGGTGCTCGACAGCGCGCACCAGATCGCCGTGCCCGCCCTCGCCGCCACCCTCACCATCTGCATCGTCTTCTTCCCGGTGGTGCTCCTCACCGGCCCGGCCCGCTTCCTCTTCCGTCCGCTCGCGCTCGCGGTGGTGCTGGCGATGCTGGCGTCCTACCTGCTCTCGCGCACCCTCGTCCCCACGCTGGCGCGCATGCTGATGGAGCGGGAGCACGCGCACATCGCCGGGGGGCGGCAGGTGTCGGAGCACGCCGGGCCCGTGGCCCGCTTCGCGGCCCGGTTCAACGCCCGCCGCGACCGGCTCTTCGACCGCTTCCAGGCGGGCTACGGCGCGGTCCTGGCGGTGGTGCTGGCCCACCGGGTGCGGGTCGGGGTGGCCGCGCTGCTCCTGCTCCTGACCGGGCTCAGCCTGGCGCGGGTGGTCGGGCTCGACTTCTTCCCCCAGGTGGACACGGGGCAGATGCGGCTCCACTACCGCGCGCCCCGCGGGACGCGGGTCGAGCTGACCGAGCGGCAGGTGCTCGAGGTGGAGCGGGCGGTCCGCGAGCTCGCGCGCGGCGAGGTGGCGAGCGTCGTGGACAACATCGGGATCCCCATCTCGTACAACCTCGCCTTCGTCCAGACGAGCAACGCCGGCGGCGAGGACGCCGAGATCCGAATCTCGCTCCGCCCCGGCCACGAGCCGTCGGGGCGGCTCATGGACCGGATCCGGCGCGAGCTGCCGGCGCGCTTCCCGGGCGCGCAGCTCTGGTTCGAGCCGGCCGACGTGGTGAGCCAGGTGCTCTCGTTCGGGCTCCCCGCCCAGCTCGAGGCCGAGGTGGTGGGGCGCGACCCCGAGGCGGCGCTGCGCACCGCGCAGGAGGTCGCGGCGGCGGTCCGGCGGGTGCCCGGCGCGGTGGACGTGCACCTGGCGCAGGTGTTCGACCGGCCCGCGCTCGGGGTGGAGGTGGATCGCCAGCAGGCGGAGCAGCTCGGCCTCTCCGAGCGCGACGTCGCCTCGAGCCTGCTCACCTCGCTCAGCTCGAGCACGCTCTCCGCGCCCAGCTTCTGGGTCGATCCCCGGACCGGGGTCAACTACACGGTGGCGGTGCAGACGCCCATCGACCGGATCCGCGACACCGGCGATCTCCTCGGAACGCCGCTGTCCGCCGGCTCCGGGAGCGGCGGGAGCGGGTCCGCCGGCGCGCTGGGCGGCAGCTCCGGCGCCGGAGGGGGCGCGCCGGCCGACGCGACCCCGCCCGGCGGCGTGACCGCCCCCTACCTCGGCGCCATCTCGGCGCTGCGCGCGCGGACCAGCCGGACCGCCATCGCCCACGACACGGTCCAGCCGGTGGTGGAGGTGCAGCTCGCCGCCAGCGACCGCGACCTCGGGGCGGTGGCGAGCGAGATCCAGGCGAGCGTGGACCGGGTGAAGCTCCCGCCCGGCATCAGCGTGAAGCTGCGCGGCCAGAGCGAGAGCATGTTCCAGGCCTTCGGCCGGCTCGGGCTGGGGCTGGTCCTCGCGGTGGCGCTCGTCTACCTGCTGCTCGCCGTGCTGTTCCAGTCCTGGGCCGACCCGCTCATCATCGTCATGGCGGTACCGGGCGCGCTGGTCGGCATCCTCTGGATGCTCTCGCTCACCGGCACGACGCTCAACGTCGAGTCGTTCATGGGCGCCATCATGGCGGTCGGCATCGCGACCTCGAACAGCATCCTGCTCGTCTCCTTCGCCAACGACTACCGGGCCGCCGCGGAGAAGGATCCCGGCCCGCTCGAGGCGGTGCTCGAGGCCGGCCGGACGCGGCTGCGCCCCGTGCTCATGACCGCCCTGGCGATGATCCTCGGGATGCTGCCCATGGCCATCGGGATGGGGGAGGGCGGGGAGCAGAACGCGCCGCTCGGCCGCGCCGTGATCGGCGGGCTGCTGGCCGCCACCTTCAGCACCCTCTTCCTCGTGCCCGTCGCCTACACCTTCCTCCGGCGGAAGGCCCCGCGGAAGCACGAGCTCGACGTGACCTTCGCCGCCGAGGCCGGCGAGGCGCCGCCCCGGTCGTCCGTGCCCGGCGGGACGGGGCCCGCGCCGGCGCCGGCGGGGAGCTGACGCATGGACGACCGGACCCGACCGTCGCAGCCCTCGCCCCGCGCCGGCTCGGACCGCGAGCGGACCCGGCACGTCACCCTGGTCCTCGTCGTCGCGGTGCTCGTCTGCGTCGCCGGCGCCCTCGCGCTGGCGCTGGTGCGCCACCACCGCGAGGCCGGCCAGCGCGACCGGCTGGCCCGCGCCGCGGCCGAGGGGCCGCGCGTGCTCGTCGCCACCGCCACGCGCCCGAGCGACGTGCGGGAGGTGACGCTGCCCGGCGACGTGCGGGCCTTCTGGCAGACCACGCTCTACGCCAAGGTGAACGGGTACGTGCGCCGGATGGACGTGGACAAGGGCGATCGGGTGAAGCGCGGCCAGGTCCTCGCCGCGATCGCCTCGCCGGAGACCGACCGGCAGGTGGATCAGGCGCGCTCCACGCTCCAGGTGCGCCGGCGGCTCGCCCGCCGGGTGCGGGCGCTGGCGCCGCGCGGGATCGTGTCCCAGCAGGACCTCGACCAGGCCAACGCCGACCTCGCCATCGCCGAGGCGGAGCTCCGGCGCGTGCAGGCGCTGCAGGATTACGAGGTGCTGCGCGCCCCCTTCGACGGCGTGGTGACCGCCCGCTACGCCGACCCCGGCGCGCTCCTCTCCTCGACCGGGAGCGGCCAGCCCGTGCTCGAGGTCTCGGACCCGGCGCGGTCGCGCGTGCTCGTGTACGTCGGGCAGGACGTGGCGCCCTTCGTGCGGCTCGGCGACGAGGGCGTGCTGCGCGTCGAGCAGCTGCCCGGGCTCGAGGTGCGCGCCCGCGTGCGGCGGATGGCCGACGCGCTCGATCCCCGGAGCCGCTCCATGCTGGTGGAGCTCTGGCCCGACCCCGGCGGCGACCCGGCCTTCCGGCTCGTGCCAGGGCTCTTCGTGCACGTGGCGCTGAAGGTGAAGGTGCCGGCCATGCCCGCGGTGCCGGAGGAGGCGCTGGTGTCGCGGGGGGAGAAGCTGCAGGTGGCCCTCGTCCGCGACCAGAAGCTCCACTTCGTCGAGGTGGAGCCGGGGGCGACCGACGGGAAGACGCTGCAGATCCGGCGCGGCCTCTCGGGCGGGGAGACCGTGGCGCTGTCGCCGCCGTCGGACCTCGGGGAGGGGGCGGCGGTGCAGGCGGTGGAGCCGAAGAAGCGGCAGGCGGATGCGGGGGGGCAGCAGCGGAGAGGGAGGGCGGGGGAGCGCTGAGGCCCAGGTTCACGCGCGAGAAACCTGCGCGTCTCGCCCTCACGCGGGCAAACCGTCGCGCACGATACCGTCCACCCGGCGAGTGCAAGGCGGAGCCGCGCCGGCCCGAAACAGGAGACCATGGCCGACACACTCGACCGGGTTGCCTAGCAGGGGCGATGACAAAGGCGACCAAGGCGTCGCAATTCAGAGGGAGGGATCGACGCCGGAGGACTCCAATGGACGCAAGCTCTCGGAGGGGCAGCGAGTCCCTGGCGAGCGCCGGGGTGTTCGCGCTGTTCTGGTGCGTCCTGGGGGTCTTCGGAGGCAGTCGCCTGCTCAGGGATCCTGGCACCTTCTGGCATATCTTGACCGGTGAGCGGATCCTATCCGTCGGGTTCCCGCACTCCGACTGGCTGACCTTCACCTACCAGGGCCGCCCCTGGATCGCGCAGCAGTGGCTGGGTGAGCTGGTGATGGCCGTGACCTATCGGTGGGGCGGCTGGGACGGGCTCGTCGTCCTCACCTCGGGGGTGATGGCGGCCGTCGTCGCGTGGATCTTCCGGCGCCTGGCAGGGGCCGGCCTCGAGCTGCGCTGGGCCCTCCTCGCGGCGGCGCTGACGCTCCTGGGCGCGTCCCATCACCTCGTGGTGCGCCCCCATATCGCCTCGATTGCGTTCTTCGCGTGCGAGTTCGGGCTGCTCGTGGACTTCGAGGAAGGGCGAAGGCCAGCGTCGCACCTCGCGCTGCTCGTCCCGCTCTTCCTGGTCTGGGCGAACGTCCACGGAGCGGTGGTCGGCGGGCTCGCTACCTTCGGCCTCGCCACCGCGCTCTGGATCGGCCTTCACCTCGCGGGGAGCGGCGGACCTATCTCGGACCGGAGGGAGGCGCTCATCGCGGCCGCGCTGCTGGTCGCATCCCTGGGCAGCGTGCTCGTCAACCCGTACGGCCGGGAGCTGCCGCGCGCCTGGGCGAGCATCCTGCGATCTCCGGAGCTGCCGCGCTACATCGTGGAGCACGCCTCCGTCCTGAGGACCGGAACATGGCAGCTGCTCGCGCTCGGCGCCGGCTACCTCATCGTGCTTGCCGGGGCTCGTCGGTGGGCGAAGGCGTCATCCCTGCTGACGTGCATCTGGCTCGTGCTGGCCTGCCAGCGGGTGCGCCACGCGCCGTTCTTCGCCGTGTCGGCCGGCCTGTCGCTCGCGGTGATCGTGCCCGACTCCGGCGTGCGCCGCTGGCTGGCGGCCCACGGGATCGAGCTCATGGGCCAGCGGTCGGCGGCTGTCACCCGGACCAGCTGGCGGGCCTGGGCCGCGGCGATGGTCGCCGTGCTCGCGCTGGTGTGCGGCTGGCACCAGCTGACGGGCGGGCGACGGGCCTTCACCAAGATGGACGCGCGGTGGTGGCCGGTGAGGCTGATCCCCCCGCTCCGGCAGGCGGCGCAGGAAGAGGGGGTGGGCGCGCCGGTGCTCAACGACATGCGTCTGGGCGGATTCGTGGAGTTCTACGCGCCGAGCCTGCGCGTCTTCGTGGACGATCGCTGGGAGCTCTTCGGCGATCGGTTCATGGTGAACCACCTTCGGCCCGCTCCGTCCTGGGTCGACTCGCTCGAGCATGGCGACGCCATCCGGCTGGCGATCGCCGAGCGCGGCGGGGCGCTCGAGCGCCATTTGTCGTCAGACCCAACGTGGCGGCTGATCGCAACGTCGGAGGCGGGCACACTGTATCGGCGTACCCTCGCCGAGGAGCCCGCGGTCATCCAGGGGGGCGCTCGTCGCACGCCTTAGGGGGAGCGCCATGTCGAGATCTCGCAGCGCTTCATCGTGGCGGCCCAGGGCCCTCTGGCTGGACGAGCGCGGCGCCACGGCCGTCGAATACGCCCTGCTGGCCAGCTTCATCACGGGAGCGATCGCGGCGGCCGTCGGGACCTTCGGCGGCGCGGTCAAGGCCCTGTTCCTGAAGATCGTTACGGTCTGGCCCAATTAGTCAGCGCGCGCCCCTCATTGCAGCAGATGGGGGCGTGGTGGTCGCATGGCGGCCAAATGTGAGAACAAATTGGGCTGCGCCGGATCGGGCGCTCCGAACGGTATCGAGCCTGATGGCGGTGGCTTGGAAGTTCGCGCTTGAGCGCGATCATCTGCTCGAATGTCCCTTGTCCGTGCGAGACCCCGGCGGTCGGATTGATTCCTGAGGGCGAGCCCTCTACCGTCGCAATCGCTCGGCAATCACGCCGGCAGGTCGATGGACCGCGGGGAGTGGAAATGAGCAAGTACATGAAGCAGCTCTGGAACGACGAGGGAGGCGCGACGGCGGTGGAGTACGGGCTGATGGTGGCCCTCATCGCGGCAGTCATCGTCACGATCGTGACGACCCTCGGCGGCAAGGTCAACACCGCCTTCAAGACGGTGAGCGACGCGCTGCCGTAGCAGGTCGGTTCGTTCGTCACTGGGCCACCTTGCCCAGTCCACCACGAGAGCAGACCCAAGGGGCTTGGGCGGGGGAGGCATCGATGGGCCATTCGGCCCTTCACCTGGAATTGTTGGCGGCCCTCCTGGCGCTGGCAGGGGCGTGGGACGTCGCCGAGCGGCGCGTACCGAACGCCCTGCCAGCGTGCATCGCGGCCGCCGGGCTCGTCGCGCAGGGGCTTCGCGGCGGCGTCGCCGCCGTGGGCGCGGGTCTCGTCTGCGGCCTCGCGGTGGGCGCGCTGCTGGTCGTCCCCTGGAGACGCGGCCTCATGGGCGGGGGTGACCTCAAGGTGGCCGCCTCCGCCGCGCTCTGGCTCGGTCCGGCGGAGACCATCGTCTTTCTCCTCGCCTCGGCGCTGGCCGGAGGCGTGGTCTCGCTCGCGACCTGGTTCCTGGACCGGCGGGCTCTCGTCGCGCCCCCGGCGCTCGCCGCTGCGAGCTGGCGCTCGGCGGCGATGCGGGGCGGGGCCGGCCTCACGGTCCCCTACTCGGTCGCCATCGCAGCCGGAGCGCTCGCCGCGCTCTCGGTGAGGTGAGCTCATGAGTCGCCGAACCGCGCCTCCGAGCAGGTCTCACGGTGCAGCCGCCGTGGAGTTCGCGCTCGTCTTGCCGGTGCTCTTCCTCGTCCTGCTCGGAGCGATCGACTGGGGCTACTACTTCTTCGTCGAGGAGATCGTCACCAACGCGGCCCGCGAGGGCGCGAGGGCGGGCAGCATCGCCGTGAAGAAGGACGCCGCCAGCACCGCCTCGACGGTCAGCAAGACGTACCTCTCGAACAGCGGACTCAAGTCGGCTCCGACCGTCACCGCCCAGCTCGTCACCGCCAGCGGGGTGGACTCGGTCCGGGTCAGCATCGCCTATCCGATCGGCAAGACCGGATCCATCACGGGTTTCCTGAAACAACCGCTCATCCCTGCTGGCGCCAAGGCGCTCGCCGAGATGCGACGGTGAGCGCCACTGCCGGAGGAGCAACATGAACGACTCACCCGAGAACAATCCCCGGCGGAACGAGAAGGTGTCGAGGCGCTCCGCGGTCCGGGCGCTCCTGTTCCTCGTCGTGGCCCTGGTCGCGGCCAGCTCGGCGGCGTTCCTGTTGACGCGGTATCTCGACGCGCGCACCGCGGCCATGCGCGTTCCGACGGTCAAGGTGGTGGTGGCCGACGCCGACCTGCCGATCGCGACCATCGTCTCCGAGTCGTCGCTCAAGGTGGTGGACTGGCCCGCCGGGTCGGCGCCTCAGGGAATCGCCACCGATCCGAAGCAGCTGGACGGCCGGGTGGTCCACGAGCGCATCGCGAAGGGCGAGCCGGTCCTGCTCTCGAAGCTGGCGACGCCCGAGGCGGGCTACGGACTCGCGTCGCTCCTCGCGCCGGGCCAACGCGCCATGGCCGTGAAGGTGGACGAGGTCGTGGGCGTGGCCGGGTTCCTCCACCCGGGCGATCACGTGGACGTCATCGTGACGATGCGCCCCAGCGACAGTGGCAGCGCGCCCTTCGTCTCCAAGGCGGTCCTGCAGAACCTCAAGGTGCTGGCGGTCGGCAAGGAGCTGGAGCACCGCGGCCGGGAGCTCGAGAAGGCCACCCTCGTGACCGTGGCCACCCTCGAGGTGGACGAGGAGGAGGCAGAGCGGCTGGCGCTTGCGGCGGCCAAGGGGCACGTCGTGCTCGTGCTGCGACCCAGCAACGACGACGAGCTCGTCGAGACGCAGGGCGTCGTGCCGGGCGCGCTCCTCGGAGCGCCGCCGCCCTCCTCGGAGACGAGGGTGGTCGCGAAGTCCGAGCCCCGGCCGACCCGGCGCGCCGTCCGCCACGCAAGGCCCGCCACGGCGCCCGCGGCGGCCGAGCCGGGGCAGGTCGTCGAGATCCTCCGCGGCGATCTCTTCGAGAAACGCGACTTTGCCCGAAAGGAGGCGAAGCCATGAAGCTCGCCTTCATCATCCTGCTCGCGACGCTTGCCCCGCAACTCACCCTCGCCGCGCCGCCGCCCGCCGGCCCCGCCCCGCTCGCCGGAATCCCGCAGCTCCGGATCGATCGCGAGGTCGGCGCCGCCCGCGCCCTGGCGCTCGAGGCCGGGCAGAACCGGCTCCTGCTCATCTCCGAGCAGATCGCGCGGGTCTCGGTCGCCGATCCGACCATCGCCGATCTGAAGGTCGTCACGCCCTCCCAGGTCCTCCTGACCGCCAAGGGGATCGGCAACACCGATCTGACCCTCTGGAACCGCGACAACCAGCCGCTGGTCGTCGCGCTCCAGGTGACCCGCAACCTCGACGCGCTCCGGAGTCAGCTGAAGGAGCTCTTCCCTTCCGAGAAGGTGGAGGTCTCGGGCGCGGGCGAGCTGGTCGTGGTGTCGGGTGAGGTGAGCGACGTCCGGCTCCCCGAGCGCATCGCCGCGGTGGCGCGCCTCCACAGCCGCCAGGTGGCGAACCTGGTGCAGGTGACCGGGAACCAGCAGGTGCAACTCGAGGTGCGGTTCGCCGAGGTCTCCCGGTCCGGACTCCGGGAGATGGGGGTGAACTTCTTTCACAAGGCCGCGGACGGCACCCTGGTCGGCGGAATGACGGGCCACGGCGTGAACCCTGGCGACTTCCTCAACACCACGCAGAACCCGTCCATCCCGGGTACCGGGCCGCGCGGCCTTGCCGGCCACGGCAGTCCTCCCGACGTCCACGCCCCCCAGTTCAAGGACAGCTTCTCGCTGTTCCTCTCCAACTCGAAGGGCTTCCCCTTCAGCGCCATGCTGTCGCTGCTCGAGTCGAACGGCCTCGCGAAGACGCTCGCGGAGCCGACTCTCGTGACGCTCACCGGACAGGAGGCGCAGTTCCTCGCTGGCGGAGAGCTGCCCATCCCGCTCGCCTCCACCTTCGGCCAGGTCGCGGTCGAGTGGAAGAAGTTCGGTATCGTCCTCAACTTCACGCCCACGGTGATCGCCAGCAACACCATCCACCTCAAGCTGAAGGCGGAGGTGAGCGACATCGACAATTCGCTCGCGGTCAGCGTGGGGGGCACCACCATCCCGGGGCTCACCTCGCGCCAGAGCGAGACCACGGTCCGGCTCGGCGACGGCCAGAGCTTCGCCATCGCCGGGCTGCTGTCGGACCGGGTGCGGTCCACCATCGATCGCGTGCCCGTGCTGGGGCAGATCCCGATCCTGGGGGCGCTCTTCCGCTCGACGCAGTTCCGGCGAGACGAGACCGAGCTGTTGGTGCTCGTGACGGCGCGGCTTGCCGAGCCGGTGGCGCCGCACGAGGCGCCGCACCTGCCGACCGACTTCGAGCTCAACGATCCCAGCGACGCGCAGCTCTTCCTGCTCGGCCTCGACGGCAGCCCGGTGGACGTGACCGAGGCTCCGGGCGACAGCCGAGGCGCGGCGGGTCCGCGCGGCTTCACGCATTGAGGAGGCGCCGTGGAAAACGGGACCATCCTGCTCGTCGGGGTCGCGGCCGGAACCGAAGCGGGACTTCGCGCCGCCCTCCCCGAGGCGCCCTTCGAGTCCGCCGAGGAGTCCACCCGGGCTCGCCACCATCTCTCGGCCGGAGCGCCGTGCGCGGCGGTCGTGTCGCTCGAGCGCGACCCACAGGCCGGCTTCGAGCTGATCGCGACGCTCTCCGCGGCGGGCGCGAGGGTCATCGTCCTCGGCGGCAAGAAGGACGCCGACCTCATCCTCCACGCGATGCGGGCCGGGGCGCACGAGTTCCTCGTTGCCGGAGAGGAGGAGCGCCTCCAGCGCGCCCTCCGCGAGCAGGTGCGGCCGCCGGTGGCGAAGGGGCTCGGCCAGGTCACCGTGGTGCTGGCGGCGAAGGGAGGCGTGGGCGCCACCGCGCTTTCGGTCAACCTGGCCGGCGTGCTGCACGGTCCCGAAGCGCGGGTCTGCGTCCTCGACCTGGACGTCCACAAGGGGGACGTGCTCGGGTTCCTCGACGTGTCGGGCGGGTACTCCATCAGCGACGTGCTCGGGAACCTGGGGCGGCTCGATCGCGAGCTGCTGGGCTCGGCCATCCTGCGCCACCGCTCGGGGCTCGAGGTGCTCGCCCAGAGCGAGAAGCTCCAGGAGGCGGATCGCGTCGAGCCCCGCCATATCCCCGCCTTGTTGGGGTTCCTCCGACAGCACTACCGGCACGTGATCGTGGACGGGCTCCGCGGCTTCGACGACCTCTCGCTCGCCGCCCTCGACGCCGCCGACCGCATCCTGCTGGTGCTCACGCAGGAGGTGCCGGCGGTGCGTGACGCCCACCGCTACGTGGAGCTGCTCGGCCGGCTCGGCTACCCGCCAGGGAAGGTCCTGCTCGTGCTGAACCGCTTCCAGCGGAGCTCGGACATCACCCTCAGGGTCATCGCCGAGACGGTCGGCGCGCCCGTGGAGGCCACCATCGGGAACGACTATCCGGCCCTGGAGCGGGCCATCCGCGCCGGCGCCCTGCTGCTCGAGGCGGCGCCGCGGTCGGAGCTGGTCCGCGACGTCCGCGCGCTCGCGGAGCGGCTCGCGCCGCGTGCGGCCGCGGGCGCGCCCCGCCGCTCGATCTTCCACAAGCTGTTCGGGAGGATCGACCATGCAGCTCAGTGAGCGGCTCAAGCAGGGCAGCGCGCGGGTCGCCGGAGAAGCGGGCGAGCCCTCCGAGGCCTTCCACAAGCTGAAGGGGGAGCTGCATCGCCGCCTCATCGACAAGCTCGACCTCGAGACGCTCCAGAAGCTCACGCCCGAGCGCTTGCGGGAGGATCTCCGCGCCACGCTCGCCGTGGTCGTGGCAGACACCCGCCTTCCGCTCAACCAGCCCGAGCGCGAGCGGATGATCCAGGAGCTCCTGGACGAGGTGACCGGGCTGGGCCCGCTGGAGCCGCTGCTCGCGGATCCCGGCATCTCGGACATCCTCGTCAACACCTTCAGCACGGTCTACATCGAGCGCGGGGGCAAGCTCGAGCTGACGCGCGTCCGCTTCGACTCCGACGATCACCTGCTCCGCGTCATCGGCCGGATCGTCTCTCGCGTCGGGCGGCGCATCGACGAGACCTCGCCGATGGTGGACGCGCGCCTGCCGGACGGCTCCCGCGTCAACGCCATCATCCCGCCGCTCGCCATCGACGGGCCTATCCTCTCCATCCGGCGGTTCGGCGTCCGACCGCTGCGCGTCGCCGACCTCCTGGCGCTGGGCGCCCTGACGGAGGAGGCCATCGGCTTCCTGGCCGCGTGCGTCCACGCGAAGGTGAACATACTGGTGAGCGGCGGCACCGGCACCGGCAAGACCACGATGCTGAACGCGCTCTCCGCCTTCATTCCACCCACCGAGCGCATCGTCACCATCGAGGACTCGGCGGAGCTCCAGCTGCAGCAGCCGCACGTGGTCCGCTTGGAGACGCGGCCCCCCAACGTGGAGGGGAGGGGCGAGGTCATGGCCCGCGACCTGGTCCGGAACAGCCTCCGCATGCGGCCCGACCGGATCGTCATCGGCGAGGTCCGCGGCGCCGAGGTGCTCGACATGCTCCAGGCCATGAACACGGGCCACGAGGGCTCGATGACGACCATCCACGCCAACGGGCCGCGCGACGCGCTCACTCGCCTCGAGGCGATGATCGGCATGGCGGGGGTGCCGCTGTCCGAGCAGTCGACGCACCAGATGATCTCCCGCGCCATCCAGATCGTCGTCCAGCTCACGCGTGGCAGCGACGGGCGCCGACGGCTCACGAGCGTGACCGAGATCACCGGCAGCGAAGGCAACACCATCACGATGCAGGAGGTCTACCGCTTCGACCAGAAGGGCGTGGACGCGACGGGGAAGGTCCTGGGGCGGTTCGTCTCCTGCGGGATCCGCCCCCGCGTCATGGACCGAATCGAGCGCGCCGGGGTGGACCCGGCGAAGGAGCTCGCGAAGCACCTGGGGCGCTGAATGCAACAGCTCTTCATCCTCCTCCTCGCGCTGGCGCTGGTGGCGGTCGTGGAGGCCGCTCGCCAGGCCTGGCGCTACTGGGACGATCGGCGCAGCGGCGCCTTGCGCCGGCGGCTGCAGACGCTCGGCGAGGGGCTGCCAGGGGAGTCCGCCCTGCTTCGGGAGGCGCGCTTCGCCTCCAACCCCGGGCTCGACCAAATGCTCCGCCACACCACCTGGGCGCCGCGGCTGGCGCAGCTGCTCGAGCAGACCTACTCGCGGGTCACCGTCGCGCAGTTGCTCGGGTACGCCGCGCTGAGCGGGCTCGCCGCGCTGGTGGCAGGCGTGGCGCTCCGGCTGGGTCCGTTCCTCACGATCCTGTCCTGCGCCGGCGGGGTCTGCCTGCCCTTCCTGTTCCTGGACATCGCCCGGGACCGCCGCAGCCGCAAGATCTCGGAGCAGCTCCCGGAGGCGCTCGAGATGATGGCGCGCTCGCTCAGGGCGGGGCACGCCATCTCGGGTTCGTTCCGGATCGTCGCCACCGAGATGCCGGAGCCCGTCAGCGTGGAGTTCGGCCGCGCCTTCGAGGAGCAGAAGCTGGGGCTCAGCCTGGAGCAGGCCGTGCTCCAGATGGCGGGCAGGGCGCCGGGGAACGGCGACCTCAAGATCTTCGCCATCTCGACCATCATCCAGAAGGAGACCGGCGGCAACCTGGCCGAGATCTTGTCCAACATCGCCGAGACGATCCGGGCGCGTTACCGTTTCCAGGGCAAGCTCCGGGCGCTCACCGCCGAGGGGCGCGCGTCGGCCCTGGTCCTCGGGCTCCTTCCCCTCCTGATGGCCTTGCTGCTGCAGCTCATCAACCCCGGGTACCTGAAGCCGCTCGTGGCGGATCCCCTCGGCCAGCGGATCCTGGGGACCGCCTGCCTCCTCTGGGCCGCCGGGTTCCTCTGGATGAAGCAGATGATCCGCATCGACGTGTGAGACGACCGTGCGCCTCGAGCCCACCCTCTTCGCCGCTTCGCTGCTCGCCGCCGGGGCGCTGGCCGCCTTCTCCGCCAGCGTCGTGACCCTCTTCGCGCGCGGCGACGTGCTCAAACGGCGCCTCCGTAAGGACCTCGCGCCGGAGCCCGAGAGCGCCAGCGTGGAGCTGAAGAGCCTGCTGGCCCAGGGCCTGAGCCCGCTCGCACGCATCGCGCGGCCGGTGCAGGCCGAGGAGCTCTCGCGGCTGCGCCTCCGCCTCGCCCAGGGCGGGCTCCGCGGCGCCTATGCTTCGGAGATCTATCTGGGATGCCGGGTCTTCCTCGCCCTGTGCCTGACCCTCTCGGTATTCTGGCTGGAGGGGCGCCTGGGCTTGAGCCGGCCCCTCCTCCCGGCGGCCGCGGTCCTCGCCTTCGCCGCGGGGTTCTACGGCCCGGCGGTCTGGCTCACCAGCAGGATCGCCGGCCGGCAGGCGGCCATCGAGCGCGCCCTGCCGGACAGCCTCGACCTGCTCGTCACCTGTGTCGAGGCCGGGCTCGGGCTCGACGGCGCCCTGCAGCGCGTCACGCAGGAGATCAAGGGCGCCTATCCGCTGCTCGGCGCCGAGCTCGCGCTGACCGCGATGGAGGTGAACGCCGGGCTCCCGCGCGTCGAGGCCTTCCGCCGGCTCGCGGAGCGGACCGGGGTCGCGGAGCTCAAGTCGCTCGCCGCGACCCTCACGCAGACCGAGATGTTCGGAACCAGCGTCGGCCTCGCGCTCCGGATCCAGGGCGACGGAATCCGCACCCGGCGCATGCAGCGCGCCGAGGAGCGGGCCGCCTACGTCTCGGTCCGGATGACGGTTCCGCTCGTGCTCTTCATCCTACCCTCCCTCCTGGCCGTCGTGGTGGGCCCGGCAATGGTCAACGTCGCCCGTTCGCTCCTGCCCGCGCTCGGAGCAAGGTAGAAGCCCATGCGTTCGCCCCTCGTCCTCGCCGCTCTCCTCGCCCTCGGCTGCGCCCACGCCCCCCCGCAACAGGGCGGCTACGTCGCACGAAAGGCGATGGCCGCCGAGCTCGTCCGCCGCGGCGACTGGTCCCAGGCGTTTCCGCTGGTGCAGTCGCTTCACGCCGAGGACCCGGCCGACGCTGACGTCGTGGCGCTGCGAGGCATCGTGTACCGGGAGCAGGGGCTCCTGAAGGAGGCGCAGGCCGACCTGGAGGAGGCGGTCCGGAAGCTGCCGAGGTCGGCCGCGGCGCACGCGGCGCTGGGGCTCCTCTACGACCGGGTGGGGCGGACGGGCGAGTCGATCGCCGAGCACCGCAAGGCCGTCGAGCTCGTGCCCGGCAACGCCGGCTACCTCAACAACCTCGGCTTCTCGCTCTTCGCTCACGGCCGGGCCCGCGACGCGGTCCCCGTGCTGCAGGAGGCGCTCCGGGCGGATCCCACCCAGCCCCGGATCCGGAACAACCTCGGGTTTGCCCTGGCGCGCACGGGCGACTTCGCCGGGGCCGCTGAGCAGTTCCAGATGGGCGGCACGCCCGCGGAGGCGAAGAACAACCTCGGGTTCGCCTATGAGCGCCAGGGCAACCTCGCCCAAGCGTATCAGCTCTACCGCGAGGCGGTCCGCGCCGATCCGGCCCTCGAGCGTGCCCGGGCCAACCTCGACCACGCCGCCCGGAAGCTCGGAAAGCCCGCGGTGGCAGAGCCCGATTCCCGATCGTGAGGACGCCATGGACCAGCCTTCGATGAAGCTCGTGCTCCTCGTCGCCTTCGCCGCCCTGGCGGGCTGTGGCGCCCGGCAGCACATCACCCCCACGCAAGGGCGCGCCTACGGGGAGGCCCTCGCGTCGCAGCGCGCCAGGACGCCCGCGGCGGGTCAGGCCCAGGCGGTCCGTGGCCTCGACGCCCAGGAGGCGGACATCATCGCGCAGGGCTATCGCCAGAGCCTCGCGCCGAAGGACTCCAAGGTGAAGGACGAGCCGGTGCTCCTGATCGCACCGCAGCAGAACGTGGCGCGGCAGGCCAGCCTGCCGCCGCCTTCCGTGCCCAAGCAGTGAGGCGGCAGGCCCGAGGAGGAGCTCGATGAGCGCGCGCGGCAGCAGGGCGGAACGAGGCGTCACGGCGGTTCTGGTGGCCCTCATCATCGGCGGCCTCGCCGCCTTCCTCGCGCTGGCCATCAACGTGGGCCATCTCATGGAGGTGAGGGGCCAGCTCCAGAACGCGGCGGACGCGGCGGCGCTCGCGGGGGCGCGCGAGCTGACCGGAAACGAGACGGCGCCGGCGCGCGCCCGGCAGCTGGCGAAGGACTTCTCGAAGCGCCACACCAGCGATCGCCTCAACGTGCAGCTCGCGGACGCCGACATCACCCTCGGCACGATGGTCGAGACCGCGCCCGGCTCCGACCAGTGGGCGTTCAGTGCGTTGCCGGACTCCGAGTACAAGCAGATCAGCGCGGTCCGCGTGGTGGCGAGCCGCGGCGCCGCGGCCACCAACTCCTCCGTCGCGGTGTTCATGAACAAGCTGCTGGGCGCGGAGACCACCACCGGCGTCTCGGCGAATGCGATCGGGGTGGTGGGTGGCCCTTGCGGCCAGTGCTCGCTGCCGTTTGCGCTGCCCGACTGCCGCGTGAGGTCTCCCGATGGCGGCGTGAACTGCGGCACGGATCTCTACCTCAAGAACGACACCGCCGACACGTGGGGGCTCACCAGTCTGCTCTCCGGCATGCAGGCGAACGCCGAGGCGGCCACGAAGATCCTGAGCGTGATCAACGGCGATCCGAACGCCTGCTACCCCGTCCACACGGGCGACCCCATCCCCGTCCAGAACGGCGCCGACATCCCGAGCAAGCTCTGGGACGCGCTGCTCCCCTGGAACGGCAAGGAGATCACGCTGCCCCTCGTGCAGGCCGTCAACTGCGACATCAACGCCCCCAGGTTCGTCCAGGATCCCGTCGTCACCGGGTTCGCGCTCTTCACGCTGCACCTGGCGGCCAGCAACAAGGACGACCCGCCCGCCTGGATGAGCGTGGAGTGCAAGATCGTGGAGCCCGAGGAGAAGTGGTGCCCGAACTTCGGCGTCTCGGCGACGCCGCGGCTCATCGAGTAGGCTCACGGTGCTGCGTTCCTCCACGCCCGCCTGCCCCCTGCATCCACCCCCGGCGTGAGTACCTTCAGCCGGGGACGGCGTGCCGGCGCTCCGCGCCGGCGGCGGCTGCGCCGCGCGTCCAGCCCGCGTCCACGACGCCGCGGGCACACCGGCCGCAGCCCCCGCGAGGCGCCCCCGCATGATCCGCAAGCACCGCCAGGAAGTCCGCCGCGCCCTCGAGCAGATCGCCGACTGCGACACCCCGGAGCGCTGCGACGCGGAGGCCCGGCGGCTCTGGCAGGTGGACGGGGAGCACGCGGGAGACTGCCTGGTCTCGGTGCTCGACGAGCTCCTCGCCGACGCCCTCGCCCGCGAGGGCGGGGCCGGCGCGCTCCGCTCCGAGCTCGCGCTCCGGCTCAAGCTCATGGCGCACGCCTTCGGCGCGGCGTTCGTGGAGCCGGCGCTCGACCTGGCGAACCGGGTGCAAGAGGCCGGCGGGCAGCGGGCGACGCGCGAGGCCCTCGCGGCGAGGGTGCTGGAGGAGGGCGTGGCGCCGGCCCTGCGGGCCTTCGCCGAGCGGCTCGAGGGCGCCCCCGTCCTGAGCCTCGAGCGCGGCGCCAGGCTCGACCCGTTCCCGCGCGCGCCGTTCGGCGAAGGGCCGGCCTGGCGGGCGTGCCACGAGGACCCGCGCGTCGTGCTGCACGCCGGCAAGAAGGCCCTGCGGACCGCGCGGCGGCTCTCCTCGAACGGCGCGGGCCCGAGCCTCCGGCGCGCGGCCGACGCGCTGGAGCGGGTGGTGGTGGGGGAGGGGAGACAGGACCGCTCCGCCGCGCCGTCACGGGGTCGCGGCGCGGCGAAGCGGCGGCCGGGCTAGGCTCCTAGCCCGGTTTCGGACAGCCCGCGCCGCAGAACACCGGCGCCGGGCAGGAGGCGGGGTCGGGCTGGGCGTAGCCGCACCCGGCGTTGGCGAGGTCGAAGGCGTCCTTGAGCCGCTCCTGCCACGCCCGCGCCGCGGCGCCGCCGCGGGTGACGGGGTGCGCGGCGAGCTCGTCGCTCGCGAGCTGCAGCAGGGCCTCCATGGCCACCACGCCCTCGCCCTCCACGTAGACCGCGACCACGTCGAAGAGCCCCACGGCCCGGGCGTGCCGCAGGTTCAGCGCCGAGGCGGCCAGCTGGACGGAGAGCATGCACGCCATGTTCGACGCGTTCCCGCCGCGCAGCCACGCGGAGAGCTCCGCCTTCGTGCCCGGGTCGAAGTCGGTGCCGTCGAGGTTCTTGAGGTGGAGGCCGCGCAGGTAGGCGAGGTCGTCGTCGGTGACCAGCGCCTGGCCGTTCTTGTTGGCCCAGAAGCCGAGGGAGCGCCCGCCGCCGGGGCCGAGGCAGACGTTGCCGAAGTTGACGCCGGTGACCGCCTGGCCGCTGACGAGGTCGAGCTCGTAGGTCATGTCGCCCTTCAGCGCGCCCTCGATGCCGGTCTGGTTCACCTTGTTGCCGGTCTGCACCCAGGCCGGGAGCTCGCGGCCGCCGCAGCTCACGGTGTTGACCGCGACCCGCTCCGAGAACCGGTAGTGGTCGGGGGGCAGGGTGACGGTCGCCTTGCCGTCGCAGCCGGTGAGCACGGTCCCGGCCTGCGCGTCGGCGAAGTCGATGGGCCAGCCGGCGATGCCCCGCTCGCAGCCGCTCAGCGCGCCGTCGAGGCAGGGCATGTCGTAGTACTTCATCACCGTGACCTGCGGCGGCGGCTCGCAGCCGCAGGCGGTCTCGCCGGAGCAGGTCGCCGCCGGACAGGAGGCGGCGGGGGCGCCGCAGGGCGGAGGAGGCGGCGGCGGGCAGACGGCGCTCTCGGTCTTGAAGTTGTCGAACTTGCAGTCGCACGGGCCGGTGGCGCCCTCGCGGCAGACCGCGAGCGTGTAGACGCCGCCGGGGTTGGGCGTGTCGGCGAACGGCGCGACCGCGATGATGGTCCGCCCGTCGCGCGTGCTGGTCGCGTGGCCGCCGGCGTAGCCGAGGCTGCCGTCGGCGTCCACGGTGAACGTCCGGGCCGACGCGGGGTCGCTGCTCAGGAGCCCCTCGCCGGTGGTGAGGAAGGTGTGCTCCGAGCCGGGCGCGATGACGTCGAAGACGTACGTCCCGGCCCCGAGCGCGGCGGAGGCCGGGCCGCCGCTCACGTACACCGCCTCCTTCGACGCGTAGTGGTTGCAGTTCACGCCGGCGGGGCCGCCGGCCAGGCAGCCGCCGCTGCCCGGCACGAAGGTCGTGAAGACGGCGTGGGAGAGCCGGCAGGCCGCGAGCGAGTCGCCGTCGGCCGAGGTGCCGGCGGCCTGCTGCGAGAGGCCGCCCGAGCCGCCGCAGGCGGCGACGAGGAACGCGAGCGCGGACCACGTGAGCGCACGATGCATGACCTTCTCCTCCCCGGTGGTGATGACCGTGGTCGAATCGCACCACGGCCCACCTCCCACGGCTCGTGGACACGCGGGGCGTTCCCCAGGAGTGGTCGGCCATCGCCGGGGCGGCCCAGGTGACCTACCGTGAAGGAGCGAGCGCGTCGCCGGGGATCAGGCCTGCGGCAGCTGCAGCAGGCGCCCCACGGTCTCGGCGATGGTGGCGATGCGCACGGGCTTCTGCATCACCGTCTCCGCCCCGAGCTGGTGCGCCCTCTCGGCGGCCTCCGCGCCGCCGGCGGTGAGCACCACCACCGGCGTCGCCTTCAGGCCGGCCTCCGCGTGCATCCGCCGGAGCAGCTCGAACCCGTCCACGACCGGCATGTACAGGTCGGCCAGCACGAGGTCGATCATGGGGCGCTGCCGGAGCCGGTCGTAGGCGTCGCCGCCGTTCTCGACGAACTCGGTCAGCACCTCCACCGGGTGGGCCGCGGCGGCGACGCGCTCCATGGCCTGCGCGTAGAGCCGGCGCACGAGGGCGTTGTCCTCCACCACCAGCACCCGGCAGGTCCGGGTGGCGCGCACGCCCCCCTCGCGAACGCGCTCGACCAGCCGGAGGAGCCGCGCCCGGTCCGACTCCCGGTCGGGCGGGATCCAGACCATCACGCCGCGCCGCGCGCCGTCCTCGCCGGGGACGCGGCGCAGCACCTCGCCCTCGAGCTCCACCGGCTCGTGCGGCTCGGCGCGCAGCGTGAGGACCAGCCGGACGCGCTCGGCCTCCTCGAAGCTGCGGGCCGTCTCGAGGAGGTAGCCCTCGCCGCAGAGCCGCTCGACGGCGTCGGCGAGGCGCTGCGGCTCCGGCTCGCCGATCCGCACCATGAGGGGGACGCGCGTCGTCGGGCTGCGGCTGCCATCGTCCACCAGGCGTCTCCCCTCGGGCCGGGCCGAGTCTACCACGAGGCGCCGGCGGCGCGACCCGTGGCACGGACGCAGGGTAGAACCATGCCGCCGGGCGCGCAACTTCGTGGGGGCGACCCAGGCGGGGGTGCGCCGCGCGCGCGAGGGCGGCGGCGCGCCCGGTGTCAGACCGGCGCGCGAGGATGCTCGCGCCATGACGATCCTCGACTGCGCCCTCCTGCTCGCCCTCGCCGGCCTGGGCTTCATCCTCTGGGACCTCTGGCTCGAGCTCGAGGACGCGCGCCGCGACCGCGAGGAGCTCGCGGAGGCGCAGCGCGCGCTCCTGACGCGGCTGGCGTCGAGCCCCGCCGCGCCGCCCGCCCCGCTGCCCCGGCGCCCGCTCCGCGCCGCCGTCCGGCCCACGGCGGAGCGGCTGCGGGCCGCCATCCCGGCCGGCACGCAGCTCACGCTCCTCTCCCGCGTCCGCGGGTAGACTGGGCGGATGATCGAGATCCGCGAAGCGACCGCCGAGGACGTCCCGCTCCTCCTCCAGCTCATCCGCGAGCTCGCCGACTACGAGAAGCTGCTGCACGAGGTCGAGGCGACCGAGGCCGATCTGCTCCGCGACGGCTTCGGACCGGAGCGCCGCTTCCGGGCCCTGGTGGCCCTCTGCGACGGGGTCCCGGCCGGCTTCGCCCTCTGGTTCTTCAACTACTCCACCTTCCAGGGCAGGGCGGGGCTCTACCTCGAGGACCTGTTCGTGAAGCCGGCGTTCCGCGGCCGCGGCCTCGGCAAGGCGCTCTTCGCCCGCCTCGCCAGGCTCGCCGTCGAGCACCGCTGCGGCCGCTTCGTCTGGCAGGTGCTCGACTGGAACGCCCCCTCCATCGCCTTCTACGAGGGGCTCGGCGCGAGGCGTCATCCGGAGTGGCTCACCATGCGCCTGACGGGGGATCCGCTCGCTCGGCTGGCCGCCCAGGACACGGCCTAGCGACCCCTTGTGGAGCTGGCCCCCGTTTGGCACACTCCGAGGCCAACACGCCCTTGGAGGGTTCCATGAACCGTCGCTTCCAGCTCGCCCTGTCGGCCGGTCTCGCCGCCGTCCTCTCCGCCTGCGCCGGCGGCCAGAAGGAGGCGGTCCGCGAGGAGTTCCGCGAGTGCGAGGGCCCGCTCTGGACCTGCTTCAAGTCCGGCCCGTGCCCGGTCGCCGAGCTGAAGGGGAACCTCTGCGCCACCGGCATCGCGGAGAACATCGCCTCGCAGAGCCTGGGCATCGAGACCGCCTCCACCCGCGCCCGCGTCGAGATGGGCGCGGTCATCAAGAGCCAGGTGGACGGCTTCACCCGCGCCACCCAGGACAGCCTCTCGAAGCAGGGCGCCGGCGAGGACTCGGTCCAGAAGATCGGCAGCATGGCGCAGAACGTGGTGGAGCAGACGCTCACCGGCGTCTCCATCCAGCGCACCTGGCAGAACAAGCAGACCAAGGTGTTCTACGCGCTCGCCACCATCGACCCGCAGGCCTTCGCCTCCGCGCTCAAGGGCATGAAGGAGGCGAAGGGGCTCTCCGACGCCATGAAGCAGGAGATCGACCGCCGCGCCGAGGGCGTGGTGGCGGACTGGCAGGCGGCCAAGACCGCCAAGGCGCAGTAGCCCCCGAGCCCCGGAGCACGCCCGTGAACCGACTCCTCTGCGCCGCGGCCTGCCTGGCCGCGCTCGCCGGCTGCGCCAGCAGCGCCCCCGCGGTCCGCCGCATGGACGTGAACGAGGTCCGCGACCTCTCCGGCCGCTGGAACGACACCGACTCCCGGCTCGTGGCCGAGGAGATGATCGCCGACAGCCTGTCGCGCCCGTGGCTCCAGAAGGCCGCCGCCGGGGGCCGCCAGCCGGCGGTCATCGTCCAGACGGTCCGCAACCAGAGCATGGAGCACATCAACACCGACACCTTCGTCGAGGACCTCCAGCGGTCGCTCATCAACTCGGGCCGGGTGGCGTTCATCGCCAGCAAGGCCGAGCGGGCGGAGCTGCGCCAGGAGCGGTTCGACCAGGACGCCAACGCCTCCGAGGACACGCGCAAGGCGCACGGCCAGGAGACCGGCGCCGACTACGCGCTCAACGGCGTCATCAACGCCGTGGAGGACCGGGCCGAGGGCGAGGTGGTGGTGCTCTACCAGGTGAACCTCAAGCTCACCGACCTCAAGACCAACCAGATCGTCTGGAACGGGCAGAAGAAGATCAAGAAGAACGTCCAGCGGCCCAGCGCGACCTGGTAGCGAGCCGAGGCGACGATGGGCGGGCGCACGGCCACGAGGCTCCTCCCCGCGGCGCTGCTGCTCGCCGTCGCCGCCGGCTGCGCCGGCCCCTCCACCGCCTACAAGCGCGACCTGCACCAGCAGCTCGCCGCGGGGCGCTACGAGGAGGCGGCGGCGCGCATCGACGCCCTGGAGCACGAGTACGGCGAGCGGAACCAGGTCCTCTTCTGGCTCGACAAGGCGGCGGTGCTGCACGACGCCGGCAAGTACGCCGAGAGCGACGCGCTCCTCGACAGGGCCGAGCTGCGGCTCGACGCGCTCTACACCCAGAGCATCTCGAAGGCGGCCGCGACCTTCCTCTGGAACGACGGCGCCGACGACTACCGCGGCGAGCCGTTCGAGCGCGCGCTCCTCCACGTCCTGCGGGCGCTCAACTACGTCTACCTGCACCAGCAGGACGACGCGCTCGTCGAGGCCCGCAAGGTGTCGGCGTTCCTCACCGGCCTCAACGACAAGCTCGCCGGCAAGCAGGTCTACCGGGACGACGCCTTCGCGCAGTACCTCTCGGCGCTCCTCTACGAGGAGGCCGGGAGGCAGGACGACGCCCGCATCTCGCGCGACAGAGCCCTCAAGGCCTACGAGTGGTACGCGACCGACTACCGCACGCCCGCGCCGAGCTTCGCCGCCGAGCCGCTGGCGCCGGGGCAGGGGGAGCTGGTGCTGCTCCACTACAACGGCATCGCCCCGCGCAAGACGAGCCAGAGCGTGCAGGTGGCCTGGAACGACGCCGTCGCGGTGGTCGGCGCCGACGAGGAGGGGCGCACCAACCAGCAGGTGAACAACGCCCTGCGCGCCGGGATCATGGCCGACGCCATCACGGTCGCCTTCCCGGCCTACGTGCAGGATCCGTATCAGGTGCGCGGCTCGCGGGCCCGCGCCGGCAGGCTCGCGGTCGAGACGCAGCTCGTGGAGGACATCTCGGCCATCGCCCGCAAGGCGCTCGCCGACCGGATCGCCGCCATCCGCGTCCGCGCCATCGCCCGCGCCACCATCAAGTTCGTGCTCGCCAAGGTCGCCGAGAAGCAGGTCGAGGAGCGGGCCGGCAAGGGGTTCGGGATGCTGGCCGGCGTGCTCGCCCGCTCGGTCGCGGCCGGCAGCGAGGTGGCCGACACCCGCGCCTGGACCACCGCGCCGGCCGAGATCCGCATGGCGCGCCTGCCGCTGCCGGCCGGGCACCACCAGCTCGTGGTCGAGTACCTCTCGCAGGCGGGCGCGCCGCTCAAGGTGGAGACCCTCGAGGTCGACGTGGTCGAGGGGAAGCGCAGCTGGGTCCACGTCCGGAGCGCCTTCTAGAGTCCCGCGCGGCCCCCCCGCGCCGCCGTCAGGAGCCACACCATGCGCCGCGAAGCCCTCGTCCTCATGCTCGCCCTCTCGGGCTGCGCCGGCCCCGCCGGCGGGGCCGCGGCCGGCCCGCTCGCCTCGGCGCCCGGCTCCGCCGGCGCGCGCCCGGACTGGGTCGCGGGCGGGGTGGGGCTGTACCCCGCGAGCCGTTACGTGACCGGGGTGGGCGAGGGCGACGACCGGACCCCGGCCGAGGACCGCGCCCGCGCCAAGGTGGCGGCCGTCTTCCGCACCGAGATCGTGGCCCGCACGAGCTCGGTCCAGGAGGAGACCGCCGCCTCGCGGGGGGACGGGCCGGCGCAGGTGACCCGCGCGGAGGGGGCGCGCCAGGAGGTGGAGGCGACCGCGCGCAAGGCGCTCGTGGGCGTGGAGATCGCCGAGGTCTGGCAGGATCCCGACACCCGCCGGGTCTTCGCGCTCGCGGCCCTCGACCGGGCGCGGGCGCGGGAGGCGCTGCTCTCGCGCCTCGCCGCCGCCGACGCGGCCGCGGCGCCCTGGCTCTCCCGGCTCGCCGCGGCCGACGGCCGTCTCGCGCGGGCCTCCGCCGCCGGCCGCCTCGCCGCCCTGGCGCGCGGGCGCGAGCCGGTCCTCGAGGACCTGCGCGTGGTCGCGCCGTCGGAGCGGCCGGGCTCGACCGTGGACTGGCCCGCCGCGTCGGCCGCGGCCGAGCGGGCGCTCTCGGAGCTGGTGGTGACGGTCGCGCTGGCCGGTCCCGCCGGCGAGGCGGCGACCACCGGCGCCGTCAGCGGCCTCGCGGCCCTCCACCTCCAGGCCGCGCCGGCCGGCGCCGCCGACCCCGACCTGGCGGTCACCGGGGAGGCCAGCGTGGCCGAGGGCGAGCCGGACCGGCGGAACGGCCCCTGGAAGGAGGCGCGCGCCACCGCCACCGTCACCCTCGCCGACGCCCGCACCGGCAAGGCGCTGCGGCGGTTCGAGGTGACGGACCGGCAGCTCTCCGGGCAGCAGCCCGAGGCGGCGCGCCGCGCCCTCGCCGAGCTCGGCAAGAAGGTGGCGGCCGGCGTGAAGGCGGCGATCGAGGCGCAGCTCGCGGGGGAGTAGCGCGGCGCCGCTGGCCGCCCCTCCCCAGCCCTCCCCGCCCGAGCGGGGAGGGAGCGCAGCGAGGAGCTGCGGGACTCCCAGGACGAAGCCTGCGGTAGCGGCCCACCCCGCGCCCCTCTTTCCCCTCTCCCGCGGAGCGGGGGAGGGCGAGGGGGGGGGGTGGCGGTCCGCTAGAAGCCGGTCCCGAGCTGCTTCGCGTTCGGCCGCGCCCGGGGCGCCGCGCCGTCGGCCAGGCGGAACGACCCCACCATCGCGGCGAGCTCCTCGGACTGGCCGGAGAGCTCGCTCGCCGCCGAGGACGACTCCTCGGCGCTGGCGGCGTTCTGCTGGGTCACCTTGTCCATCTCGCCGATGGCCCGGTTCACCTGGTCGAGGCCGGCGGCCTGCTCGCGGGCCGCGGCGCTGATCTCGGCGACCACCTCGGTCACCTTGCCGACCGTCCCGAGGATCTCCCCGAGCTTCCCGGCCACCTGCCCGCTCGTCACCTCGCCCTCGCCGGCCTGCTTCACCGACTCGCGGATGAGGACCTCGGTCCGCTGGGCCGCCTCCTTGCTGCGCAGCGCGAGCGAGCGCACCTCCTCGGCGACCACGGCGAAGCCGCGCCCCGCCTCGCCGGCGCGAGCCGCCTCGACGGCGGCGTTGAGGGCGAGCAGGTTGGTCTGGAAGGCGATCTCGTTGATGTCGCGGATGATCTCGGAGGTGCCCTCGGCGGCGGAGCGGATCTTCCGCATCGCCCCCGACATCTCCTCCATGGCGGTCGCGCCCTGGGTGGCGGCCACCTTGGCGGTCTCGGCGAGCCCGGTCGCCTCCTGGGCGTGGCCGGCGCTCTGCTTCGCCATCGCCGCCACCGACTCCAGGCTGGAGGTGGTCTCCTCGAGCGTGGCCGCCTGCTCCGAGGCGCCGCTCGCCACCGCCTGGCTGGAGGCGGCGATCTGGGTGGCCGCCGACGAGACCTGCGAGACCGCGCCCGCCACCTGCGCGAGCGCCTCCTGCAGCGCCTCGGCGGTGCGGTTCAGGGCCTCCTTGGTCCGGGCGTGGCCGCCCAGGTACTGGCCCGTCATGCGGGCGGTGAGGTCGCGGGTGGAGAGCCGCGCCAGCACCTCCGCCGCCTCGCCGGCCGGCGCGCAGAGCGCGTCGAGGGTGGCGTTCATGCCCTCCACCACCTTGGCGAAGTCGCCGAGGTGCCGGGCCGCCTCGGCGCGCGCCTCGAGCCGCCCCTCCACGGACGCCTCGGCGAGCCCGCGGGCGTCCTCCACCAGCGCCTCGATGGCGACGATGCAGCGGTTCAGGTTCTGCTTCACCTTCTCGAACTCGCCCGGCCAGGCGGCCGCGATCGGCTCGGGGACGTCGCCGCGCGAGATCCGGTCGAGGTAGCCGCCGGCGGTGTCGAGCGGGGAGACCACCGCGTCGAGCGTGGCGTTCACGCCGCCCACGAGCCCGGCCCACTCGCCCCGGAACCTCGCCGCGTCGGCCCGGACGTGGAGCTTGCCCTCCACCGCCGCGCGGGCCAGCGCCTGCACCTCGCCCGCGACGCTGCGCAGGTTGCCGCGGATGACGTCGAGCCGCTCGTTCACCCGCGCCTGCTTCCCGGGGAGCTTCTCCAGCTCCGGCGCGAAGTCGCCCTCGGCGTACGCGGTCAGCACCTCGAGCATCTTGCGGACGATCTCCACGTGCGTCTGCACGCCCGCGTTCACGCCGGCCGCGAGCTCGCGGTAGACGCCCTGGAACCGGCCGGCCTCGATGGCCGCTTCCACGTCGCCGGCGAGCTGCGCCCGCGTCATCTCCTGCATCCGCTCCGCCAGCTCCCGCAGCGTGCCGACGGTGAGGTTCAGGCTCTGCTTGATGCCGTCGAGGTCGCCCGGCCACGCGCCCTCCACCGGCGGCGGCAGGTCGCCGTGGGCGATCCGGTTCAGGTACCCGGCGCTCGCCTCGAGCGGCTTCACCACCGCCTCGAGGAGCGCGTTCACCCCCGCGACCGCCTCCCGGAACTCCCCGCCGTGCCGCCCGGCGTCGGCGCGGACCGAGAGCCGCCCCTCCGCGCCCGCCCGCGCGAGCGTGCGCACGTCCGCGACCAGCGCCTCGATGGCGAGGATGCAGCGGTTGATCGACGCCTGGGTGGCGCCGAACTCGCCCTTCGCGTCCACCGCCACCGCCTCCGGCACGTCGCCCTTGGAGATGCGCTCGAGGTACCCGGCGATGCTCCGGAAGCGGCTCACGAACTCGTCGAGCGTGCCGTTGAGGCCGCGGATCACCGGCGCGAACTCCGGCGGGACCGACTCGGGATCGCCGCGGACGTCGAGCGTGCCCTGGGCCACCGCCTCGGCCAGCCGGTCGGTCTCGTGGACCAGCGAGCGCAGCGTCCGCGAGATGCTGCGGGCGAAGCAGCAGCCGAGCAGGGCGAGGAGCACCACGCCGGCCGCGTTCCCGCCCAGGTTGGCGAGGGTCACCCAGCGCTCGGTCTGCTCGGCCTTGGCGCGGCTCGCGGCGACCTCCTGCTCCACCGCCGAGATGAGCGCCTGGGTGATCCCGGTGACGCCCTGGTCGAGCGGCTCGAGCTTCATCCACGCCAGCCAGATCCGGTTCTCGAGCTCGCGGGTCTCCGGGCCGCCCGCCTCCACGCCGCCCGCCACCAGCCGATCGCGCTCGTCCACCAGCTTCAGGGTGTCGTTGGCCGCCTCGCGCCAGGTGTAGAGCGGCTCCTCGACCTTGTTCCAGAGCTCCCAGATGGCGGTGTCGTGGGTCGTCTTCTCGAACTGGCTCCGGCCGGCGTCGATCCGCTCGAACGCGCGGGCGATGAACTCCCGGTGGCGCTTGCGGAGCTCCGGGTCGGTCGCCCGGCGCATCACCAGCAGGTTGACCGAGCGGGTCACCGCGGTGTGCCCCTCGTCGTAGAGGTGGATGGCCCGGACGCTCGGGATGGAGTCGAGGACCAGCCCGTCCACCCGGGCGGTGAGGCTCCGGGTCCCGATGAAGGCCACCACCCCGATCACCAGGGCGATGAGGTTGGCGGCGAAAAAGGCCAGCTGGATCTTCGCGCCGGTCTTCAGGGGTCGGAGCATGGCAACCTCGGGTGCTGCGAGAGCGGTCTCAGAAATCGGACAGATCGTCGCCCTCGAGCGGGATCAGGTCCTCGGGCCGGAGCGCGATGCCGCCGTGCCCGTTGGTCTTGCCGTTCGCCGGCCCGCCGCGGGGCGGGCGCGCCGGCGCGGGGAGGGCGGGGCGGCTCGCCGGAGGCGCGACGGCGCGCGGGGGCGCCGCCCTCGGGGCGGGGGCGCGCGCGGCGGCCGGGCCGGTCCCCGAGAGCCGGAACTCGCCCACCATGGCGGCGAGCTCCTCGGACTGGCCGGAGAGCTCGCTCGCGGCCGAGGACGACTCCTCGGAGCTGGCCGCGTTCTGCTGCGTCACCTTGTCCATCTCGCCGATGGCCCGGTTCACCTGCTGCAGGCCGGCCGCCTGCTCGCGGGCCGCGGCGGTGATCTCGCCGACGATGCCGCTCACCTTGCCGACCGCGCCCACGATCTCGGAGAGGGTGGCGGTCATCTGCGCCGCGGTGGCCTCGCCCTCGCCGGCCTGCTTCACCGAGTCGCGGATGAGGACCTCGGTCTTCTGGGCCGCCTCCTTGCTGCGCAGCGCGAGCGAGCGCACCTCCTCGGCGACCACGGCGAAGCCGCGCCCCGCCTCGCCGGCGCGCGCCGCCTCGACGGCGGCGTTGAGGGCGAGCAGGTTGGTCTGGAAGGCGATCTCGTTGATGTCGCGGATGATCTCGGAGGTGCCCTCGGCGGCGGACCTGATCTTCCGCATCGCCCCGGTCATCTGCTCGACGGCGGCGGCGCCCTGGCCCGCGGCGGCGCTGGCGCCCTCGGCGAGCAGGTTCGCCTGGTGGGCGCTCTCGGCGCTCTGCTTCGCCATCCCGGCGACGGCCTCGAGGGAGGCGGAGGTCTCCTCGAGCGCGGCGGCCTGCTCGGAGGCGCCGCTCGCGACGGCCTGGCTCGACGAGGCGATCTGGGTGGAGGCCGAGGAGACCTGCGCCACGGCCTTGCTCACCTGGGAGAGGGCGGCGTCGAGCGCGCTCGCGGTCTGGTTGAGGGCGTCGCGGAGCCGGCCGTGATCGCCGAGGTAGCTGCCCTCCACCCGCGCGGTGAGGTCGCGCCGGGCGAGCCGCTCGAGCACCTGGGTGGCCTCGGCCACCGGCGCGCCGAGCGCGTCGAGGGTGGCGTTCACGCCCTCCATCACCTTGCGGAAGTCGCCCTGGTGGCGGCTCGCGTCGGCCCGGTCGGAGAGCTTGCCGGCGACGGCGTCGTCGGCGAGCAGGCGGGCGTCGGCCACGAGCGCGTTCACCGCCGCGATGCAGCGGTTGAGGTTCTGCTTCAGCGCCTCGAGCTCGCCCGGCCAGGGCTCGGCGACCGGCGCGGGGACGTCGCCGCGCGAGATCCGCTCCACCAGCCCGGCGGCCGCGTGGAGCGGGCCGACCACCGCGTCGAGGGTGGCGTTCACCCCCTCCACCAGCGCCCGCCAGTCGCCGCGGTAGGCGGCGGCGTCGGCGCGGACGGAGAGCTTCCCCGCCACGGCGGCGGCCGAGAGCGCCCGCACCTCGGCGCTGAAGCGGGTGAGGTTGTCCCGGAGCAGGTCGAGCCGCTCGTTCGCGACCGCCTGCTTCCCGGGCATCCGGCGCAGCACCGGCGCGAAGTCGCCCTCGGCGTACGAGGCCAGCACGCCGAGGATCTCGAGGACCGCGTCCACGTGCATGCGGACGCCGGCGTTCACCCCCTTCATCATCTCGCCGTAGACGCCGTGGAACCGCTCCGCGGCCACGTAGGCCTCGATGTTGCCCGAGAGCTGCTCGCGGGACATCTCGCCCATGGCCGAGACCATCTCCTGGAAGGCGCCGGCGCAGGCGTCGAGGGCGCGCGCCATCTCGCCGTAGCGGCCCTGGAACCCGCCGCCGATCCGCTCGGGGATCCGGCCCTCGGCCATGTCGTGGAGCGCGCGGCTCGTCACCGCGAGCGGCCGCTCCACGCCGTCGAGGAGCGCGTTCACCTGCTCCACGGCGGCGCGGAACTCGCCCTGCAGGCGCGAGGCGTCGGCCCGCGCCTCCAGCCGGCCCTGGACGCCGGCCTGCGCGAGCTGCTCCACCTCGTGCACCAGGGCGCCGACCGCGTCGATGGAGCGGTTCACCGCGTCCTTCGCCACGGCGAACTCGCCGCGGGCCTCCTCCTCGATGTGGGGCGGGAGGTCGCCGCGCGAGATGCGCTCCATCCGCTCGGCGACCACCCGGAACCGGCTCGCGAAGGCCTCCATGGTGGCGTTCATGCCGTGGACGGCCGGCTCGAAGTCGGGGCTCACCCGGGCGGCGTCGGCGCGAACCTGGAGCGTCCCGTCGGCCACCGCCTGCTCGAGCTTGCGGGCCTCCTCGTCCACGGCGCGCACGTCCCTGCCGATGCTGCGGACGAGCTGCCAGGCGAGGGCGATGACGAGGCCGATGCTGGCGAGCACCGCCGCGAGCTGCACGGCGATGGCGAAGCCGGCGATCTCCTCGCCCGCCTTCCGGGCGGCCGTCGCGTCGCCGGACATCTCCTCCTTGAGCCCCGCGATCGCCTTCTGCACCGGGTCGGCGCCGCGCCGCGCCACCTCCCAGGCGGCGAGGGCCCGGGCCTCGGCGGCGCGCACCTCGGGGGCGTCGGCCGGCTTGCCGGCGGCGATGCGGTCCCGCTCGCGCAGGCTGCTGGCGAGCTCCTGGAAGACGCGCTTGAAGTCCTCCCAGGGCGCGTCCATGGCCTGGAAGGCCTTCGTGGAGTCGGGGTCGTGCGGCAGCTTCTGGAAGGCCGCCCGCGCGTCCTCCACCTGCTTCAGCGCCTTGTCGAACCGCTCGTAGATCTTGCCGCGCCGGCTCGGATCGGCCGAGAAGATCATGAGCGCGTTGGCCGAGCGCTGGGCGAGGTCGATGCCGTCGATCATCTCGCCGGCCGCCAGGGAAGACGGGAGGACGTTCTCGGCGAGCTGCTGGATCTGGCCGCTCATGCGCCGCAGCCCCACCGACGCGAGCACGCCCATGACGATGGTGAGCGCCAGCGTCACCCCGTAAGAGAGGACTATCTTCCTGCTGATCCGGGTCTGCTTCTTCGCCATGGTCGCCTCGTGGGCCGGGGCTCTGGGTGGGGGGCAACCCGGTTCCCGCCTCGGCGCTGTGGCCTGAAGCAGTCTCCGTGCCGCGACCACCGGCCGGATCCCGGTGGGTTGGGCCCATCGGTCGCGGGGTGGCGCGCGACCCCGGGGTCCGGGGGGCGCTCGCGCCGGCTGCCGGGCCCGCCGAGCGACGGTCCGGCCGCCTGCCCCGATCCGCGGTACAGGTATGTCCATGACCCCCACCGTCCGACCCTGGTTCACCCCGCACTTCCCGGAGCCGTTGATGCGGGAAGGGCCCCGCGGGCTGCCCTGGTGGCAGTGGCTCGCCATCCCCGTGGTGCTCGTGCTCGCGGCCGCCGCCGGCCGCCTGCTCGGCTTCGCGCTGCGGAAGCTGCTCGAGCGGCTCTCCCGGCGCACCCACACGATCTGGGACGACGTCCTCCTCGAGCGGGTGGCGGGGCCGCTCTCGGCCCTCTGCGCCCTCGTCTCGGCCTACGTGCTCACGCGCGGCCTCGGCCTCGACGACGAGGCGACCGGCGCGATCGACCGGCTGCTCCACGCCGCCACCTTCCTCGTCCTCTTCTGGGGCGCGCTGCGCGCGGTCGAGGTGGGCTTCCAGTTCCTCGGCCAGACGCCCTGGAGCCGGAGCCGCCCGGTCACGAGCTCGCTCCTCCCCATCGGCCGGAAGGTGGCGAAGATCGCGGTGGTCTCGCTCGCGGTCATCAGCTTCCTCACCGAGCTCGGCTATCACGTGGAGAGCCTCATCGCCGGCCTCGGCATCGGCGGCATCGCGCTCGCCCTCGCCGCGCAGAAGACGGTCGAGAACCTCTTCGGCTCGGTCGCCATCAGCCTCGACCAGCCGTTCCGGGTCGGCGACTACGTGACCTTCGAGGGCGGGACGAGCGGGACCGTGGAGTCGGTGGGGCTCCGCTCCACCCGCGTCCGGACCCTCGAGCGCACGGTGGTCACGGTCCCGAACGGCAAGCTCGCCGACCTGCGGATCGAGAGCGTGGCGGCGCGCGACCGGGTGCGCTTCTACGTGAAGGTCCCGCTCGTGCTCGGCACGCGCGCGGCGCAGCTGCGCGAGGTGCTGGGCGGGGTGGAGGCCCTGCTCCGCCGCGAGGAGAAGCTCTGGCCGGAGGGGGTGATGGTCCGGCTCACCGGGCTCTCCTCGTCGTCGCTCGACGTCGAGGTGAACGCCTGGCTCTCGCTCTCCTGGGACGAGTTCCTCCCGGTCCGGGAGCGGCTCCTGGTGGGCATCCTCGAGGTGGTGGAGCGGGCGGGCACCGCGCTCGCCTACCCGACGCAGACCATCCGGCTCGGCGGCGCGGCCGCCGGGGACGGGCGAACCGAAGAGGAGCGGAGCGGCGAGGGCCGGAAATGAGAAGGGCCCGGTCGGAGTGACCGGGCCCTTCCGTTGTGGAGCTGATCGGGATCGAACCGACGACCTCTAGAGTGCGATTCTAGCGCTCTCCCAGCTGAGCTACAGCCCCGTGCAACACGAAACCTCTCGAGGTCGCGAGAGGGCGCTTAGTTAACGGTTTGACCCCCTTGGTGTCAAGCGCCTCCGGCACGAGCCGCGTGGATTCGGCTCCGGGCCGGCGGGGCGGTCACGGTCGCGCCAGCCCGTCCACGTAGTGGACCAGCGCCCAGAGGTCCTCCTCCGGCAGCGCGCCCTTCCAGCTCGGCATGCTGGTGCCCCCCACGCCGGCGGCGATCACCCGGTAGAGGTCCTCCCGCCGGCTCCCCCGGCGGATCGAGCGCAGCTCGTCCCGCCTCAGATCCGGGGCGCGCAGGTCGAGGCCGAAGTCCACCGACCGCTGCACCAGCCCCGTGGAGAGGTCCGGGCGGAGGTCGGAGGGGGCGGCGCCCAGCTCGGCGGCGTCGCGCACCAGCTCCTCCCGGCTCTCGTAGGCCGGGTGGCAGGCCGCGCAGCGGGCGAGGCCGTGGTAGACCTTGCGGCCGCGCTCCCGGGCCTCCGCCTCGCGCCCGGACCAGGGATCGGGCGAGGGGGCCACCGGCTCGCCGGGCTCCTCCTCCCGCCAGCGCGGCGCGTAGGTCTTCACGTACTGCACGAGGTCGGCGAGCTCCCGGTCGGAGACGCCGTACCACGCCAGCATGGCGGTGCCGCGCAGGCCGGAGCGGACGATGCGCGCCAGGTCCTGGTCGGTCGGGAGCGCGCCCGCCGGCACCGAGGCGAACTTCACGATCCCGAGCCGCAGGTCGCGCGGGGGCGGGGAGAGGTGCACGCCCATGGGGCCGCGGCCGTCGCCCTCGAGCCCGTGGCAGTTCCGGCAGTAGCGCAGGTAGGCGCGCTCGCCGGCCTCGAGCCGGCCGGGCGGGACGTTCACCCCGCCGAGCGTCACGGGCGCGCTGAAGCGGCGCGGCAGGTCCCGTTCACAGCCGGTCACGAGGACGGCAGCGAGGGCGGCGAGCGCGCGGCGGAGGTTCACTCGGTGGAGGGAGGGGATCGGCACGACTCGAAAGGGATTCTAGGGCGCCTTGCCGCCCGCGTCCCGGTCCCGTTAAGAGCGCGCCATGACCACCGCCGCCGCCCCGGCGCCTCCGTCCTCCTGGGAAGGGCGACGCGCCGTGAAGCTCACCTTCGCCGCCGTCTGGCTGGGCGTGATCGGGGCCGCGCTGGCCCCGTTCGCCTGGAACCTGCGCCACGAGCCGCCGCCGCGCGAGCTGCCGGTGCTGGCCCAGCTCCCGGCCTTCCAGCTCCTCGACCAGGACGGGAAGCCGTTCGGCACGCGCGAGCTCGACGGGAAGGTCTGGCTCGCGAGCTTCCTCTACACGCGCTGCGAGACCATCTGCCCGGCCATCACCGCCAAGATGCGGCGGGTGCAGGACGAGATCGAGCCGCTCGGCCCGCGGATGCGCCTCGTCTCCATCAGCGTGGATCCGGACTACGACACCCCCGCGCGGCTCGCCGTCTACGCGAAGGAGCACGGCGCCGCGCCCGGCCGGTGGAGCTTCCTCACCGGCCCCGAGCAGACGGTGAAGGACACCGTGGTGAACGGGCTCAAGGTGATGATGGAGAAGCAGCAGAAGGAGGACGGCCGCCTCGAAGGCATCTTCCACGGCAGCCACCTCGTCCTCGTGGACGGGCAGGGCCGGATCCGCGGCTACTACGACACCGACGACGAGTTCGTGGTCGAGCACGCCGTGCGCGACGCGCGGCTGCTGGTGAACCGGGGCTGAGCGTCCCGGGCCGCGCTGCGCCGCGCCCCCTCCCTGGCCCTCCCCCGCTGGCGCGGGAGAGGGGAAGAGCTCGCGGCCCGGTGGCTTCCCGCTGGGACGTGGAGCACGTGCTGACCCCCCGCCGCCCACTCCCTCCCCGCTGGGCGGGGAGGGCAGGGGAGGGGCGGCCAGCAGTGCGGTGCGCTCACCTTCTCACAGCCGGTACAGCATCACGTACACCACCACCCCGGTCACCGAGACGTAGATCCAGACCGGGAAGGCCCAGCGCGCCACCCGCCGGTGCTCCGCGAAGCGCTGGCCGAGCGAGAGGTAGAGGGTGCGGAGCGCGAGCGGCAGCGTCGCCGCCGCGAGCAGGGTGTGGGAGAGGAGCACGGCGAGGTAGACGGCCTTCGCCGCGCCGCTCCCCGGGTAGCGGTGGGTCCCGGTGAGCGCGATGCGGGTGAAGTAGCCGGCGAGGAAGAGCACCGAGCTGCCGCAGGCGGAGAGCATGAGCGCCCGGTGCAGGTCGCGCCGCCCGGCGCGGATGGCCCGCCAGCCGAGGAAGAGGAGCGCGGCGCTCGTGGCGTTGAGCGCGGCGTTCACGGTCGGGAGGAGCGCCCCGAGGGTCACCGCGCGCCCCCCTTCCGCCGGGCGGCCAGGGCGGCCAGGCCGAGCGCCGCGGCGGCGAAGAGGGCGAGCACGCCGAGGTCCACCGCCGCGCCGCCGGGCAGCGCGCCCGGCGCGTCCGGGCCGCCGAGGGCGCGCCGGGTGGCCGACACCGCGTAGGCCACCGGGTTGGCGCGCATCACCGCCGCGAAGACCGGGTGCTCCGGGGAGGCGGGGAACATGGCGCCGGACACCACCCAGAGCGGCACGAGCAGCGTCATCTGGATGGCGTGGTAGCCCTGCACGTTGTCCACCGCCCACGCCACCGCGAAGCCGAGCGCGGCGAGCCCCACCGCGGCGAGGGAGAGGGCGGCGAGGAGCAGCGGCCAGCGCACCGAGAGCGCCGAGAAGCCGGCCGACGGCAGCAGGAGCAGGAAGAGCGCCGCCTGCGAGAGCGCCACCGAGGCCGAGCCGAGCGACTTCCCGGCCACCAGCGCCCCGCGCGACCCCGGCCCGGCCAGCACCGCCTGCAGGAAGCCGGCGTGCCGGTCCTCGATGACGCTCACGGTGGTGAAGATGGCCGCGAAGAGCACCACCATGAGCACCACGCCCGGGTAGAAGAACTGGAGGTAGCCCTGGTCGGAGCCGGGCATCCGGAAGGTGGACGCCATGCCGGAGCCGATGATGAGCCAGAAGAGGACCGGCTGCCCGAGGGCGCCGGCGAGCCGCGAGGGCTGGCGGAAGAAGCGGGCGAGGTCGCGCCGCCAGAGCACGTCCACGGTGGCGAGGTCGTAGCGCAGCCCCGAGGTCACGGCGCCACCTCCGCGTCGAGCCCGCGGCCGGTGATCTCGAGGAAGGCGTCGGCGAGGGTGGGCCGGCGGACCGAGACCGAGCGGAAGCGGCCCGGCGGGAAGGCCTCCACGAGTCGCGGCACGAGCACGTGCCCCTGCTCGCGCTCGACCACGACCGCGCCGTCCACCGCCCGGGCCGGGACCTGGAAGCGGAGCGCGATCTCGCGGGCCAGGGGCTCCGGATCGGCCGCCTCGATCTGCAGCACGTCCCCCGCCACCCGCGACCGGAGCGCCTCGGGCGGCTCGCAGGCCACGATGCGTCCCTCGGCCATCACCGCCAGCCGGTCGCACTGCTCGGCCTCGTCGGGGCGGTGGGTGTTGAGGAGCACGGTCAGCCCCTCCTCGCGCCGGAGCGCCTGGATGGCCTCCCAGGTGGCGCGGAAGGCGGCGGCGTCGAGGCCGCTGGTCGGCTCGTCGAGGACCAGGATGGCGGGGCGGTGGATCACCGCCCGGGCGAGCTCGAGCCTGCGCCGCATGCCGCCGGAGAGGCGCGACACCGGCTCCCTGGCCCGCGCCGCGAGCCCGGCCCGCTCCAGGAGCGCCCGGGCCCGGGCGCGCCCCTCGGCGCGCGGCACCGCGAAGAGGGCCGCCCCGAGGACCAGGTTCTCCTCGCAGGTGAGCTTGGCGTCGAGGCTCGGCTCCTGGAACACCACGCCGAGCCGGGCCCGCAGCGCGCGGTCGCCGAACGGGACCGGCGCGCCGTCGAGGAGCAGCTCCCCCGCGTCGGGCGCGCGCAGGCCGGTGAGGATGGAGAAGAGCGTGCTCTTGCCGGCGCCGTTCGGGCCGAGCACGCCGAAGATCTCGCCCGCCCCCACCTCGAAGGAGAGGCCGCGCAGCACCTCCCGCTCGCGGTAGCGGAAGGCGAGCGCGCGGGCGGCGAGGCGCGGCGGCGCGGCCGGCGCCGGGGGACGGCGGGGGGCGGCGGCGGTCACGGGGCCCGCGAGAAGGCGAAGAGGGCGGCGAAGAGCGCGGTGAGGTACACGAGGGTCCCGAGGAAGAAGGTGCGCGCCCAGCGCGTCAGCGGCCGGGGCTGCGTGAGGCCGTGGAGCGCGTGGCCGGCGAGGAGCGCGCCGCCGACGAGCGCCACCGCCGCGTAACCGGCGCCGGCGAGCCCGAGCGGCAGGAGCCAGAGCGAGACCGGGACGAGCAGGAGCACCGAGGCGAGCGCCCAGCCCTGCGCGGCCCGCTCGCCGTGCACGAGCGAGAACACCCGGAGCCCGCCGCGGCGGTAGTCCTCCTCGAGGTAGATCGACACCGCGAGGAAGTGCGGCAGCTGCCAGCAGAAGAGCAGGGCGAAGAGGGCGAGCCCGCCGGTGTCGAGCCGGCCGGTGACGCTCGTCCAGCCCATGAGCGGGGGGATGGCGCCCGGCACCGCCCCCACGAAGAGCGCCAGCGGGCTCCGCCGCTTGAGGGGCGTGTAGAGGCAGACGTAGGTGAAGAGCGCCAGGGCGGCCAGGAACGCGGTGAGCGACCCGGCGAAGAGCGCCAGGGCCGGGATGGCCACCCCGGGGACGGCGAGCCCGAGCGCCACCGCCACCCAGGGGTCGAGCCGACCGGCCGGGAGCGGCCGGTCGCGGGTGCGGCGCATGAGCGCGTCGGTGTCGCGCTCGAGCCAGCTGTTGAGCGCGTTGGCAGCGCCGACCACGGCGGTGGTGCCGGCGAGGGTGGCGAGGGCGCGCGGCGCCTCGACGTGCCCGGGCGCGAGCCAGATGCCGCCGGCGGTGGTGCAGAGGACGAGGGACGAGAGGCGCGGCTTGGCGAGCAGCGCGAGGTCGCGGGCGAAGGCGAGCGGGGAGGGGCGGGCGGCGACGGTCGTTCCGGTGAGCACGTTCTATCCGTGGGCGGGGGCGAGGGAGCCGGAGCGGGAGGCCTCGCGGGCGCCGGCCGGGCGGCCGCCGAGGGCGAGGAAGAGCGCCACCTGGTCGGCGAGGAGCGCGGCGCCGGCGGCGAGGTGCAGCGTCACCACCGGGATGGCGACGTAGCTCGCCACGGTCCAGAGCCCGAGCGACACCTGGAGGAGGACGAGGACCGGGGCGGCGGCGGCGAGGAGGAGCCGGGCGCGGCCGCCGTCGCGGCCCGCCGCGCGGAGCGGCCGGAGCGACGCGGCGATCACGAGCAGCCCCACGAGCACGCCGGCGATGCGGTGGGCCATGTGGAGCTGCGCCGGCCCCCAGGCCGGCCAGAGCTGCCCGCCGGCGCAGAGCGGGATCTCGACGTTGCAGGCGAGGCCGGCCCCGGTGTGGCGCACGAACGCGCCGAGGACGATCTGCGCGTAGACCGCCAGCGCCGCGATCCCGACGAGCCCGCGGGGCGCGGCCTCGAGCGGCGGCGGGCGCGGGTCGAGCCGCCAGGCCAGGGAGATGACGAGCGAGAAGAAGGCCATCGAGGTGGCGAGGTGGCCCGAGGAGACGAGCAGCGGCAGCCGGAAGAGCACCGTGAGCGCGCCGAGCGAGGCCTGCACCAGCACGAGCGCCATCGCGAGCGCGGTGAGCCGGCGCAGCGCCGGATCGGGGCGGCGGCGCCAGACCGTCGCGGTCAGCGCCGCGGTGAGCGTGAGCACGCAGAGCGCCACGAGGCGGTGGCCGTGCTCGAAGAGGATGCCGCCCCGCATGGGCGGGAAGAACTGGCCGTAGCAGAGCGGCCAGTCCGGGCAGGCGAGGGAGGATCCGGTGGCGTGCACGAGCCCGCCCACCACCAGGAGGGCGAACGTCGCGAGCGCCGTGCCGACGGCGAGCCGGTGTTCACGCATGGCTGACCGTCTGTTTAAGAGTCGCCAGGAGGGGAGGCAGGCCCCGTTTCGGTCCCACGCCGGGCGAGCCCCGCCTGGGACGCTCGCTCGCTCGCCGCCCGGCGTAGAGAGGCGGCATGAACGGATGGAGAACCGCGCTCGCCGCGGCGGCCGCCCTCCTCGCCCTGCCCTCGGCGGGGAGGAGCGGCGAGCTGCGCGGCGTCGTCGAGTACGGCGGCCCGGTGCCGCGCCTCGCCCCGATCCCGGTCACGAAGGACCACGGCACCTGCGGCGAGTCGCAGCCGGACGAGTCGCTCGTCACCGCCGGCGGGCGGCTCGCGAACGTGGTGGTGCAGGTGAAGGGGGCGCCCGGCTCACCGGCCCGGCTGGTGCTCGGGCAGGACCGCTGCCGCTACCGGCCGCACGTGCTGGCGGCGCCGGTGGGGAGCACGCTCGCCTTCGCGAACGGCGATCCGGTGCTCCACAACGTGCACGGCTACCGGGTCAAGGCCACCGCCTTCAACCTGGCGATGCCGCAGCAGGGCCAGCAGAGCGCGCCCCGGAAGCTCGACCGCCCGGGCCCGGTCCGGGTCCGGTGCGACGTGCACGGCTGGATGGGGGCCTGGGTGGTCGCCACCGAGGGGCCGGCGGCGGTCTCGGCGTCAGACGGCACCTTCGCCATCGCGGGGCTGCCGCCCGGCAACTGGACGGTGACCGCCTGGCACGAGACGCTCGGCGAGCGGACCCTCGAGGTGAAGGTCCCGGCCGAGGGGACGGTGACGGCGAGCTTCCGGTTCGAGTGAGCGGCGCGCGAGGCAGCGCGCGGTCGCCTACTCGTCGTCGGACTCTTCGACCGGCTCCTCGTCGTCGAGGTCCTCGAGGTCGCCCTCCTCGACGAGCTCGTCGGTGGCGACGGGCTCCTCGACAGGCGGGCGCGCAGGGGCGCGCCGCCGCTCCGAGGCCGGCTTCGCGACCGGCTGCTCACGCTGGTCCGCGCCGCACTTCGGGCAGATGGGCTCTGGCTTCTTGAGGTCGTAAAACTTGGCGCCGCACTTGAAGCACGTGTGCTTGGTGCCGAGATCCTTGCCGGGCATGCACGCTCCTGGAACGTCCGGAGAGGCGCGTTTATCCCAGGACCGCCGAGCCGGTCAAAGGAAAATGGCCGGCCGGGCGCGAAGGCCCGCCGGGGTGGTATAGAGGGCGCCGAGGAACGGCACATGCTCCAGGAAATCACCAGGCTCGAGCGGCGCTTGCTCAAGGCCGCCTCCCAGGCCATCGCCGACCACCAGCTCGTCGAGAACGGCGACCGGATCCTGGTGGCGGTGTCGGGTGGGAAGGACAGCTACACGCTCCTCCACCTGCTCATGCGGCTGAAGGAGCGGGCGCCGGTCCACTTCGACCTCGTCGCCACCAACCTCGACCAGGGGCAGCCCGGGTTCCCCGCGGACGTGCTGCGGCGCCACTTCGAGTCGGTCGGCGTGCCGCACGTGATGCTCTCCGAGGACACCTACAGCATCGTGAAGCGGCTCGTGCCGGAGGAGAAGACCACCTGTCCCGTCTGCTCGCGGCTCCGGCGCGGCATCCTCTACAACAAGGCCGTCGAGCTCGGCTGCACCAAGATCGCGCTCGGCCACCACCGCGACGACCTCATCGAGACCCTGCTCCTCAGCGCGCTCTACTCGGGCCGGCTCAAGAGCATGCCGGCGAGGCTCCGCTCCGACGACGGCCGGAACGTCGTCATCCGGCCGCTCTGCTACGCCGCGGAGGAGGACATCGCCCGCTTCTCCGAGCTGATGCGCTTCCCGATCGTGCCGTGCGACCTGTGCGGCAGCCAGCCCAACCTGCGCCGCAAGAAGGTGAAGGAGCTCTTGCGCCAGCTCTCGGCGGAGAACCCCAACGTGAAGGGGAACCTCCTCAACGCGCTGCAGACGGTCGTGCCGTCGCACCTGCTCGACCGCGGCCTGCAGGCCCGGCTCGCCGAGGCGGGCGCCGAGGATCCCTGGCTCGACGAGGAGGACGAGGGCTGCGGCGACCTGCCGCCGGAGGCGCAGGCGCTGCTCACCAT
This sequence comes from Anaeromyxobacter paludicola, assembly GCF_023169965.1. Classification (NCBI taxonomy): domain Bacteria; kingdom Pseudomonadati; phylum Myxococcota; class Myxococcia; order Myxococcales; family Anaeromyxobacteraceae; genus Anaeromyxobacter; species Anaeromyxobacter paludicola. The sequence continues at coordinate 1,721,764 of NZ_AP025592.1, read as the reverse complement.
CGGCCGGCGCTGAAGGCCGGGTCGCCCGGCGCGGGCCGGGCGGGAGGGGGATACCGTGGAAGCGTTCGTGGACCGGATCGAGGGCGAGGTGGCGGTGCTCCTCATCGGCGAGCGGCAGTGGAGCCTGCCCGCCGCGCTCCTCCCGGCGGGCACGCGGGAGGGCGACTCCGTCGAGCTCTCCGCGAAGAAGCTGAAGCGCCGCCCGGCGCCGGCGCCGGACATCGACTGGAAGCGGAGCTGAGCCGCCGGGCTCAGCGCCCGCCCGCGCTCACCTCGACCCGTCGCCCGTCGGTCCGGACCACCACGTCGCCGTCGAGGTCGGTCCGGTACACCCGGGCGCCGGCGCGCTCGAGCCGCCGCAGCGCGGCCGGGTGCGGGTGGCCGTAGTCGTTGTCGCGCCCGCAGCTCACCACCGCCACCTCGGGGCGCACCGCCCGGAGCAGCGCCGCCTTCGAGCCGTAACGGCTCCCGTGGTGCGCCACCTTGAGCACCTGCGCCCGGAGCCTCCTCCGGTCGGCGCGGAGCAGCCGCTCCTCCGTCGCCGGCTCGGCGTCGCCCTCGAACAGGAACGAGACCTCGCCGTAGTCGAGCCGGAAGACGATCGAGTTGGCGTTCACGTCGGACCGGCTCCGCGTGATGAGCGGGTCGGAGGGAGCGAGGAACGTGAGCCGCACCCCGTCGCCGAGGTCGAGCGGGGCGGTCTCGCCGGCGCGGACCCGGTGGGCGGTCATCTCGCCGGCCCGGGTCCGGGCGGCGACGATCCGGTAGACGCGATCGAGGAGCGGGGAGGGGTGGTCGAGGACCGGGTCGTAGAAGTGGCGGGCGCCGAAGATCGAGAGCGCGGCCGGCATCCCGCCGATGTGGTCGGCGTGGGGGTGGGTCGCCACCACGGCGTCGATGGGCCCGCGCAGCCGCGCCCGGAGGTAGCCCTCGAGCCGGCGCGCCGACTCGGGCGGTCCGGCGTCCACGAGCACGGTCCGGCCGGAAGGGGTGACCACGAAAGCCGAGTCCCCCTGGCCTACCGAGAGGAAGGTGACCTCGAGCCGCCCGGCGGCCCTGGCGGGGGTGGCGAGGAGCGCGTACAGGGCCAGGGCCAGGAGGGCGAGCGGTCGGGCGGAGAGGGTCAAGACGGCGATCCTACTGCCTTCCGGGACCGGGCGCGACGCGGCGCTCCCACCTCGGCGCACAGTTGTCTTGCCACCCCGGATGGTTGCTGCGTAGGATCGCAGCCGTGAGATTTTCTTGCGAAAAGTGCGGGCGCGCCTACGTGGCCGACGCCAAGGTGGAGGGGCGCACTTTCAAGATGAGGTGCAAGCAGTGCGGGCACGTCATCCTGGTGCGTGGCAAGTCCTCGAAGGGAACGCCACAGCAGCAACCGGGCCAGCCGGACGGCGGGGACGCCGCCGCCTCGGCCGGGGCGGCCGCGGCCGGGCTCGAACCGGGGCTGGCGTCGGGCGGAGCTCCGGCCGATGGCGAGCCTTCCAGCGGTCCCGAGCCGACCGAGAGCTTCACCGATCTGACGGCCGACCTGGGCAGCGTGGCGGAGGTCCGCACCCCCACGCCGGCGCCGCTCCCGATCGCGGCCGCGCCCGAGCCGGCCGCGCCCGCGAGTGAGCCGGTCGTCCCCGTGAGCGAGCCGGCCGCGCCCGCGAGCGAGCCGCTCGCGCCGCCGCCCTCGGATCCCTTCGCGCCGGGGGCCAACGGCGTCGAGCCCGGGCGCCAGTCCTTCGACCCGTTCGCCGGGCGCGAGACGAGCGGCTACATCGACCTCAAGCTCGACGACGAGAACGAGAAGACGCCGTCGCTCGACCTGCCGCTGCCTCCGCCCTCGCCGAAGGTCCCGGCCACGGCGCCCGCGCAGGTGGCGCGGCCGGCCGAGCGGACCGCGCCGCCGCCCAGGAAGGGCGGCGCGGGCAAGCTCTTCGCCGCGGCCGCCGCCGTCGTGGTGGTCGGAGCGGGGGGCTACCTCGCCTTGAACCGCACCTCCTCTTCGTCCGCTCCCGCCCAGGTGGCCTCCGCGCCGGCGAACCCGGAGCCGGCCCCGGCGGCCGCTCCGCCCCGGGCGACGACGGCCGAGCCCCAGGCGGCCAGGCCCGCGCCCTCGCCCGAGCCGCGCGCCGCGGCGCCGGTCGCGCCGGCCGCCCCGGAGCGGGCGCTGCCGGCCGGCGAGCTCCCGCGCAAGCCGGAGCCGGAGCCCGCCCGGTCGGCCAAGGCAGAGCCGCGCCCGGCAAAGCCGGCGGTCGAGGCCCCCAGGGCGATCGCGCGCGCCGCGGCCACCCCGGCGCCGGCGCCACAGCCGACCGCCCCGAAGAAGCCGGCGGCCCCGCCCGCGAGCGAGGCTGCCGCCGTGGCGGCGCCCGTCCCGACCACCATCGGGCCGCGGCCCGATCAGGCGGCCGTCACGCGCGCGCTCGCCCGGAGCCAGCGCGCCATCGACGCCTGCGTCGCCTCGGGGCTCGCCAAGGACGCGTCGCTCGACGTCCCCGCCACCGCGGTGGTCATCGCCACCGTGAACCCGGCCGGCAAGATCCTGTACCCCACCTTCGAGGACGCGCCGCTCAACGCCTCCGAGCTCGGCGGCTGCCTCAAGGGCGTGGTGGCCCGCACGCCGGTGCAGCCCTTCGAGGGCGACGTGGTCCGGGTGCGGGTGCCGGTGCTGCTCCGCCGTTAGGTGCACCGCGTGACCGCTCCCGTTCCCGGGCTCGCCCGCCTCCCCGCCGGCGCCATCCGCGCGCCCCGGGACCTCGCGCCGCTCATCGACCACACGCTCCTGCGCGAGGACGCCACGCCGGAGGACGTGGCGCGCGCCTGCGCCGAGGCCCGCGCCCACGGCTTCGCCACGGTCTGCGTGCGCGGCGGCCACGTCGCCCGGGCGGCGGAGCTGCTCGAGGGGAGCCCGGTGCTCCCCATCGCCGTGGTGGACTTCCACCGCGGCGAGGCCGCCACCGCCGAGCGCGTCGCCGAGGCCCGCCGGGTGGTGGCCGCCGGCGCGCGCGAGGTGGACCTGGTGCTCGCCCTCGGGCTGCTCCGGGCCCGGGATCACCGGGCGGTCCTCCTCGATCTCGAAGCCGTGGTGAGGGCGGTGCCGGTCCCGGTGAAGGTGATCCTGGAGACCGCCGCGCTCACCCGCGAGGAGAAGGTGGCCGCCGCGGCGCTCTGCGCGGCGGCGGGGGCCGCCTTCGTGAAGACCTCCACCGGGTACGGCCCGGGCGGCGCCACGGCGGAGGACGTGGCGCTCCTGCGGGAGGTGGTGGGGGATCGCCTGGGCGTGAAGGCCTCGGGCGGGATCCGGACCGCCGCGCAGGCCCGGGCCATGGTCGAGGCCGGCGCGAGCCGCGTCGGCGCGAGCGCGTCGGTGGCCATCGTCACCGCCGCCGCGTTCTGAGCCGGAAGCGCGCTTCCGGCGCGCCTCGAGCGCCGGCCCGGCTTATGATCCGCTCATGGACCAGCGCCGCTTCGTCATCCTCGTGGCCGACAGCGCCGGGTGCGGCGCGCTCCCCGACGCCGCCCGCTACGGCGACGAGGGCTCGAACACCCTCGGGCACGTCGCCCGGGCCCTCGGCGGGATCTCGCTCCCGAACCTGGGACGGCTCGGGCTCGGGAACGTGCTCGAGGTGGCGGGCGTCCCGCCCGATCCGTCCCCGGCCGGCTTCCACGGGAAGATGGCGGAGCGATCGCCCGGCAAGGACACCACCACCGGCCACTGGGAGATGATGGGCGTGATCCTCGAGGAGCCGCTGGCGCTCTTCCCGAGGGGCTTCCCCGACGACCTCCTGCGCGCCTGGCTCGCCGAGACCGGCGCGCCCGGGGTGCTCGGCAACGAGGTGGCGAGCGGGACGGAGATCATCCAGCGGCTCGGGGAGGAGCACCAGCGGACCGGCAAGCCCATCGTCTACACCTCGGCCGACTCGGTCTTCCAGGTGGCGGCGCACACCGGCACGGTGCCGCTCGAGACGCTCTACCGCTGGTGCGAGATCGCCCGCCGGCAGCTCGATCCGCTGCGGGTGGCGCGCGTCATCGCCCGGCCGTTCGTGGGGACGCCCGGGAAGTACACCCGCACCTACGACCGCAAGGACTTCTCGCTCCCGGCGCCCGGCCGGACCGTGCTCCAGGACCTGCGCGACGCCGGGGTGCCGGTGGTGGGCGTGGGCAAGATCCCCGACATCTACGACCGGCAGGGGATCTCGGAGGAGGTCCACACGAGCGGCAACGCCGACGGGCTCGCGCGCACCGAGGCGCTCCTCGGGACCCTGGAGCGAGGGCTGCTCTTCGTGAACCTGGTGGACTTCGACATGCTCTACGGCCACCGCCGCGACGTGCGGGGCTACGCGCGGGCGCTCTCGGAGCTCGACGCGGCGCTGCCCCGGCTCCTCGCCCGGCTGCGGCCCGGCGACGTCCTCGCCCTCACCGCGGACCACGGCTGCGATCCCACCCACGCGGGAACCGACCACACCCGCGAGCACGTGCCGCTGCTGGTGCACGCCGGCGGGCGCGGCGGCTCGCTCGGCGTGCGCGCTTCGTTCAGCGATCTCGGCGCCACCTGCGCCGGGTTCTTCGGCGTCCCGGCGCAGGTGGGCACGAGCTTCCTTCCTCAGATCACCGCGGCGACCTGACGCTCCAGGCGAAGCGCTACTTGTGCTTCGCCTTCTCCCGGAGCTCCGCCGCCCCGGCCTTGATCTCGGCGAGGTCGCGCACCATCTCGCTCCACCCGTACCAGAGCGCGTAGTCGGGGTTGTTGTGGAACGACCCCTGGAACGTGCGCATGCGGTGCTCGAGGAACATCACGAAGAGCTTCTGCTCCACCACCGTCGGCGCGTCGTGGAAGGTGAGGAGGTCGGGGAAGGCGTAGGCGTAGTCCTTGGGCTTCGGGAGCACGCCGTCCTTGTAGAGCGCGGCCACCGTGCGGATGCCCTCCGCCATGAGGTGGTCGGCCTCCTTGATCATCTGGTCGCCCTTCTTGAGCTCGGAGTCGGCGAAGTTCCTCGAGTGGCACTGGTTGCAGGTGGCGAGCATCTTGGCGCGCTGGTCGTCGAAGCTCCTGGCGTCGAGCCGCGCCACCTGCGCCGCCTTCACCACCTCGAGCCGGGCGGTCGGCTTGCCCTCGGGGTCGAGCACGCCGAGCCCCTGGAGGATGGTGGCCCGGTCGGCGGCCCACTGCTTGTCCTCCGGCATCGGCAGGCGCACCGCGAGGAAGCCCCAGCCGGTGGTCACGCCGTGGTCGCCGTGCTGCATGTGGCAGGTCTGGCAGGTGGGCGCGCCGGCGTCCTTGGGGAGCACGCCGCGGCTCTTGAGATCCTGCCGCACGCCGTGCTTGGAGGCCGAGTACATCTCCCACTGCGGGTGGTCGAAGCCCATGTGGCAGGTCTGGCAGGCCTGGGGCTGCTGCGCCTCCTTCTTCGAGAAGGTGTGGCGGGTGTGGCAGGCGTCGCAGGAGGCGAGGCCGAAGGCGTTGGCGGCGCCGCCGGCCTTCTTCACGTCCTTCACCTCCTGATCGCTCTTGAGCCCGAGCTTGTGGCAGCCGCCGCAGCCCTTCTGCCCTTCCATGAGCGCCATCGGCTGGTAGTGGAAGGTCGGCATGGCCTTCATCGCCGCCCAGGCGAAGGCGTGCTTCGAGCCCTTGAACTGCTTCACCTGGGCCTCGTGGCACTGCGCGCAGGTGTCGGGGTTCGGGATCTTCACCTTGGCGACGTCGGCGGCGGAGGAGTGGCCGGTCCCGTGGCAGGTGTCGCAGCCGATGCCGAGCTCCGAGTGCCGCGAGAGCTTCCAGTCGGAGACGATGGTGGGGGTGTGCTTCTGGTGGCAATCGACGCAGCCCTTGGCGGCGTCGGCCGCGAGGGCCGGGCCAGCCGAGAGGACGGCGACGGCCGCGATCGCGGCGCGGAACATCGGACTCATGGAGCCTCCGTGTCGTGGTGCGTGGGTGGTGCGGGGGTGCTGCGGACAGCTTCTCGCGCCGGCCGGCGGGCGGCCGCGCTCGCTTGGGGTCGGGCCGGGCCCTCACTCAGGGCTCGGCGTCGCTCCCGACGTAGGTGGGGAACACGCCCAGGATCTCCTCGTCGCGCTCGAGGAGGGCGCGCCCGAGCGCCTCGACGGCCTCGGCGTCCTCGGCGGTGACCACGGCGGCGAGGCGGCGCGCGCCGTCGCCGCCCTGCAGCTCGAGGCCGGGGACCTGGAGGAGGCGGGCCGAGACGCGCGCCGCGGCCCCCTCCACGGTCTCGATGACGACGCCGGCGACGACCACGTCAGGCCTTCCGGGCGGAGACCTTCTCCACCTTGACCGCGCAGATCTTGAACTCCGGCTCCTTCGACACCGGGTCCACCGCGTCCACGGTGATCCGGTTGCAGAGCCGCTGGTCGTCGTGCATGTGCGCGAAGACCGAGCCGGGGCGCTGGCCCTCCACGACGGAGACCTGGAAGGTCTCGGCGCCGCGGCGCGAGGTCACCTTCACCTGATCGCCGGGGCCGACGCCGAGCCGCTTCGCGTCCTCCGGGTGCAGCTCGGCGACCGCCTCGGCCTGGGACTGCCGCAGCTCGGCGCAGTTCCGGGTCATGGTGCCGGTGTGCCAGTGCTCGAGGACGCGGCCGGTGTTGAACCAGAGGGGGTAGTCCGCGTCCACCACCTCGGCCGGCGGCTGGTAGGGGCGGAGCCAGACCACCGCCTTGCCGTCGGGGCGGCCGTAGAACTTGAGCCGCTGCGGGTGGTCGGCCGGGACGAACGGGTCGTCGCCCCTCACGTAGCGCCGCTTCGTGCCGGGGTGGCCGGGGGAGGGGAGGGGCCAGAGCAGGCCGTGCGACTCCTTCAGCGCGGCGCGGGTCATGCCGGTGAAGTCGTAGGGCGTGCCCTTGCAGAGGGTGAGGATCTCGTCCCAGGCCTCGGCAGGGGTCTTGAAGGGGACGAGCCCGGCGTGCCCGAGGCGGCGGGCGAGGTCGCAGAGGATCTGGAAGTCGGGGCGGGCCTCGCCGGCCGGCTTCACCGCCTGCTCGAGCAGGTGGTAGCGCCGCTCGGTGCAGCCGTAGACCCCCTCCTTCTCGGCCCAGAGCGCCGCCGGCAGCACCACGTCGGCGAGCTCGGAGGTGCGGGTCGGGTGGAAGGCCTCCGAGACCACGAGGAACGCGCCCTCCTTCCGCATCGCCTTCCGGTAGCGCTCGAGGCTCGGGAGCGACTGGCCCGGGTTGGTGCACATCACGTAGAGCGCCTTGAGCTTGCCCTCCTCCATGGCCCGGAACAGGTCCACGGTGGCGAGCCCCGGCTTGGGCTGGAGCGTGCCCGCCGGCACGTTCCAGAGCTTCTCCATCTGCGCCCGGTGCTGGTCGTTGGCGACGAGGCGGCCGTAGGGGAGCAGGTGCGAGAGGGCGCCGCCGTCGCGGACGCCGCCGCAGGCGTTCGGCTGGCCGGTGAGCGAGAGCGGCGTCGAGCCGGGCTCGCCGATCTTGCCGGTGACGAGGTGCAGGTTGTGGACGAGCTGGTTGGCCCAGGTGCCGCGGCTGCGCTGGTTCAGCCCCATGGTCCAGAGCGAGGTGGTCTTGCGCCCCCTGGCGCCGAACCACCGGGCCGCGGTGACGATGTCCTCGGCCTTGCAGCCGGCGAGGCGCGCCGCCTCGGCCGGCGTCCAGGACTGGAGGAACTTCTCGTAGTCGGCGAGGGCGCGGTTCACCTCGGTCCCCTCGCCGAAGGCGACGTGGTCCCGGATGAAGTCGCGGTCCACGAGCCCCTCGGCGAAGAGCACGTGCGCCATGGCGTTGAAGATGGCGAGGTCGGTGCCGGGCGTGCAGGAGAGGTGCAGGTCGGCGATGCGCGAGGTGGCGGTGCGGCGCGGGTCGAGGACGATCACCTTCACGTCCTGGCCGCGCTCCTTGCGCCGGACGATGCGGCGGAAGAGCACCGGGTGGCACTCGGCGGTGTTCGACCCGGTGATGAAGAAGACGTCGGCGTGGTCGAGGTCCTCGTAGCACCCCATCGGCTCGTCCTTGCCGTAGGTGCCGACGTAGCCGGCGGTCGCGCTCGCCATGCAGAGGCGCGGGTTGCCGTCCACGTTGTTGGTCCGGATCCCGGCCTTGAACAGCTTGTTGGCGACGTAGGTCTCCTCGGTGAGCCCCTGGCCCGAGCCGTAGAAGCCGACCGCGTCCGGGCCGAACTTCTGGATGGTCTCCTGGAAGCGCGAGGCGACGAGCCCCATCGCCTCCTCCCAGCTGGCGCGCACGAGCTTGTCGCCCCTGCGCACGAGCGGGTGGAGGTGCCGGTCCTTCGCGCCCATGATCTGGGGGAGGGCGGCGCCCTTCACGCAGAGGAAGCCGGCGTTGTGGTCCTGGGCGTCGCCGCGGACGGCGGTCACCTTGCCGCCCTCGACGCCGACGTACAGGCCGCAGCCGGTGCCGCAGTAGCGGCAGACGCTCTTCACCCAGGTGGTGCCCGCCGGGGAGGCGAGGGCGGTCCCCGGCTTGCCGAGGGCGGCCAGCGCGGAGGCGGCGGCGGTGGTCTTGAGGAAGTCTCGCCGGGAGATGGTCACGGGACGCTCCTTCGCTACTTCTTCACGTGAGGGCTCTTGCCCTTGGCGGGCAGGAGCGCGTGCGAGGGGTGGCAGGCGAAGCAGTCGCGGGTCGCCCCGGCCTGCGTCACCGAGTCCACCTCGCGGGCGTGGCAGGCCTGGCAGCGCGCCGGCTCGGGGTGGCGGCGGAAGTCGGCGCCGGTCGAGCCGTGGCAGGCGAAGCACTTCACCTGGTCGAGGCCGTGCCGGCTCTCCCGCCAGGCCCTGGCCGCCGCGGGGGTGACCTCGGCGTGGCAGGAGGCGCAGGTCTCGGCGCCGCCCACCGCCACCTCGGGGTGGCGGGCGGGCGGGGCGGCGGCGGCGGACGCGCCCGGGAGGGCGGGCCCGACGAGGGCGGCTGCGAGCAGGACTGCGAACGCGGAGCGGGTGCGCATCGTCGGGCCCTCCTTCACGCTAGTGGGCGGCCGGGGCGGGGGCGGAGGCCGGGACCACCGCGGGCGCGCCCGGGGCCGGGGCCGGCGGCGTCGCCGGGATGTCCACCACGGCGACCGTCGGCTTGAAGCTCGGATCGCGGAGCGCGATCTGGCCCTGGCGCGAGTAGTTGATCGACTCGCCGAGCACGCGGACCTGCTCGTCCGGCGCGTGGAAGCCGGCCGAGTTCTCGGCCTCGACGAAGTCCAGGTAGAACTGGGCCCGGCGCTGCAGGTAGCGGGCGGTGGCGAGCTCGGCGTCCGACTTGCCGGCCTCCTTGGCCGCCTTCAGGTCGCCGATGAGGGCCACGAGCGAGTCCATCGCCTGGTCGCGCAGCTTCTTGAAGCGGAGCTGGATGGTCTCGACCCGGTCCTTGAGCTCGGCGTCCGACCACTTGTGGCACTGCTGGCAGGCGCGGTTCACGTTGAGCAGCGGGCTGCGGACGTGGTGGTCGGCCATCTTGGTGCCGCCGACGCGCATGTACGGCATGTGGCAGTCGACGCAGGTCACGCCGGAGCGGGCGTGGATGCCCTGGTTCCAGGTCTCGAACTCGGGGTGCTGGGCCTTGAGGACCTGGGCGCCGGTCTCCTTGTGCGTCCAGTCCTTGAACTTGATCTCGTCGTAGTAGCTCATGATGTCGTCGATCTTGAGCCCCTTCGCCCAGGGGTAGACGAGCCGCTTCTCGGGCCCCTTGAAGTAGTACTCGACGTGGCACTGGCCGCAGACGAACGCCCGCATCTCCTGCCGCGTGGCCATGGTGTTCGGGTCGTAGTTGGGCACGCCCTGCGAGGCCTTGAGCGCCTTGATGCCCTCGAGGAAGCCGGGCTTCGTCACGCGCAGCGCCATGGTCTTCGGCTCGTGGCAGTCGATGCAGGCCACCGGGTGCTTGAGGAGGTTCTTCGCCTCGGAGTAGGGCATCTGGTTCATCTTCTCGAAGCCCTTGATGAGGTCGCCGTCGCCGAGCTTGCGGTAGGCGACCCAGGTCGAGGCGTGGCACTGGGCACAGGTGCCGGGCTGCTTCACCACCTGCTGCCGCTTCGTGTAGAGCTGGTCCTCGAGGACGTACATGTGGCCGCGCCGCTCGCGGAAGTCGGCGGCGAAGGCGTAGCCGGCCCACATGGTCTTGAGGCGCGGGTCGGCGTCGATCTTGGAGCGCGACACCTTCTCGCGCGGATCGTCGGAGGTCGGGACGCGCGGGACCGCCTCGCTGCCGCCGAAGCGGGTGGGCGTCATCTCGGCGGTCTTCTTGTACTGGTCGTACTCCTGGGGGAAGTTCTTGCCCCAGAGCGCCGGGTCGTCGGTCTCCTCGGTGAGCTCCACCACGCGGACGGTGGGGACCTTCGCCTCCCGCTTGTGCTCGGCGACGTTGGCGACCAGCGCCACCACCAGCACCGCGATGACGGCGAAGGCTGCGGCGAGCGCGACGAGCAGGGCCGGGCGCGCGGAGGACTTCTTCGGGGTCTCGATCATCTTCGTTCTCCTTCGGGCTACCGGAGGTGGCCCACGGAAGCGTGGCAGCGGACGCAGTCGACGGCCTCGTCCTTGCCGAAGTCGGTCATGTCGTGCGTGATCTCGGCGTGGCAGTGCTGGCACTGCCCGTTCACCACCTCGCGGCTGGAGGGGCGCGCCTTGATCTGGTCGGGGAAGTTCCCGACCGTGAAGGCCAGCGAGTGGTGGAAGCCGTTCTCGGCCTTCACCACGTACTTCGCGACCTTCCCGGCGGGGGTGTGGCAGTCGTTGCAGCCCGCGGCGGCGTGGTGCGGGGACTGCCGCCAGGTGTCGTAGTAGCCCTGCATCACGTGGCAGTTGGCGCAGGCGGCGGGGTCGTTGGTCAGGTACGAGTAGCCCTTCGCGTAGACGAAGGCGTACCCGCCCACGCCCGCCGCGAGGCCGAGCGCCGCGGTGGCGAGCAGGGCGGGGGCGGAGATGGCGGTGAGGCCGGCCGGCATGGTTGAGCTCCTCGAGCGGGGCGCGGTGCGTCGCGCCAGGCAGGCAGGCGAAGAGCAAGAGCGGGGCCAGCGCCGGGCCGGGCGCAAGTGCGCGGAAGTCGGGGCGTGACCCCGGGGAGGTGGGGCGCCTTCGGATGGACGCATCCGGCCGGTTCGGATGCGCGGGTCCGAACCCGGAGGAGGTGGAGCGCCGGTCGGGCTCGCCCGTGCGGAGTGCCTACCGGTAGTCCTCCCGGCTCATCCCGTACTGCTTCATCTTCTCGTACAGGTTGCGCTCGGCGATGCCGGCCGCGCGCGCCACCTCGCCCACCTTCCCGTGGTGCCGCTCGAGCAGCCGCGACAGGTACTCGCGCTCGAACCGCTCGACCAGCCGCTGCCGCGCCTCGAGGAGCGGCAGCCCGAAGTCCACCAGCGCCGCGGCGGAGGGCGGGGGCGGCCGCGCGACGGGGCCGAGCATGGGGGCGACGGCGCTCCAGCCCATCACCACGGCCCGCTCGCAGAGGTTGCGCAGCTCGCGGACGTTGCCGGGCCAGGTGTGCTCCCGCGCCGCGGCGAGCACCTCGGGCGGCGCCGGGGTCGGCTCGCGCCCGTAGCGCCGGGCGAAGTCGCCGAGGAAGTGGGCCATGAGCGCGGGCAGGTCCCCCGGCCGCTCGCGGAGCGCCGGGAGACGGATGGGGATCACGTTGAGCCGGTAGTAGAGGTCCTCGCGGAAGCTCCCCTCGCGCACCATCGCCTCGAGGTCGCGGTTGGTGGCGGCGACGATGCGGACGTCCACCCGCACCGGCGCGGTCGAGCCGACGCGGTGGAGCTCGCGCTCCTGGAGCACGCGCAGGAGCTTGGCCTGCACCGCGAGGTCGAGCTCGCCCACCTCGTCGAGGAAGAGGGTCGAGCCGTCGGCCTGCTCGAAGCGCCCCACCCGCCGGGCCTCGGCGCCGGTGAAGGCCCCCTTCTCGTGCCCGAAGAGCTCGCTCTCCATGAGCGCCTGGGGCACCGCGGAGCAGTTGAGCGCCACGAAGGGCCGGTCGCGCCGGGGGGAGCGGCGGTGGAGGGCGCGGGCCACGAGCTCCTTGCCGGTGCCGGTCTCGCCGCGGAGGAGCACGGTGGCCGAGGCCGGCGCCACCTGCTCGACGAGCGCGAGCACCTGCTGCATCTCCGCCGAGGCGCCGACCATCTCGTCGAAGCCGGCGGCCCGCTCGAGCTCGCCGCGCAGCCGGAGCACGTCGCGCCGCGTCCGCTCCGTGGCCACGGCGTGGCGCAGCACCAGGGCGAGCTCGTCGTAGCGGATCGGCTTCGTGAGGTAGTGGAGCGCGCCCCGCCGCATCGCCTGCACCGCGGTCTCCACGGTGGCGTGGGCGGTGACGAGCACCACCGGCAGCCCGGGCCGGAGCGCGTGGACCCGGTCCATGAGCGCGATGCCGTCCATGTCGGGCATCTTGAGGTCGGAGACCATCGCCAGCGGGTCGGACTCCGCCAGCCGCGAGAGGGCCTCGGCGCCGCAGGAGGCGGGGAGCACCTCGAACCCCTCGAGGGAGAGGTTGGCGCGCGCCACCTTGCGCGTGCCCGGGTCGTCGTCGGCGAGGAGGACCAAGTCGCCCACCTAGGCCACCTCCGCCGCCGCGGCGGCGCGCTCGCGGGCCGTGCGCACCGGGAAGCGGATCCGGGCCACCGTGCCGCCGCCCTCGCGCGCCGCGAGCGCGAAGTGGGCCCGGTGCTGCTCGACGGCGCGGCCGACGATGACGAGCCCGAGGCCGGTGCCGCGGGCCTTGGTGGTGACGAAGGGGCGCGTGACCTCGTCGAGCTGCTCGGGCGGGATGCCGCCGCCGCGATCGAGCACCTCGAGCACCACCTCGCCCTCGCCGCCCGACGCCTCGAAGCGGGTGACGAGCTCCGGCGGCGAGGCGCCGCCGGCCTCGAAGGCGTTCTGGAGCAGGTTCACGATCGCCTCCTGCACCATGGCGCTGTCGAGGTCGAGCGGGGGGAGCCCGCGGGCGAGGTCGAGCCGGACCGCGTCGGCCTCGAGCCCTCGCGCCAGCGCCGCGCTCCGCGCCGCCTCGGTGGCCACCCGGTTGAGCGCCGCCGGGCCGAAGCTCGGGTTGGCCGGGCGGGCCACGTGCAGCAGGTCGCCCACGAACCGGTTCACCCGCTGGACCTCCTCGGCGATGAGCGCGCCGTACTCCTCCACCTCGGGCGAGCCGGCGAGCACGCGCCGGAGGTACTGCGCGGCGCCGTCGATGGCGTTGAGCGGGTTGCGCAGCTCGTGCGCCACCTGGGCCGACATCTGCCCCACCGCCCCGAGCCGCTCGGCGTCGAGCAGCCGCCGCTCGAGGCTGCGCCGGTCGGCGATGTCGCGGATGACCATGACGATGCCGAGGTACTCGCCGTCGGGCGCCCGCACCGGGGCGTAGGTGGTCTCGTACCGCCCCTCCTTCTCCTTGATGATCGAGTGGGCCGGTCCGGTGTCGGTGCCCTCCCGGAACCAGGTGAGGACCCGGTCGAGCATCCCGTAGGTGGCCTGGGGGTGGCAGTCCTTCACCGAGCGCCCCGGGCCGTCCTTCAGGTTCCGCAGGACGCGCCCGGCCTCGTTCACGAGCGCCACCCGGTCCTGGGCGTCCACGAAGATCACGCCGTCGGCCATGGAGTCGATGATGGCCTGCAGGCGGGTGGCGGCGGCGCCGCGATCGGCCTCGGCCGCCTGCGCCCGCTCCAGGGCGGCCGCCACCCGCCGGAGCAGCAGGAGGAGCGCCGCCGCGCAAGCGGCGAAGCCGAGGGCGATGAGGAGGGCGCCGCGGGCGATGAGGTCGTGCGAGTGGAGGAGCCAGAGCCCGGAGACGATGGCGCCCAGCGCGGCGATCAGGATCACCAGCACGGCGTTGCGCAGGGCGGTGCCGGGGGCGCTCGACATGCGCGGAGCCTACCCGGGGCCCGTCCGGCGCGGAAGGGCCGGCGGGCGGGCGGCCGGCCGGGACGGGGCGTCCATCCTTTAAGACGGAAAATAGTCTTGTAAAACGGACGAGGCGGATCCAAGCTCCCCAAAACCGCTGCACGGCAGTGGCCGACGCCACTCCGTCATGACGGATTGCCCGGCTGGCCGGGGGCCGTTAAGGACCCCGGGCCGCCATCGGGCCCCGCCTCCCGCCGGCATCGTGCCGGCGCGCACGACGGGGTCCAACACGGAGCCTGCAGATGCGGATCGCCGACGACGTCACGAAGCTCATCGGAAACACGCCGCTGGTGCGGCTGCCGCGGCTCGGCAAGGGACTGCCGGGCACGGTGGTCGCCAAGCTCGAGTCGTTCAACCCCTGCTCGAGCGTGAAGGACCGCATCGGCGTGGCGATGATCGAGGCGGCGGAGCGCGACGGGAAGATCAAGCCCGACACCATCCTGCTCGAGCCGACCAGCGGCAACACCGGCATCGGCATCGCCTTCGCCGCCGCCTCGCGCGGCTACCCGTTCGTCGTCACCATGCCCGACACCATGAGCATGGAGCGGCGCAAGCTCCTCACCGCGCTCGGCGCCAGGCTCGTGCTCACGCCCGGCGCCGAGGGGATGAAGGGCGCCATCGCCAGGGCCAACCAGATGGCGGCCGAGGACCCGCGCTACCTCGTCCTCCAGCAGTTCGACAACCCGGCCAACCCCGACATCCACCGCCGGACCACCGCCGAGGAGATCTGGCGCGACACCGACGGCAAGATCGACGTCTTCGTCGGCGGCACCGGCACCGGCGGCACCATCACCGGCGTGGCCGAGGTGATCAAGGCGCGCAAGCCGTCGGTGAAGATCATCGCCGCCGAGCCGGCCGACTCCCCCGTCATCTCCGGCGGCAAGCCCGGGCCGCACAAGATCCAGGGCTGGGGCCCGGGGTTCATCCCCAAGGTCCTCCGCACCGACCTCATCGACGAGACCATCGTCGTGAAGAACGAGGACGCCGGCGCGCTGGCCCGCCGCCTCTGCAAGGAGGAGGGGATCCTCTCCGGCATCAGCTGCGGCGGCGCCCTCTGGGCGGCGCTCGAGGTGGCGAAGCGGCCGGAGAGCCAGGGCAAGCTCATCGTGGTGGTGCTGCCCGACACCGGCGAGCGCTACCTCTCGACCTGGCTCTTCGAGGAGGCGCCGGCGGCGCAGCCGACCCAGAAGTAGGCGAGGACGCGGAGCCCGGCGGCGCTCGCGCCCCGGGCTCCGCCCGCTCCCCCGCGACCTCCCCGGGCGAGCGCGGCCGCGGCCGCGATCAGAGCGCGCTCGCGGTGAGGCTGTCCGGGGGCTCCGTGAACAGCCGCAGCCGCCGCGGCGCGGCGTAGACCCGATCGCCCGGCTCGAGCGCCAGCGCCTCGGCGCGCCGCGCGTCCAGCTCCGCCTCGAGCGGGCCCTCCACGGCCGTCGCCGAGAGCTCGACCCGGACCGTGCCGCCGAGCGGCGTCACCCGCAGCACCTCGGCCGGGAAGCTCTCCGGGCCGGGGGTCCGGTACACCTCGAGCTCGTGGGGGCGCACGAAGAGCTGGGCCGGGTGCCGCTCCGGCCAGCCGCCCTCGCGCGGCGGCGCCTCGAACTCGAGCCCGCCCACCCGCGCCCGGCCGCCCACCACCCGTGCCTGGAAGGCGTTCACCGAGCCCAGGAACTGCATCACGAACGGGCTCGCCGGCTCCTCGAAGACCTGGCGCGGCGTGCCCACCTGCTCCACCCGCCCGCGGTTCATCAGCACCACCCGGTCCGAGACCTCGAACGCCTCCTCCTGGTCGTGGGTGACGAAGAGGGTGGTCACGTGGATCTCGTCGTGCAGCCGGCGGAGCCAGCGGCGCAGCTCCTGGCGCACCCGGGCGTCGAGGGCGCCGAAGGGCTCGTCGAGGAGCAGCACCTTGGGCCGCGTCGCGAGCGCCCGCGCCAGCGCCACCCGCTGCCGCTGGCCGCCGGAGAGCTGCGCCGGGCGCCGGTCCTCGAGCCCCGAGAGCTGCACCAGCTCCACGAGCTCCCGCACCCGCGCCTCCACCTCGGCGCGCGGCCGCTTGCGCACCCGGAGCGCGAAGGCGACGTTCTCGAAGACGGTGAGGTGGCGGAAGAGGGCGTAGTGCTGGAAGACCAGCCCCACGTTGCGCTCGCGGGGGCTCGCGTCCTGCACCGGCTCGCCGTGGTGGCGCACCTCGCCCTCGTCGGGCGTCTCGAGCCCGGCCACGATGCGCAAGAGCGTGGTCTTGCCGCAGCCGGAGGGGCCGAGCAGGGCGGTCAGCTCGCCGCTCGCGACGGTGAGGTCCACCCCGCGCAGCGCCTGGAAGGCGCCGAAGGACTTGCTCAGGCCCCGGATCTCGATGCTCACGACCTGCTCCCGTGCCCCGCGCCGCGCAGGCCGGCCTTCCACTCCAGGAGCTGCTTCGCCGCGAGCGTCACCAGGGCGAGCAGGAGGAGCAGCGAGGCGACGGCGAAGGCGGCGGCGAAGTTGTACTCGTCGTAGAGGATCTCGACCTGCAGCGGCACGGTGTTGGTCACCCCGCGGACGTGGCCGGAGACCACCGACACCGCGCCGAACTCGCCCATCGCCCGCGCGTTGCAGAGCACGAGGCCGTAGAGCAGGCTCCACTTCACGTTGGGCAGGGTGACGCGGGTGAGGATCTGCCAGCCGCTCGCCCCCAGCGTCAGCGCGGCCTCCTCCTCCTCGGTGCCCTGCGCCTCCATGAAGGGGATGAGCTCGCGGGCCACGAAGGGGAAGGTGACGAACACCGTCGCGAGCACGATGCCGGGGACGGCGAAGATCACCTGGAGGTCGTGCGCCACGAGCCAGGGGCCGAGGAGGCCGTGCGAGCCGAAGAGCAGCACCATGACCATCCCGGCGATGACCGGCGAGACGCCGAAGGGCAGGTCGATGAGCGAGAGGAGCAGGTCCTTGCCGCGGTACCGGAAGCGGGTGACCGACCAGGCCGCGGCGAGCCCGAAGAGCGCGTTGAGCGGCACGGCGATGGCGGCGGCGAGGAGGGTCAGCTTCACGGCCGCGACCGCGTCGGCGTCGCGCAGCGCCGCGAGGTAGAGCCCCGCGCCCTTGGAGAGGGCCTCCGAGAGCACCGCGGCCACCGGCAGCCCGATGAAGAGGGCCAGGAACGCGAGCGCCAGCGCGGTGAGCCCGTGGCGGACCCAGGCCGGGTCGGTGGTGGGGGTCATCCGCTAGACCATCCCGGCGCGGGCCCGCGTGAGCCGCTGCAGCCGGTTCACCGCGAAGAGGAGGAGGAGCGAGGCGCCGAGCATCACCGACGCCAGGGCGGTCGCGCCGGCGTAGTCGAACTGCTCGAGCCGGGTCATGATGAGGAGCGGCGTGATCTCGGTCCTCATGGGCATGTTGCCGGAGATGAAGACCACCGAGCCGTACTCGCCGAGCGCCCGCGCGAAGGCGAGGGCGAAGCCGGTGAGCGTGGCCGGGAGCGCCGCCGGCAGGAGCACGCGGAGGAACACCTGGCCCCGGCTCGCGCCGAGCAGCGCCGCCGCCTCCTCCACGTCGCGCTCCAGGTCGGCCAGCACCGGCTCCACGGTCCGGATCACGAACGGCAGCCCGATGAAGGTGAGCGCCACCAGCACCCCCAGCCGCGAGAAGGCCACCTTCACCCCCAGGGGCTCGAGGAGCCGCCCCATCCAGCCGTTGCTCGAGTAGACCGCGGTGAGGGCGATGCCGCTCACCGCCGTCGGCAGGGCGAAGGGGAGGTCCACCAGCGCGTCCACGAGCGCCTTGCCCGGGAACCGGTAGCGGACGAGCACCCAGGCCACCAGGAACCCGAAGACCGCGTTGACGGCGGCGGCGCCGAGCGAGGCGAGGAGGGAGAGCCGGTACGACGCGAGCGCGCGCGGGCTCGTGACCACCGCCCAGAGCTGGGCCGGGCCGAGGCGGGCGGTCTCGAGCCCGAGGGTGGAGAGCGGCAGGAGCACCACCAGGCCGAGCCAGAAGAGGGTCACGCCGGTGGAGAGCCCGAACCCGGGCAGGATGCCGCGCCGCGCGTCGCCCACCGGCTAGCTCCCGGGGGCGTAGATCTGGTCGAAGATCCCGCCGTCGTTGAAGTGGGCGGCCTGCGCCTTCTGCCAGCCGCCGAAGGCCTGGTCGATGGTGAAGAGGGTCACCTTGGGGAAGGGGTGGCGCCTCGCCGCCTCGGCGCTGCGGGGCCGGTAATGGTTCCGGGCCGCGATCTCCTGCCCCTCCTCCGTGTAGAGGAACTCGAGGTAGGCCTGGGCCGCGGCGCGCGTGCCGCGCCGGTCCACCACCTTGTCCACCACCGACACCGGCGGCTCGGCCAGGATCGACGCGGACGGCACCACCACCTCGAGCTTGCCCGGCCCGAGCTTCTCGACGGCGAGCAGCGCCTCGTTCTCCCAGGCGATGAGCACGTCGCCGATCCCGCGCTCCACGAAGGTGGTGGTGGCGCCGCGGGCGCCGGAGTCGAGCACCGGCACGTTCTTGTAGAGCCGCTTCACGTAGTCACGGGCGGCGGCGTCGCCCCCGCGCTGCGCGGCCCAGCCCCAGGCGGCGAGGTAGTTCCAGCGGGCGCCGCCCGAGGTCTTGGGCGAGGGGGTGATGACCGAGACGCCCGGCTTCACGAGGTCGGGCCAGTCCTTGATCGCCTTGGGGTTCCCCTGGCGCACCAGGAAGACGATGGTCGAGGTGTAGGGCGCGGCGTTGTGCGGGAGCCGCCGCTGCCAGTCGGCCGGCGCGAGGCCGGCCCTGGCGATGGCGTCCACGTCGTAGGCGAGCGCCAGCGTCACCACGTCGGCCTGCAGCCCGTCGAGCACGGCGCGGGCCTGCTTGCCGGAGCCGCCGTGGGACTGCTTGATCGTGACCTCCTGGCCGGTGCGCTGCTTCCAGCTCCTCGCGAAGGCCGCGTTCACCTGCTCGTAGAGCTCGCGGGTCGGGTCGTAGGAGACGTTGAGGAGCTGCACGGGCGCGGCGGCCGCGTCGGCGCGGCGCGGGAGGGCCCCGCTCCCGACCGCCCCGAGCGCCAGCAGCGCCGACAGGATGAGCAGCTCGCGCGGCCGGGGCCAGCTCCCGGTCCGCCTCTCTCCTCCGAAGATCGTCCTCATCACGTGGTCTCCTCCCCAGGCCGGAACGGCCGGTCGTCTCCCGGATCGACGTAGTCCTCGGGCCGGGCGCTCGCGGCGTCGATCGCTTCCAGGTCCCGCAGCAGCGCCTTCACCCGCGCCACCTCCACCCGCGCCAGGAAGGCGGGCGCGCTCTCCCCGGCCTCGCGCTCGGCCTGGTAGAGCCCGATGAGCCGCTCCACGGCGGCCGGCACCCGGCGCGCAGGGATCTTGGCGGCGAGCCGGCCGAAGCGCGCCTCGCCGCCCACCACCCCGCCGCCCACGAGGAGGAAGTACTGCGGCACCGCCCCGCCCTCGAGCTTGCGCGCGCTCCCCTGCAGGCCGATGCCGGCGACGTGGTGCTGGCTGCAGCCGTTCGGGCAGCCGCTCACGTTCACCTCGAGCCCGGGCGCGGCGGCGGCGAGCGCCGGGCGGGCGCGCAGGTGGTCCTCCACGAGCCGCGCCACGCCGCGCGACTGCGTCACCGCGAGCCGGCAGGTCTCGGCGCCGGGGCAGGCCACCACGTCGGCCGCGGTGCCCGCGCCCGCGAGGCCGAGGCCGGCGGCGGCGAGCCGGAGGTAGAGCCCCACCAGCGCCTCCTCCGGCACCCAGCGCAGCACCGCGTCCTGCGTGCGGGTGAAGCGGACCGTCCCGTCGCCGTAGGCCTCGGCGAGCAGCGCCAGGGCGCGGAGCTGGCCCGAGGTCGCGTCGCCGAGCGGCAGGAGCGCGGTCACCGCCGCGAGCCCCGGCTGCCGCTGCGGCCGGACGTTGCTGGCGCGCCAGGCCTCGAAGGCTGCGGCGCCCGGATCGAGCGTGGGGCTCACGCGCGGGTGCAGGCCCGGGCCGGTGAGCGAGCCGGCGGTCGCGAGCGCGGCCACCTCGGCGGGCGACGGCGCCGGGGCGCGCCCCTCCGGCGCGCGCTCCTCGGGCGCGGCCTCGGCGTCGAAGGGGAGGCGGGCGCCGCCCTCGGCGCGCACCCGCTCCCGCTCGGCCGCGACCTCGGCCTGGAACCGCTCCCAGCCGAGCTGCCGCACGAGGAACTTCATCCGGTTCTTCTTCCGGTTCTGCCGGTCGCCGAGCCGGTGGAAGACGCGCAGCACCGCCTCCACCAGGTCGAGTACCTCGCCCGCCGGCAGGAACGGCGTGAGCGGCTGCCCCGCCGCGCAGAGGGTGGCGGTGCCGCCGGCGGCGGTCACCGCGAACCCGCGCCGGCCGCCCTCCACCCGTGCACGGAAGCCGAGGTCGTGGATGGGGGTGAGCACGTGGTCCTCGCTGCACCCCTCGAAGGCGATCTTGAACTTGCGGGGCAGGGTGGAGCTGAGCGGGTGGCGCAGGAAGTGGCGCGACACCGCCTCGGCGTACGGGGTGGGGTCGAACGGCTCGTCCGCGGCCACGCCGGCGAAGGGGCAGCCGACCACGTTGCGCACCGCGTTCCCGCAGGCCTCGACGGTGGTGAGCCCGGCCTCGGCCAGGCGCGTGAGCGCGGCCGGCAGCTCGGCCGACTGCACGAAGTGGAACTGCACGTTCTCCCGGGTGGTGACGTGGGCGAAGGCGCGCGAGTGGCGCTCGGCCACCTCGGCGAGCGCGCGCAGCTGGCCGGCCGTGGCGATGCCCTGCGGCAGCTTCACCCGCAGCATGTTCTCCTCGCCGCCCTGGCGCTGCGGGTAGTTCCCGCGGAGCAGCCGGAAGGCGCGCCAGGCGTCGGCGCCGATCTCGCCCCGCTCGAACCTCCCGAGCATCTCCAGGAAGGAGGCGAGGTCGGAGGGGTGGGAGAACCCGGGGCGGGGGTGCGAGGCGCTCATGCGACCTTCCCGGCCGCGGCGGCGGCCTGCGATGGGGAGAGCCCGGTGGCGGCGGCGAGCGAGACCACCTCCCCCACCACCAGGGTGGCCGGCGCGCCGTCCGACGCGTCGGCGGGCGCGGACGCCAGCCCGGCCAGGGTGCCGGTCCAGGCGCGGGCGCGGGGGGTGCTGGCCGCGAACAGCAGGGCGGCCGGCGTGCTCGGGCTCCAGCCGCGGCCGAGCAGGGCCGCGGCCAGCTCGGCGCGGGCGCCGAGCCCCATCAGCACCACCAGGCTGAGCGTCCCCGGGGCCAGGCCGTCGAGGATGGGGCGCCAGGCCTCGGGGCCGTGGCCGGAGAGGACCGCGAACCCGGAGGCCAGCCCGCGCTGGGTGAGGGGGATGCCGGCCAGCGCCGGGGCCGCCAGCGCGGAGCTCACGCCGGGCACCACCTCGTGCGGCACGCCGGCCTCCGCGAGGGCGATCGCCTCCTCGCCGCCGCGGCCGAGCACGAAGGGATCGCCGCACTTGAGCCGCACCACCCGCTTCCCGGCCCGGGCCGCGTCCACCATCATCCGGTGGATCGCCTCCTGGCGCACGCCGAGCGCGCCGGCGCGCTTGCCGACGAAGAAGCAGTGCGCGCGCGCCGCGTGCCGCAGCACCTCGCCGCTCACCAGCGCGTCGTAGAGCACGAGGTCGGCCTCGGCGAGGCGGCGGGCCGCCTTGAGGGTCAGGAGCTCGGGGTCGCCGGGGCCGGCGCCCACCAGGGAGACGAAGCCGTTCACGGGTGCACCTCGGGGGCTGCGGGGGGAGCCGCCTCGTCGCGGCGGGGAGCGTAGAGCCGGTTCAGGGCCTCGAGCAGGAGCGGCCGGCGCTCGGCCAGCGGCGGCGCGCCGGGGCGGCGCCACAGGTCGCGCAGCCGGCCCGCCTCGGCGGTCCAGCGGGAGAGATCGGAAGGCAGCAGCGCCTCGAGCGCCTCGCGCAGGAGCCCGGCCAGGGCCGGGGCGCGGCCGCCGGTGGAGACGGCCACGGTCACGCCGTCGCGCCGCACCACGCCGCCCAGGTAGACGCTGGCGTTGGACGGATCGTCCACCGCGTTCACGAACACGCGGCGGGCCTCGGCGCAGCGGGACACCTCGCGGTTCACCTCGGGGGTGGCCGCGGCCACCGCCAGCCAGGCGCCGTCGAGGTCGCGCGGCTCGAAGGGGCGGCGGAGCCGCTCGACGCCGTCGCGCTCGAGCTCGGGCCGGAGCTCCGGGGCGACGAGCCGCACCCGGGCGCCGGCCGCGAGGAGCGCGTCCACCTTGCCGGCGGCGACCTTGCCGCCACCGACCACCAGCACCTCGCGGCCGGCGAGCTTCAGGAAGGCGGGGAAGGGCTCCGGGGCCGGCGCCCCGGCGTCGGTGCGGGCCGCGGCGCTCACGAGGCCCGCGCCTCCGGCCGCGGGCCGAGCAGGCCGCGGGCCCGCAGGTGCGCCAGCACCGCCTCGGCCGACCGCGCCACCTCGTCGGCGTCGGACGAGACCGCCACCTCCGGCGTGAGGGGCGGCTCGTAGGGATCGGACACCCCGGTGAAGTGCGGGAGCTCGCCCGCGAGCGCCCGGGCGTAGAGCCCCTTCACGTCCCGCGCGACCAGCGTCTCCAGCCGGGCCTGCACGTGCACCTCCACGAAGGGGATGCCCTCGGCCTCGCAGGCCTGGCGCACCTCGTCCCGGGTCTCGCGGTAGGGCGAGATGGCGGCGGTGACCGCGGCGGCGCCGGCGCGCGCCAGCAGCCGGGCGACGAAGCCGATGCGCCGCACGTTCACGTCGCGGTCCTCGCGCGAGAAGCCGAGCCCGCGCGAGAGGTGGGTGCGCACCTCGTCGCCGTCGAGGATCTCGACGTGACGGTCGGCGCCGAGCGCGGGCGCGACGGCGCGCGAGAGGGTGCTCTTGCCGGCCCCGGAGAGGCCGGTGAACCAGAGCACGAAGCCGCCGCGGGCGGCGCGGGAGGAAGGAGGGCTCATGGCGTCCTCAGGCGTTCGGGCCGGCGGGGCGGCCACCGGTGAAGCGGCCGTGCAGCCCGCACTCGGTCTTCTCGCGGCCGCGCCAGCGGCCGGCGCGGGGGTCCTCGTCCGGCGCGACCGGGGTGGTGCAGGGGGCGCAGCCGATGGAGGGGTAGCCCTGGGCGTGGAGCGGGTTCACCGGCACGCCGTGGCGCGCCACGTGCGCCCAGACGTCGGCGCTCGTCCAGCGCACGAGGGGGTTCACCTTCACCAGGCCGAACTTCGGATCCGGCTCGGCCACCGCGGCGCTCGCGCGCTCCGGCGTCTGGTCGCGGCGGATGGCGGTCACCCAGGCGTCGAGCCCGGCGAGCGCGCCGCGGAGCGGCAGCACCTTGCGGGCCTGGCAGCAGCGGTCCGGCTCGCGCTCCCAGAGCTGGGCGTACACCGTCCGCGCCTCCTCGAGCGAGAAGGCCGGCCGGACCGCCCGGATGCCGAGGCCGTAGCGCCGCTCCAGGGCGCGCCAGAGCTCGTAGGTCTCGGGGAAGAGCACCCCGGTGTCGAGGGTGAAGATGTCGATCGGCAGCCGGTGGCGGGCGATCACGTCCACCAGCACGCAGCCCTCGGGGCCGAACCCGGTGGCGAAGGCGAGGCGCGGCCAGCGGCGCGCGGCCTCGGCGAGGATCTCCTCGGGGGGCGCGCCTTCGAGAGCGGAGAGGTCGGAGGTCATGGCGGGGCAGATCTCGTAACGGACGAACATCCAATATAACGGACGACGCCTCGGCCGGCAAGCGCCGGGGCGCGAAGGGTCGCTTCAGTCGATCATCCCGGCGCCGACGGTGTCGTTGGTGGCCTCGTCCACCACCACGAAGGCGCCGGTGGCCCGATTGTCGGCGTAGCGGTCGGGGCAGAGCGGGCGGGCGAGCCGCAGCGTGATCCGGCCGATGTCGTTCATGGAGAGCCGCTCGGCCGGGTGCCGGTCCAGGGTGTTGACGTCGAGCCGGTGGTCGATCGCCCCGAGCACCGCCGGGACCTCGCGGGTGGCGTGGCGGATCACGTAGCGGCGCCCGGGGGCGAGCGGCGCCTCCCCCAGCCAGCAGACGGTGGCGGCGAGCTCGCGCACCGGCGCCGGCGCGTCCTCGGCGAGGGCGATGAGGTCGCCGCGCCCCACGTCCACGTCGTCGGCGAGGAGCAGCGTCACCGACTGCCCGCTCACCGCCTCGGGGATGGCCTGGCCGTGCAGCTCGACGCGCGCCACCCGGGTCCGCGAGCCCGACGGGAGGACCACCACCTCGTCGCCGGGGCGGACCCGCCCGGACTCCACCCGCCCCATGTAGCCGCGGTAGTCGTGGTGCTCGGCCGTGTGCGGCCGGCAGACCCACTGCACGGGGAAGCGGAGGCGCTCCGCCGGGGCGGCGCCGGAGGCGGGGGCCTCCTCGAGCAGCTCGAGCAGCGTCGGCCCGTCGTACCAGGGGAGCCGCTCGCCCCGCTCCACCACCATGTCGCCGTCGAGCGCCGACATGGGCACGAAGCGGGTGCGGCCCGCGCCCAGGCGCCCGGCGAAGTCGCGGTACTCGGCGCAGAGCCGGTCGAACACCTCGCGCGAGAAGCCGACCAGGTCCATCTTGTTGATCGCGACCACCACCTCCGGGATCCCGACGAGGTGCGCCACCGTGGCGTGGCGGCGGGTCTGGGTGAGCAGCCCCTTGCGCGCGTCCACCAGGATGATGGCGAGGTCGGCGGTGGAGGCCGCCGTCACCATGTTGCGGGTGTACTGCTCGTGGCCCGGGGCGTCGGCGATGATGTACTTGCGCCGGCCGGTGGAGAAGTAGCGGTAGGCGACGTCGATGGTGATCCCCTGCTCGCGCTCGGCCTGCAGGCCGTCGGTGAGGAGCGAGAGATCGATCCGCTCGAGCCCGCGCCGCCGCGAGGTGCGCTCGATGGCGGAGAGGGCGTCGGCGAGGATGGAGCGGGTGTCGAGCAGGAGCCGCCCGATGAGGGTGCTCTTGCCGTCGTCCACGCTGCCGCAGGTCAGGAACCGCAGGAGGCCGGCGTCCTCCGGGGCGGGGTCGGGGCGCCGTTCGGCGGCGAGCATCTAGAAGTACCCTTCCTTCTTGCGCTGCTCCATGGAGGCGTCGGAGGTCTGGTCGTCGAGGCGGGTGGCGCCGCGCTCGGTCACGGTGGTGGCGGCGGTCTCGGCCACGATCTCCTCCACCGTGCGGGCGGTGGACTCGACCGGCGCGGTGCAGGTGATGTCGCCGACGGTGCGGAAGCGGACCGAGCGCCGCTCGACCCGGTCCCCCGGCCTGGGCGGCGTGAGCGGGGTCACCGGGACCAGCGCCGCGCCGCGCCGCACCACCTCGCGCTGGTGCGCGAAGTAGATCGAGGGCAGCTCCAGCCGCTCGCGGGCGATGTACTGCCAGACGTCGAGCTCGGTCCAGTTGGAGATGGGGAAGGCGCGGATGTGCTCGCCCCGGCGGATGCGCGCGTTGTACAGGCTCCAGAGCTCCGGCCGCTGGCGCTTCGGGTCCCACTGGCCGAACTCGTCGCGGAAGGAGAAGACCCGCTCCTTGGCCCGCGCCTTCTCCTCGTCGCGGCGGGCGCCCCCGATGCAGGCGTCGAGCTCCAGCTCGGCGACGGCGTCGAGCAGGGTCACCGACTGGTGCTTGTTGCGCGACTCGCCCTCGTGGGCGAGCACCACCCGGCCCGCGGCGATCGAGGCCTCCACCGAGCGGACCAGGAGCCGCTCGCCCAGCTCCGCGGCGCGCCGGTCGCGGAAGGCGATCACCTCCGGGTAGTTGTGGCCGGTGTCGATGTGGAGCAGCGGGAAGGGGAAGCGGCCCGGTCGGAACGCCTTCTCCGCCAGCCGGAGCAGGCAGACCGAGTCCTTGCCGCCGGAGAAGAGGAGCGCCGGGCTCTGGCACTGGCCGGCCACCTCGCGCAGCACGTGGATGGCCTCGGCCTCGAGCCAGTCGAGGTGGGAGAGGGCGCGGGCGGCGGTGGAGGCGGACATGGGAGAGGCTCGCTCGGGCAGACGGCGTCCGTCCGCGGCGCCGGTCGGGCCGCGGGGCTGGTGGGGAACGGGGGAGGGCGAGCGCGCCGGACCGGCCGCGCCCGCCGGGCGAGCTACCTCGCGGCCGCGAAGGCCTCGGCGAAGTCCTCGAGGATGTCGTCGATGTGCTCGAGGCCCACCGAGACGCGGATCTGGTCGGGGGTGACGCCGGCCGACTTCTGCTCCTCGGCGCTGAGCTGCTGGTGCGTCGTGGAGGGCGGGTGGATGACCAGGGTCTTCGCGTCGCCCACGTTGGCGAGGTGCGAGGCGAGCTTCACGTTGTCGATGAACTTCCTGCCCGCCTCGTAGCCGCCCTGGATGCCGAAGCAGAGCACGCCGCCGAAGCCGTTCCGCAGGTACTTGCGGGCGCGCTGGTGGTAGGGGTGGCTCTCCAGGCCCGGGTAGCTCACCCAGGAGACCTGCGGGTGGCGCTCCAGCCACTTCGCCAGCGCGAGGGTGTTGTCCACGTGGCGCTGCACGCGCAGGGACAGCGTCTCGAGCCCCTGCAGCAGCAGGAAGGCGTTGAAGGGGGAGAGCGCCGGGCCGAGGTCGCGCAGCCCCTCCACCCGGGCGCGGATGATGAACTGGATGTTGCCGAAGGGGCCCTTGGGCCCGAAGACGTCGTTGAACACCAGCCCGTGGTAGCCGGGCGACGGCTCGGTGAAGACCGGGAACCTGCCGGACGCGGCCCAGTCGAACCGGCCCGAGTCCACGATCACGCCGCCGATGGAGGTGCCGTGGCCGCCGATCCACTTGGTCGCCGACTCGACCACGATGTCCGCGCCGTGCGCGATGGGCTGCACGAGGTAGCCGCCGGCGCCGAAGGTGTTGTCCACGATGAGCGGGAGGCCGTGCTCGTGCGCGAGCGCCGCCAGCCCCTCGAAGTCGGGGATGTTGAAGGACGGGTTGCCGAGGCTCTCGACGTAGATGGCCTTGGTCCGGGCGTCGATGGCCTTGCGGAAGTCGCCGAGGTTGTCGCCGTCCACGAACCTCACGCCGATGCCGAGGCGGGGCAGCGTCACCTTGAACTGGTTGTAGGTGCCGCCGTAGAGGGTGCTGCCCGAGACCACGTTGTCCCCGGCGGCGGCGAGGTTGGCGATGGCGAGGAACTGCGCCGCCTGCCCCGACGCGGTCGCGAGCGCCGCCACGCCGCCCTCGAGCGCGGCGACCCGCTTCTCGAAGACGTCGGTGGTGGGGTTCATGATCCGCGTGTAGATGTTGCCGAACTCCTTGAGCGCGAAGAGGTTCGCGCCGTGCTCCGCCGAGTCGAAGGTGTACGAGGTGGTCTGGTAGATCGGCACCGCCCGGGAGTTCGTGCCGGGCGCGGGCTCCTGGCCGGCGTGGACCTGCAGCGTCTCGAAGCGGGGCTTGCGGTTCGGGGGGAGGGCCATGTCGCGGTCTGCCTTTCGTCTCGGGCGGGGTCGAGAGCGAATCCTAGATGGCGGACATTTGTCCTGTCAAGCGGACGAGCCCTGAAAGACCGATAGAACGGCCCTTCCAGGGGCCCGGAGGCGGGGCATCGCGGGGGCCGGCGGAGCGCAAATGCCGCTATAGCGGACGGGTCGGCCCGTCGCCGCGCCCCGCCGAAAGGCGCTCCGTCGCGCGCCGCCTGAACTAATCTGCGCGCGCCAAGGAGATCCGCCCGCCGTGACCCGCACCGCCCGCTCGCTCTGCCAGCTGTTCCTCGACCGGATCGTCGCCACGCCGGCCGCCGAGGCCTTCCGCGTACCTCACGGCGAGGGCTGGCGCGCCCTGTCCTGGGGCGAGGTGGGCGAGCGCGTCGCCGAGGTGAGCCAGGGGCTCCTCGGCCTCGGCCTGCACCCCGAGGAGCGCTGCGCCGTCTTCTCCGGCACCCGGCTCGAGTGGCTGCTCGCCGACTGGGGCGTGCTCTGCGCCGGCGGCGCCACCACCACCATCTACCCCTCCAGCACCCCCGAGGAGACGGAGTTCATCCTCCGCGACGCCGGCGTGCGGTTCGCCTTCGCCGAGAACCAGGAGCTGGCCGAGCGGATCCTCTCCCGCCGCGACGGGCTGCCCGCGCTGGAGAAGGTCTTCCTCTTCGAGGGGCACGGGAGCGCCGACGGCTTCGTCACCCCGCTGGCGGCGCTCTGCGAGGCCGGGCGGGCCCGCCGCGCCGCGGATCCGGGCGAGTTCGAGCGCGCGGCCCGCGCCGTCCGGCACGAGCAGCTCGCGACGCTCATCTACACGAGCGGCACCACCGGCCGCCCCAAGGGCGTCGAGCTCACGCACGCCGCCTGGGCCTACGAGGCGGAGGCGGTGCTCGAGGTGGCGGAGTCGGCCCGGCTCGACGGCGAGCTCCTGCAGTACTTCTGGCTCCCGCTCGCGCACGCCTTCGGCAAGGCCATCGGCGGCGTGCAGCTCGTGCTCGGCTTTCCCACCGCGCTCGACGGGCGGGTGGACCGGGTGGTGGAGAACCTGGGCGCGGTCCGGCCCACCTTCATGTGCGCCGTGCCGCGCGTCTTCGAGAAGGTGCACAACCGGATCCTGGCCCGGGCGCGCGAGGGCGGCCGGGCGCGGCTCGCCGTGCTCCGGTGGGCGGTGGGGGTGGGCCGCGCCGCCTCGCGGCTCCGCCGCGCCGGGCGCGAGGTGGGCCCCTTGCTGCGGGCCGAGCTCGCCCTGGCCGACCGGCTCGCGCTCCGGAAGATCCGCGCCGCCTTCGGCGGGCGGCTCCAGTTCTTCGTCTCCGGCTCGGCCCCGCTGGCGGTCGAGATCGCCGAGTTCTTCGACGCCTGCGGGATCACCATCCTCGAGGGCTGGGGGCTGACCGAGGCCGCGGCCATCGTGACCGTCAACGTCCCGTGGAAGGTGAAGCTCGGCACGGTGGGCGCGGCGCTGCCCGGGACCGAGCTGCGCATCGCCGAGGACGGCGAGGTGCTGGTGCGCGGCCCCGGGCTGATGCGCGGCTACCACGGCCTCCCCGAGGCGACCGCCGAGGCGCTGCGGGACGGCTGGCTGCACACCGGCGACGTGGGGACCCTCGACGCGGACGGCTACCTCACCATCACCGACCGCAAGAAGGACCTCATCAAGACCTCGGGCGGCAAGTACGTGGCCCCGCAGGAGCTCGAGACGCGGCTCAAGGCGCTCTCGCCCTTCGTGAGCCAGGTGCTGGTCCACGGCGATCGGCGCAAGTACGTGACCGCGCTCCTCACCGCCGAGCCGGTCGCGCTGCGCGCCTGGGCGGAGCGGCACGGCCTCGCGGGCGCCGGGGTCGAGGAGCTGGTCCGGCGGCCCGAGGTGCTCGCCCTCTTCCAGGCCGGCGTGGACCGGCTCAACGCCACGCTCCCGCGCTACGCCACGGTGAAGCGCTTCGCGGTGCTGGCGCACGACTTCAGCGAGGCGGAGGGCGAGGTCACCGCCACCCAGAAGCTGCGGCGCAAGGTGATCGAGGAGCGCCACCGGGCGCTGCTCGACGGGCTCTACGGGGAGGAGTAGCGGCTCACCCCTCGCCGCCGACCGCGGCCCGCATCCGGTCGAGCGCCTGGCGCGTGCGCTCCACCCACTCGTTCTCCACCCCGGTGCGGCGCGCCGCGGCGAGCGTCTGCTCGTAGATCCGGATGGCCTTCGTGACCAGGACCCGGACCTTGCGCGCGAGCTCGGCGCGGTAGGCCCGCGCCTGCTCGGCGTCGAGCCCCGGCGGCAGCGGCGCGCCGGTGAGATCGGCGTGCAGGGCGTCGTAGAGCTCGCCGATGCGCGCCCCGGCGGCCACCGACCACTGCGGGTTGCCGACCTGGATGGCGCGCAGGTAGTGGCCCTGCGCCGTGAGCAGCATCTGCGCCTTCGACTCGAGGTCGCGCCCGAGCCGCGCCTCGTCGCCCGCCTCGGGCCGCAGCCGCACCGCGCGGAAGTGATCGCGGTACACCTCGCCCAGGTAGAACTGCGCCTGGGCCGGGTAGTAGTCGTCGAGCTGCTCGCGGTCCTTCTCCTGCTGCCACGCCGCCGTCGCCTGCTGCAGCGACCGCTCCGCCGCCTCGTGATCGCCCGCCTCGAGCTCCACCACGCCGCGCTGCACGAGGGCGCGCAGCCGCTCCGGCCCCCCGAGGTCGGCGCGGTGGGCGAGCCGGTCGAGGACGGCGCGCGCCTCGCCGAGCTCGCGCAGGTGGTAGAGGCACTCCGCCTCGTGGAAGGCCGCCTCCACGGCGTCCGGGCCGGTGAAGCCGGCCGCGAGGACGCGGAACCGCTCGCGCGCGAGCCGCCACTCCGAGACGCGCTCGTAGGCGAGCCCCGCGTCGAAGAGGGCCGTCGGCGCGTGCCGGGAGGCGGGGTAGAGGTCGGCCAGCCGCGCGAAGGCGGCCGCGGCCCGGCGGTGGTCGCCGGCGGCGTAGGCCGCGGTGCCGATCGCGAAGAGCTCCTCGTCGTTCTTCCCGGCGAGCGCGAGGTCGTCCCGGCCGGCCTCGACCACGAACGGCTCGTCGATGCGAAGCTCGCGCGGGCTCTCGCCCGGGCCGCCCACCGGCTGCCCGGGGGACGCAGCGGTGGCGCCGGGACGCGGGAGCTCTCCGCCCTCTCCCGCGCCAGCGGGGGAGGGCCGGGGAGGGGGCGCGCTGGCGCAGGCCAGCGCCACGCAGGCCACCGCCAGGAGCGCGAGGAGGCCCCCCGCCCTCACTCGGCCGCCCTCAGGAACTGCAGGAAGAGCTTCCGCGGCCGGGGCCCGTCGAACTCGCAGAGGTAGACGGCCTGCCAGGTGCCGAGCACCAGCTTGCCGTTCTCCACCGGCACGAGCTGCGAGCTCCCCACGAGCGCCGTCTTCACGTGCGCGTCGGAGTTGCCCTCGGCGTGGCGGTACTCGCCGCGGGCGGCGGTCTCGGGCACGGCGTTGTCGAGCGCGAGCTGCAGGTCGTGCTGCACGTCGGGGTCGGCGTTCTCCTGCAGCGTCACCCCGGCGGTGGTGTGGGGCGAGAAGACCAGCACCGCGCCCTCGGCGAGCCCCGCGGCGCGCACCGCCTGGGCGACGCGCAGGGTCACGTCCACGAGCTCGCGCCGGCGGTGGGTCGGGATGTCGAGGCGGACGATGGGCATGGAGCGGTCCCGGTGGGTGACGCTACAGGCAGGCCGCGAGCCGCGCCAGCCCGGTGAGGTCGTGCACGTCGCTCTCGAGCCGCGGCACCGCCGCGTGGGGGAGGGCGGCGGCGCCGAACAGGCGGGCCGCCTCGGCGGCGTCGGCGCGGGCGGCCCGCTGGTGCTCGGCGAGGGTGCGGGCGAGCCGCTCGGGGAGCCCGGCGGTCCCGCGCCCGCCCAGGGCCGCTCCCAGCTCGCCGGCGGAGGGGAGGGGCGTCCCCGCCGGCCAGAGGTCCGGGGTGACGCGGTTCATGACCAGACCCGCCACCGGCATCGCCTCGGCGTGGAGCCGCTCGTGGAAGAAGAGCGCCTCGTCCACCGAGAGCGGGTTGGGCGCGGCGACCAGCACGAACCCGACCTGCGGCTCCGAGAGCAGCTGCCGCACCGAGGCGGCCCGCTCCTTGAACCCCTCGTACATGCCCTGGAAGGTGGACATGAACTCGGCGAGGTCCTGCAGCACCTCGGCGCCGGTGAAGCGGCCGAGCGTCTTCGCGACGTAGGACCCGCCGAGCTGGAACAGCTTCAGGCCCACCTTGCCGGCGTGCAGCGCCGGGGAGAGGAGCCGCCGCGCCGTCTCGTTGCCGAGGAAGTCCACGATCCGGTCCGGCGCCTCGAGGAAGTCGAGGGCGTGGGCGGTCGGCGGCGTGTCGAGGACGATGAGGTCGTAGTCGCGCTCGGTGGAGAGCTCGTAGAGCTTCTCCATCGCCATGTACTCCTGGGAGCCGGCGAGCGCGCCCGAGAGCTGCTGGTAGATGCGGTTGCGCAGGATCCGCTCGAGCCGCTGCCGGTCGGGCGCGTGGCGCGCCACGAGGTCGTCCCAGGTGCGCTTCACGTCGAGCATCATGGCGTGGAGCTCGCCCTTCGCCTCGAGGCCCGCCTCCGCGAGCTTGTGGGTCGGGACCCGCGCCTCCACGTT
Source organism: Anaeromyxobacter paludicola (assembly GCF_023169965.1). Taxonomy (NCBI): domain Bacteria; kingdom Pseudomonadati; phylum Myxococcota; class Myxococcia; order Myxococcales; family Anaeromyxobacteraceae; genus Anaeromyxobacter; species Anaeromyxobacter paludicola. The sequence goes on along the minus strand of NZ_AP025592.1, from coordinate 1,690,019 downwards.
GCCGAGCGCCGCGAGGCCGAGGGCGTTGGCGAGCCGCCGCGCCGGGTCGATGGTGCAGACCAGCACCTTCTCGCCGGCGAGCGCGCGGGAGAGGCCGATGGCGGCCGCGACGGTGGTCTTGCCCACGCCGCCCGAGCCGACGCAGACGGCGATGCGCCGCCCGGCGAGCCCCGAGAGCACCGCGCCCACTAGATCTCCTCCCCGAGCAGGGCCGCGACGTCCTCCACGGCGGCCGGCCCCCACTCCTCGGCGGGGAGCAGCGGCACCACGTGGGTGGGGAGGTCGAGGGCGGCGCGGGCGCGCCCGAGGTAGCGCTCCGCCTGCTCGGCGCGGCGCGACTGGAGCACGGCGGCCCAGGCGGCGGGGCCGAGCGGCGCCGGCTCGCCCTGCAGGCCGAGGAGGAGCTCGCGCTCGGCCGGCTCGAAGCGGCGCTCGGGCATGGCGTTCACGAAGAGGGCGCCGCGGGCGATCCCGAGCACGCCCCGCACCTGGGTGTCGAGCTCGATGGCCTCGTTCACCGGCATCTCCTCGGGCAGGGTGACGATGGAGAGCGCGGTGGCCCGAGGGTCCACGAGGAGCCCCTGCATCCACTGCGCGTCGGCGCGGAGCGGCCCGGCCGGCACCGTGTCGAGGAGGGCGGCCGGGACGCGCAGGAGCTGCACCGCGTGGCCGGTGGCGGGGGCGTCGAGGATCACGAGGTCCCAGCGCGGCCGCCCGGCGTCGCGCGCCCGGACCTCGTGCAGGATCTTGCCGAGCATCACCAGCTCGGCGAGCGACGGGATCACCTTGAGGAAGTAGCGGACGACCCGGTTCTCGAACACCGCCTCGTAGATGGTGCGGAACTTGAGGACCATGAGCCCGTACTCGCGCATGCTGTCGTGCGGGTTCACGACCACGGTCGAGATCCCGGGGCGCGCCTCGCGGATCACGCTCCCCGTCGGGGGCGCTCCGAGGAGCGGGGCGATCCGCTCCTGGGCGTTCACCTCGCAGACGAGCACCCGCTTTCCCCGCCGGGCGGCGAGGAGGGCGAGGGCCGCGGAGATGGTGGACTTTCCGACTCCGCCCTTGCCGGTGACGATGAGGAGCCGCCTGTCGAGCAGCGAAGGGCCGGGCACGGCGCTTGACAAGCTAGCGGTGAGGGGTGAAGAAGTCCAACCATTATGCTCGACGAGATGATGCGGCACCCGGCCGTGAAGAAGGCCCTGGAGCGGGGCGAGGAGCGGGTGGGGAAGCTCGTCACCCAGCTCCTCTCGAACGAGAAGTTCGTCTCGGGGCTGCAGTCGGTCGTCGCGTCGGCGCTCAGCGCCAAGACCGCGGTGGACCGGGGCGTGAAGCGCACCCTCCAGGCGGTCAACCTGCCGTCCACCGAGGACGTCGAGGAGCTGCGCCGCAAGCTCTCGGACCTCGAGAGCATGCTCGACCAGCTGGCCGATCGGGTCGAGCAGAAGGGCGCCGCGGCGCCCTCCGGCGACAAGGGCGCGACGTAGCGCCCATGCGCCGCATCGCCTTCATCAACGAGAAGGGCGGCACCTGCAAGACGACGCTCTGCGTGAACGTGGCGGCGTGGCTCGCCGGCGCCGGCCGGCGGGTGCTCCTCGCCGACCTCGACACGCAGGGGCACGCCGGGAAGTCGCTCGGGGTGGACGTCCGCGGGCTCGCGCCCACGGTCCACGACCTGCTCCTCGGCCGCGCGCGGCTCGAGGAGGTGGTGCGGCCCACGCCGGTCGCGAACCTCTCGCTCCTCCCGGCCAACAAGGCGCTCGCGGGCTTCCCCATGGAGGTCGCCCACGCCGCGGACCGGGCCGACCGGCTGCGCGAGGCGCTCCAGGGCGTGCCGGCGGACGGGTACGACTACCTGCTCGTGGACGCGCCCCCGTCGGTCTCGCTGGTCACCGAGAACGTGCTCCGCGCCGCCGACGAGCTGGTCATCCCGGTGGCGCTCACCTACCTCGCCCTCGACGGCTGCGCCGAGATCGTGGAGAGCCTGGAGCGGCTGCGCGCCGAGCGCGGGCAGGCGCCGCGCATCAGCCTCGTGGTGCCGGCGCTCTACCGCAAGACGCAGCTCGCCGACGAGATCCTGGCGAAGCTGCGCGAGCGCTTCCCCGCCGAGGTGTCGCGCGCCGTCCTCGGCTGGTCCGTGAAGGTGGACGAGGCCCAGAGCCACGGCATGACCATCTTCGAGTACGCCCCCGCCTCCAGCGGGGCCGGGCAGCTCGCGTCGATCGCCGCCGAGCTGGAGGCGCGCGGCGCGGGCGCGCCGGGGGCCCCTCAGGCGTCGTAGCGGATGTCGCCGGCGCCGGCGGTGTCGTAGCCCGGCACGGCCCCCGCCTCGGCCCGGAAGGCCTTGCCCTGCGCCACCTCGCAGAGCCGCACGATCCGGGGATCGCCCAGGTCGCGCGCCCGCAGGATGAGTCCGTAGGCCTCGGTCGCGAGCGGTGAGAAGGCGAGCCCGGCGCGCTCGCCCCAGGCGCGCGAGGCGAGCCCCACCTCGGCCCGGCCGGCCGCCACCGCCAGCACCACCTCCAGGTGCGAGTCGAGGACCAGCGCCCGCTGCTGCATCCTCTCCGGGTCGAGCCCCGCGCGCCGGAGCGCCTCGTCGAGGTAGGCGCGGACGCCGGCGGTCGTGGGGCGGGTCGCGAGCCGCTTCTTCGCCAGCTCCTTCGCGGAGAAGGGCGCTGCCGTCCTCGGGCGGACGAAGCCGATCTCGCGCTCCACGAGGTGGAGCCGCGCCACCCGGTCGTCGCCGATGTGGCTCGGGAACCCGCCGGCGTGCGCCCCGGCGGCGAGCACCGCCCGCCGGCGAAGCAGCTCGGCCGCCTGTCCCTTGTCGGCCTGGACGAGCCCCAGGAGCGGCGGGCCGAGCGCGGTCGCCATCCGGAGCAGCACCTGGACCGCGATGTCCCCGTTGGCCGCCAGCAGCGAGGGCGGCGCGTCGGCGTCGCTCGCCGCCTCGGGCGCCGGCTCCGTCATCGCCGGGGTCGCCTTGCCGCCCGACCAGGCGAGCACCTCGTCGCGCGAGAACCGCCACTCCGAGCCGACGCGCCGCGCCGGCAGTCCCTTCTTGAGCAGCCGGTACACGTGCTTGGGGTGCACGCGGAGGACCGCGGCGATCTCGTCGGTGGTGAGCAGGTGCTCGGACATGGGGTGCGCCGAGTATACCCGGCGCACTCCACGCCCGGTGCCCTGCCGCGGAGGGATTGCGCGACGGGGAGGGGCCCCACCGCAGGTGGGGAGGGGCAGCGCCCCTCCCCGCCGGATAGCGTGCACGCGACGAGCGGAGCGAGGCGCGCAGCGCGCTCGGCTCCGGCGCAGCAGGGGAGGGGCCCCGACGAGCTTTGCTCGGCGGGGAGGGGACGCAGTCCCCTTGCGAGGATCAGAAATCGAGCTTGGAGGCGAGCGCCACCTGGATCGCCTCGGCCCGGGTGGCGACGCCCTTGGCGTCCTGCGACCAGGAGACGGTCTTGTAGGACTCGACGCCGATCTTCCAGGCCTTGTGGGCGTTCACGATCACGCCGCCGCCGTAAGTGGTGTTCTTGGTGCGGGCGGCGACGCCGGACAGGTCGGCGACCTTCGGCTGCTCGATGCCGTAGCCGGCGAGGAGATCGACGAGCGGGATGGGCCTCACCACCGCCTGCCCCCAGAAGCCCTGGGTGAGGACCGCGCCGTTGCCGTGCGCCGTGTTCACGCCCGGGGCGATCCCGAGGTAGCCGTCGTCGGCGCCCTGGCCGGTGAAGGCCTCGCCCTGCAGGGTGAGGTAGGCGAGGTTGAGCTGGGCGTCGGCGGCGAAGACCGACTCGGTCACGTCGTCGTCGGTGTTGCTCGCGGTGACGTAGCGCCGCTTGTTGACGTGGGCGGCGAGGCCGAGCTCGCCGAGCTTCTTGCCGCCGACGATCGCGGAGAGGCCCACGCGCCCCTCGAGATCCGGCACCCGCGCGCGGTCGCCGTAGCCGGCGTCCACCGGCGTGCCGTTGTCGCTCGGCGAGATGACCGCCACCGCCGCGTTGAGGCCGAAGGCGTCGAAGGCGCCCTCGTAGGTGGCCTTGAGCTGGGGCGCCCGCCGGTTGAGGTTGCCGGAGTTGGTGAAGAGCTGGTCGGCGGCGTAGGCGAGGGTGGCCGGCGCGAGCGGGGCGATGAGGGTCCAGTCCTGGCCGGCCACCACCGAGAGCTCGCCGGCGTCGGTCTTCCAGGCCGCCTTGAGGTTGGCGTGCCGGACGCGGAAGAGGGCGTTGTACCAGCTCGAGGAGGGGGCGCTGGCGGTGGTCTTGCTGGTGCTGGTGCTCGTGACCTTGGTGCCGCTCACGGTGCTGGTGGTCGTGGTGGTGGTGTCGAACACGGTCGGAACGTAGCCGCCCTTGAAGTCGGCCTCGATGACGCCGGTGACGCGCGCGCCGAGCACCGGCTCGGGCAGCGCCAGCCTGAAGCCGAGGCGGGAGGCGCGGGCGGAGAAGAGCACCGAGCCGCCGTCGCCCGTCGAGAGCGCCTGGCCCACGTAGTCGCGGGCGCCGAACGGGCCGAGGTTGTCGTAGGCGGCGATGTGCACGAAGCCGTAGGGCGTGACGGTGACGAGCGGTGCCGGCTTCGGCGCCGGCTCGGCCGCGGGGGCGGTGGCCTGGGCGCGCGCGGCAGGCGCGGCGAGGAGCGCGAGGAGGGCTGGGAGGGCTGGGAGGGCGAAGCGGCGGGGCATGTCGTTTTCTCCTGGTGTAGTGGATGGATGTCCGTTAAAACGGACACTGTTGCTCCGCAGGCTACGGATGTGAGACTAATGAGTCAAGATGTTACTCAAAAGTTCTCATCGAAGGTTATTGATGTTTCGAACTCTCGCCCTGGCCGCGCTCCTCGTCTCGACTCCGGCGCTCGCCGCGGGCCCGCGGAAGACCGTGGCGGTCGCCGCCGCCGCCAACCTCAACGACGTCGCGAGGGAGCTGAAGCAGGCCTTCGCGGCGGAGCAGCCCGGCGTCGAGGTCGCGCTCACCTTCGGGGCCTCGGGCAACTTCTTCGCCCAGATCCAGAGCGGCGCTCCCTTCGACCTCTTCCTCTCGGCCGACCGCGAGTACCCGGCCAAGGTGGTCGCCGCCGGGCTGGGGGCCGCGGCCGACGAGCGGGTCTACGCCTTCGGCAAGCTGGTGGCGTGGCTCCCGCTGGGCTCGAAGCTCGACCTCGAGCACCAGGGGCTCGCGGCGCTCGCGGATCCCGGCGTGAAGCGGATCGCCATCGCCAACCCGGCCGTGGCGCCCTTCGGGCGGGCCACCGAGGCCGCCTTCAAGGCGGCCGGCGTGTACGAGGCGGTGAAGGGGAAGCTGGTCCTCGGGGCGAGCGTGGGCCAGACGGCGCAGTTCGCCTCCGCCGGCGCGGTGGACGTGGCCTTCCTCCCGTACTCGCTCACCTTCGGGAAGGAGCTCGCGCACGGCCGCGTGACCCCGGTCCCGGAGAAGCTCTACCCGCGGATCGAGCAGTCCGGGGTGGTGCTCGCCACCGCCCGCGAGCCGGCGGCGGCCCGGGCCTTCCTGGCCTTCGTCACCGGCGAGAAGGGGCGGGCCATCCTCGCCCGATACGGCTACGGCCTGCCGTAGGGAGGGGGGCCTCCGCCCTCCTCCGCGCGCCGGCCCGGCCTACCGGAGGCCGATGAGCGCGATCCCCGCGACCGCGAGGGCGAGCCCGATGGCGCGGGCGGGCGGGATCCGCTCGCGGAAGAAGAGGCGCGCCAGGAGGACCGTCGGCGCGGGGTAGAGCGAGGCGACGATCACCGCGAGCGAGAGGAGGCCCGCGCGCGTCGCGAGGAGGAAGAGCACGTTCGCGGCCATGTCGGCGAGGCCGGCGACGAGCGTGGGCAGCGCCGCCGCGCGGGCCACGGCGAGCCGCTGGCGCGAGACGAGCGCGGCGGCGACCAGGATCGCGATGGACGCGCCGCGGGCGGCGAGGAGGGGCCAGAGGCCCGAGCCGGGCGCGCTCCGCGCCAGGGCGATGAAGAAGAGGCCGATGAACGCGCCGGAGAGGAGCGCGTGGCCGAGCGCGGAGCGGAGCGCCCGCCGATCGGCGGCGCCGCCCCGCTCCCAGGAGAGGAGGAGGACGGCGGGCAGGCAGACGGCCGCGCCCGCCAGCGCCGCCGGGCTGGGGCGCTCGCCGGAGAGGATCCCGAACGCCACCGGGATCGCCGCGCCGACGAGGGCCGCGGTCGGCGAGACGATCGCCACGAGCCCGCGGGCGATGCCGCGGTAGAGGAGGGCGAGCCCGGCCGCACCGGCCACGCCGGCCGTCGCCCCCCAGGCGAGATCGCGCCCCGCGGGCACCGCCTCGCCGCTCGCGAGGACGAAGGCCAGGGCGAGCACGGCCCCGGCCAGCTGCGAGGTGACGAGGACCGGCACGAGCGGGCTCCGCCGCGAGGCGAAGCCCCCCGAGAAGTCGGCGGCGCCGTAGCAGAGGGCGGACAGCCCGGCGAGGAGGACGCTCAGCACGGCCCGGAGTATGCGCGGGCGGCCGGTTCAGCTACGATGAAAGTTGCTTCATCTGGTTAAGGACAGCTGAAGGGTCCCGCCATGCTCGACTACCCGCTGCTCGAGGCCGTCGCCGCCGTGGACCGCGAGGGCAGCTTCGAGGGCGCCGCCCGCGCGCTCCACCTGACCCCCTCCGCCGTCTCCCAGCGCGTGAAGCTCCTGGAGGAGCGGGTGGGGACCCCGCTCGTGGTGCGCGGCAGGCCCTGCGCGGCCACGCCCGCCGGCCGCCACCTCTGCCGCCACGTGGAGCAGGTGGGCCTGCTCGAGCGTGACCTGCACGGCCTGCTCCCGGCGGCCGGCGCCGACGCCGGCCCGAGCCGCCCGGCGGTGCTGCGCGTCGCCATCAACGCCGACAGCCTCGCCACCTGGTTCCCCGGCGCCATGGCGCGCTTCGCCGCCGGCGAGGACACGCTCCTCGACGTCGCGCTCGACGACGAGGCGCACACGGCCGAGTGGCTCCACACCGGGCAGGTGCTCGCGGCGGTCGCCGCGCGCGCGAAGCCCTCGCCCGGCTGCCGCAGCGTGCCGCTCGGCGGGCTCCGCTACCTCGCGACCGCGAGCCCGGCGTTCGTGGCCCGCCACTTCGCCGGAGGCGTCGACGCGGCGTCCCTGGCGCGGGCGCCCACGCTCCAGCTCAGCCGCAAGGACGAGCTGCAGCGGCGCTGGCTCCGGAAGGTCTGCCGCAAGGACGTGGAGCCGCCGACGCACGGCCTCCCCACCACCCAGGCCTTCCTCGAGGCCTCGCTCGCCGGCGTGGCGTGGTGCCTCAACCCGGAGGCGCTGGCGCGGCCGCACCTCGCGGCCGGGCGGCTGGTGGAGCTCGTCCGCGGCACGGCGCTGGACGTGCCGCTGCACTGGCACCACGCCCGGCTCGCGCCGGCGGCGGTGGAGCGGCTCACGCGCGCGGTGGTGGCCGAGGCGCGCCGGCAGCTCCGGCCGCGCTGAAGGGAGCCCGGGGGCCACGGCTCGCGCCTTCGCGAGCGCGGACCCCGCGGGAGGGCGCTACGGCTTCTTCTCGAGCTCGGCGAGCTTGCGCTCCATCTCGCCGAGGCGCGCCTGCAGCTCGGCGATCTCGCGCCGCAGGTCGGAGAGGCTGCTCATCCCCTCCACCGCGGTGCGGACCCGCTCGTCCACCTTGCGCTGGAACTGGTTCACCGCCTCCTGGGAGGAGACCACCAGCTCGCGGGCCCGGTCCTGGGTCTGCTGCCCCTTGGAGAGGAGGGTCTGGACGCGCTGCTCCGCCGCCTGGCGGACCTGCTCCACCTTCCCGCGCAGCTCGTCGCGGGTCTCCTCGACGAACTGCTGGGCGCGATCCGAGCCGTGGCGGACCAGCTCGCGCAGCATCCGGAGGCCGACCTTGGAGGTCTTCTTCTCCTCCTCGAAGATGATCTGCGCGAGGGTGACGCTCGTCAGGTCCTCCTTGGTGCGGTTGTCGAGGACTCGGACCTCGGCCCCCGCCTTGATCATCCCGGCGATCTCCTCCAGCGTGACGTAGCGGGACTCCTCCGTGTCGTAGAGCTTACGGTTGGTGTAGCGCTTGATGACCTTGGGCTCGCGCCCGCTGCCCGGCTCGCTATCGCCGGGAGGGATCTGCTCGTCAGACATGGAGTTTTCCAGGAGGAGGATCAGCGGGCATTGTTCTCGGCGCCTCGGCTTGGTGTCAAGGAGATCCCGGTGTAGTCTCGGGAGGGTCGGAGCGCGGCTCCGGTCCCGCCATGATCGTCACCTGCAACGCCTGCCAGACCCGGTTCCGCGTCGCCGACGACAAGGTCGGCCCGCGCGGCGCGAAGGTCCGCTGCAGCCAGTGCCGGACCGTCTTCCAGATCCTCCCCGGCCCGGAGGGCGCCGCCGCCGCCGCCCCGCCGCCGGGCGCTCCCGCGAGCGCGCCGTCCGGCGCGGCCCCCCGTCCCCCGGGCGACCCCCTCGCGGCGCCGCCGCGCCCGGCCTCGACGCCGCCCTCGGCCCCGGCGCCGCGCGCCGCTGCGGCCGATCCGTTCGTGGCCGTGCCGCCTCGCCAGGCGCCGCCCGATCCGTTCGTGGCCGTACCGCCTCGCCAGGCGCCGCCCGATCCCTTCGCGGCCGTGCCGCCTCGCCCGGCGCCGCCCGATCCCTTCGCGGCCGTGCCCCCTCGCCCGGCCTCACCCGATCCGTTCGCGGCGGCGAGCCCGCGCCCCGCGCCACAGGACGACCCCTTCGCGAGCGGCGCGCCCGCGGGCGCCGCGGCGGACGATCCCTTCGCCGCGGCGGCGGCCCGCCCGCTCGATCGTGCCGACCCCTTCGGGACGGCGGCCTCTTCCGACCCGTTCGCGCAGCCGGTCCAGGCGCCCGGCGGCCCGCTCCCGCCATCGCCCGCGCCCTCGGCTGCGCCGGGTCCGTCGCCGCGGACCGCTCCGGCCGCCGACGCGGGCGCGCTGCCGCCCGACCCGTTCGGCCGCCCGGTGCCGGTCGCCTCGGCCCCCTCCGGCGAGCGCGCGTCCGAGGTCCCACCCGATCCGTTCGCCGTGCCGCCCGATCCGTTCGGCCTCGAGTCGCCGGAGCCGGGGTCGCGGAACGGAAAGCCGGGGCCGCCGCACGCCCGGGCCACCGATCTCTCCGACCTGCTCGCCGCCGAGGGGGGCGCCGCGCCCGCGATGCGGGCCGAGCGAGACGCGCCGGCGGAGCACAGCTTCGAGGACGCGGACCTCGAGGGCGGCGCGAGCGGGCTCGAGCTCGACCTGCCTCCCCGTGCCCCGGCCGCCTCGCCTGCCCCGGCCGTCCCCGCGGTCACCGCGGTCACCGCCCCGCGCGAGCGGGCGCCCGCGACGGCCGAGCCGGCTGCGATCCCGGCGCCGGACTCCCGGCCCGCCCCGAGCGCTCCCGCACCGTCGGCGGCGCCCGAGCCGGCCGGCCCGAGCCGCCTGCGCGCCGCGGCGCTCAACGCCCTCTCGCTGGCCGCGCTCCTCGCCGTCGCGGTCGGCTTCTTCATGTTCTGGCGCGGCGAGGGGCGGGTGGACCTGCGGCTCCTGTTGCGCCGCGACGGCGTCTCGACGGTGAGCGCGGCGGGTCAACCGCTCATCCTCGCCTCGGAGGTCTCGAACGGCCTGTACGAGACCGCGAGCGGGAAGAGCATCGTCTTCGTGCGCGGCCGGGTCCAGTCGCAGCAGGCGGCCGGCGGGCCGATCCGCGTGAAGATCTCGCTGCTCGACGGCGAGCGCGTGGCCGCCGAGGCGGAGGGGGTCGCGGGCGCGGTGCCGACGCCCGAGGAGCTCTACGGGATCGGCAGCGCGGCGGAGGCGAAGCTGCTCCTGCGCGACGTGGCCGCGCGCGCGCCGGGTCGCGCCGGCGCCGGCCAGTGGCTGCCGTTCCTCGTGCCCATCGCCGACGCGCCGGCGGACCGCGGGCTGGCGCTCCGGATCCAGGCCGAGGGGCGATAGGGAGCGTGGCCCCACGGCGCGGTCCGGCGCCGCGCGCCTCGCCGGCGACGAGCGCGACGAATGAGAAAAGCGCGGCGTCCCGGAGAGGGAGCCGCGCGGGTGCGGTGCGTGAGCGGAGCGGCTAGGCCTTCTTGGCCTCGGCCGTGGCGCGCTGCTGCGGGGCGGCGGTCGCCGCGTTCTCGGAGAGCTGCGAGGGCGCCTGCTTCTGCGGCGTGACGTCGATCTCGTCGTCGCGCTGCGCCTTCTTGAAGTTGCGGATGCCCTTGCCGAGCGCGTCCCCGAGCTGCGGGATCTTGTTCGCCCCGAAGACCAGCATCACGACGATGAAAACGATGAGGAGTTCGCCGAAGCCCATGTGCATGACGCGTAGCATACCCGGGCTCATCCGGGTGCGCCAGAGGCCTCGGGGCCGCGGGCGGGCGGGCAAGCGCCCGTCTTCCCTTGAGGTCCACGCCGCGTGCGCGGGCCGCTAGGCCGTGCCGTAGCCGGTGGCGCGCGGGATCGCGAGCTCCTTCGCCACCTTGTTGTAGAGCCCGACGATGAGGATCGAGGGCGCCCACTGCCCGACGAAGTTGGCGAGCTGTTTACGGCCGGTGAACAGCAGCGCCGCCGACGCCGCCATCGCGCCCACCGCGATGCCCATGTACGCGAGCGACGGCACCTTCGCCGTCTGCTGCTCCACCATCGAGGTGGTCCTGCCTTCGTGTGCGATTGCCATCCAGGTCCTCCCTTTCGAGGCCCAAATATGATCACGCGAGCGCGGCCCGCAGCCCCTGGACGTCGGTCGCCGGGAGCTTGCAGGCGCCGCCCTCGCAGACGTACGCCGCGGCCCTCCCGCCCACGCAGGTCCGCCCCTCGACCAGCGGCGCGAGCGCCGCGAGCCGCGCGAGCGGCTCGCCCTCGGCGGCGCCGGTGCGCGCGGCCTCGGGCAGGTAGTGGCGCGCGAGCTCGCCGAGGAGCGCCGCCGGCGGCGGCTCCCCCGCCGGCCAGACCAGGACGATCTCGCGCGGCGGCGCGGCGGCGAGCTCGACCGCCACCAGCATCTCGGTCAGGGTGAGCGGGTGCTCCTCGAGCAGGGGCGCGGCGGCCCGGAGCGCGCGCTCCGCCTCGGCGCGGAGCGGCGCCCGGCCGGTGAGCGCCGCGAGCCGGAGCAGCACCTGCGCGGCCACCGAGGCGCCCGAGGGCTCGGCCCCATCGCGCGAGGGCTTCTCGCGGGCGATGAGCCGCTCCGCGTCCGCGGCGGTCGCGAACCAGCCGCCCCGCGGGTCGGCGAAGCGGCCGAGCTCGGCGCAGAGCGCGAGCGACGCCCCCAGCCAGCGGGGGTCGAAGGTGGCCTCGTGCAGGTCGAGCAGCCCCTGGGCCAGGAAGGCGTGGTCCTCGAGCGTGCCCGGCACGGCGGCCCGTCCGGCGCGCCAGCTGCGGAGGAGCCGGCCCTCCGGCCGGAGCGCGCCGAGGAGGAACCCGGCGCAGCGCGACGCCGCCGCGAGCCAGCCCGGCTCGCCGAGGATCCGGCCGCAGACCGCGAGCGCCGAGAGGGCGAGCCCGTTCCACGAGGCGAGCACCTTGTCGTCCCGGAGCGGCGCGGGTCGGCGGGCACGGGCCTCGAGGAGCCGGGCGCGGGCCGGCGAGAGCGCGGCGTGCTCGGCCTCGTCCGGCCGGGGCACGAAGAGCACGTTCGCCCCCTCGAAGTTCCCGGCCTCGGTCGCGCCGTGGTGCGCCATGAACCGCTCCGCCTCGCCTCCGAGCCGCTCCCGCAGCTCGCGCGCGGTCCAGACGAAGAAGCGCCCCTCCTCGCCCTCCGAGTCGGCGTCGGTGGCCGAGGCGAAGCCGCCCTCGGACAGCGCGAGCTCGCGCAGCAGGTAGTCGCAGGTCTCCCGCGCCACCCGCGCGAACATGGGGTCGCCGGTCGCCTGGAACCCCTCCGCGTAGGCGACGGCGAGGAGCGCGTTGTCGTAGAGCATCTTCTCGAAGTGGGGCACGAGCCAGCGCGCGTCGGTCGCGTAGCGGTGGAACCCGCCGCCGAGCTGGTCGTAGATGCCGCCCGTGGCCATGCCGCGGAGCGTCTCCGTCGCCATCCGCAGGCTCTCCGGCGCGCCGGTGCGGCGGTGGTGGCGCAGGAGGAGCCGGACCGGCAGGCTGGAGGGGAACTTGGGGGCGCCGCGCAGGCCGCCGTGCGCGGGATCGAAGCCGCGCTGGCAGGCCGAGACGGCGCGCTCGACGAGCGCCGGGCCGGGCAGGTCGGGGGCGGGCGGCGGCGCCGCCTCGAGCGCCTCGCGCACCACCGCGGTGAGCGAGGCCTGCGCGCGGCGCACCCGCTCCGGCTCGCGCCGCCAGACCTCCCCGAGCTCCCGGAGGATGGAGAGGAACCCCCGCGCGCCGGGCCGGTCGCCGTCGCGGGCGGGGAAGTAGGTGCCGCCGAAGAACGGCTCGCGATCCGCGGTGAGCCAGACGCTCATCGGCCAGCCGCCGGAGCCGTGGAGCGCCTGGACGGCGGTCATGTAGACCGCGTCCACGTCGGGCCGCTCCTCGCGGTCCACCTTGACGCAGACGAAGTCCCGGTTGAGCGCCTCGGCGACCTCCAGATCCTCGAAGGACTCCGCCTCCATCACGTGGCACCAGTGGCAGGTGCTGTAGCCGACCGAGAGGAAGACGGGGCGGCCGCTCCGGCGCGCCTCCTCGAAGGCCTCGTCGCCCCAGGGGCGCCAGGAGACCGGGTTGTGCGCGTGCTGGAGGAGGTACGGGCTCGACTCGAGGAGCAGCCGGTTCGCGTAGCGCGGCCGGCCGTCCGCCTCGAGGTGGTGGGTGCGGGGCCCGTACGAGGGGCCCATCGCGCCGAGCGCCGCCTCGAGGCGGCGGGCGAGCTCGGGAGGGAAGGGGGCGGCGCCGGGGAGCGGTTCCATCCCCGCTCCTTAACGCCGGGCGCGCCCCCGCTCCCGTCCGGCTGCTACGTGTCGTCGAGCTTGTCGGCGAGGCGGCCCTTCACGTCGCCCTTCTTCTCCTCGAAGGACCCCTTCGCCTTGTCGATCGAGCCCTCCGCCTTCTTCGCGGGGTCGTCGGCGATCTCGCCGTAGACCTTCTTCGCCTTCCCCTTCAGCTTGTCCCAGGTGCCCTGGGCCTTGTCGTCGTCGCCGATGGCCATCCGTCTCCTCCTTCGGGTTGGGCTGCGGTCCACCAAAACGTGGGGCCGCGCGCCCCTGGGCGGAACCCCTTCGAGCGGGAGCAGCAGCCGCGCCCGGGGAAGGGACGGGCGGGCGGGCCCTCGCGTCAGCCCTTGATCACCCCGAGCGGCTCGAGCCGCGCCACCAGCCGCGAGAGGCCGGCGCGGTGCATGACCGCCACCACCTGCGCCACGTCCTTGTAGGCCTCGCTCATCTCCTCGCCGAGCGTCTTCCGCCCGCGCGACAGCACCTCGATGCCTCGCGCGGCGAGCTCGCGGTCGATGGACCGCCCGCGCGCCAGCTTGAGCGCCTGGCCGCGGGAGAGCAGCCGCCCGGCCCCGTGGCAGGAGCTCCCGAAGGTGTCGCGCATGGCGCGGTCGGTGCCGGCGAGCACGTAGGAGTACCGGCCCATGTCCCCCGGGATGAGCACCGGCTGGCCCACCGCGCGGTAGGGCGCGGGGACGCGCGGATCGCCGGGGCCGAAGGCGCGGGTGGCGCCCTTGCGGTGGACGAGCACCTCGCGCGGCGCCCCGTCCACGGCGTGGGTCTCGAGCTTCGCCACGTTGTGGCAGACGTCGTAGAGCACGCGGGCGCCGAGCTCGCCCTCGGAGAGCCCGAGCGAGCGGCAGAGGGCGCGGACGGCGAGGCCGGTCATCACCTGCCGGTTGGCGAAGGCGAAGTTGGCGGCGGCCTGCATGGCGGCGAGGTAGCGCCGCCCCGCGTCGGAGCGCACCGGGGCGCAGGCGAGCTGCGGGTCGGGGAGCGCCGCGTAGTCCGGCCCGAAGTCGCGCATCCGCGGCGTGAGCGCGGCGAGGGACTCGTCGCAGACCTGGTAGCCGAGCCCGCGGGAGCCGGAGTGGATCTGGATGGCCACCGCGCCGGGCAGGAGCCCGAACGCGGCCGCGGCGTCCGGGGCGTAGATCTCCGCCACGCGGTCGAGCTCGAGGAAGTGGTTGCCGGAGCCGAGCGTGCCGAGCTGGTCCCGGCCGCGAGCGCGGGCCCGGTCGCTCACCGCCGCCGGATCGGCCTGCGGGAGCCGGCCGCCCTCCTCGCAGCGCGAGGGATCGTCCGGCGCCGCGGCGAAGCCGCGCGCCGCCGCCCACCGTGCGCCGCCTGCGAGGACGCCGTCCAGCTCGTCGTCCGCGAGCGCCGGGATGGCGCGCGAGGCGCCCACGCCGGTCGGGACGTCGCGGAAGAGCTGGGCCACCACCTGCCGGAGCCGCGGCCGGAGCTCCTCCTCGTGCAGCGCCGTCGTGACCACCCGCACGCCGCAGTTGATGTCGTAGCCCACGCCGCCGGGGGAGATGGCCCCGATTTCCGGATCGACCGCCGCCACGCCGCCGATGGGGAAGCCGTAGCCCCAGTGGTAGTCGGGCATGGCGAGGGAGAAGCGGAGGATCCCGGGCAGGTGGGCCACGTTGGCCACCTGCTGCAGCGACGGGTCGTCGGGCGCGGGCGGGCCGGCGGCGTAGATCCGGCCCGGCACCTTCATGCCCCCCTCGGCCGGGAGCTCCCAGAGGTCCTCGTCGATCCGGCGGAGCTTCATGGTGCCTCCCGTGGCGTGACTCCCGGTGCGCGTCGCACGCCTCACAGGGTGGCCCGAAATCACCCGCGCCCAGCCTGTCAGATGTCGAACACGACCTGCGCGCGCCAGCCGTCCCCGCCGGGCTCGAAGCGGGCCTCGTGCCAGGTGACCGCCTTGAGGTCGACCCCCTCGGCGTGTCGCGCGGGATCGTAACGGCCGAAGGCCACCTGCACCTCCGCGGCGCCCTCGTCCATTCGCAGCACCTCGCAGGCCTGCGCGACGAGCCGCTCGGTCGCGAAGCGGTAGAGCAGCTCGCGCAGCAGGTTCACCGCCACCGCCACGCGCCCGCCCGCCTCGACGGCGAGCCGCTCCTCCCACTCGGCGGTCACCCCCGCGCCGCCCAGGAGCAGCGCGGCCTGCGCGAGGACGAGCCGCGCCAGCGCCTCCTCCGCGGTCGCTCCCTCGACCGCCACGCCGACGTCGGCGGTGTGCTCGAGGTCGCGGAAGGGCTGGGGGAGCTCGAGCCGCATGTCCTCAAGCTAACGGCGCGATGGGCCGGGCGGAGAGGGCGCGGAAGCGGGCCACGGTGACGACGGCGACGGTGACCAGGCCGGCGCAGAGCCCCCACCAGAGCCCGACCACGCCCCTCCCGGCGAGCACCCCGAGCCCCACCGTCACCGGCAGCCCCACGAGGTAGTGCCCCGCGACGTTGGCGAGGAAGGTGAAGCGGGTGTCGCCGGCGCCGCGGAGCAGCCCGGCGCCCACCGCCTGGATCCCGTCGAAGACCTGGAACACCGCCGCCACGCCGAGGAGCGGGCCGGCCGCGGCGACGACGGCCGGGTCGCTCGACACGAGCCGCGCCAGCGGGCCGGGGAAGAGGAGCAGGCAGAGCGCGGAGCAGGCCATCACGCCGGCGCCCGAGCCGAAGGTCACGAGCCCGGCCCGCCGCACCGCGGGCGCGTCGCCGGCGCCGATGGCGTGCCCGACCCGCACCGACCCGGCGGTCCCGACGCCGACGACGAGCGTGAAGCTCACCGTCACGAGCGTCAGCGCCACCTGGTGCGCCGCCATGGGCAGCTCGCCGAGCCTCGCGGCGAGGAAGCCGACCAGCGTGAAGAGCCCCATCTCCACCGTGAAGTGGAAGGCGATGGGCAGGCCGACCCGCAGGGCGCCGCGCAGCTCGCCCCGGCGCGGCGCGCCGCCGGGCTCGCTCTTCCCCTCGTTCCGGAGCGCCACCAGCACGAGCGCCGCCTGCAGCGCGGTCGCGACCGTGGCCGCGGCGCCGGCGCCGGCGGCGCCGAAGGCGGGGAGGGCGCGCAAGGGGCCGCACCAGGCCGGGAGCGCGGCGCCCCCGAGCGCGAGCGGCACCGCCAGCGCGAGGTTGGCGAGGTTCGCGACGAGGGTGGCGCTCACGAGCGGCCGGGTGCGCCCGAGCGCCTGGAGCCAGGCGCGGACCGCGAAGAAGGCGAGCAGGGACGGCATCGAGAGCGCCCGCCACGCGAGGTAGCGCGCCGCCTCGGGCGCCACGGCCGCGTCCACCCCGGCCGCCCCGAAGCCGAGCGGCGCCACGGCGAGCACCGCCGCGATGGCGAGGCCGGCGGCCCCGGCGAAGGCGGTGCCCTTCCAGGCGAGGCGCCGCGCCCGGGCCCGATCCCCGGCGCCGATGGCCTGCGCCACCAGGGCGTCGAGCCCCATGATGAGCCCCATCCCGAACACCGACCCGACCATGAAGACGGTGTTCCCGAGCCCCACCCCGCCGAGGGGCGCCGCGCCGGCGCGGCCGGCCACGGCGGAGCCGACCACCGCCATGAGGGACTGGCCCGCGCTGGCGATGGCGAGCGGGACGGACAGGCGCCAGAGGGCGCGGAGCTCCTTCGTGAGTTCGGACCGGTTCACAGGGGGCGGCAGGATAGACTAAAGGGCGTCCATGCGGTGGCCCCACTCCCTCCGATCGCTCTCCCACCGCAACCTGCGGCTCTTCTTCGCGGGGCAGTGCGTGTCGCTCACCGGCACCTGGATGCAGAGCGTGGGGCAGGGGTGGCTGGTCTACCGGCTCACCCACTCCTCGGAGCTGCTCGGGGTGATCGGCTTCCTGGCCCAGCTCCCGGTCTTCGTCTTCGGCGTCTACGCGGGCTCGGTGGCGGACCGGCACCCGCGCCGCAAGGTGGTGCTCGCGACGCAGATCAACGCCACCCTGCAGGCGGCGATCATGGCGGTGCTCACCCTCACCGGCGTGGTGCGCCCCTGGCACCTCATGCCGCTCGCGCTCATGCTCGGCATGAGCTACGCGTTCGAGATCCCGGCCCGGCAGGCGCTGCTCGGCGAGATCGCCGGCGAGTCGATGTCGAACGCCGTGGCGCTCAACTCGAGCATCGTCAACGCGGCGCGGGTGGTGGGGCCGGCCATCGCCGGCTACGTGGTGGCGGCCATCGGCGAGGGCTGGTGCTTCGCCCTCAACGCGCTCTCCTTCCTCGGCACCATCTGGGCGCTCCTGGTGATGGAGCTGCCGAAGGAGGAGCCGCGGCCGGCGGCGCACCGCGGCGCGCACCTGCTCGAGGGGCTGGCCTACGCGGGCAAGACCCCGCTCGTGCGGGCGCTGCTGGCGCTCCTCGCCTTCCAGAGCTTCTTCGCGATGCCGTTCCTCACGCTCCTGCCGCTCTTCGCGGGCGACGTGCTCCACGGGGGCCCGAGGATGCTCGGCTCGCTCCAGGCGGCGACCGGCGTGGGCGCGCTGGTGGCGGCGGTGCTCCTCATGCTCCGCACCGGGCTGCGGGGGCTGGGGCGGCGGGTGGGGTTCGGCGCCACGCTGCTCGGGCTCGGGCTCGTGGCCTTCTCGCAGTCGCGGACGCCGGCGCTCTCCCTGGCGGCGCTGGTGGTGGCGGGGTTCGGGTTCATCAGCCAGAGCACGGGGTCGCTCACCCTGCTCCAGGGGCTGGCGCCGGCCGAGATGCGGGGGCGGGTGATGGGGCTCTTCTCGACCATCTTCGTGGGGCTCACGCCCTTCGGCTCGCTCCTGGGCGGCCTCGCGGCGGGCCGGTTCGGGGCGCCGCGCACGCTGCTCGTGGGCGGGCTCATGCTCGCGGCCGCGAGCGCGGTGTTCCACCTCGCGCTGCCTCGCTTGCGCCGCACCGTGCTGCCCCAGCATCCGACGGTGTTTCCGCCGGCCATTCCGTAGCGCGAAACGCCTTCGCCCTCGAGGCAGCCGCCATCCGGCAGGAACACAGCCAGTGGCAGGCTCCTAGCAGGCACCCGTGGAGAGCCCTGCGTCGGCCGCCCCCTCCCGCTCTCCCTCCGACCAGACCGGCAGCCGCACCCGGAAGATCGTCCCGCGGCCCTTCGCGTCCTCGAACGAGATCTCCCCGCCGAGCGAGGTCACGATGCCGTGGCAGACCGAGAGCCCCAGGCCGGTCCCGACGCCGAACGGCTTGGTCGTGAAGAAGGGCTCGAAGACGCGAGCGCGCGCCTCCGGCGGGATGCCGGAGCCGGTGTCCTCCACCTCCACCTGGACGTGGCCGTCGGCGGCGAGCGACAGGGAGACCGCCACCCGGTTCTCTTCCGGGTGCCCCTCGGGGATGGCCTGCGCCGCGTTCACGAGGAGGTTCAGGAACACCTGCGTCAGCGCCCCCTCGCTGCCCTGGACCGGAGGGACCTCGCCGAAGCGGGTCACCAGCTCGGCCCGGGAGCGGATCTCCTTCCTGGACATGCGGATGGCCGACGCGATCACCGTCGCGAGGTCCACCGGAGCGCGTTGGGCCGGATCGTGGCGCGCGAACCGCTTCAGGTCCTGTGAGATGTTGCGCACGCGGCGGGCGCCCTCCAGCGCCTGCTCGAGCGCGTCCCGCAGCTCGCCGCCGGGGACCGTCGCCGGCTCGCCGAGTCGATCGAGCGCCCAGGAGAGGTTCGCGTCGATGTAGGAGAGCGGGTTGTTGATCTCGTGGGCGACTCCGGCCGCCATCAGGCCCAGGGCCGAGAGCCGGTCGCTCTGGATGAGGCGCGACTGCAGCTCCCGGCGCTCCGCCTCCTGGCGGTCGAGGGTCGCGACCATGCCGTCGAACGCGTGGGCGAGCGTCCCGACCTCGTCGGTCCGCGCGAGCCGCATGAACCGCTCCTGCCCCTTCTTCTCGGGCAGCGACACGACGTGACTCGTCACGGCCGCGAGCGGCCGCAGCAACCGCCCCGCGAGGATCCTGGCGGCCACGAGGACGATCGCGGTCCCGATCAGCGTGGCGAAGAGGAAATAGCGCTTCACCTGGACGAGCGGCGCATAGGCCTCGGCGGTGGGGAAGTTGGCCGAGAGCACCCAGTCCTTCCGCTCCAGTCGCTTGAACGAGGAGATGACCCGGACTCCCCGCGAGGTCACGGTCTCGCCGCTCCCCTCGAAGCCGGCCATGGCCGCGTCGTAGAGGGGATTCACGCCCGGCGTGCCGGCCGGCTGCATGACGCGACCTTCCTCGGGGTGCAGGATCAGCGTCCGGTTCAGGTCGGAGAGGTAGAAGTAGCCGCCGCCGCCGACGCGCGACGTCGGCAGGCTCGCGAGGATGTTGTGCCCGCGCAGCTCGAGGCTGCCGCCCACGATCGCGAGCACCCGCCCGCGCTCGTCGAGGATCGGCGCGGTGATCATCACCGCGGGCTGGCTGGGGTTGTGCGTCGAGAGGTAGGGCGCCGAGACGTAGGGCCTTCGGACCTGCATGGTGCGCTGGTAGAACTCGCGGAAGGAGATGTCCCGCCCGCGACGCCCGGGGCGGAAGGGGCTCTCGGCGATGAGCTTCCCCTCCCGGGACATGACGAAGAGCCCGTTGTCGAAGACCGCGAGGACCGCGCGCTCGGAGTCGAGGAAGCGCTGGACCTTGTCCGCGTCGAGGAGGTCGTCCACCTCCACCTTCAGCTGGGCGGCGCTCGCCGCGATCTCATCCTGCGTGATGCCGAGCTTGTCGTCGATGGAGGCGGCCACGGACTTCACCAGCGCGAACTGCTGCTGGGAGATGCTCGCCTTGAACTCCCGCTCGATGTAGCGGAGCGTGACGAGCGCCAGGACGACGACGAACGGGACGAAGACGGCGGCGACCGCGACGCCCAGCTTCGCCTTGAAATCGAGATCTCGCAGTCGCACGAGGCGGCTCCCCGACTACTTGCCAGGGGCCAGCAATACGATCATCCGAGCGCTGCCGCGAGTTTGGGTGCGCGAGGCCGGACCGCCGCGAGCCCGGCGACCATATCTGGACGCCGGTTCAGTCCCGTGCCACACTCGCGCCGTGATCGCGCTCGGAATCGATCCCGGCTCGCGCCGCTGCGGCTACGGCGTGGTGGCGCGGGAGGGCTCGCGGCTCAGGGTGGTGGAGTCGGGGGTGCTGGCGCCGGGCGGCGGCCGCGCCCTCTGCGAGCGGCTGGGCGAGATCCTCTCCGGCCTGGAGGGCGTCATCGCCCGCGCCGCGCCCGTGGAGGTCGCGGTGGAGTCGGCCTTCTTCGGGCTCTCCGCCCGGTCGGCGCTGGTGCTCGGGCAGGCGCGCGGCGTGGCGCTCGCGGCGGCGGCGCGCGCCGGCCTGCCGGTCTTCGAGTACGCGCCCTCCGAGGTGAAGCGGGCCTTCGCCGGCAACGGCCGGGCCGAGAAGGCGCAGATGGTCCGCATGGCCCAGACCATCCTCGGGGTCGAGGCCGACCTCTCCGACGAGGCCGACGCGCTCGCCATCGCGGTCTGCCACCTCGCCCGCCGCGCCGGGCTGGTGCGGCTCGCCGCCGACGGCGCCGGGCGGCCGGGCGCGGCCCCGGAGGCGCGCGCCCTCTCGCGCCTGCGCCCGTCGGTGCGCCGCCCCGGGAGCGCCGCGTGATCGCCCAGCTCACCGGCACGGTGCTCGAGAAGGGCGACGGCTTCGCGGTGGTGGACGTGAACGGCGTCGGGTACCGCGTCTTCCTCTCCGACCTCGCCTTGCAGGCGCTCGCGCCGCGCGGCGAGCGGGCCACGGTCCGCACCTTCACCCACGTCTCCCAGGACGCCATCCACCTCATCGGCTTCGCCGGGGAGGACGAGGAGCGGGTGTTCCACGCGCTGGTGGAGGTGAAGGGGGTGGGGCCGCGCGCCGCCCTCAAGATCCTCTCCGGCATCGCGCCCCGCGACCTCGCCCTGGCGGTCTCGCGCGGCGAGGTGGCGAAGCTCACCAAGGTTCCCGGGGTCGGCAAGAAGACCGCGGAGCGGCTGGTGGTCGAGCTCAAGGACAAGCTGCAGCCGCTCGCCCGCGCCGAGGCGCCGGGCAGGCCGGAGAAGGCGGCCGGCGGCGGCGCCATCGAGCAGCTTTCGCAGGCGCTGCTCGGCCTCGGCTACCGGCCGCAGCAGGCCGAGCAGGCGGCCGACGCCCTGCGGGATCGGGCCGAGGGGCGCCCCCTCGACGAGCTCCTGCGCGAGGCGCTCAAGCTCCTCCGGGGGTAAGGTAGCCGCCCATGCCCGTCCGCCCCGCCCGCGAGCTCTCCCCCGAGTCGAGCCCCGCCGAGGAGCGGCTGGAGCAGTCGCTCCGGCCCGCCACCTTCGAGGAGTACGTCGGCCAGGAGAAGCTGGTCTCGAACTTCCGCGTCTACGCCCGGGCGGCCCGGCAGCGCGGCGAGGCGCTCGACCACGTGCTCCTCTCCGGCCCGCCGGGGCTCGGCAAGACCTCGCTCGCCCACATCCTCTCCCGCGAGCTCGGCGTGGCGCTGCACGTGACGAGCGGCCCGGCCCTGGTGAAGAAGGGCGACCTCGCCGGCCTCCTCACCGCGCTCCAGCCGCGCGACATCCTCTTCATCGACGAGATCCACCGGCTCTCGCCCTCCGTCGAGGAGGCGCTCTACCCGGCGATGGAGGACTTCCGCTTCGACGTGGTGCTCGGGGCCGGGCTCGGCGCCCAGACCATGGAGATGAAGCTCGAGCGCTTCACGCTGGTCGGCGCGACCACCCGCACCGGGCTGCTCGCGAGCCCGCTGCGCGACCGGTTCCCCATCCAGGAGCGGCTCGAGTACTACGCGCCGCCGGAGCTGCGCGAGATCGCGGAGCGGGCCGCGCGCAAGCTCGACCTGCCGGTGGACGAGGGCGGCGCCGAGGAGCTCGCCCGCCGCGCCCGCGGCACGCCGCGCATCGCCATCCGGCTCCTGCAGCGGGCGCGCGACTTCGCGCAGGTGGAGGGGGAGGGGAAGCTCACCCGCGAGATCGTGGACCTGACCCTGTCGCGGCTCGCGGTGGACCGCGGCGGGCTCGACGCGATGGACCGGCGCATCCTCGAGGCGGTGGTGGACACCTTCGGCGGCGGGCCGGTCGGCATCGAGGCGGTGGCCGCCTCGGTCGGCGAGGAGCGCGACACCATCGAGGACGTCTACGAGCCGTTCCTGGTGCGCGAGGGCTACCTCGCGCGCACGCCGCGCGGTCGCATCGCGCTGCCGCCCGCGTACGAGCACCTGGGCCGCAAGCGCCCGGGCGGCCGGCAGGGCGACCTGCTCTAGGCTCTGCTACCAGGCGCTCGGCGCATGCCAGCGGGGCCGCCGCCGGAGCAGCCGCACCAGCGCGAGCCCCGACAGGAAGCCGCCGACGTGGGCCATGAAGGCGATGCCGCTGCCGCCCCCGCCCCAGGCGGCCGAGAGCAGCTGCAGCACGAACCAGGCCCCGATGAAGAAGAAGGCCGGCAGGTACATGAGCCGGATGAAGAAGAAGATCGGCACGAGCGTGAGCACGCGCGCCCGCGGGAACAGCACGAGGTAGGCCGCGAGCACGCCGGCGATGGCGCCGCTCGCCCCGACCATGGGCGTGAGCACGTCACCCGCGAAGGCCGAGACGACCGTCTGCGAGAGCGCCGCCGCCACGCCGCTCGCGAGGTAGAAGGCGAGGAAGCGGCCCGGCCCGAGCGCGAGCTCCACCGCGCGGCCGAACACCCAGAGGAAGAGCATGTTCCCGGCGATGTGCCCGAGCCCCCCGTGCAGGAACATGCTCGTGAGGATGGTGAACGGCGGCGGGACCAGGTCCTGCGGCGGCACGTCCACGAACGTGAGGATCTCGTAGGGGATCGCGCCGCCCGTCTGCGTCGAGAGCGACAGCCCGGCCACCAGCGCCTGCCACCCGAACGCGAGCACGTTGACGGCGATGAGGGCGGTGGTGAGCGGGGGCGTCCGCCCGAGCGCGATGTCGTCCTTGAGCGGGATCACCGGATCAGAGCCCTATCAGAGCCGCACGCCGTCCCGCTCGGTTCATTCTGGTGTAACCCGTTGCGTCATTTTTGCGTTTCATGCCTCCGCGCCTGACACGGAAGTCGCGGTTTCGAGCCGGGTGTGACTCGACCCGTGCCGGGAAGCGTCGCTCAAGGGGGCCACCTCTGGGAAGGTGTTGCGAATGGCGCCTGATTGCGGCAACTTGCAGCCGCGTCGAGCATGCGAGCAGGCCGGCGGGAGTTCGCTTTCGAAGTGGCATGACGATTGCTGGGAACCGACGCGCGGTGGCCGTCGTCCCAAGGAACGACCGCCGGAGAGCAACACGAGCGGGCGAGCGGGGTTAGGTGAGCGGGAACTCTTCGATGAGCTACTGGAAACAGCGCACGATCTCGAGGCGGGTGAGCTGTACCGGCGTGGGCCTCCACTCCGGCGCGCCGGCCAGGCTCGTGCTCGCGCCCGCGCCGCCCGACACCGGCATCCGCTTCGTCCGCGCCGATCTCGGCGTGGAGATCCCCGCTCGCGCCGACGCGGTGGTGGACACCACCCTCAGCACCACGCTCGGCGCCGGTGACGCGCGCGTCGCGACCGTCGAGCACGTCCTCGCGGCGCTCACCGGGCTCGGCGTGGACAACTGCCGCGTCGAGGTGGACGGCCCCGAGGTCCCCATCCTCGACGGGTCCGCCGCACCGTTCGTCTACCTGGTGCAGGAGGCCGGGATCGCGCTCCAGCCGGTGGGGAAGCGCTTCCTCGTGGTCTCCCAGGCGGTCGAGGTGAAGGACGGCGATCGCTCGGTCCGGCTCGAGCCGGCGCGCGAGCTCTCGCTCCGCTTCGTCGCCGACTTCAGCCACCCGCTCATCACCGAGCAGGTCTTCGGCTTCACCTTCTCCGACCGCAGCTTCGCCCGGGAGGTCGCGCCGGCCCGCACCTTCTGCCTCCTCAAGGACGTGGAGGCGATGCGCGCCCGCGGGCTCGCGCGCGGCGGCAGCCTCGAGAACGCCATCGTCGTGGACGAGTTCTCGATCCTCAACCCCGGCGGGCTCCGCTTCCCCGACGAGTTCGCCCGGCACAAGGTGCTCGACGCCCTCGGCGACCTCACGCTGGCCGGCATGCCGCTCATCGGCGCGCTCTCGGCCCGCAAGAGCGGCCACGCGATGAACCAGGCCCTGGTCCGCAAGCTGCTCGAGACCCCGGCCGCGCACCGCGTCATCCGCGTCTCCGGCGAGAAGGAGCTGGAGCCCCTGCAGATCCGGCTGCCGGCCCTGGCCCTCCCCGGGACGCCCTAGCCGCCCGAGCCCGCGCCCGCCGGCGGCGCTGCGCATCCTTTCTCCAGGATGGCGCGCCGCCTCGACACCTACCGCCAGAAGCGCGACTTCGGGGTCACCCCCGAACCGGCTCCCGACGCGCCCAGCCCGCGCGGCGAGGGCCCGCCCGGCTTCATGGTGCACAAGCACCACGCCCGGCGGCTGCACTACGACCTGCGGCTCGAGATGGACGGCGCCCTCGCGAGCTGGGCGGTGCCGAAGGGGCCGAGCTACGACCCCTCGGAGAAGCGGCTCGCGGTGCAGACGGAGGACCACCCGCTCGCCTACGGCGGCTTCGAGGGGCGCATCCCCGACGGCGAGTACGGGGCGGGCGACTCGCTCATCTGGGACCGGGGCTGGTACGAGACCGTGCCGCCCGGGCAGGCCTCGAGGCAGCGGCAGAAGGGGCACCTCGCGCTCGAGCTGCACGGCGAGAAGCTGCGCGGGCGCTGGCACCTCGTCCGGACCCGGCCCGCGGGCGGGAAGGAGCAGTGGCTCCTCTTCAAGGCCAAGGACGAGGCGGCCGACGCCGGCTTCGACGTGGTGGCCGCGCGGCCCGAGTCGGTGACGAGCGGCCGGAGGGTGACCCGGGGGCCGGTGGCGGCGCGCACGCTCAAGGCCCGCCACCCGGCCCCGATGGACCTGCTCCTGCGCGTCTGGCCCCCCATGCTCGCCACCCTGGCCCGGCCCGAGGAGGCGCAGGGCGCCTGGAGCCTGGAGGTGAAGTACGACGGCTTCCGCGCCCTGGCCGGCGTCTCCGGGGGGCAGGTGTCGCTCCAGAGCCGGAACGGGCTCGACCTCTCGGCGCGGTTCCCGGGCGTGGCGCGCGCGCTCGCGGGGCTCGTGGTCGGGGAGGCGGTGCTCGACGGGGAGGTGGTGGCCTTCGACCCGAAGGGCGTCTCGCGCTTCCAGCTCCTGCAGGGCGCCGCGGGCGAGCTCCGGTACGCCGTCTTCGACCTGCTGTGGCACGAGGGGGAGGACCTCCGCGGCCGACCGCTCGAGGAGCGCCAGGAGCTGCTCGCGAGCCTGCTCGCGGCCCCGCCCCCGGGCATCCTGCTCGCCGAGGCGGTCGAGGGGAGCGTGGCCGAGGCCCTGGCCCGCGCCCGCAAGGCGCGCGCCGAGGGGATCGTCGCGAAGCGGGCCGGGTCGCCGTACCGCGGCGGGCGCTCGCGCGACTGGCTCAAGCTCAAGGTCTCCGGTTCCCAGGAGGTCGCGGTGATCGGCTACACGCCCATCACCACCGGCGAGCCGGCCATCGGGGCGCTCCTGGTCGCGGTCCGGCAGGGCAGGGGCTTCGTCTACGCGGGGAAGGTGGGGACCGGGTACACCGACGCCGTCCGCCGCGAGCTCCGGGCGCGGCTCGAGCCCGACGCCGTGGAGACCCCGCCGGCGGCGGACGCGCCGCGGCTCCGCGGGGCCCGCTGGGTGCGGCCGCGGCTCGTGGCCGAGGTGTCGTTCACCGAGTGGACCGCCGACGGCCGGCTGCGCCACCCCTCGTTCCAGGGGCTGCGCGACGACAAGCGGCCGGAGGAGTGCGTCCGCGAGGGGTGACCCGCGCCCGCCGCGCCACCCAGGCGCTTACACTCAGTGGATCGCGCGCGGCTCCCGGGCCTCGCGCGCCGCCCGGGCCACCGGCGCCGTGGCCCGGTCCATGAGCCGCTTCACCAGGATCGAGGCGGCGGCGGTCCCGGCGGCGGCCAGGATCTTCTCCCCGACCGACGGCTCTCGGGCCACCTTGTGCGGCGCGTCGATCATCCGCGAGAGCGCCTTGCCGAGCCGCCGGGCGCGCTCGGTGGGGCGCCGCCGGCGCTCGCGGGCGTTGACCATCACCGCCACCGCGCCGCCGAGCACCAGCACCACGCTCACCCCGGCCACCCCGAACGCCACCGGGTGGCGCCGCAGCTGCAGCCGGAGGTCGAGCAGCTCGTGGCGGCGCCGGTCGAGCTCGGAGACGAGGTCCCCGAGCTCCCCGCGGAGCGACTCGATCTCCCCCTCGAGCTCGCGGGCGTGGCGCCGTGGGCTCTCGCTCATGTGATCCTCTCCTTCGCGAACCGCAGGTCGTCCTGGAGCGTGCGCCGGGTGGCCGCGAGCGGCGTCCGCACCCGCCTGGCCCACCCGACGAGCCCGGCCACCGTGCCGATGGCGAGCACCACCGCCGCCACGATCAGGGCGCCGAGCCAGCCGCTCCAGACGCCGGCCTCGGCCAGCCCGAGCACCAGGGCGACGAGGAGCATCGCCACCGTGAGCAGGGCGCAGACGCCGGCGATGCCGAGGCCGCTCGCCATGGAGATCTCGGTCTTGAGATCGGCGCGCAGCTCGCTCTTCGCGAGCTCGACCTCCTTGCGCGCGAGCTGCGAGGCCTTGCGGGCGAGCTCGGTGACGAGGTCGCGGGTGGAGAGCTGCCGCGGCATCCCCGCGGCGCCGGGCGGCACGGGCCTCGCCCGCGCGGTGCTGGGAATCTCTGCCATGGCCTTCCCCCTCCGCCGCTACAAGCTAGCCACGGCCGTCGCGGCGCACGTGGCGAGGGCCGGCTCGCCCGTCCCCTTCTCGAAGAGGGATCGGCGGCGGCGCTTGCGGCACGGGCGGACGCACTCCAGCTTCCTCTGTGGGCCGGGCCGGCGCGACGTGCTCGCGGGGCCGGTCGCTGGGGAGGGGGGGCCGCGGCGCCGCCGGGGAGACCGGGCGGCGCCGCGGCGTCGTTCCGCCGGCAGTGCGGACGGTGTCGCGGCTAGTGCAGCCGCCGCCGCGCGCGCCGCGGCGGGGCCGGCGCCTCCTCGCCGAGCGGGGGCAGGTCCTGCTGCAGCTCGAGCACCGGCGCGAAGAGGTCGCCGCGCTCCTCGATCCGCCGGAGCACCTCGCCGGCCTCGAACACCAGGAGGCCGCCCCGGCGCTCCCGGGAGGCGCCCTCGACCTCCGCCCAGGTGACCGGCGTGCTCACCGTGGGCCGCTCCCGGGCCCGCAGCGAGTAGACGCAGACGGTGGTCTTGGAGCGGTCGTTCTGGCTCCAGTCCACGAGCACCTTGCCGGCGCGGAGCGCCTTCTTCATCGACGAGACCACGAGGTCCGGGCGCCGCTGCTCGAGCAGCTCCGCCACCGCGCGCGCGAACGACTTGGTGCGCTCGTAGGTCGCGCCGGGCCGGTTGAGCGGGACGTAGACCTGGAGCCCCTTCGAGCCGCTCGTCTTGGGCCAGGCCTCGAGCCCGAGCTCCCGGAAGAGCTCGCGCAAGAGGAGCCCCACCTCGCAGCACTGCACCACGTCGGCCGGCGCGCCGGGGTCGAGGTCGAAGACCATCATGGTGGGGCGCTCGATGGAGCGCGCCAGCGAGAGCGAGGTGTGCAGCTCGAGGTCGGCGATGTTGGCGGCCCAGACCAGCGTGGCGACGTCGTCGGCCACGCAGAAGTGGATGTCCTCCTGGTTCCCCTCGCTCCAGACCGGCTCGGTGTGCACCCAGCGCGGCCGGTGCGGCGGGCAGCGCTTCTCGTAGAAGAACGGGCCGTCCACGCCCTCCGGGTAGCGCTTCAGGGTGAGGGGGCGCGCACGGAGGTGGGGCAGCAGGGCCGGCGCGACGCGGGTGTAGTAGTCGATGATCTGGCCCTTGGTGAAGCCGGAGGCCGGGTAGAAGACCTTGTCGAGGTTCGACAGCCGCAGCCGCCGCCCGTCGAGCTCGACCTCCACGCCCTCGCGCGCGGTCACCCGTTGCCCCGCTTCCGCGGCTTGCGCTTCGCGACGTGCGCCGCCTCCGCCGTCCGGTGGCGCCGCTCGCCGGCCGGGGGCGCCTCCTCCGGCGAGGGCCCGGCCTTCCGGGTCCGCGCGGCGGCGAGGCTCGCGGCGAGCGCGTCGGCGAGGTTGACCACCTTGGCCGGCTGCTCCGAGGGCGCGGCCACGATCTCCTCGCCGGCGGCCTTCTTCTCGACCAGCGCGAGCACCTTCTCGCGGTAGCGGTCCTTGTACTTCGCCGGGTCGAAGCTCGCGGCGAGCGAGCCGACGAGCTGCTCGGCCATGGCGAGCTCTCTCGGCGCGGGGGCGTCGTGCTCGGGCAGGCCGAGGTCCTCCTGGGGCACCACCTCGTCGGCGTAGTTCATGGTGGAGAGCGCCAGCCCCTGCCCCATCGGGCGGAGCACGCACAGCGACTCCTTGGTGCGCATGACGAACCGCCCCAGGGCCACCTTGCCGCTCCTCCTCATCGCCTCGAGGAGGAGCGCGTAAGGGCGCGCCGCGCCCTTGTCCGGACCCAGGTGGTAGGTGGCGTCGTAGTAGATGGGGTCGATCTCCCCGAGGCCGACGAACTCCTCGATGTCGATGGTCCGGCTGCCGCGGGGGTCGGCCGCCTCCAGCTCCTCGCGGGTCACGGTCACGTAGCGGTGCGGCGCCACCTCGTAGCCCTTCACCACGTGCTCGTAAGGGACCTCCTTCCCCTCCGCCGCGCAGACCCGGTGCAGCTCGATCCGGGAGCCGTCGGCGTCGTGCAGCATGTGGAAGCGCACCTCCTTGTGCGACACGGCGCTGTAGAGCTTCACCGGGATGTTCACCAGCCCGAAGCTGACCGCGCCGCTCCAGATGGCCCTGGGCATGCCTCGACCTCCTCCGCGGCAAGTTCCTTCCTCGGGCGTGGCGCCGCAAACGCCGGGCCCGAACGCCCGCCCGCTCTCCGGGCCGCCGGCCGGGGGCTCCAGGTCGCCCCGCTTCGCTCGGATGGCTAGCGTTTCTCGTGAAAGGAGTCCTGCATGCTCTGGACCGTCACGATCATCCTGTTCGTGTTGTGGGCGCTCGGCATGGTGAGCGGCGCCACGATGGGTTGGTGGATCCACCTGCTGCTCGTGCTCGCGGTCATCAGCCTCATCTTCGCGGTGCTCCGCCGCGGCGCGGCCACGGTCTGACCGGCGCGATGAGGGGGGCGTCGCGCCGGCTGGCCTTCGCCGCGGCGGCTCTCGTGGCGTGCTCCGCGCAGCAGCGGGCAGGTCTCGAGACCTCCGCGGCGAAGGCGCTCGTCTCGGACGAGCAGGAGAAGCAGCTCGGGCTGCACGTGAAGCAGCAGCTCGAGACGCAGGAGAAGGTCCGCTACCTGCAGGACCCCGAGGTCGTCTCCTACGTGAAGTCGATCACCGACCGGATCCTGCCGTTCGCGAAGAAGGACCGGCCCGGCGTGGACTGGACGGTGCAGGTGATCGACGACCCCAGGACCGTGAACGCCTTCGCGACGCCGGGGGGCTACCTGTACGTCTACTCCGGCCTCCTGCTCGCGGCCGACGACGCGTCGCAGGTGGCCGGCGTGCTCTCGCACGAGGCCGGGCACGTGGTGGCCCGCCACTCGGCGCGGCAGATGGTGGACGCCTACGGCCTCCAGGCGGTGGCGGCGCTCGCCCTCGGCAAGAACCCGTCGCTCGCGAGCCAGCTCGTGGCCGGGGCCGGCGGGAAGGGGCTCATGCTCGCGAACAGCCGGGGCGACGAGTCGGAGGCCGACGAGTACGGCGCGCGCTACGCCAGCGCGGCCGGGTTCGATCCGCACGGGATCGTGCACTTCTTCGAGAAGCTCAAGTCGATGGAGGGGAACCAGCCGAAGGCGCTCGCCTTCCTCTCCGATCACCCGGCCACGCCCGACCGGATCGCGCGGGTGAACGCCTACATCGCGGAGCACCACCTCGGCGGCAGCGAGCGCGATCCCGAGCAGCAGGCGCGCATCAAGGCGCGGCTGCAGCAGCGCTCGGGACCCGCCGCGGCGGGCGCCGGACAGCCGCCCGCGGGCGCGCCCCAGGCCGGGAAGCCGGGGGGCTGAGCGTTCAGCGGTGGTGGTGCGCGGCCTCGGTCGAGCGGGCGGCCTCGCCGGTGATGGAGGTCTCCTCGTCCACCTTCACGCCGCAGTAGCGGAAGATGCGCAGCTGGTGCTGCCGCAGGCCGCGAAGGACGCAGGGCCGCGTGAGCTCGGTGAGGGCGCGCGCCAGCACGGCCACCGCGATGTCCGAGAACTCGCGGACGAGGCTGAAATCGAGCGCGAAGATCGGCGCCTTCTCCTCCTGCAGGAGCTCGCGGAGCGACCAGGCGCTGCCGCGATCGAATTCACCGGAGACACGGAGAGTCACCCGGTCGCCTTCGCGCTCCCGGACGATGTCGCAAGCCATGACGGAGGGACCTCGAGCTACAGGTAGTACACGAACAGCTTCTCGAACCCCGAGGAGCGGAGCGCGGCGGGTGGATCCATCCAGAGCGCGGGCCGGCCGTAGTCGGGGAGGCTGCAGAGGCAGTCCCCGCAGTGCGGGCAGATCTTCGAGGGGTGGCCGTGACTGCAGCCGCACCAGGGGGCGGCCAGGAGGTTGAAGTCCTCGCCGCAGAGCGGGCAGCGCACCGGATGCACGCGCTCTTTCGCCCGGAAGGGCGATGTCTCGACGGCTTGCACGTCCGAGTCCTTGTCTGGGAGCCGACCGGCGGTTCCCCCGAGGAGCGAACCTGTGCATTCCCGTCGCGCGTGGCAACCCGCCCGGCCACTGGAGACCCAACGGGAGACCCCACGTTCACGGGCCAATCCACTCTATTTTTCGCCTTTTCTCTCCAGCTCGCCCTTCCGGACCTCGTCCCCGCCGGGGTTGGTCTGGAAGACCTGCTTCGGGTCGAGGCCGAGCCGCTGCAGCGTCTCGTGATCCGGCGCGCCGGTCGCGGCGAGCCCCTCCCGCGCCTGGAAGCGCTTCAGCGCCCCGCTGGTCTCCGTGTCGATCTTCCCGCTCTTCTGGCCGTGGAAGAGGCCGCGCGACGCGAGCGCGTCCTGGATCTTCGTGGCACCGCCCGGCGCGAGCATGGCGTCGGGCGAGGCGGCGATGGGCGGGCGGCCCTGGCGCGGCGGGAGCTTGGGCGCGCGACGGGCGTGGGCCCGGGCGCTGTCGGCCGGCGCGCTCTCGGCCGAGCTCCCTTCCTGGGACTGCCCCACGTGCCGGGAGTGGGCGCAGGCGAGGGCGACGGCCAGCGCGAGGGAGCGGCGCGTCATGCTTCACCCCTTGTCCGCGCGGGGCGGGAGCCCCGCCACCGAGTTCATGACGCCGGTGACGAAGGCGTTCCGGAGCACGCCGAAGATGGTCGGCCAGACCTGTGCCTTGGGGTCGCTCACGTCCCCGCGGATCGGGATGGTGGTGGCGACGGCGTGCCGGCCCGGCACCCGGTCGGAAAAGAGGTCGAGCGCGACGTCGGCCACCGCCGCCTCGAGCCGCTTGAAGAGCCCGGCGTCGGGCTTCGCTTTCACCGACGGGTCCTTGAGGACCGGCCGGAGCCCACCCGTGATCTTGCCGCTCTCGGCCGCGAACCGGACCGAGAGGTCCAGGGTCCCCTTGGCCGGCTCGAGCCCGCTCTTGGCAGCGAGGAAGGAGGCGAGCTCGCGGAGATCGAGGCCGGTCAGCCGCGCCTGCCCGGCGAAGGTGAGCCCCTTCGCGAGCGGGTCGGCGCTGGCGTAGACCGAGAGCTGGCCGGTCCGCTGGAGGGTGCCGGACATGGCGAGCACCGTGGGGGAGCCGCGCTGCAGCGCGGGGCGGGTCGCCACGTTCTCCACCGTGAGCGCGACCCCGTGGAGCCAGAGCTCGGCCCGCTCCGCCTCGGTGGCGTCGGTGAAGGTGAGCTCACCGTCCTTCACCTCGAGCCGGTCGAGCCGGAACGCGCTCAGCTTCTGGAGCTGGGCGGCGATGTCCGGGAACTCGGTCTGCTGCTGCGACTTCGACTTCGCGGCGATGAGGTTCACCTTGGGCCGCTCGAAGGTGGCCCAGCCGACCACGTGGCCGTGGAAGAGCTGCCGCCAGTAGAGCCCGGCCGAGAGGTCGCGGACGTAGAGGATGGGCTTCGCCGCGCCGCCTGCGGAGCGCTTCACGATCTTGAGATCGCGGATGTCGGCGTGGAGCCGGAAGACCGAGAGCGACAGGTCCGAGAAGGTGACCGTCATCCCCCGGAGCTGCGAGAGCTGGTGGCGCACCCGCGCCGCCGCGAGCGGGTTGAGCGCGACGCGCCCCGCGACGAGGAGGAGCACGAGCACCCCCAGGGCGATCAGCCAGCCTCGCCGGCGCGTCCGGTGCCCGCTCTCCCGCGCCACCCCCGCCCTCCTCACGACCAAGATAGGTTCCGCCGGGGCAACGGGCCGGAGCCCCGGGTCGCACCCGTTCACGGCCCGGGGAGGAAGTGCCCGAGCACGAGGCCGTAGGCCAGGTGCCCGAGGACCACCCAGAGCGGCGTCTGCCAGCCGTAGTGCAGCGCGAGGAAGCCCGGCGGCTCGAGCAGGCGCCCCGCCTCCGGCCCGTGCTGCTCGCTCGCCATGCGCGGGTGCACCCCGGGGAGGAGCGGCATCACCACGGTCAGCACGAAGGCGGCGTGGCCGAGCCCGAGGAGCGCGCCGCGCCACCAGGTCGCGCCGCCCCAGAGCCGGAGCGCCGCCGCGTAGAAGAGCGCCAGCGCCCACCCGTTCGCGAGGTGGACGGCCGCCCCGATCACCTTGGCCCGCGACCGCTCGGGCGTGAAGAGGGTGCCGAGCATGAAGGGCACGTTCATGCGCGTGAGCCCGAGCCCCTGGCTGCCGGCCATGAGCCCGGTGAAGAGGGCCGTGGCCACGAAGCCCCAGACCGCCCAGCCGCCGGCGCTCACAGCCGCGCCTCCGGCGCGCCGCCGGGCCGGGCCCGGGCGTGCGGCACGGCGCGCTGGTGCCTGAGCTGGGGCCGGCGCTCGCGGCGGTTCTCGAGCGAGAGGGCGGCGTTCACCAGCCCGACGTGCGTGAACGCCTGCGGGAAGTTGCCGAGCCCGGCGAACGTGCCCGGGTCCACCTCCTCGGCGAAGAGCCCGAGCTCGCTGGCGTGGCCGAGGAGCCGCTCCAGCCGGAGCTCGGCCTCCTCGAGCGTGCCGCCGCCGAGGGCCAGGTACTCCGCGCCCCAGAAGCTGCAGATGCCGAAGGCGCCCTCGCCGGCGTCGATGGACTCCGGGTAGCGGTAGAGGAGGGCGCCCCCGGCCGAGAGCTCGCGCGAGATCCGTCGCCAGGTGGCGCGCATGCGCGGCGCGCCGGCGGGGCAGTATCCGTACCAGGGTAGCAGGAGCAGCGCCGCGTCGAGCCCGCCGCCCCCGAGCCGCGCCGTGTAGCTCGAGAGCGCGGGGCTCCAGCCGCGGGCCTCGACGTGGGCGCGGATGGCCTCGCGCGTGGCGCAGAACTGGTCCCGGGGCGCGCGGGGCAGGTGCCCGCGCAGATCCATGTGCAGGAGCCGGTCGAGGGCCGCCCAGCAGAGCACCTTCGAGTAGGTGTTCTGGGTGCGCCCGCCGCGCGGCTCCCAGATCCCCTCGTCGGGCCGCCGCCAGGCCTCGCAGACGTAGCGGCCGAACCCGATGAGCATGCGGGCGGTGTCGGGGTCGAGCCCGCCGCCGGCGCTCACGAACTGGCAGGCCGCGTCCACCACCTCCCCGTAGACGTCGAGCTGGAGCTGATCGCGGGCCGCGTTGCCGATCCGCACCGGCCGCGCCCCGCCGTAGCCGCCGAGCTCCGGGCGGTCCCGCTCCGGCGGCGGGTCGCGCCCGAAGACGTCGTAGAGGATGCGCAGCCTCGGGCGGGTGAGCCGGGTGGTGTGGATGAGCCAGGAGACGAACGACTCCGCCTCGTCTTGGTACCCGAGGCCGTAGAGGGCTCGCGCCGTGAAGGAGGCGTCCCGGAGCCAGCAGTAGCGGTAGTCCCAGTTGAGGTCCCCGCCCGGACGCTCCGGCAGCGAGGTGGTGGGCGCGGCGATGATCGCGCCGGAGGGGGCGTAGGCGAGGAGCTTGAGCGCGAGCGCGCTGCGCACCACCGCCTCGCGGAACGGCCCGGCGTAGCGGGCGCGCGCCGACCAGCCCCGCCAGAACCGCTCCGTGCGCAGGAGGGCCGCGTCGGCCGCGGCGCCGAGGGGCGAGAGCACGGCGGGCCCGTCGCCGGCGTACACGAGCGAGAAGCGCGCCGTCTCGCCGGCCCGGAGCCGGAAGCGCCCCCGGGCGCCGCCCGCGCCGGGCGCGAGCGGGCGGTCGGAGCGGAGCGCGAAGAGCCCGCTGCCCGACTCGAACCGGAGCCCGAGCGCGCCGGCGTCGCGCCACCGGCCCGGCGCCCGCCCGAGGTCGGGCCGCAGGTCGATGGAGGTCTCCACCTCCACCTCGCCCGCCTCGCAGGTCGCGATCCGGAGCAGCTCGTGCTCGGGCAGGAGCTCGCGCCGCTTCTCGCCCTCGCTCGCCACCGTGAGGCAGTCGCTCACCCGCAGCGAGCCCGCGCCCGGCACCCGGTGCGTCGTCTCGACCACGTTGGTCCCCGGGAGGTAGCGCCAGGAGGTGTGGGTCCTCCCCACCGGCGCGAGCCGCCAGCCGCCCGCGGAGGGGTCGAGCAGGGAGCCGAGCACCGGGGCGCTGTCGAAGCGGGGCCAGCAGAGCCAGTCCACCTCCCCGTCGCGGGTGAGGAGCGCCGCCGAGCGGCAGTCGCCGATGAGGGCGTGGTCCTCGATGGGCTGGCGCGCGCGCATTCCCTCCGGCAGGCAAGTTCCGCTTGACTCGCCGCCGCGGCAACACAGGATGGAGCCGGGCGAGCGCTCGCCCTCCGCGCACCACGGAGCCACGTGACCCGACGCTTCTCGACCTTCTGGGGGCAGGCCATCGCCTTCCTCGACCGCTCCCGGCGGCTCGGGGCGGTGGACCTCCTGCTCCTGCTCGCGCTGGGCGGCGCGGTGTACGGGCTCGTCCACCTGGCCCAGGAGTGGACGGGCGTGCTCGAGCCGGCGGCGCGCATCGACCTGTCCCCGGCCGCGCTGCCCCGCTACACGCTCCTGTCGCTCTCGCGCGGGCTCGCCGCCTACGCCGTCTCGCTCGGCTTCACGCTCGCCTACGGCTACTGGGCGGCCCGGGACCGCATGGCCGAG
Source organism: Anaeromyxobacter paludicola (assembly GCF_023169965.1). NCBI lineage: Bacteria > Pseudomonadati > Myxococcota > Myxococcia > Myxococcales > Anaeromyxobacteraceae > Anaeromyxobacter > Anaeromyxobacter paludicola. The sequence continues at coordinate 1,655,099 of NZ_AP025592.1, read as the reverse complement.
CGGGTGCTCATCCCGCTGCTCGACATCCTGCAGAGCATCCCCGTGCTGGGGTTCATGCCCGGCCTCGTGCTCGCGCTGGTGGCCCTGTTCCCGCACCGCAACGTCGGCCTGGAGCTGGCGGCGGTGCTGATGATCTTCACGGGGCAGGCCTGGAACATGACGTTCAGCTTCTACTACTCGCTCCGGAGCATCCCGCGCGACCTCTCGGAGGCGGCCACGCTCTACCGCTTCTCCTGGTGGCAGCGGCTCCGGCGGGTGGAGCTGCCCTACGCCACCATCGGGCTCGTCTGGAACAGCATGATGAGCATGGCGGGCGGCTGGTTCTTCCTCATGGTGAGCGAGGCCTTCCAGCTCGGCGACCGCGACTTCCGGCTCCCCGGGCTCGGCTCGTACATGAGCGCCGCCGCGGCGGCTGGCGACCGGACGGCGATGCTCTGGGCCATCGGCGCGATGGCGGCGATGATCGTGCTCCTCGACCAGCTCCTCTGGCGCCCGGTGGTGGTCTGGTCGCAGAAGTTCCGGGCCGAGGACTCGGGCCAGGCGGAGGAGATGCGCTCGTGGTTCCTCGAGCTGCTCCAGCGCTCGCGCCTGCTCCACCTGCTGCGCGCGCCGCTGCGGGCCCTCGCCCGGCCCCGCCGGCGCCCCCCGCCGGCCGCCCCGCGCGGCGCCGCCGGGCCGAGGACGCGGGGCGCCGCCGCGCTCTCGGCCGGCCTCTTCGCGGTCCTGCTCGCGGTGCTGCTCGCCGGGGCCTTCGAGATGGTGCTCCTCCTGCGCCGCCTCCCCGCCGCCGAGTGGGGCGGGATCGCGCTCGCGGCGCTCCTCACGCTCCTGCGCGTGCTCGCGGCGACGGCGCTGGGCACGCTCTGGACCGTGCCGGCCGGGCTCGCCATCGGGCTCTCGCCCCGGCTCTCGCGCGTGCTGCAGCCGGTGGTGCAGGTGGTGGCGTCCTTCCCGGCCCCGATGCTCTTCCCCGCGGCGGTCGCGCTCCTCACCGCCGCCGGGGTGGGGCTCGGCCTCGGCAGCGTGGTGCTCATGCTGCTCGGCACGCAGTGGTACATCCTCTTCAACGTGGTGGCCGGGGCGAGCGCCATCCCGGCCGACCTGCGCGAGGCGGCCCGCCTCTACCGGTTCTCGCGCTGGCAGCGCTTCCGCAAGCTCTACCTCCCCGGCGTCTTCCCGTACCTCGTCACCGGCTGGATCACCGCCGCCGGGGGCGCCTGGAACGCCAGCATCGTCTCCGAGTACGTGACCCACGGCGGCCGCAGCCTCGCCACCGAGGGGCTCGGCGCCCGCGTCAGCCTCGCCGCCGCCGAGGCGCGCTTCCCGGCCCTCGCCGCGAGCCTCCTCGTGATGTCGCTCGTGGTGGTCGCCTTCAACCGCCTCGTCTGGCGCCGGCTGCACCGGCTCTCCGAGGATCGCTTCGCGCTGACGCGCTGAGAGCGAGGACCGCATGGCCCCCGAGACCGCCGCCCAGGCCGCCGACCCCGCCGCGCTCTGCGCGCTGGAGCACGTGACCCAGGAGTTCCCGCAGCCGCAGGGGCCGCCGCTCCGCGTGCTCGACGACGTGAGCCTCTCGGTCGGGGCCGGCGAGGTGGTGGCGCTGCTCGGCCCGTCGGGCTGCGGCAAGTCCACCATCCTGCGGATCCTGGCCGGCCTCACCCGGCCCACCCGCGGCCTGGTGCTCGACCACGGCCGGCCGCTCGCGGGCCTCAACCCCGGGGTCGGCTTCGTCTTCCAGAGCTTCGCCCTCTACCCCTGGATGACGGTGAGCGAGAACGTCGAGGCGGTGCTCGAGGCGAAGGGGCTGCCGCGCGACGAGCTCGTGGCCCGCGCCGAGAAGGCGATCCGGACCGTGGGGCTCGCCGGCTTCGAGGAGGCCTACCCGCGGGAGCTCTCCGGCGGCATGAAGCAGCGCGTCGGCATGGCCCGCGCCTTCTCGCTCGAGCCCGAGCTGCTCTTCATGGACGAGCCGTTCAGCCAGGTGGACGCGCTCACCGCCGAGAGCCTCCGGGCCGAGGTGCTCGACATCTTCGCCGCCAAGGGGCGCCACCCGTCGGCCATCCTGATGGTCAGCCACGACATCAAGGAGGTGGTCTACATGGCCGACCGGATCGTGCTGCTCGGCGCCAACCCGGGGCGGGTGCGGCAGATCGTCGAGAACCGGCTGCCGCGCCCGCGCGACTACCGCTCGCCGGAGCTCCTGCGGCTCGTGGACCGGCTGCACGACGCCATCACCGGCGCCGAGATGCCCGACCTGCCGGAGACCGCCGCCGGCCCCGCCTTCGAGCACATCCCGAGCGTCCACCCGGGCGAGGTGGTGGGCCTGCTCGAGTACCTCGACGCCCGCGGCGGCCGCGAGGAGGTGTTCCGCATCGCGAACGACACCGGGCGCGAGTACGGGCGGACCATCGCCGTCGTCAACGCGGCCGAGCTGCTCGACTTCGTGGACACGCCGAAGCGGATGGTCTCCCTCGCCGCGGGGGGCCGGCGCTTCGTCACCGCGAGCCCCGAGGCGCGCAAGGCCATCTGGCGGGAGCGGATCCTCGCCCTGGCGCTCTTCCGGCAGGTGCACGAGGCGCTCGAGCGCAAGCCGTCGCACCGGCTCGAGCGCGAGTTCGTGCTCGAGCTCCTGGCGCTGCACATGCCGAGCGAGAACTACGACGCCCTGTTCGACGTCTTCGTGGACTGGGCGCGCTTCGGCGACCTCTTCTCCTACGAGGAGGAGAGCGGCACCCTCGGGCTGTAGCCGGTCAGTTCGAGACGATCCGGGTGAGGGCGTGGCGCAGGTCGCCGAGCTCGAACGGCTTCGCGAGCGTGGTGTTGGCCTCGGGCGGCTCCGGCGAGGCCATGGCGCTCGTCACGATCACGCCCAGATCGGCGTGGCGGGGGTCGGACCGCAGCCGCTGCAGGAAGGTCCAGCCGTCCATCCGCGGCATCATCAGGTCGAGGACGATGGCGCGCGGCTCGATGCCCTCCTCCAGCCGCTCGAGCCCCTCCTCGCCGTCGGACGCCGTGACGACGTGGTAGCCCTCGAGCTCCAGCCACTCGGCCAGCGCCCCGCGGATGTCGTCGTTGTCCTCGACGAGGAGGATGGTGATGCGCGGGTCGGCCCGGACCTGGGGAGGCTCGACCGCGGAGGGCGGGATGGGGTTGGTGACGTCCGACATGGGTGCTTCCGCGTGCATGACGTTCCTCGACCGAGAACATTGCGACGACCCCCGGAAAAACCAAGACGTTCCCGATGAGGCCCTCGTGGGAGCGGTCCTGGAAGGGGCAGGCGGGCAGGGCAGGCGGACCGCACCTGCCGAGGGGGGGTCCTCGGCCGCGGGAGGCCGGCCTAACCTGTCTCCGAGAATGGCCGCCCGGATCATCAAGCGTGTGCTGGTGGTGGACGATGATCCGATCCTCCGGGCCGCGGTCGCGGATCACCTGGAGGGGTACGGCCTCGAGCCGGTGCTCGCCTCCGACGGGGCGGAGGCCCTGGGGCTCCTCTCGAAGGGACCTCGCCCGGCCGCGATCCTGCTCGACGTCCTCATGCCGCGCATGGGAGGCCGGGACTTCGTGGCCAGGCTGCGGCGGGTCTCGCGCCTCACCCGCATCCCCATCGTCATCATGACCGGGCTGACGCGGCGGGCGCCGCTGCCGCGGGTGGACGAGGTCCTCGCGAAGCCGTTCGGCGCCGAGCAGCTCCGCGCCACCCTGGTGCGCGTCGGCGCGCTGCCGCCGCCGAAATTGCGCAATCGCCCCGGAAAGGTATCATCGCACCTCGCGGGACGTTGACCCGAGGTGAACGTGGCCGAGTGGGTGAGGGTGGATCAGACGTGGACGGCGGCGTTCGGCGCTCCGGGCGACCCACCGCTGCTCGAGGTCCGCCAGTACGCCGCCGGCCGGTACACGCTCTGCGTGCGGCTCTCGAACGGGCGCGCGGTGATGCGGGCCGCCGCCTTCACCGACGGCGAGGAGGCGAAGCGCGCCGGCGTGGCCTTCGCGCGCGCGGTGCTCGGGGAGCCGCACCGCGAGCAGATCGAGCAGCTCGCCCGGGCGAACTGAGCCCGGGCCTCCGGCGCGCCGTCAGGCGGTCTTCACCACCAGCCGGCCGCGGATCCTCCCGGCGAGGAGCCGCTCGGCGACGTCCACCGCCCCGGAGAGCGGCAGCTCCTGCACCATGGTCTCGAGGAGCGAGGGGTCGAGGTCGCGCGCGAGCCGGCCCCACGCCTCCTGCCGGAGCGAGAGCGGCGCCGTGACGCTCTCGACCCCCAGCAGCGCCACGGCCCGCAGGATGAACGGGTGGACGGTGCCGGGCAGGTCGGCCCCCTGCGCCAGCCCGCAGGCGGCCACCGCGCCGCCGCGCCGCGTCTGGGCGAGGGCGTTCACGAGCGTGTGGCTGCCGACCGAGTCCACCACCGCCGCCCAGCGCTCCTTCTGCAGCGGCTTGCCCGGCTTCGACAGCTCGGCACGATCGAGGACGTGCTTCGCGCCGAGCCGCTCGAGGTAGGCGGCCTCGTCCGCCTTCCCGGTCGAGCCGGTCACGGCGTACCCGAGCCGCGAGAGCACCGCCACCGCGACCGATCCCACCCCGCCGGTGGCGCCGGTGACGAGCACCTCGCCGTCTCCGGGCCGCAGCCCGTGCCGCTCCAGGGCCAGCACGCAGAGCATGGCGGTGTAGCCGGCGGTGCCGATGGCCATCACCTGGCGCGAGGTGAAGGCGTCGGGGATCCGCACCAGCCACTCGCCGCGGAGCCGCGCCCGGGTGGCGAGGCAGCCGGGGTGGCTCTCGCCGACCCCGAAGCCGTTCACGAGCACCCGGTCGCCGGGCCTCCACGCCGGGCTCGCGCTCTCGAGCACGGTCCCGGCGCCGTCGATGCCCGCCACGAGGGGCCAGCTCCGCACGATGGGGGCGCGGTCGCGGATGGCGAGGGCGTCCTTGTAGTTGAGCGTGGAGTACTCGACGGCGACGGTGACGTCGCCCTCGCCCAGGAGGTCGTCGGGGAGCTCGCGCACCGCGGCGTGGAACTGGGGATCCTTCTCGAGGAGCAGGCCCTGGAACATGCGCGACCTCACGGCGGGGGAGGGGCCCGTTTGTACCGGCCGCGGCGGGCGGTCTCAAGTCGTCGATGGGCCGGCGCGGCGACGGGCTTTCGAACGGCGGGATCCGCGCGTGTACCATGGTCATTGGAGCCCCGACGAATCCTGGCCGAAGCGTTCGCTTACCGTTCATGGTGGGTGAAAGGACTACCCCGTTCGATGCAACCCTGCTTCGACGAGGAGGGAATCACCCACATGACCCTTTCGACTCGCGCGCTCCCTCTCCTCCTGGCGGCCGCCGCCGTCGGGCTCTGGGGCTGCGGCGGCAGCTCGGCCCCGGCCACCACCACCCAGGGCGGGACGGTCGCCGGCGACGGCGGCACCCCCCGGCTCGACCAGCGCCCGCTCGACCCGGAGGCCATCGGCCAGTTCCTGGTGCCGCTCCCGATCATCCCCGTTCGCCAGCCCGACACGACCACCACCCCGGGCTCCGACCGCTACGTGGTGACCGCCGTGCAGGGAGTGCACGACTTCGGGCTGCGGCGCTTCGACGGCAGCGCCTTCCTCGATCCGGTCACCGGCAAGCCGGTGAAGACCACCTCCTGGGGCTACGACACGAGCTACCTCGGGCCGACCATCGAGGCGCGCTCGGGGCGGCCGGTGGTGGTGACCTACGTGAACGGCCTCGTGGACGCGGCGGGCGCGCCGCTCGCGCACCACCTCTTCCCGGTGGACCACACCATCGACGGCGCCGGCTGGGACGTGCCGGAGATCCGCCTCGTTCCACACCTCCACGGCGGGCACGTCGCCGCCGAGTTCGACGGCAACCCGCTCTTCTGGTTCTCGAACGACCCCAAGGCGGCGGCGAACGGCATGGGCGGGCCGGCCGGCGATCGCGTGCAGTACACCTACGACAACAGCCAGGAGGCGGCGACCCTCTGGTTCCACGACCACGCGATGGGGGTCACGCGGCTCAACGTCTACGCCGGGCTCGCCTCCTACTACCTGCTCCGCGACGACGCCGAGGCGGCCCTCGGGCTCCCCTCCGGCGCCTACGAGGTGCCGCTCGTGCTGCAGGACAAGTCGTTCAACGACGACGGCTCGCTCTCCTACGCGAGCTATCCGCTCTACAGCACCTACACGCACGGGCCGCTCCTCGATCCCAAGGGGAACCCGATGTACTCGTCGGGTCCGGAGACCTACGGGAACACGGTGGTGGTGAACGGGGTCGTCTGGCCGTACCTCGAGGTGGAGCCGCGGAAGTACCGCTTCCGCCTGCTGAACGGCGCCGACTCGCGCTTCTTCAACCTCTGGCTGGAGGTGGCGGGACAGGGGCCGCAGCCGGGGCTGCAGCTGGTCCAGATCGGCGCCGAGTCCGGGCTCCTGCCGGCGGCGGTGCCGCTCGGCGACGGTCCGGACGATCGCGGGCTCCTGCTCGCGAACGGCGAGCGGGCGGACGTGATCATCGACTTCTCCGGCTTCGCCGGGAAGACCATCGTCCTGCGCAACGACGCCGCGGCGCCGTACCCGATGGGCGATCCCGCGAACTTCAACGCCAACACCGTGGGCAAGGTGATGCAGTTCCGGGTGACGAAGCCGCTCGCCGGCGCCGACACGAGCGCCGTGCCCGCGGCGCCGCGCGCGCACGCGCCGCTGCCCGAGCCCGACGGCACGCGCATCGTGGACCTGCAGGAGCTCTCCGACGTCTACGACCTCTACGATCCGACGCAGGCGCCCTCGGCGATCCCCCGCCACGAGCTGCGGCTGAACGGGCTGCGCTTCATGGACCCCATCACCGAGCTGCCGCGGCTCGGCACGGTGGAGGACTGGTACATCGTGAACACCACGGTGGACATGCACCCGATCCACCTGCACCTCGTGGCCTACGAGGTCGTCGAGAAGGGCGCCTTCGACCCGCTGGCCTACCGGCCGGCGGCGGGCGGCGACATGGGCGTGATGGCGCCGAACGGCTTCCAGAAGGACACCGATCCCGAGGGGAAGCACCCCGCTGATCCGGGGTTCGACGCCGCCTACGCCGTGGCGCCGACCGAGGCCGGGCTCAAGGACACGGTCCGCGTCCCGCCGGGCGGCTACGTGCGCATCCGCGCCCGCTTCGATCGCAAGGGCGTCTACATGTGGCACTGCCACATCCTGGCGCACGAGGAGCACTCGATGATGCGGCCGTTCGAGGTCGTCGCTCCCTAGCGGCGGCGGGCTGCGCCGCGGCGACCCCTCCGTTAACCTACCCTTGACGGAGGGCGTCGCCGTGGCGGAGCGGATCGCGCGTTTCCTCGTAGCGGACCACCGGCGGCTCGAGCGGCTGCTCGACCGCTCGGTCGCGGGCGCGGGGCCGGTGGACCTCGCGGCGTTCGCGCCGTTCCGGGCCGGGCTCCTCCGCCACATCGCGCTCGAGGAGAAGGTGCTGCTCCCGGCGCTGCGCGAGCGGCTCGGCGGGCCCCCGCCCATGGCGCGCCGGCTACGGGTGGAGCACGGGGCGATCGCCTCCCTGCTCGTCCCCACGCCGACGCGCGAGCTCGTCACCGAGCTCCTCTCCATCCTCGAGCCGCACGACGCCATGGAGGAGGACGAGGGCGGGCTCTACGCGCTCTCGGGCGCGCTGCCGGACGCGGTCGCGGAGGCGCTCCTGGATCGGTGCCGCGCCTACCCCGCGGTGAAGGTGGCGAAGTACTACGACGGGCCGCGGGCCTGCCGGACGGCGGCCGAGGCGCTGGCGCTCTCGGCGCGCCAGACCGCGTGAGTCGGCGAGAGACCGCGGCGCGACCGGTCCTTCGGCGCGAGGCAGCGAACGGCTACTTGTTGCGGGCCGAGTAGCCGCTCATCCACGCGTCCTTCATGACCATGCCCTTCTGCCCCTGATCCATCCGGTTCCAGAGGTCCTCGAAGAACTTCAGGTACTGCTCCTTCGTGACCATCCCCTTCTTGTCGGGGTCCATGAGGTGCATCACCTCCATCGGCTTCATCTTCATGAGCTCGCCGATGCTGCGGGGGAGGTCGGTGTTGGACGGGGCCGCCGCCCGGGCCGGGAGGCCGAGGGCGAGCGTGCCGAGCAGGGGGAGCGCGAGGGTCAGCTGCTTGAGCGTCATGGGTTCGCCTTTCACGGTACCTGGAGCGTCACCGGCACGCGCGGGGAGGCGCTCGCCTCGCCCGCGCTGGCTCGCAAGATGCCCATCCGCAAGCGCCGCGGCGTGGACGGGACCCGTTCGGCCGCGCGGCGGGGGGGCTGGCCGGGCGGGCTGGCGCCACCAGGGCGAGCGAGCCTTCCCCCCGGCGCGCAGTCCCTCGTTGCGCGGACGCGGGCGTGCGCCTATTCGGTGAGGCGATGCGCGCTCGCCTGAAGAGCCTGCGGAGCGACGAGATCGAGGACCTGGCCCGGTTCGTTCCCGAGGTGCCGGACGACTTCGCCGTGCCGGTGGTGCTCGAGGTCGGGGTGCTCGGGGCGCGCGGCCGGGAGCGGTTCGAGCTGCTCGTGGTCACGCCGCGGTGGCTCGAGGCGCGGCACGGTCGCGCCGGCACGGTCCTCGGCCACGGCCTGCTGATCGTGTTCGAGTGGGACTACCCGCGCCTGAAGGCGTTCCTGGCCCGGCAGGTGGAGGCCTGCTCCGCCGCGACCTGGCCCGAGCTGGCGCGGCAGGTGGGGCGGATCGCCGAGTGGGAGGGGCGGGACGAGAACGTGGTGGGGCTGAGGTAGCCCCGGCGCCACGCCGCGCCAGGTGGACCTGCGCTGGCTCAGCCGCGAGCGTCGGCGCGGCGCGGGAGCCCGCTGACGAGCAGGATGCCGAGGAGCACCAGCGCCGCCCCGCCCAGGAACGCGGGCGTGAGCGGCTCGCCGAGCACCAGCACGCCGAAGGTGACGCCGAAGATGGGCGTGAGGAACGAGAAGACCGAGAGGCGCGAGGCGAGGTAGCGGCGCAGGAGCCAGAACCAGGCGAGGTAGCTCGCGAAGGAGACCACCACGCCCTGGAAGGCGAGGCTCGCGGCGGAGGTGGGCGTGAGCGCGACGTGGCCCGCCTGGCCGGTGAGCACCGCGAGCAGGAGGAGCAGCACGCAGCCGCCGCCGAGCTGGTAGAGCAGCGTCTGCGAGGGGCGGGCCTCGGAGAGCGCGGAGGAGCGGATCACCACCGTGGTGGCGCCCCAGGCCGCGCCGCCGAGCACGCCGAAGGCATCGCCGAGGAGCAGCTCCGGCGCGAGGCCGCCTCGCACCTTCCCCGCGAAGGCGAGGGCGATCCCGCCGAACGCGACGGCGATGCCGACCCACTGCCGCCCCTGGAGCCGCTCCGACGGGAGGCGGAGGTGGAGCCCGAGCGCGGTGAAGACCGGGGCCGTGTAGAGGAAGACCGCCATGCGCGAGGCGGTGGTGTGGCGCAGCCCCTCCGCGACGAACAGGAACTCGACGCCGAAGAGCGCGCCCGCGACGAGGCCCGGCGCGAGCGTGGCGTCGCGCCAGGAGAGCCGCTCGCCGCGCGCGCGGCTGAACAGCGCCACCAGCGCCGCGCTCACGCCGGAGCGGATCGCCGCCTGCATGATCGGGGCGACGTCCGCGGCGGCGAGCTTGATGGCGACCTGCTGCGCGCCCCAGATCGCGCAGAGCAGCAGCATGAGGGCGGCGGCGAAGCCGTCGATGGGGCGGCGGGTGGCGGTCACGGATCTCCCAGGCGCGCGCGGCGGCCGGAGGGCCGGGCGGGGCGCGGGAGTGTACTGGGGGCGGGCGGGGCGGGGAAGGGGCGCGGCGAGGGGCGGCGCCCCGGCGCTACGGCTCGGAGCGGTCGGGATCGGGGCGGTCGGGAGCGGACGTCGCGCCCGCCGCGCGCACCAGGGCGTGGGCGAGCGCGAGCGGGCCCGAGGCGATGCTCTCCGCGTTGAGCTCGATCCCGTCCTCGCCGGTGCTCCGGGCGCTCGCGTCGCCCGGGCTCGCCACGAGCACCACCGCCGGCACGAGGGCGCGCGTCCACCGCAAGAGCTCCCGCACGCGCCGGCGGCTCGCCCCGGCGCCGGCCAGCAGGATCACCCGAGAGCTCGTCGGCCTGGTCATGCGGGAGAAGACCCCCGAGGCGGCCGGACGTTACACGGAGGGCGCGGCGGGGGCGGGAAGGCGCGAAAGGACTCGCGATCGCGGCGAACGGGGAACGTCCTCGCCCGCCCGGAGCCCGTCCCGCGACGATCAGGTCGCCGCCGGGCCGGAGCGCTCCTCGGCCGCGGCCGCCGCGCGGGCCTGCTGCACGGCGTGCTCGCGGAGGTCCTTCGGCCAGCGCTGGAGCAGGGCCTCGAACCGGGCGGTGTCGCCGGCGAAGAGGGCGCGGCACGCCTCCTCGTAGTTGGGGCGGTCGCCGCCGACGCTCGAGAGGAAGCCGCTCAGCGCCTCGCGGAGCCGCCGGGCGCGCTCCTTGCCCGGCTCGTGCTGGATGGCGTGCTCGACGAGCCGCCGCAGCGCCCCCGAGGCGCCGCTGGGCTGCCGCTCGAGCCACTCCCAGTGGCGGGGCAGGAGGGACACCTCCCGGCTGGTCACGCCGAGCTTCGGCCGGCCCGGGCCGCGCCGGGGCGATCCCCCGGCGCGCTCGAGCACCTCCTCGAGCGTGCCGCGCAGGTCGAAGTCCACTTGGCGCCCGGTCTCGACCTCGAACACCAGCACCAGCTCCGAGCGGTCCAGGTCGAAGCGCTGCTTCAGCGCCGGCAGGAGCTCCGCCAGGGAGCCGGCCGCGACCCGGCGGGGGCCGGCGAAGGCCACGTACGTCGTCTCGTTTGGCATGGCGGTGTTTTACCCGGACGTAATGGGGCGGTCAATAAGAACCGGGTAGAAAGTCCGAGCGCCGGGCCGGGCGCTCCAGGCGCCGCCCCCCGGCGCGGGCGGCCCTGGCGGCCGTCGGAGGTGATCGCCCCGGCTCAATCGCAGCCGAGCGCGCCCTGGAGGTTGCCGATCAGCGCCCGGAGCCGGGGGAGCGCCGGGCCGGTCGCGAAGTCCGGCGGCCGGGGCCGGCCGTCCATCCGCAGCGCGGCGTCGTGCAGCGGCTGGCAGGCGTCGAGGAGCTGGCCCTGCGCCACGAGGCCCTCGACGGACCCGATCATCCCTCCCAGCGCGGCGATGCGGGCTCCGGCGACGCTATCAGGGCCGAGGCCGGTGAGGGCGCCCATCGCGACCATCCGCTCGAAGAAGATCGTGAGCCGCTGCGCCTTCGCGGCGCTGGAGACGTCGGCGAAGAAGGAGCCCAGCATCGGCGGGCAGGAGCCGGTGATCTGGCCGAAGTCGTTGATGGCGACGCCCTGGCTGCTGCCCTGGGGCGTGCCGGAGCAGGTGCCGACGTCCTGCATCGGGCCGGCGAGGCCCCAGCGGATCGAGTGGTAGGTGTGCGGGGCGAAGCGGCTCAGCCCGGTGGCCTCGCCGAGGGCGTTCACCGCGGTCGCGCCCGAGTACGGGGCGAGGTACGGGAAGGCCAGGAGCGGGAACGCGTTCAGGTCCTGCATGGTGCCGGCCTGCCAGAGGAACGCGTGCGTCTCGCCCGAGACGGCGCCCTCGCGGGCGACCTCGGGCGGCCCGATGGCGCTCTCGCCGACCACCTGGCCGGCCGCGTTGACGGCGGTGGCGCGGCTGGTGGTGCCGCCGAGGGTGCCGAGGTCGAGCATCGTGCCCGCTTGCCAGAGGAAGGCGTGCGTGTCGCCGGTGGCGGTGGTGCTGTCGCCGACCACCTGGCCGGCCGCGTTGACCGCGGTGGCGCGGCTGGTGGCACCGCCGAGGGTGCCGAGGTCGAGCATGGTCCCCGCCTGCCAGAGGAAGGCGTGCGTGTCGCCGGTCGCGGTGGCGCTCTCGCCGACCACCTGCCCGGCCGCGCCGAGGGCCGTCGCCGCGCTCGAGGCGCCGCCCAGCGTGCCGAGGTCGGTGAGGGTGCCGGCGCTCCAGAGGAAGGCGTGCGACGCGCCGCCGGCGGTGGTGCCGTTGCCCGCGACCTGGCGCGCGTCGTTGACCGCGACCGCCGAGCTGGACGCGCCGCCTGGCGTCCCGAGGTCCTGCATCGCGCCCGACTCCCAGAGGAAGGCGTGCGACGCGCCGGTGGCGGTCTCGCTCACGCCGACCACCTGCCCCGAGTCGTTGAGCGCGCTGGCCGAGCTCCAGCTCCCGCCGAGCGTGCCGAGGTCCAGCAGGGTCCCGGCCCGCCACAGGACGGCGCGCCTCCCCGTCCCGGCGACCTGGCCCAGGTCGTTGAGGGCGTGCGCCTCCACCGAGATGCCGTCCTGGCTCCCGAGCGTGGTGAACTGCGCGTCCCCCAGGAGCGGCGCCGCGGCGAGCAGCGACGAGAGCACCAGCTTCCCGCATCGTCCGAACATGAGCGCCCCCCCGGTCCGCGGCCGAGGCGGCTCGACCGTGTGGAGTCATCGGACGCTCCTCGGGAAGGGATCTCAACGAGGCATCGGGGGGAGCGACGGAAGGGGGCGGGGCACCCCGTGCGGGCCTCGCGGTTTCGACACACGGAGCGCAACCCAGGACTCGGCGACGGCGGTCGACGAACCGTAAAGTAGGGAGCGCGTCAACGGGATGACTACGGACGGATGTGAACCAGCGACCATATTGCGCCGCGAGTTGTACCGCTCAAAGGGAAGCAGCCGTCACGTCCTTGCAGGTATTCGCAACGAGGAGGAATTCCCGAGCTGAGACAACTAATGCGACCGTAAATGCAGGAGATCGCGATCAGGAGAACGGGGCTCGCATCTCTTTCGGTGGAAGAGGCCGCCCGGCTTGGTGCATCGACTGCGACCATCGACGGGCTCTGCGAGACGGATGGCGTATGCCCGGATTTCGGCGCACATCATCCGGATCGCTGAGCAGAACCTGGACCTCGCCGAATTAATTCGGAGCAGCGGCTCCTCTCGTCCTGCAAGCGCCCTCGCGGCTACTAGCCTGCTCCCGCGTCCATTTCTCGGTGTGGAATTGAGGCGGGCAGCCGCTCAGATGGGAGCGGTGCCGCCCTTCTTCAGCAGCTTCGCTGCGACCCGGAACAAGTCCGGCATATCCAGCCGACCGTCGTCACGGCGGGACATGACGCCAATTCGCTGCATGGCCGCAAATAACGCCGGCTCGTCCTCGTCGTCTCCTCGCGCGAACGGCGGCAAATATCCCTTCGCTGCTGCATCCTTAATCGCACGTTGGACCGTGCCAGCCCGCTTCCACGCTTTAAAGACGACAGCCTCCTCCTGTGGCAACAGGAGTCCTGCGAGAGGGGCAAGGACGCCTTTGATCCACGGAAATTCCTGATGGAGTTGATCGACCCGTGTCTTCGATGCCCGCCGCAAGCCATGCCGAATCCCATCGGGGGTGAACACGCGATTGGGGGGTGGGTCCCCGAACGTGGACGCCCCGATTGCGAGCCCAAGGAAGCTGCGGGGGGTCACCTCGTTGAGGGCGTCTGCGAGGTGCTTCAGTGGCCAATCGTAGGTGTCGCCCTTCTTGTAGCCGTGCGGACCCGACGCCATGTATCGGCCAGCCAAGGCCTTCATCAGTTCGCGCTGGCTATCCTCGCTTGTCGCAAGTTGCCATCGGCGCGCAAGAATCTCCTCTCGCGTCGCAGTCGGCAGCCCGAGTGCACGCAGCAATGCGAAGAAAGACTTGCGCGCCTCGCCAAGTGCGAGGCGGGAGAATAGAAGGCCGTATAGATCGGCTCCGCTCCAAGTGAGCCGGACGGCGCCTGTGCGAATCTTCGGAAGCTCCACGAACAGAAGAGCGTCGTCCTCAAGCTGGTCGGGGCGGACGAATACCTTGGGACGAATAGTCTTCCACGCCCGCATGGCCCAGACCACTTCAAGTAGCGCTTGCGTCAGCATGCGGCGGCGCGGCCACGAGGATGCCACTGTATCGAGCGCGTCGTAGACGACAAGCAGTACTTGGTTCTTGAGCTCCCGAGAACTATGTTCGATGAGGCGTTCACGCGCCTCCACGTCCTCGGCAATCGGCAACAACTCCCTCAGCGATTTCTCACGCCCGCAGGCGCGCTCCAGGGCACGAAGGACGGTCGCCCACCAGAAAATGCGGGCTGAACTTGCGTCCGTGCGCTCCGGAAGGATGGAGTCCAGCTTTTCGCGGTCGAGCCCCTCCGGACCCGGGAGCCCGGTGAATCCGAACTCGACCTCGGTGCGATCGAGGCCCAGGCGCGGGTAGGCAGTTGCGGCTGCGGTTCGCAAAGGCCGCTTAGCGAGCACGCCAGCCCAGAAGCTCTTTCCCGCGCCGCGCGCTCCCTGCACGACCGATGCTGCCGGGTCGAGCGCCGCGGAGTGACTCGGTGGCGCAAAGAGTTCCTCCAACGTAGGAGCCTGAACACCGTGCGCGTCGGAAGAGACGTCCGCCGGCAGGTGCGCGATGGCTTCGCGAATGGCGCCCATGTCGAAGTCTACGCTCAAGGTGCCTCTTCGCCCCTGGATTCCACTGCGGCACCGACGCGACGGAGCAGGTCGCCGAACGTTGCCGAGTAGAGCTTCTCGTCTACCTGTTCGCGCCGGCGCAACGGGTCAAAAGCAACATATCGCGCATCGCTGAGGACCGCGATCGGCTGCATAAGCGGCCGGTCCACAGGCACGACCTCCTCGTCGGGCGTGGATTCGTCGTCCCATGGCACTTCAGTGAACCCCTCCGGAATTTGGATCTCTCCGCCGAGTTCGGCGGCCGGTCGCGACGGACCTACCCGCATGACGAGGTCCTGCCAACGCTGGTTGAACTCCTTGCGCCGAGCGGGGTCTGCGGGAGCCTTAGCTTGGACAGGGGTCAAACGGTCTGCCCATTCAGGGAGCGGGGCGCCCGGCGGGGCGAGCTGAGCGAAACTCGCGAGGAGGGTGGAGTAGCCGTCGAAGCTTTGAGGCTCGTCGAGCGCGAAGAGGAAGACCTCGGCGCCCAGCCCCAATACCGAGGCCGCAGTGGTCTCGTGCAGCCCCGCGCGCGCGTCTATTAGAATAGCGTCGTAGCGAGCCCTATCCACTAGGCGATCCACAAGTTCGCGGATCTGGTCGAAGACGGTAGCGACCGCACCTTCAGGCCCAATTGTCTCCAGGTACGCTCGACCGATCTTCGCCAGAACGTCGCCGGGATGCTCAAGCGATCTCCGGCCGAAGGCCGGCGCGACGTCGATCCGCCCCCCCGCTGGGACCCTCGAGGGGCCGACGAGATCCGCGACGAACCCATCGTCGGGCACTCCCACTTTTCTCTCGACAAGGTAGTCGAGCGTTCCGAACTCGGGGAGTGTCTCGGCACTAAGTAAGAGGGAGCCAAGCCCAGGGGCCTCGAGGTCGAGATCTATGACAAGGACACTGTGCCCCTCTCTGGCCACCTCGGCGGCGGCCACGGCAAGCGCGGTCGAGCGCCCCACGCCCCCCTTCAAACTTGCGAAAACGAACCGGGGTGGTCCCTCTGCGGCGGGCGCGGGTGACCGCACCCAATCGGCGCCTACGATACGGCGATCGATCAGCCGGATCGAGTGCTCGCCGGCGATGACACGAGTAGTCCGGGAGTCCGCTAGGATCGCCTCGGCTCCGGTGGCGCGCGGATCAACGAGGACGCGCTCCGGTCGCGCGTAGGGCCCGAGCACGGCCCGGAGGCGTGCGGAAAGGTTTTCGGCGGAAACGGGTGAGATGTCGTTTCGGGAGAAGAACGCAAGGCGTCCAGTTGCGTCCCGCAGCACGATCCCAGCAGCGAGTTGCTCTGCGCCGAGCGTCGCAGCAATCTCTCGCGCGAGCAACGGGAGCGCATCATCGAAGCGAACCAGAGGCGCGCTCATGCGAACTCCCCCATCATGTTAACGGTCCGGCGTGCTTGCTCCGCCCAGCCATTCAGAGGCTTATTCCGAACCTCTCTCGACGGCGCGTACCGCACGCGGATCTCCCACTCGTTCAGGTACGCGTCGTTCTCGAGAATCCGCAGGAGTGGCACTGCCGTTCTTCCCGTTAGCGCTTCGCGAAGGAGTGTCCGAAGGTCCGGGAAATGCGCCATCAGGATCTCTTTGTCGCGGGCACAGGGCAACGTCTGCGCCATAGCCTTCACTGCGCATTCAGCCGCGATGCCGTATAGATATCCAGCCACGTCCTCTCGCTGGGCGAGCGCCAACTTGTCGGCGGCGTCGAGGTGTCGACGCGCTGCTCCACGCATGTCGATGCTGTAAGCCATCTTTCGCCCTGGCGCTTGTGTACCAGAAATCATCGCAGCGCGGGACTTCGTGTAGTCTTGAGTCCTCCCCGCGGCCCGTCTTCCGTGTCGTGAGGGCGCGGGGGCGATCAGCGGCTCAGCCGTTGCGCGGAGTTCGTGCCGCGAGGGGACCCGCTCGCAGGGGTCGCGGCTCAGGGCAGGTACGCCGCAGGATCGAGCCGCAAGCTTCACGCGCTCGACCACCGTGTAGAAGCTCCCGGCGTCGCGGCGGACGTCGCTCGCGCCCATCGGAGGGTTCGGGCTGCCAAAAGGTTGGGCGGGTTGCGAACGAGGGCAACTTAGTCAATGTGCCCCTGCCCAGAAGGTCGTTGTAATTGCTTCGGGTCAGGACCTTCGAAGACGGTTGAAATCGATGGCAATCCCGGCAGCGTCGATTTCCTCGGCGAGCTTGTACCGCCAAGCCCCACCATCATCGAACGGAACGTAGACGAGACCACCTAAGTCGGAAGGTACCTCGACTTCAGGCTTGTACAGGACGCACACGCGCTCTCGGCCGAGCTTCCCCCAGAAGAACCCGAGTTCGAGGATCACGTTCTGTCGAGCTCGCGGTCGGAGTTCGTCCCCGGGCGCATCTTCAGGAGCCCCCACATCATCCGGCGTGAGCAGCACAACCGCGAACCCTGCATCGGCGTGCGTCTCGAACTTCTCTAGAATCGTTCTCCCCTGGTTGGCCTGCTCGTGCAGGACGATCGGCTTGACCTCGAGTTGCTCGAGAAGGCGAGCGGTCGCCTCCCGGGCGCCAAGGTCATGCCCGTGGACGACGAAGGCCGTTCGAGGTATCTGCCTGACTTCACGCCCAGTCGATGCGCTGCCTGTGCTGGAAGAGGGGGAACGGGGCGGTTCTTTGTAGAGCTCAAGTCGGCCGCTCAGAGATAGAATCCAGTTGGTTCTGTCGGCTACCAGCTGACCAAGTCGATTCTGTCGCTCCCGCGGACTTTCACCTCGCGAGAGGAAGAGGACGGGGCTACGCCCGGCGTACAAGTATTCTTCCGAAACGCTCGCGTTCGTGAAGAGCTGGGTCAGTAGGAGTTTGTTGTACTCGTGCCAGCCCTCAGCGTCCGGCTCCGACTGTAGGGAGAAGTTCTGGGAGAGGGCCCGCCCCTTCGTGATGCGGTCACCGAGCTTGGCTGCGGCTTCCCCTCGGGTGACTGTCAGTTCCGGTGGGCGCTCTGGTTCTGCGGGCCTGGAGTTGCTCTTCTTCGCCATCCTGCTCTCCGTAGAAGAAGCCGGTGGGGCGGGGAACGCATCTTATCGTCAGAACGAAACAGGGCCCGTCACCAAAAAACTTTGGGGTGACGGGCCCTTAGATGG
Source organism: Anaeromyxobacter paludicola (assembly GCF_023169965.1). NCBI lineage: Bacteria > Pseudomonadati > Myxococcota > Myxococcia > Myxococcales > Anaeromyxobacteraceae > Anaeromyxobacter > Anaeromyxobacter paludicola. The sequence goes on along the minus strand of NZ_AP025592.1, from coordinate 1,637,572 downwards.
TCGGGGCGACTGGATTTGAACCAGCGACCACTTGCACCCCAAGCAAGTGCGCTACCAGGCTGCGCTACGCCCCGATGACGACAGGGACCCGCTACCTAACATCCCGAAACCCGGCGGGTCAACCCGATTCACGGGACCGCCGCCGGCAGCGCCAGGACGAAGCGGGCGCCGCCGCCGGGTCGGGGCTCCACGACCACCCGGCCGCGGTGCAGGTCGGCGATCTGCCGCACGATCCAGAGGCCGAGCCCGAAGCCGCCGCGCTCGGGTGAGAGCTGCACGAAGCGCTCGAAGATTCGCTCCCGCTCGCCGGCGGGCACGCCGGGCCCCCGGTCGCTCACGGCGACCACCGCCCTCGACCCGCGCCGGTCCACCGCCACCTCCACCGGCGCCCCGGGCGCGTGGCGCGCGGCGTTCACGAGCAGGTTGGTGAGGGCGCGGCCGATGCGCCACGGGTCGAGCGTCGCGACCACCGGCCGGGCGGCGCGGACCTCCACGGCGCACCCGGCCCGCTCGAGCAGCGCGGCGCACTGCTCCACGGCCTCGCGGGCCAGCTCGCACAGGTCGCAGGGCTGCAGCCCGGCCTCCTCGGGCTGACCGGGGTGGCCGAGGAGCTCCTCCACGGTCCGCTGCAGCCGCTGGCACTGCCGGATGGCCCGCTCGAGGCGGCGCGTGAGCTCCGCGGGGGCGAGCCGCTCGCCGGCCTGGAGCAGGGTCTCGAGCGAGAGGCCGAGCGCGGAGAGCGGCGTCCGCAGCTCGTGCGACGCCACCGCCAGGAACTCGTCCCGCCGGCGCAGCTCGAGCTCCAGCGCGGTGGCCCGCTCCGCGCTCCGCCGCTCGAGCGCGCCGGCCGCCCGGCGCAGCTCGCGGGTGGCGGCGCTCACGGCGGCGTTCTCGAGCCGGTCCCAGCGCTCGTCCCGCGCCGGGTCCGGAATCGCCTCGTGTCTCGGGCCGCGCAGCATGCGGGCGAGATGGGCACGCGCGGTCCACGTCGCAACGCGCGCACCCCATCCAACCGGCTCCCGACCCCCGGCAGGCTCTGCCTAACGGACGAGCGGGGACACCTTCTTGAACTCCGGCGTCCCGCAGGCGTGCAGGAGGTCGAAGATGGCGGTCTCGGCGGTGGTGACCACCGCGCCGGCGGCGCGGCAGAGCTCGAGCCCGGTGGCGCGGTGCACCTCGAAGCGGCTCGTGACCGCGTCGGCGCACACCTGCACCTGGTAGCCGCGCTCGACGAGGTCGCGGGCGGTCTGGAACACGCAGACGTGCGTCTCCATCCCGGCGAGGATCACCTGCCTGCGCCCGGTGGCCTCGAGCGCGGCGGCGAAGCCCGGGTCGGCCGCGCAGGAGAAGGTGCTCTTCACGAGCGGCTGCGCCGGCAGCACCTCGCGGAGCGCGCCGAGCGTGGCGCCGAGCCCCTTCGGATACTGCTCGGTCGCGAGCAGCGGGAGCCCGAGCTCCTTCGCCGCGCCGGCGAGGGCGCGCGCGTACTTCACGAGCTGCGCGAGCGGCTCCTGCGGCATGGCGGTGCAGAGCCGCTCCTGGACGTCCACGACGAGGACGCAGGCCTGGGCGGGGTCGAGGCGGATGGCGGACATGGGCGCTCCTTCGGCGGGTTCGTTCTAGACGGCGTAACCGGCGGCGCCGCTCCGGGCGGCCGCCTCGGGGTCGATGGCCACGTCCACGCAGTAGACGGTGCCGGAGGCGAAGGCGCGGTCGAGCGCGGCGGGGAGCTCTGCGGGGTCGTCCACGTGCTCGCCGGCCCCGCCCATCGCCTCCACGATCCGATCGTAGCGCGTCGGCGCGAGCCGTGTCGCCGGCGAATGATCGTCCCCATAGAGGTTGCGCTGCGGGATGAGGATCTGCCCCCAGGCGGCGTCGTTCCCGACCACCACCACCATCGGCAGCCGGAAGCGGAGGGCGGTCTCGAAGTCCATCCCGTTCAGGCCGAACGCGCCGTCGCCCTGGACGACGCAGACCGGCCGGTCGGGCGCGAGCAGCTTCGCCGCCAGCGCGAAGGGCGCCCCGACGCCGAGGCACCCGAGGGGCCCGGGGTCGAGCCAGCGCCCGGGGCGCTCGACCCGCAGCACCTTCGCCGCCACCGCCACCACGTTGCCGCCGTCGCCCACGAAGGTGACGTCCCCGGCCCGGCGGGCGGCGGCGTCGAGCTCCCGCGCCAGGCGGAAGTGGTGGATGGGGCGCTGCGCGCTCTCCTCGAAGGCGCGCTGCCGCAGCGCGCGCTCCGCCTCCTTCTCGCGCAGCGCGGCGAGCCAGGCGCCGCCCTCCCGCGGCGGCGCGCCGGCCGCGAGCGCCGCGAGCACGCTGCGGCTGTCGCCGACGATGCCGACCTCGATCGGGCGGTTGCGGCCGATCTCGGCGGCGTCGAGGTCCACCTGCACCACCTTTGCGCCCGGCGCGAACGTCGGCGGCGTCCCGTAGCCGAGCCGGAAGTCGAGCGGGGTCCCGACCACGAGCACCAGGTCGGCCTGCGCGAGCGCGTCCTTCCGCGAGAGCTGGAGGAGCGCCGGGTGCGAGGGCGGCAGGCAGCCGCGGGCCATGCCGTTGAGGTAGACGGGGATCCCGGTCCGCTCCGCCAGCGCGGCGAGCGGCGCCGCGGCGTCGTCCTGGTAGATGGACGAGCCGGCCACGATCACCGGGCGCTCGGCCCGCGAGAGGAGGGCGAGCGCGGCCTCCACCTGCGCGGGGTCGCCGGGGCTGCGGGCGCGGGTGCGGTACCCCGTCAGCTCGTCGGCGAGCGCCTCGTCGGCGCCGTTCGAGAGCACGTCCCACGGGAGCTCGAGGAACACCGGCCCGGGCCGGCCCGCGAGCGCGACGCGGAAGGCCCGCGCGAGGAAGCTCGGGACGAGCTCCGGCGCGGGGACGCGGTCGCTCCACTTCGAGATGCCGGCGAAGAGCTGCGTCTGCGGCATCTCCTGCAGCGAGCCGCGCCCCTGGTTGAAGCTGGGCGCGGCGCCGCCGAGGAGCAGGAGCGGCGAGCACGCGGCCCAGGCGTTGGCGACGCCGGTGACTGCGTCGGTGACGCCCGGCCCGGCGGTCACGATGGCCACGCCGACGCCGCGCGTGAGCCGCGCCCAGGCGTCGGCCGCGTGGCCCGCCGCCTGCTCGTGCCGGGTGTCCACCAGCCGGATGCCCTCGTCCACGCAGCCGGCGTAGATGGGGGCTACGTGGAGGCCGGGGAGGGTGAAGGCCGTCGTCACCCCCTCGCGCCGGAGCATGCGGGCGACGAGCTGCCCGCCGGTGAGGGTCGCCATGCGACCGCTCTAACGCAGAAAGGCCCCGCGCGCCTGAGGGCACACGGGGCCTTCGGGTCCGCCGCCGGGCGAGAGCCCGGCCGACGGAGGCTGGCCGGGGCGGCGCCCCGGCCCGTGGATCAGGCCGACTTCCGGAACCGGGAGAGGTTGGCCGGGAGCTCCGCGAGCGGCGGGAACTGCTTGTCCGCGTGCACGGTCGCGAGCTTGGCGTACAGCGCCTCCTCGGTCTCGGCGTGCGCGTCGTCGGTCACGCAGCAGTCCACCGGGCACACCGCGGCGCAGGCCTCCTCGTCGTGGAAGCCGACGCACTCGGTGCAGAGCGCGGGGTTGATGACGTAGATGTCGTCACCCTGCGTGATGGCGGCGTTGGGGCACTCGGGCTCACAGGCGCCGCAGTTGATGCACTCGTCGGTGATGATGGTGGCCATCGCGGACTCCTACGTGGTGCCGGACGGAGACGTCGGGCGGAGGTGGGCGGAAGTTAGAGGACGCAGCAGTCGACCGGGCAGACGGCGGCGCAGGCCGGCTCGTCGTGCTGGCCCTTGCACTCGGTGCACTTGGAGGCGTCGATGACGTAGATGTCGTCGCCCTGCGAGATGGCGGTGTTCGGGCACTCCGGCTCGCAGGCGCCGCAGTTGATGCACTCCTCGGTGATCTTCATCGCCATCGGCTGGTTCCTCTCGTGCGCCTGGTGGGCGCCACTGGGGTGGGGGAGGGTCCGTTTCATCGCACGGAGGGGGAGGTCCGGTCAAGACGGCGGGTGCTATCTGGACCTGTGCAGTCCACTGGAAACAAAGGGAAATCGACCAGCGGAGCCGATGTAGGGGGCGGAACCGGTCAATTCCGCTCTAAGTGGATTCGTCCGGTCCGCGAAGGCTGGTAGAGTGCGCGCGCATGTCCAAACCCTACGATCCCAAGGACTTCTACTACCGGAAGGCGAAGCAGGAGGGGCTCCGCGCCCGCTCGGCCTTCAAGATCGACGAGATCCTCCGCCGGCACCGGCTGCTGGCGAAGGGGCAGGCGGTCCTCGACCTGGGCGCCGCGCCGGGAGGCTTCCTGCAGATCCTCGGCGAGGCGGTGGGCGAGCGGGGAGTCGCCGTCGGGGTGGACCTCGAGCCCATCCGCAACCTCGGCAAGGCCTGGATCCGGACCGCGGTGGTGAACCTGCTCGACCCGGACGCGGTGGACCGCATCCGGGCCCTCCACCCCGGCCCCTACGATCTCGTCACGAGCGACATGGCCCCCAAGACCATCGGCGTGAAGATCACCGACGAGGCCCGCTCGCTCGAGCTCTGCCGGATGGCGCTCGGCACCTCCGACGCGCTGCTCAAGCGCGGCGGCGCCTTCGTCTGCAAGGTCTTCATGGGCGGCGACTTCCCGCTCTTCAAGAAGGAGCTGCAGGAGCGCTTCGACGAGGTGAAGGTGGTGCGGCCGGAGGCGACGCGCGAGCACAGCTTCGAGTGCTACGTGGTCGGGAAGGGCTTCCGCGCGGCCAAGATCCGGTAATCTGCCAGCCCCTATGTCCACGCTTCTGCAAGAGCTCACGCCGCGCGGCCTCGTCCACGATCAGACCCCGGGCCTGGAGGCCCGCCTCGCCGAGGGGCCCATCAGCGGCTACGTCGGCTTCGACCCCACCGCGGACTCGCTCCACGTCGGCAACCTCGTGCCGGTGATGGGGCTCGCCTGGCTGCAGCGCTGCGGCGGCCGGCCCATCATCGTGGTGGGCGGCGGCACCGGCATGGTCGGCGACCCCTCCGGGAAGCGGGCCGAGCGGCCGGTGCTCTCGGTCGAGCAGATCGACCACAACGTCTCGCGGATCCGCGCCCAGCTCGAGCGCTTCGTCTCCTTCGAGGGCGCGAACGGCGCGCTGGTGCGCAACAACGCCGACTGGCTGCGGCCGCTCGGGCTCATGGAGTTCCTGCGCGACGCCGGCAAGCACTTCACCATCAACTACATGCTGGCCAAGGACTCGGTGAAGAACCGCATGGAAGCGGGGATGTCCTTCACCGAGTTCAGCTACATGCTGGTGCAGGCCTACGACTTCTGGCGGCTCTTCCGGCTCGACGGCTGCGAGCTGCAGATGGGCGGCAGCGACCAGTGGGGCAACATCACCGCCGGCACCGAGCTCATCTCGCGCAAGGAGGGGAGGAGCGCCCACGGCCTCACCTTCCCGCTCCTCACGACCGCGACGGGCGCCAAGTTCGGCAAGAGCGAGCAGGGGAACGTCTGGCTCGATCCCGAGAAGACCTCCCCGTACAAGTTCTTCCAGTTCTGGCTCAACACCGACGATCGCGACGTGGAGCGCTGCCTCAAGTTCTTCACCTTCTTCCCGGTCGAGGAGATCGCGGCGCTCCTGGAGGAGCAGGCGCGCGACCCCGGGAAGCGGCCCGCCCAGCGGCGGCTCGCGGAGGAGATGACGGCGCGCATCCACGGCGCCGAGGCGGCGCGCAACGTGGTGGCGGCGAGCCGGCTGCTCTTCGGCGGCACCGAGCTGCGCGCCGCCAGCGCCGAGGTGCTGGAGGTGCTCTCGCGCGAGCTGCCGGTGGTGACGCTCCCCCGGGCCGAGGTCGAGGGGCTCTCCATCCTCGACGCCCTCGTGAAGAGCGGCCTCGCGAGCTCCAAGGGCGACGCGCGGCGCGGCATCCAGGGGAAGGGCTTCCTCCTGAACGGCGAGACGGTGCCGGCGCCGGAGCGGACCCTCTCCGCCGCCGACCTCCTGCACGGGCGCTACGCCATGGTGCAGAAGGGGAAGCGCAACCACGCGCTCCTCGTCGCGGAGGGGTGAGCGCCAGGTCCTCCTGGCCGCCCCTCCCCAGCCCTCCCCGCCCGAGCGGGGAGGGGGCGCATCGGGCACGGCGTGGGGGCCAGCGAGCCGGAGGCACGACGTGCGGCTCACCCTCTCCCGCGTAGCGGGGGAGGGCGGGGGAGGAGGCGCGCCGCCTACTCCGGCAGCTTCTCCTGCACCCGCTCGATGCTCCGCGCCTTCCCGGTGACCTCGTCGAGGTCCACGATGGCCCCCTGCAGCCAGACGTCGCGCTTCCCGGGCTCGAAGCTCACCGGGCGCTGCGTCAGGAAGCGCTGGACCACGAGCTCCTTCTTCACGCCGATGACCGAGTCCCAGGGGCCGCACATGCCCACGTCGGTGATGTAGGCCGTGCCGCCGGGCAGCACGCGGGCGTCGGCGGTCTGGATGTGCGTGTGCGTCCCGAGCACCGCCGCCACCTCGCCGTCGAGGAAGTGGCCCATGGCGTTCTTCTCGCTCGTCGCCTCGCAGTGCATGTCCACGAGGATGGCCTTCGCGCCGGCGGCCCGGAGCTTCGCGATCTCCTCCTTCACCACCACGAAGGGATCGTCGAGGTTGCGCATGAAGACCCGACCCTCGAGGTTCACCACCCCGAGCTTGCGCCCGTCGGGCGTCTCCACCACGGCGCTGCCCTGGCCCGGCGTGCCCTTGGGGTAGTTGGCCGGACGCAGCAGCCGGCACCCGGGCCGCTCCATGTAGGGGAGGATCTCGCGCTTCGACCAGCTGTGGTTGCCGCCGGTGAGCAGGTTCACCTCCGCCGCGAGCAGCTCGTCGGCGGTGTCCGGCGTCACGCCGTTCCCGCCCGAGCTGTTCTCGGCGTTGGCGATCACGAGGTCGATCCCGTGGCGCCCGATGAGCTTCGGCACGAAGTGCTTCACGGCCTGGCGGCCGGGCTTCGCGAACACGTCTCCGAGGAAGAGGACTTTCAAGGCGGGGGCATAGGAGCCACAGGCGGGGCCCGCAAGTCAACGCGCAACGGTGGCCTCGGCGGGTGCCGGGGGCCGCAGGAGGCGGGTCTCGGTCACCACCGCGTCGAGCGCGACGTCGTGCGACTCGCGCGGCAGGGCGTCCACGACCTGCAGATCGAAGGCGAGCCCGACCCGCTCGGCCTTGCCCTCCACGGCGGCGAGCGTGGCGTCGTAGAAGCCGGCGCCGCGGCCGAGCCGCTCGCAGGCGAGGTCGAAGCCGACGCCCGGCACGAGGAACAGGCCGATCTCCCCGCGCGCGACCGCCGGCGCGCCGGGGGGCGGACGGCGGATGCCGAAGGGTCCGGCCACCAGCGCCTCGGGCGCGGCGGCCGCGAACGAGAGGCGGCGGTCGCCGGCGACGATGACGGGCCACGCGAGCGTCTTGCCGGCCCGGACGGCCGCGGCGGCGAGCGCCGCGGTCTCCACCTCGCCCCCGGACGCGGCGTAGAGCGCGACCACGCCCGCCTCACCCCAAGCGGGGAGGGCGCAGACGGTCCGGGTGATGGCCTCGCAGGCGGTGGCGCGGACGCCCGGCTCGAGCCGGGCGCGCGCGGTCGTGAGCTGCTGGCGGAGCTGCGCCTTCGCGAGCGCCAGGTCGGGGGAAGGGGGATGGGGCGTCATGGTCTCGGGTGCGAAAAAAAGCCCCCCGCCATGGCCGTGTGGCTCGGTTGCTTGGACCTGTATTTCTACAGGTGGGGCACCCGGGTATGACCGGACACCGTAGGCTTCTCCCTCGCTGCTGGGAGCCTGCACATGGAGCCGGCCGGACGCTCCTCTTTTTTACAAAGTCGGCCCAAACGACTCGGAGCCGAATCACGAGCCCGGCAGGGGGCAGATCAAGAGCCATGAAAGAGCTGCAACCGCGCCATTTGACGCAGCTTTTATGGTGAGAGCGTAACGCTCGCCCAGCGGATCTGTCAAGGCGCGTCGGGGGGGCGCGGGTCGGGCCCGGCGGGAGGCCGGCCGTCAGGTGCGATCCGGCTCCTCCGGCGGGAGCGGCACGAGCTCCTTCACTCGGGCGGCCAGCGCGACGCCGTCGCTCTTCACCATCCAGCCGTCGGCGTGGGCGCGGCGGGCGAGGGCCTCGAGGTCCCGCTCTCGCAGCCCGGAGTGGAAGAAGATCTTCGCGGCGGCCGTGCGCTGGTCCTTGCGGAGCTGGGCGGCGAGGATGTCGCCGGACAGCATGCCGGGCAGGTTCACGTCGATGACGATGAGGTCGTAAGGCCCGCGCGGCAGGGCCCCGCGCACCTCCGACCAGTCCATGGCCGACTCGATCCGCCGGTAGCCGGCGTTGCGCAGCGCCGAGTACATGTGCGCGAGGGCCGAGAGGGAGTCGTCGATGATGAGGATCGCGGGGTGGTGCGCCATGCGAGGGCGCAGGATAGCCCCGCGCCGCGCCGGCGGCGAGCTTTGGCGGCGGGCCGGGGGTGGAGGGGCTGCCCCGCCCCTCGCGCCGGGTCAGAGGGGGATGGCGGCTCGCACCCGGGCCGCGAGCCGCGGGATGGCCTCCGCGGCGCGCGCCACGTCCTCGGGCTGGCTGGTCCAGCCGAGGCTGAGCCGGAGGGTGGCGCGGGCCTCCGCCGGCGAGAGCCCCGTGGCCGAGAGCACGTGCGACGGCTTGCTCGACCCGGAGGTGCAGGCGCTGCCGGCGCTGGCGCAGATCCCCTCGAGGTCGAGGGCGATGAGGAGCGCCTCGGCGTCGCAGCCGGGGAGGGTGATGGAGAGGGTGCCGGGCAGGCGCGGCGCGCCGGCGCCGTTCACGCGAGCTCCCGGCCAGGCGGCGAGGAGCGCGGCCTCGAGCCGGTCGCGCAGCGCGCCCACCCTGGCCTGCTCGACCTCGCGGGCGGCGCAGGCCGCCTCGAGCGCCGCGCCGAGCCCGGCGATGCCGGGGAGGTTCTCGGTCCCGGCGCGCCGCTCGCGCTCCTGGTGGCCGCCGAAGAGGGGCGCGAGCGGGAGCCCCGGCCGGACGACGAGCGCACCGGCGCCGCGGGGGCCGCCGAACTTCTGGGCCGTGAGGGCGACGAGGTCGGCGCCGAGGGTGCGGACGTCCACCTCCACCTTCCCGACCGCCTGGACGGCGTCGCAGAAGAAGGGCGCGCCCACCTCGCGCGCCGCCGCCGCGAGCCGGGGGACGGGGAGCATCACCCCGGTCTCGTTGTTGGCGAGCATGGCGCAGGCGAGGGCGGTGCGGCCGGACAGCGCCGCGCGCCAGGCCTCCTCGTCGGGGAGCCCGCGCCGGTCCACCGGGACCACGCGCACGGGCGTGCCCTGGTCGGCGAGCGCCTCGGCGAGGGAGAGGACGCAGGGGTGCTCGACGGCGGTGACCACGAGCTCGCGCCGCTCGCGGGGCGCGGCGCCGAGGACGCCGCGGATGGCGACGGCCGCCGACTCGGTGGCGCCGGAGGTGAAGACCACGTCGCCCGGGCTCGCCGACAGGGCGGCCGCCACCTGGGCGCGGGCGTCGTCGAGCACGGCGCGGGCGGCGCGGCCGGCGGCGTGCGTGGAGGCGGGGTTGCCGAAGACCTCGAGGGCGCGCGCCACCGCGGCGCGGGCCTCCGGCCGGACCGGGGTGATGGCGTTGTGGTCGAGGTAGATCACCGGCTCACACGATGCGCTGCGGCCGGCGGCTCTTCACGCCGAAGGCCTTGAGGAACGCCGACACGATCTCCTGCTCGAGCTTCTTGCGGCCGGCCGGGGAGAGCCCCCGGAGCGGCACCCGGGCGCCCGCCATCGAGCCGTGGCCTCCGGCCGAGCCGCCGCGGGCCTCGATGACCTCCCGGATGAGCCGGCCCGCGTTCATGCGCCGGTCGCTGGTGCGGAGGGAGAAGAAGAGCTGCCCCTCGTAGTCGGCCCAGGCGAGCGACCACTTCACCTCGCCGAGGAACAGGAACCGCTCCGCCACCTCGGCCACCATGTCGGGCGAGTAGATGCTCCCCACGTCGCAGACCACCGCGGCGTCGTAGACCTGCGCCCGCTCGATGGCCGTGTGGTACAGGCGGAAGTACTCGATGGGCAGCCGCGGGTGCTCGATGGCCGCGAGGGCCTCCTTGTCCACCTGCGGGAAGAGCCAGAGGTAGCTCGCGACGTCCGGCGGCGTGGTCTCCCGGCCGAGGTCGCGGGTGTCGGCCTTGATCCCGTAGTAGAGCGCCGTCGCGATGGACGGCGGGAGGGGCAGCCCGCTCGCGCGGATGTACTCGGTGAGGACGGTGGAGGTGGCGCCGAGCCGCCCGCCCACGTCGGCGAAGCGGACGTTGCGGGTCTCCGGGCGCTCCGGGTGGTGGTCGATGACCACGTCGGGGAAGTGGCGCGCCGGGAGCGAGTGGTTCCCCTGCTCCGGCTGGGTGTCCACCATGCAGATGAGGTCGTGCTCGGCGAAGACCACCCGCGAGATGGGCGTGACCGGCAGCCTCAGCACCCTCAGGAAGGCGCGGTTCTCGGCGCGGCCCACGATGCCGCCGTAGGCCACCTGGGCGCGGACCCCGGCGAGCTTCTCGAGGATGTAGGCGAGCGCCACGGCGGCGGCGAGCGCGTCCGGGTCGGGGTTGTCGTGGGTGAGCACCAGCGCGCGCCGGCGCCCCTTCGCGAAGGCGACGAGCCGGTCGAGCTTGGCGCGCTGCCCCTCGGCCCGGCGCGCCTCGGCGGAGCCGCGGGCGGGCCGGGCGGGGCGTGGCCGGGGGCGCGGCCGCGAGCGGCTGCGGGACGCGGGGGTCATCGCAGCAGCGAGCGCAGCACCTCGAGGTTCTCCTTGAAGCGGAGCTCGGTCTCGAGGAAGGCGGGGACGTCGGCGAAGCGGGGGTCGTTCACGAGCCTTCGGAAGGGCTCCGTGCCGAGCGCGCCGTCCCCGATGTGCTCGTGACGGTCCACCCGGCAGCCGCGCCCCTTCTTGCTGTCGTTGAGGTGGAACGCCTGCACGAGCCCGAGCCCGAGGGTCCGGTCGAGCTCGGCGAAGGTCGCCTCGTAGCCCTCCTCGGTGAGGAGGTCGTAGCCGGCGGCGTGCAGGTGGCAGGTGTCCACGCAGACGCCGACGCGCCGGCGGAGCTTCGCGGGCACCGCCTCGCGGATGGCGGCGAGGTGCTCGAAGCGCCACCCGAGCGAGGCGCCCTGGCCGGCGGTGGTCTCGAGGAGCAGCCGGGACCTGCCGGGGGAGCGCTCCAGCGCCTCGGTCATCCCCTCGGCGACGAGCCGCAGCCCCAGCGGCTCGTCCTCGCAGCTCCCCGGGTGGAACACGAGCGACGGGACGCCGAGCGCCTCGCACCGCCCGAGCTCGTCGGCGAGCCCGTCCCAGCTCTTGCGCCGGATCTCGGCGTCGCCGGAGCAGAGGTTCACGAGGTAGGTGCAGTGCGCCGCCGTCGGCTTGCCGGTGCGCGCCGCCTCGGCCCGGAACCGGGCCACCTCCTCGGGGTCGAGCGGCTTCGCCGCCCAGCCGCGGGCGTTGCGCGTGAAGATCTGCAGGCAGTCGGCGCCGTCGGCCTCGGCCCGCGCGAACGCGGTGGAGACCCCTCCGGCGATGCCTTCATGGGCGCCCAGGATCATTCGGGGCGCTGTCATACTCCACGCGGCGGGGCGGCGCCACGGGCGGCAGCACGCCGGGCGGGCGCCCCCGCCCCGGAGCGGGCTCGCTAGCGGGCCTGCCGGCGCCGCTCCTCGCGGGCCTGCCGGACGAGCTTCTCCGCGTTCGCGATCCCGTTCTCGATCGCCTCGAGCACGAGATCGCGGAGCACCGGCTCGGGCTGCTTGAGCGAGTCGTAGTAGCGCTGGCGGTCGATGGCGTGGATGACGCAGGGCTGCAGGCCGGCGTGGAGCAGGTACAGGTTCCCGAGCAGGCGCGCCACCTTCCCGGAGCCCTCGGTGAAGGGGTAGGCCTGCATGAACCCGTGGTGGATCCGGGAGGCCTGCTGGATCGGGTGGGCGCCGCGGAAGTCGGTGGTCTCGACGAGCTCGAACAGCTTCGCGAGCATCGGCTGGATCTTCGCCGGCTGGGCGATCTCGTGGAAGTAGGCCCGGTGGAGCGGCATCTCCTTGCGGAACTCGGCCACCTGCCGGCTCTCGAAGCCCTGGCCGAGCGTCTCGTAGATCCGCTTCGCCAGGGTGAGGTTCACCTTGGGCTTCTTCGCCGCCGCCTCGGCCCGGACGAGGTCGATGGCCGCCTTGTGGTTCCGGATCTCGCGGTGGGCGGCGATCGAGATCGAGTCGCTCACCGGCTGGTGCTGCAGCGCCTGCGAGAGCTCCTGGGCGGTGTAGACGGCGCCCTCGAGCGCGTTCTCGTGGTAGAGCCACGACAGCTCGTACATCCGCTCGAGCTCGGCGCGGAGGCCGGGCTCCTCGCGCAGGAGGTCGGCGAGGTCCTGGCTGCGATCGTCGATGTCGATGTACCGGCTCCGCATGATGCGTGCGCTCCTCTCGGCTCGGCCCCGGGGGAGGGCGAGCGGCGGAAAAGGCGGAAAGTCTCAGGATTCCGCTGTTGTATCCGACGGGCGGACGCCCGGCCACCTCTTCCGGTGCCGGGCGCCCACACCGACGCGTAAGGGAACACTTCGCGCGGCGGAATGTTTCCGGGATTCCTACGCCTGGTAGAAGCTCAGCCAGTCCCGGTACTTGGGGTCCTCGCCCTTCACCGCCCGGAAGAAGCCGGACTGCAGGGCGCGGGTGACCGGACCGGGCTCGCCCTTGCCGATGCGCCGGTTGTCCACCTCCCGCACGGGGGTGACCTCCGCCGCCGTCCCGGTCATGAACAGCTCGTCGGCGATGTACATGGTGTCGCGCGTGAACTTCTGCTCGACCACCGGCACGCCCTGGTCGCGGGCGATGCGGAGCACCGAGTCGCGGGTGATGCCGGCGAGCACCGGGGAGGAGAGCGGCGGGGTGAAGATGGTCCCGTCCTTCACGATGTAGATGTTCTCGCCCGAGCCCTCGGCCACGTAGCCGTCGGTGTCGAGCAGGATGGCCTCGTCGTAGCCGGCGAGCACCGCCTCGCGGTTGGCGAGGATCGAGTTCACGTACTGCCCGCTCACCTTGGCGCGGACCATGTTCACGTTCACGTGCATGCGCGTGAAGGAGGAGACTTTGGCGCGGATCCCCTTGGCGAGCCCCTCGTCGGAGAGGTAGGCGCCCCACGGCCAGGCGGCGATCACGACCTGGGTCGGGTTCTGCGCGCCGACGCCGAGCGTGCCGTAGCCGGAGAAGGCGAGCGGCCGCAGGTAGGCCTCCGGCATCCGGTTGGCCTTGAGCACCTCGACGCAGGCCTCGGAGAGCGCCTCCACCGAGAAGGGCAGGGGCATCATGAGGATGTGCGCCGAGTCGGCGAGCCGCTGGACGTGCTCGCGCAGGCGGAATACGGCGGAGCGGCCGTCGGCGGTCTTGTAGGCCCGGATGCCCTCGAACACCCCGAGACCGTAGTGGAGCGCGTGGGTGAGCACGTGCACCTGCGCCTGGTCCCAGGCCACGAGCTTGCCGTCCATCCAGATCTTGTCCGCCTTCATCATCTTGCGCCGCCTCCGGGTCAAGGGGTGAACGTTTGACTCTGCCCCAACACGGTCGGGGGATCAACGTCGCGTTCGGGACGCGGGGCGGCGGCGGCGGAGCCCCGGCTCACGCGCCGGACGGCGCGGGGCCACCGGCGAGCCCCCGCCCGGCCGCCGGCCGGCGGAAGGGCCGGCACATGCGCGCGATGAGCGGCATCTCCGGCAGGAGCTCCTCCTTGCCCCACTGGATGGCGCGCTCGAGGTGCGCCGGCGCCGGGATGACCTCGACCGGCGACAGCACCTTCTGGAAGCTCTTGGCGTGGCCGATGAACGGCCGGTTCCGGGCCACGTTCTGCGCCACGAGCTGCTGCAGGGTGAACCAGAGCGGGTGGGTGAGCTTGGGCCCGAAGGCGTCGAGCGCGAGGACGAAGGCGTTGCGGGTGCCGAGGGCGCCGCGGTGGACCACGTCGAAGGCGGCGCGGGCGGGCAGGTTGTCGGAGATGCCGCCGTCCATGAGCCGGAAGAGCTCGTGGCGCCGGAAGAGGTCCTCGAGCAGCCGGTGCATCCGCTCGTCGTCCCGCAGGACGTCGTAGTGGATGACGCCCGGCAGGGAGGAGGAGAAGCCGACCGCGTCCACCGCGTCGAAGGCCGCGGTCTCGTCGTCGCCGCCCAGGTAGACGCGGGCGAAGCGGTCGCGCTGCCGCACGAGCTCGGTGAGCGCGGTGCGCAGGTCGGTGACGGCGCGCTTCACCACGTGCGGCCGCGGCATCCGGCCGGTGAGGTCGAGCAGGTGCTCGTAGAAGCCGGGGTCGTGGGGGAGGGCCCCGGCGCGGATGCCGGTCACGGTGACCAGGAGCGGGATGGGGAGGTCGGCGAGCCGGAGCGGCCGCCCGCCGGGCGCGCGCAGGAACTCGCCGATGGCCTCGCGCAGGTAGAGGCGCGCCGCGCCCGGCAGCGCGTAGCGCGACTCGGTCTCGAGGAAGCGGAAGACGCTGCGGAAGGTGAGCTTCGAGACCACCTCGCGCAGGTCCTCCTCGGCGTAGTGGATCCGCCGGGCGCGGAACAGGAGCAGCGTCGCGCCCATGCTCGCCCCGGCGAGGAGCCGCGGCACGAGCCCGTACTGCTCGAGGAGCGCGAACGCGCCCAGGTAGGCCCAGGAGACGCCGCCGCCTCCCCCGCAGACGAGCACCAGCGCCCGCTCGCAGACCTCGCGGTCGAGGAGCTCGGGCGGGAGCCGGTCGGGGAAGGCCTGCAGCAGCCGCTGCCGCCAGGCGAGCGCGCGCGCCCCGAGGTGCGGCGCCAGCCGGGCGGCGCCGGCGCGGTCCACGCCGCCCGCGCGCAGGAGCAGCGGCTCGACGATCGACTGGAGCTCCTGGCGGAAGGGGTCGAGCAGCTCCTCGAGGTCGAGGTCGCCGTCCGGCGTCCGCAGCAGGGTGATCCGCGCCAGGTTGAGCGCGTAGCGGATGGCCGCCTCCTCCGGCTCGGCGAGCCAGGCGGGGCGGGAGACCACGCTCCGGAGCAGCGCCAGCTCCGCCTCCTCGAAGGGGCGGAGCTTGGCGCGGAGCGCGTCGAGGTCCGCGCCGGGGATCATGCGGCCTGGGACATCACCCGCACCGGCAGGACCATGGCGTTGAGGCCGGCGAACTGGAGCCGCCGCTGCAGCTGGTAGGCGGTCTCGTTGTGGAGCAGCCGCTGGAACCACCGCTCCTGCTCGAACACCAGCTTGCCGGCGAAGAAGACGGTGCGCGGGAAGTCGCGCGCGATCTGGATGGCGAGCTGCTCGGCCTCGGTGACCGCCTCGGTCCCGACCGCCATGCGGTAGTCGGCGGCCAGCCCGAGCCGCCGCGCCAGGTCCACGTACCGCCGCAGGCTGCCCTCGGTCTTCTCCTTCACCTGATCCACCTCCTCCACCCCCTTCATGGTCGCCGAGTCGATGACGCCCACCGACACGAAGACGTAGTTCTTGAAGTGCCCGGGGAACAGCCGCTGGACGGTGAGGAGCGCGTGGATGCCGAGCCCGGAGTAGCCGCCCACCATCATCACCGCGGTGGGGAGCTTCGGGTCGAGGCGGGCGTGCTCGCCGGTCGGGTGCGCCGGGAGCGCGTTCATGATCTCGTTGAGGCGGGTGAGGTTCTTCTTCACCTCGAGGTAGTGCCGCCGGATGACGAAGCAGAGCACCACCACCACGCTGGTGGCGACGATGGTGAGCCAGCCCCCCTGCTCGGCCTTCTCGTAGACCGTGCCGGCGAGGATGCCGAGGCAGAGCGCCAGCGCCACCGAGTGGATGACGAGGCCCCGCTTGCGCCCGCTCTCGCCGCGGCGGCCGGTCCAGTAGCGCACCATGGCGGCCTGCGAGAGCGAGAAGGTCACGAAGACGTTGATGGAGTACATCGTGACGAGGGCGGTGATGTCGCCGCGCGTGTAGAGGAGCGCGGCCAGCGAGGCGCCGCCCATGAGCAGCACGCCGTCCTGCATGGTGAGCCGGTCGGAGATCTGGGCGAAGCGGTGCGGCAGCCAGGAGTCGGTGGCCATGTTGGCCATCACGCGGGGGCCGTCGATGAAGCCGGCCTGCGCGGCCACGAAGAGGAGGGCCGCCTCGGCCGACAGCGTGAGCCAGGTGAACCAGGTCCCGACCGGCAGGGCGCCCAGCCGGAAGCCGCCGGCCCAGCGCTCGAGGAGGATGGCGTTCATCGTCTTGTCCCCCTCCGGCGCGATGTGGAACAGCATGTAGAGGAGGAGGATCCCGCCGGCCGTGGCGGCCAGGGAGATCGACATGTAGACCATCGTCCGCCGGGCGGTCTCCACCTTGGGCTCGCGCATGATCTGCAGGCCGTTCGAGACCGCCTCGATGCCGGTGTAGGTGCCGCCGCCCATGGAGTAGGCCCGCACGAACAGGCCGAAGAGGCCCGCGACCCCGAGCGTGGCGAGCCCGCTCCGGAAGCCCTCGTGGACCTCGCCGGCGACCCGCGGGATCTCCGTCGCGTGGGTGGCGATGCCGCCGACGATGAGGATGACGTGGGTGAGCAGGAACAGCCCGAAGATCGGCGTCAGGATGGTGACCGACTCGCGCACGCCGCGCAGGTTCATGATCACGAGCAGGCCGATGACCGCGGCCTCGATGACGAGCTTGTAGGGCGCCCAGTGGGGCGGCAGGACGCTGAAGACCTGGTTCGCGCCGCTCGCGATCGACACCGAGATGGTGAGGACGTAGTCCACGAGGAGCGCCGACCCCGAGACCACGCCGAAGCGCGGCCCGAGCAGGTGGCTCGCGACCACGTACCCGCCGCCGCCGAAGGGGAAGCGCTTGATGATCTGCGAGTAGGCGACGGAGATGACGAAGACCGTCACCGCCGTCGCGAGCGCGAGCGCGACGCCGAGGTAGTGGTGGCTGCCGAGCGCGCGGAAGGCCTCGTCCGGACCGTAGGCCGAGGAGGAGAGGCCGTCGGCGCCGAGCCCCACCCAGGCCAGGAAGGCGATGAGCGAGATGCTGTGGTAGGTGCTCGGGTCCTGGATGTTGCGGGGCGCGCCGAACAGGATCCGGCGCAGGCGCGAGCGGGGGGGCTGCGGGGGCGGGGACGCGGGGGCGTGTAGGTCGCTCATCGAAGTGGGCGCGGAACTTAGCACCCCCGGTGAGGGCGGGGAACGTCCCGCGGTTCGGGGGGGATCTACCGCGTGACCTCGTCGAACGCAGCGCGGACCCGCTCGGTCACCCGCCCGTAGTCGGCGAGGAGCCGCTCTCCCGGGTCGTCCCCCGCGTAGCCGAGCCGGCGGGCCAGCTGCGCCAGGGCCCGGCCGCCCCGCGGGAGGTGGTCGATGGTGTAGTCGTGCACGATCCGGAGGCGGAGCTCGAGCCGGCGCAGGAACTCGTAACCCCGCGACAACGCTTCGTGCGGCCCCTCCCGGAGGAGGCCCGCGGCGCGCAGCCGCTCGAGCGCGAGCGGCGTGGAGGGGACCCGCAGCTCCGGGAAGGCGTGCCCGTGGGCGAGCTGCAGGTACTGCACCGCGAACTCCACGTCGATGAGGCCGCCGCGACCCGCCTTGGGGTTCTTCCCCCGCTCCCGCTCCTGGCCGATCTCGGCCTCGATCCGCTCGCGCATGCGCCGGATCTCGGCGGCGAGCGCGCCCACGTCGCCCGGCTCGCCGTAGACCACCTCGTCGAGCACGGTCTGGCGCACCCGCTCGAAGGCGGCCACGTCGCCCGCCACCGGGCGGGCGCGGATGAGGGCCTGCCGCTCCCAGAGCTGGCTCCGCACCGGCTCCTCTCCGCCGCCCTTGCCGGTGTGGTAGCGGGCGAAGCCGCTCGCGCTGGTCACGAGGGCGCCCTGGTTGCCCGAGGGGCGCAGCCGCGTGTCGATCTTGTAGAGGACGCCCTCCCGCAGCGGCACCTGCAGGAAGGACATGAGCCGCTGCGCCAGCCGGGCGTAGCCGGCGTGCTGCTCCTCCTCCCCCTCGGGGTAGAGGAAGATGAGGTCGAGGTCGGAGTGGTAGCCGAGCTCCGCGCCGCCGAGCTTGCCCATGGCCACCACGCACAGCCGGCCGGGCGCGGCGCGCCCCTTCTCGCGGGCCTCCTCCTCGGCGAGCGAGAGCGCCCGCTCGAGGCAGACCTCGGCCACCGCGGTGAGCTGGGCGGCGACGTCGGCGAGCCGGAGCGTCCCGGCGATGTCGTGGATGGCGACCCGGAGCACCTCCTCGTTCTTGAGGCGGCGCAGCTCGCCCAGCCGGCGCTCGACCCGCTCGTCGATCTGGAGGTCGGGGCCGTGGAGCGCGAGCCGCTCGTCCGCCTCGGCGGCGAGCTCGGCGCGGCTCTTCACGAGCGAGACCTGGTCCTCGCGCAGGAGGCCGTCGAGGAGCTCGGGGTGGCGCAGGAAGCGCTTGGAGAGGAAGTCGGAGGTGCCGAAGAGCGACAGCAGCAGCCGGGCCACGCGCCGGTGCTCGGCGAGGAGCCGGAAGTAGGCCTCCGGCGAGCGGAGCGCCGCGGCGAACTCGGAGAGGTGCGAGAGCGCCTGGTCGGGATCGGGCGTGGCGAGCGCCTCGGCCAGCAGGTCCACCGCCTGGGCAGGGTCCCCGAGCGGCGAGAAGGGGGTGCGCCGCCGCGCCAGGGCGTCGATGGCGGCGAGCGCGCGGTCGGGGTCGGCGAGGCCGCGCTTCGCCGCGATGGCGGAGCGCCGCTCCGGCTCGACCTGCGGGTCGGCGAGGAGGGCCAGCTCCGGGTCCAGCGGCGGGCGGCTCTCCACCCCGAGCAGCCCGGCGAAGAGCGCCGCCACCCGGTCGCGGTGCAGGCCGAGCGCCTCCTCGAAGGCGGCCACCGACGGGAAGCCCATGGCGCGGGCCACGAGCCGCCGCTCCTCGCCCTCCGGCAGCCGGTGCACCTGCGCCCCCTCGATCATCTGCACCCGGTGCTCGGCCCGGCGCAGGAAGAGGTAGGCGTCGGCGAGCGCGTCCCGGTCCCGGGCCTGGAGCACGCCGGCGTAGAGCAGCCGGTCGGCGGCCGGCAGCACCGCCCGCTCGCGCAGCCGCTCGCCGCCGGGGCGGCCGCCGTGGACGAGCTGCAGCGCCGAGACGAAGAACTCGGCCTCGCGGATGCCGCCCTTGCCGAGCTTCAGGTCGTCCCTGCCCTCGGCGCCGGCGCGGGCGTCGATGCGCGCCTTCATGGCCTGGATCTCGCCGAGCACGCCGAGGTCGAGCGAGCGCCGCCAGACGAACCCCTCGAGCAGCCCGAGGAGCTCGTCGCCGACCGCGAGGTCGCCCGCGCCGGGGCGCGCCTTGAGGAGCGCGTTCCGCTCCCAGCTCCGGCCGAACGACTGGTAGTAGAGCTCGGCCGCGCGGACCCCGTTGACGATGGGGCCGCTGCGCCCGTCGGGCCGCAGGTTGAGGTCCACCCGGAAGACGAAGCCCTCCTCGGTGGGGCGCGCCATCGACTCGGTCACCGCCTCGGCCAGCTTGGCGAAGTAGGCGAAGTGGGTGGTGCCGTCGGCGGTCTCGCCGTCCTGGCCGTAGACGTAGATGAGGTCCACGTCGGAGGAGAAGTTGAGCTCGTTGGCGCCGAGCTTGCCCATGGCGAGCGCGCAGAAGCCGGCGCCCGGCTCGCGGGCCTCGAGCCCCGCGGGCGGCCCGTGCCGCGTCCGGAGGCGGCGGTCGTGGAAGCGGATCGCGGCGTCGGTGCAGGCGAGGGCGAGGCCGGAGAGCTCGGCGGTCACCTCGCGCATCGGCGCCCGGCGCAGGTCGCGCAGCGAGATGCGCAGGACCTCGCGGGCCCGCACGCGGCGGAGCAGCCGGTCGAAGCCGGCCCCGTCGCCCGGCGCGAGCCCGCGGGCGGCCCGCGCCAGGAGCCGGCGCAGGGAGGCCTCCGCGCGCGGCCGGGTGAGCCAGGGCGAGCGGGCGGTCCGGCGCAGGAGCCCGGGGTGGAGCGCGAGCAGGCGGGCGGCGAGGCGGGAGCTGCCGCAGAGCAGCACCAGGGCCTCGCGCAGGTCGGGCTCGGCGGGGAGCGCGGCCGCCGCGTCGGCGTACCGCTCCACCCCCGCGAGCGCCAGGTCGGGATCGGGCGCGCGGCGCGCCAGCTCGGCGAACGCCGGGGCGGCGTCGGGGAAGCGGCGCGCGAGGCGATCGAGCCGCTCCGCCGAGGCGGGGGAGGGCTCGAGCGGGGGCAGGGCGGGATCGAGGTGGGAGAGGGGGCCGGGCGTCATCGGAGCCTTCGCGGGCTCTCAGTAGAGGATGGAGAAGCCGGCGTAGTCGGCGACGCTCGGGCTGTGGGTCTGGTCGCCGTCGGTGAGGAGGCCGATGCCGACGAGGTCGGGGACGTCTCCCTTGGGGTCGCCGCCGAGGAAGTGGGACCGGAAGGCGGCCTTGAGGTCCACCTCCTCGGTGATCCACTCGCCGAGGGGGCGTCCGGACTCGCGCACCACCGCGTCCTGGGCGGCGAAGAGGTTCCGCTTCTGCTGGCAGGAGCGGCCGCGCCGGCCGGTCCCGGCCCAGACGTACTTGATGACGTAGTACTTGAGGCCCGACTTCCAGACCACGTAGACGCAGGCGGCCGAGTCGCCGCGCCCGGCGTCGCACTCGTTCCCCTTCTCGGGGACGGCGAGGGCCCGCCAGCGCCAGCGCAGCTTCGTCGCCTTCTGGTGGAGCCGGTCGGGGAGCTGGAGCCCGAGCGTCACCGTCTCGAGCGGCGGCTTGTACTCCGCGTGGATGTGGCGATCGTCCGGCGGTCCGGTCACCTGGTAGTACATGACCGGGCCGGAGTCCCGCTCCACCACGCGGAAGTCGGTGAGCGGGAGCTTCTCCTCGTTCAGGAACGGGGGAGGGGGCGGGACCGCCGGGGTGGCCGTGGGCGTGGGGGCGGGATCGGCGGCGGCGAGGAGCACGAGCGTCGCGGCGGCCGCCGCGGCGCGGGCGAGGAGTGGTTTCACGCGCCCTTGAGCTTACCCCCACCCCGTCCGGTCGCAATCCTTCCGCCCTCCGGCCTTGTTCCCGCCCGCCCCGAGCGAGCCACCCCCCGGGCGGCGCCGGCACGCATATTGAGCCGCGAGGACCTGCCGAGGAGCCGGGATGGACGACGGATCGAGCTGCTTCCACCGCGTGACGTATCGCGAGCCGCACCACGAGCGGACGCGCCGGCTGCTGGCGGCGCACCCGGAGGCGCGCGCGCTCTGCGGCCACGCGCCGGTCTCGGCGCTGTTCGTGCTCGGCCTGGTCGCCGCCCAGCTGGCGCTCGCCGTCGCCCTGCGCGGCGCCCCCTGGTGGCTCCTCCTCGGCGCGGCCTGGGCGCTCGGCGCGGTGGCCGACCACGGGCTCTGGGTGCTCATCCACGACTGCACCCACGACCTCGTCTTCCGGCGCCCGGGCCCGAACCGCTGGCTCGCCATCCTCGCGAACCTCCCCATCCTCTTCCCGGCCGCCATCTCCTTCCGCAAGTACCACCTGCTCCACCACGCCTACCAGGGCGCCGAGGACCTCGACGCCGACCTCCCGAGCCCGCTCGAGGTGCGGCTGGTGGGGAGCTGCGCGTGGCGCAAGGCGCTCTGGCTCCTCCTCTTCTTCGTGGCCCAGACGTCGCGCATCCCGCGGCTGCGCCGCGTGCCCTTCTTCGACCGGTGGTACGCGGTCAACCTCGCCGTCCAGGTGGCCTTCGCGGCGGCGGTCCTCCTGGCGCTCGGGCCGTGGGCGCTCGCCTACCTCTTCGCGAGCAGCGTCTTCGCGGTGGGGCTGCACCCGGTGGGCGCGCGCTGGATCCAGGAGCACTACCTCACCTTCCCGGGCGGCCAGGAGACCTTCTCCTACTACGGGCCGATGAACCTCCTCGCCTTCAACGTGGGCTATCACAACGAGCACCACGACCTCATGAAGGTGCCCTGGTTCCGGCTCCCGGCGCTGAAGCGGCTCGCCCCGGAGCTCTACGAGCCGCTCCACGCGCACCGCTCCTGGACCCGCCTGCTGCTCCGCTTCATCTTCGACCCGAGCCTGTCGCTCGGGAGCCGCATCACCCGCGCGCCCGCCCCCGCGGCGGCCGATTCCGAAGCGGCGGCGGCGCCGGTGCCCGGTTAGGAACCGGACATGCTCTGGCTGGCGCCGCGCGAGCCCGTCGAACGACCCCGCACCGGCAGCCCCCGGATGTTCCGGGTGGACTTCATCGAGCGCCACCTGTCGCGGGTGCGGCCGTGGCAGGTGGCGGTGGTCTGGGCGCCGTTCACGCTCTGGCTGCTCTGGCGCGCGGCGCGCGATCCGCTCGTCTCCAGCGGCGCGGCCGCCTCGCTGGCGCTCCTCGGGCTCGCGGCGTGGACGCTCCTCGAGTACGCGCTCCACCGCTTCGTCTTCCACGCCGGCTTCGGGGGAGGCGCGCTCGGGCGCGACGTGCACTTCCTCATCCACGGCGTGCACCACGACTACCCGCACGACCCCGACCGGCTGGTGATGCCGCCGCTGGTCGCGGCCGTGCTCGCGGTGCTCATCGGCTGGCCGCTCCACGCCGCCGTGGGCGCGCACGCCTTCGCGCCGCTCTTCGGGGGGCTCGTGGCGGGGTACCTCTGGTACGACCTCACCCACTACTGGGCGCACCACGGCCGCGCCCGCACCGCCCTCGGCCGCAAGCTGAAGCGCTGGCACCTGCAGCACCACTTCCTCGACAACGGCGAGCGGTACGGGGTGACGACGCCGTTCTGGGACTACGTGTTCGGCACCGCGCCGCGCGAGCCCGCCCCGGGGGCGGTGAGCGCCGGCCGGGCGCGGTGAGGGCAGCCCGGTCCTCGTGGCCGGCCCCTCCCCAGCCCTCCCCACCCGGTGGGGAGGGAGAGCTTCTCGTAGCTCCTCCCTCTCGCGGAGCCGTCGTCAAGGAGCGCCACTCCCCCTCTCCCGCGTCAGCGGGGGAGGGCCGGGGAGGGGGCTCTCAGTCCTGCGGCTCCTCCGCGCGCTCGCCGCGGGCGCCACGGGCGAGGCCGTGCTGGCGGATCTTCTTGTGGAGGTTGGTCCGCTCCACCCCGAGCGCCTGCGCGGCCTGGGTGATGTTCCAGTCGTGCTCCTCGAGCTTCTTGAGGATGTAGTCGCGCTCGACGAGGTCGCGCAGCTCCCGCAGCCCCACCTCGCCGTAGGACGAGAGGTCGGAGGCGCCGGGGGGCGGGGCGGCCGGCGCGCGGCGGCTCGGCTCGGGCACGTCGTCCGGGCCGATCCGGTCGCCGGACATGATGGCGATCCGCTCGCAGAGGTTGCGCAGCTCGCGCACGTTGCCCGGCCAGCGGTGCTGCCGGAGCCGCTCGTACACCGCCGGGTCCACCGGCTTGGGGCGCAGCCCGTTCTCGCGCAGGGCGAGGGTGAGGAACCGCTCGGCCAGGAGCGGCACGTCCTCGAGGCGGTCGCGGAGCGGCGGCGCGGTGAGGGGCACGACGGCGAGCCGGAAGTAGAGGTCCTCGCGGAAGGTGCCCTGGCGCACCTCCTCCTCGAGATCCTTGTTGGTGGCCGCGATCACCCGGACGTCCACGGTGAGCGCGCGCTCGCCGCCGACGCGCGTGATCTCGCCGGTCTGCAGGGCCCGCAGCACCTTGGCCTGGGCCGAGGGGCTCATGTCGCCCACCTCGTCGAGGAAGAGCGTGCCGCCGTGCGCCACCTCGAACTGGCCGCGGCGGCGCGCCCCGGCGCCGGAGAAGCTGCCCTTCTCGTGGCCGAAGAGCTCGCTCTCGATGAGCTCGCCGGGGATGGCGGCGCAGTTCACCTTCACGAACGGCCCCTGCGCCCGCTTCGAGAGCCGGTGCAGCTCCTGGGCGATGAGCTCCTTGCCGGTGCCCGACTCCCCGAGGATGAGCACCCGCCCGCTGGTGGGCGCCACCTTCGCGATCTCCGCCCGGAGCCGCTGCAGGGCCGGGCTCTCGCCCAGCATCTCGTCGCCGAAGCGCCGCTCGCGGGCGGAGAGGTCGCGGACGCGCTCCTCCAGGCCGCGCCGGGCGAGGGCGTTGCGCACGCTCACGAGGACCCGGTCCCGGTCCACCGGCTTCGAGAAGAAGTCGGCCGCCCCGCGCTTCATCGCCTCCACCACGTCGGGCGTCTCGGCGTGGCCGGAGATGACGATCACCGGCAGGTCGCGCCAGAGCTCCCGCGCCCGCTGGAGCAGGGCGAGCCCGTCCATCCCGGGCAGCCGGATGTCGAAGACCCCGAGGTCGCACGGCTCGGCCTCGAGGAGCTTGAGCGCGTCCTCGGCGCTCTCCGCCTCCGCCACCTGGTAGCCCTCGGCCTCGAGGACCATGCGCAGCGTGCGGCGGATGTTCTTCTCGTCGTCCACGACGAGGATGGTCTGCTGGCCCGGGGTCATGGCCGGATTATAGGGGGTCGCGCTCCAGGACGGCGGCGGCGTGTCGCCGGAACGGCGGGGGGCGGAGCAGGGCGGGGCCGCCGGCGGCGCGGACCTCCTCCCGCCCGAGCTCGGCGCCGGTGAGGTCGTCCACCCAGCGCACCCGCCAGCGGCCTTCGGGCAGGGGCAGCCGCACGCGCGCGCCCCGCACCGGCTCGCCGTACCCTTTCGCCGGCGCGAGGAGCCAGAGCGCCCGCCGCGCGCCGCGGGCCACCGCGTGGGCGCGCAGCCCGGGCGGCGCCTCGGCCTCGGCCGCCGCCGGGAGCAGCGGGGCGCGCTCGCCGAGCGCGGCGAGGAAGTCGGCGAGGGCGCGGAAGTGGCGGCCGCGCTCGGGCGTCATCGGCTCGTCCGAATCTTCGTTGAAGGGTGGCGCGCTGTGGGCGAGCACCCCCGCCCCGCAGAAGACGGCGCTCCAGATGCCGACGTGGGTGTGGTCGTAGGCCGGCTTGGGCTCGCCCCCGTAGGCGAACTCGCCCACCAGCACCGGCCGCTCGTAGCGGCGGGTGTCCTCGACGGTGTCGCAGAGCGCCCGCTCGAGCGCGTGCACCTCGTAGACGTCCTTGCCGTACCGGTGCCACTGCACGACGTCGTCCACCGGGTCGGCCCACCAGGCGCGCTCGTCCCGCTGCACGTTCCAGTGGAGCCCCACCGGCCCCGCGGTGACGAGGTGTCCGTAGGGATCGAGGCGCCGCCAGGTCTCGCCCATGGCGTGCGCCCAGGGGATCCAGGCGTCCTCCGGGATGGCGCCGTCCCACTCCGGCTCGTTGAGGAGGTCCACCGCGAGGAGCGAGGTCGAGTAGCCCCAGCGCGCCGCGACGTAGCGGAGCCGGCGGGCCGCCAGCGCGCGCGCCCGGGGGTCGTCGAAGAAGTCGCGCGGGGTGGCGGCCGGGCCGCCGCGGGCGGCGCTGTAGGGGTTGTCCTCCCAGCCCTTCCAGGCGTCGCCCGGCGTGAAGCCGACCGCGAAGACGGAGAGGATCACCTGCACGCCGCTCGCCTCCGCCGCCTCGAAGATCCGGTCGTAGTCGCGCGCGGCCGCCTCGTCGAAGGACCCGAGCGCGGGCTCGAGGCAGCCGGGCTGCGGGTCGCGCGGCGGCGCGCGGGGGCAGCCGGTGAAGACGAACACCCGCAGCGTGTTCATGCCGTGCGCCGCCATGGCCGCGACGTAGCTGGCCGCGCTCGCGCCCCCCTGCCACGACGGATCGTAGACGTTGAACCGGTTCTCGCCCAGCGGGACGAAGTCGCGGCCGTCGGCCCGGGCGAGGGCGTGCGGGTCGGCCGGGCTGCGCCCCACCGGCCCCGGGGCCCCCCCGCCGGCTACGTCGAAGGTGCCCTCCGCGAGCGCCCGGGGCGGTCCGCCGGGCGGCGCCGCCACCAGCCGGTAGCGGTGCGGCCCGGCCGCGCGCGGCCGCACCCGGGCGAGGAGCTCGCCGCCCGCCTGGAACGCCGGCAGCGCGTAGGTCCGCCCGCCGGGCTCGGTCACCTCGACCTGGACCGCGCCCGCGTCCAGGCCGGGCGGCGCCGGGACCCGCAGCTCCAGCCGGCGGTTCACCTCGGCGCGCGCCGGCGCGACGGCCGCGGCCGGGAGCGGCCCCGGCCCGCCGGGCGCCCGGGCGCAGGCGACCGCGGCGAGCGCCAGGGCGGCGACCGCGCCGCGGACACGATCGGGCCCGGCCGTCTAGAGCCTCCGCGTCTCGCCCGGCTTCATCACGAGGACCTTCGTCTGCCCGCCCTGGGCGGCGATGGCCTTCTCGAGCGCGGCCGGGGTGCCCTCGAGGATGGGGAAGGTGCCGAAGTGCATGGGCACGATCGCCTTCGCGCCCACGAGCCCGGCCGCGGTGGCGGCGCCCTCCGGGTCCATCGTGAAGTGGCCGCCGATGCAGGCGAGCATCACGTCCACCGGCCAGCGCGCCCCGACGAGCTTCATGTCGCCGAACACGTCGGTGTCGCCGGTGTGGTAGAGCGTCGGGCCGCCCTTCACCCGGATGACGAAGCCGACCGGGTTCCCGCCGTACACCGCCGCGCTCTTCCCGTCGGGCGAGAAGCCGGAGCTGTGGACCGCCGGGACGATGGTCACCGAGACCTCGTCGGAGAGGACGATGGTCCCGCCCATGTTCCCGCTCGTGGCCATCCCGGCCTGCTCCTCCGGGTAGCCGGCCAGGGCGAGCTGCCTCGCGAGCTCGAAGCTCGCGACCAGCTTCGCGTGCGTGCGGCGGCCGATGGCGACCGCGTCGCCGACGTGGTCCGAGTGACCGTGGGTGACGAGCACGGCGTCCACCTTGCCGAGCTTCGCCGCCGCGTCCTTGACCGGGTCGGCCGGGTTCGAGAGCCAGGGGTCGATGGCGAGGACGAAGCCCTTGGGCGTGCGGACGGTGAAGGCGGCGTGGCCGTACCAGGTGAGCTCCGTCTTGCCGGACGACTCCTGGGCGAGCGCGGGGGGCGCGGCGAGGGCGGCGGCGAGCGCGAGGGCGGCGAGGTGCTTCATCGATCCTCCGGGAAGGGTGGAGGCGGGGTTGTAGCAGGGGCCGCCGGCGGGGCGGGGTCCCGCTCGGGTGCCTGCCGCGGCCGCGCCGCTCGGGTTCCCGCGCGCCGGGTTCGTACCTAGCGTGTGGCGCGGAGACGGGCCATGGGGCCGGACCGTGCACACCGCGAGAGCCGCACCACCCGTGAATCGACCCGAGGCCGCCGGCGCGGCCCGGCCTGCGCTCCCGCGCCTCGCCGGCCCAGGGCGGGCGGCGCGGGCGGGTGTCCGGCTGGCGCTCGCGGCGGCCGGCGCCGGGCTGCTCGCGCTGGTGGTGGTGACCCCGCTCGACCTCCGCTCCCAGGCCTCGCTCGCGCTCGCCACCTTCGCGCTCGGCCTCGCCGCCGCGAGGAGCGCCTCGCCCGCCTTCCTGGTGGTCCTCTCGACCGCGGCGACCGCGCGCTACTTCTGGTGGCGGGTGACGAGCACCGTCGCGCTCGAGCCGAGCCTCGACGGCGTGCTCGGGCTCGTGCTGCTCGCGGCCGAGCTCTACGCCGGGGCGATGCTCCTGCTCGCCTACGGGCAGTCGATCGCGCCGCTCCCGCGGGCGCCGGCGCCGCTCCCGCCGGATCGCTCCCGCTGGCCGACGGTGGACGTCTTCATCCCCACCTACGACGAGCCGCTCGAGGTGGTCCGCGGCACGGTGCTCGCCGCCCGCGCCCTCGACTGGCCGCGCGGGCGCCTCCGGGTCCACCTCCTCGACGACGGGCGCCGCCCCGCGTTCCGGGCCTTCGCCGCCGAGGCCGGGGTCGCCTACCTGACCCGCGACGAAAACGCCCACGCCAAGGCCGGCAACCTGAATCACGCGCTCGCGCTCACCTCGGGCGAGCTCGTGGCCGTGTTCGACTGCGACCACGTCCCGGCGCGCTCGTTCCTGGCGGACACCGCCGGCGGCTTCCTCGAGGACCCCGGGCTCGCGCTGGTGCAGACGCCGCACGAGTTCTACTCGCCGGATCCGTTCACCCGGAACCTCGGGTTGCCGGCGAGCGTGCCGGCCGAGCACGAGCTCTTCTACGGCGTCATCCAGCGCGGCCTCGACACCTGGAACGCCAGCTTCTTCTGCGGCTCCTGCGCGCTGCTGCGGCGGGCCGCCCTCGCCGACGTGGGCGGCATCGCCGTCGAGACCGTCACCGAGGACGCGCACACCGCGCTCAAGATGCACCGGCGCGGCTGGCGCAGCGCCTACCTCGACCTCCCGCGGGCCGCGGGGCTCTCCACCGAGAGCCTGTCGGCGCACGTCGGGCAGCGGATCCGCTGGGCGCGCGGCATGGCGCAGCTCTTCCGGATCGACAACCCGCTCCTCGGCCCCGGGCTGCGCCCCGGCCAGCGGCTCTCGTACCTCGCCGCCATGCTGCACTTCTTCTCCGGCGTCCCCCGGCTGGTGTTCCTCACCGTGCCGCTCGCCTACCTCCTCTTCGGCCGGCACGTGTTCAACGCGCTGCCGCTCGCGGCGCTGGCCTACGGCCTGCCCCACCTCGTCCACTCGACCGCCGCCAGCGCCCGGCTCCACGGCCGCTTCCGCCACTCCTTCTGGTCCGAGGTCTACGAGACCGCGCTCGCCTGCTACCTCGCCGTGCCGACCACGGTGGCGCTCCTCGCGCCCGCCGCCGGCCGCTTCAACGTGACCGCCAAGGGCGGCCGGATCGAGGCGCCCTACTTCGACGCCGCCATCGCCTGGCCCTACCTCGCGCTCGCCGGGCTGAACGGCGCGGCCCTCGTCGCCGGCGGCTGGCGGCTCTGGACCTCCGCCGGGGACTGGGACGCGCTCGCCATCAACCTGGCCTGGGTCCTCCACAACCTCGTGGTCCTCGCCGCCTGCCTGGGGGCCGCGTGCGAGCGCCGCCAGGTGCGGGCGAGCCCGCGCGTGCCGGCGCGGCTGCCGGCGGTGCTCTCCGTCGCGGGGCACGCCCCCGTGGCGTGCGAGGCGGTGGACCTCTCGCGCGGCGGGCTCCGGCTCGAGATGCCGTGGCGGGCCGGCGGGCTCCCCGCCCGCGCCCGCGCCGCGGTGGCGCTCGCCGCGCCCGACGGCGCGCTACCCGGGCCGCCGCTGCCGGCGTTCGTGGTGGCGGACGAGGGGGCCTGGGTGCGCCTGCGCTTCGCCCCGCTCGACCTCGCCCGCGAGTCGGAGCTGGTCCGGGCCATGTTCTCCCGCCCCGAGCCCTGGCTCGACGTCCGGCGCGCGCTGCGGCCCGAGCGGCCCATCGCCACGCTGGCCCGGATCGCCGCCCGCGGCGCGGCCGGGGTGGGGCGGATGCTCTCGCTCACCGCGCGGGCCGCGCTCCGGCCCACCCCCACGCCGCTCGCGGCCGGGAGCCGCACGTGACGACCGCCGCGCCCCACCGGTTCCGGAGCCCCGGCGCCCGGCGGCGCGCCCTGGCGGCGCTGGCGGGCGCGCTCGCGGCCTGCGCGGCGGCGGCGCAGCAGCGGGCCGAGCCGCCGCGCCCGATCGTCCGCACCGTGCGCTCGGTCCGTCCCGCCGAGGCCCAGCCGCCCCCGCGCGCGGGGCGCCTCGACCTCTCCTTCGCCACCCGCGCCGACGAGGATCCCGCCGGCGCGCGGATCACGGTCGCCTTCGCCGCGTCGCCCGGGCCCGGGGCGGAGCCGCCGCGCGCCCTGGAAGTGGTGGTCGACGACGAGCGGCTGGGGCTCGTGCCGGTCGAGCCCGGGGCGGTCCGGACGCTCACCGCCGAGGCCGGCCGGCTGGCGGCCCGCAACGGGCTCTCGCTGCGGCTCCTCGACGGCGCGGGGCGTCCCATGGCGCGGCGGAGCGCCTGGGACGCGGTCGCCTCGGTCGAGGTGGCGCTCGAGTCGGTCCCGGCGCCGCTCCCGGACGACCTCGCGCTCCTGCCGGTCCCCTTCATCGACCGCGCCTTCGACCGCGCGGCGGTGGTCCCGCTCGCGCTCCCGGCCCCGGCCACCGCGGCGCGGATCCGGGCGGCGGCGCTGGTCGCGAGCTGGATGGCGCTCGACGCGCCCCTCGCGGTGAGCGTCGAGGCGCAGGTGGGCCGGATCCCGGACGGCCGCGCGGTGGTCCTCCTCGACGACCCCGGGCAGGCGCGTGCGCTCGGGCTCGACCCGCTCGACGGCCCCGCCGTCCGCATGGCCGACCACCCCGGCCACCCCGGCTCGAACGCGAAGCTCCTGGTGGTCGGCGGCCGCACGCCGGCGGAGCTGGCGCGGGCCGCGGAGGCGCTCGCCGCGCGCCCGCCGCGGCTCGTCGGCCGCGAGGCCCACCTCGCCCCCGCGCCCCCCGCCCCCCCGGCCGCGCCGTACTCCGCCCCCTGGTGGCTCCCCGCCGGCCGCGCCGTGCCGTTCCGCGACTTCCCGCTCGGCGGCACGCCGGCGCACGACGGCGCCACCTCGGCCACGCTCCCGGTCCGGTTCCGCCTCCCGCCGGACCTGGCGGTCTGGCCGGCAGACGCGGTCGAGGTGGACCTGGGCTGGCAGGAGCGGGTGCCGGAGGGGACCGCCCCGCCGCGGCTCGACCTCGAGCTCAACGGCTTCTACGTCGCCGCGCTCCCGCCGCCGGACGGCCCGGGGCCGGCGACCCGCTGGACGCGGCTGCGGATCCCCCGCCAGCAGCTGCGCGGCTACAACGAGCTCCTGCTGCACGTGAAGTACCCCGAGCCGTCCGGCGACGCCCCGGCCGCGGGCGCGCGGGTCGCCGTCTCCGGCGACTCGGTCCTCCACCTCGAGGGGCTGCGCCACTTCGCCGCCCTGCCCGACGTCGCGACCTTCGCCTACGACGGCTACCCGTTCACGCGGGTCCCCGACCTGGGCGAGACGGCGGTGGTCCTGCCGGCGCGGCCCGGCGCGCCCGAGCTCTCGGCGGCGCTCACCCTCGCGGCCGGGCTCGCGCAGGTGACGGGGCGCGCCGGGACCCGCGCCACCTACGTCGCCGGCGACCCCGGCGACGCCGCGCTCGCCGGGAAGGACCTGCTCCTCGTGGGCGCCGCCGGGGAGCACGAGCTCGCGGCGCGCTGGGCCGGACGGTGGCCGGTCGAGCTCGGCGAGGGCGCCCCGCGGCTCCGCCCGGCCCGCGCGCGCCGCGCGCTCCTCGAGCTCACGGGAGGGCTCGGCCCGATCCTCGACCGGCGCCGCGCCCGGGCGGTCCTCGCCGGCGGCGGCGCGCTCGGGGCGATCATGGGCATCGAGTCGCCGGCCTCGGCCGGGCGCTGCGCGGTGCGGGTGACCGGACGTCCGCTCCCGCCCTGGCGCGACTTCCTGGGCTACGCGGAGGGGCGCGAGCCGTCCGGGAACGACCTCCTCCTCCTCTCGGGCGGGCGCCGCTTCATGTTCCGCCTCGGCCCCGGCTTCACCGCCGGCCGGCTCGGCCCCGTCGATCGCGTGCGCTGGTTCTTCGCCGGCCACTGGCTCCTCCTCACCCCGATCCTGCTGGCCGGGGGGTGGCTGCTCTCGGCCGAGCTGCGGCGGCTCCTCTCGGAGCGGATGCAGGCGCGGCTCGCCCCCGGGGGAGGCCGGCCGTGATGGCCCGGGCCGCGCTGGCGGCGGGCGCCCTCGCCCTCGCGGCCGCCGCGGCGGCGCAGGGGGCCGGCGCGCCGTGCCGCGCCGCCGCGCCCGAGTGGCCGCTCTGGTCGCGCTACGTCCGGGCCTTCGTCTCGGAGGACGGGCGGGTCATCGACCGGACCGCGCGCGACCGGACCACCTCCGAGGGGCAGGCCTACGCGCTCTTCTTCTCGCTGGTCGCCGACGACCCGGGGCTGTTCCAGCGGCTCCTCCGCTGGACCGCCGACAACCTCGCCGGCGGGAAGCTGCCGGAGCGGCTCCCGGCCTGGGCCTGGGGGCAGCGGCGCGACGGCGGCTGGGGGATCCTCGACCCGAACTCGGCGAGCGACGCCGACCTCTGGATGGCGTACGCGCTCCTCGAGGCGGGGCGGCTCTGGGCGGAGCCGCGCTACGACGCGCTCGGGCGCGGGCTGCTGGCGCGCATCGCCGAGCGCGAGGTGGCGCGCCTCCCCGCGCTCGGGCCGACGCTCCTGCCCGGCCCGAGGGGCTTCGCCCTCGACCGCGGCCGGGGCTGGCGGCTCAACCCGAGCTACCTCCCGCCGCAGCTCCTCAGGCGCGCCGCGGCGGCCGCTCCGCGGGGGCCGTGGCGGGCGGTGCTCGCGAGCGCGCTGCGGCTCGTGCCCGAGAGCGCCCCGCGGGGCGTGGTGCCGGACTGGGCCCTCTACCGGCCCGGCGCCGGCCTCCTGGCCGATCCGGTGAAGGGGCGGACCGGGAGCTACGACGCCATCCGCGCCTACCTCTGGATCGGGCTCCTCCCGCCCGGCGACCCCGACCGGCGGGCGCTCGCGACCGCCACGGCGGGCCTGCTCCGGATCCTGGCCGAGCGCGGGGCGCTCCCGGAGCGGGTGGACGCGGGCTCGCTGCGCGGCCAGGGCGCGGCGCCGCCTGGCTTCTACGCGGCGCTCCTGCCGCTCGCCGCGACCGAGCGGCCGGCGCTGCGTCCGGAGCTGGAGGCGCGGCTCGCGTCGGCGCTGCGCGACGGGCTCTACGGGACGCCGCCGGCCTACTACGACCAGAACCTGGCGCTCTTCGGCCAGGGCTTCGCCGAGGGCCGGTACGCCTTCGACGCGGAGGGCCGGCTCGCGCCGGCGTGGGGGTGGCCGTGCGCCGGGCCGCGCTGAGCTGCGCCCTCGCGGCTCTGCTGCTCGGGCCGGCGGCAGCCATGGCTGCGGCCGATCCGGCCGAGGTGCGCGGTCTCGTCCGGAACGCCTGGTACTGGCAGTCGCGCGCCCGGGGCGAGGAGGCCGAGCAGGCCTGGCGGGCGGTGCTCGCCGCCGATCCGGACCAGCCCGACGCCCTCGCCGCGGTGGGCGGCCTCGACGCCCGGGCCGGGCGCGCGGCGCAGGCCCGCGAGGCGCTGGCCCACCTCGCGCGCGTGGCGCCGCGGCACCCCGAGCTGCCGGCGCTCCGCCGGGAGGTGGAGCTCGGCCCGCGCCTGCCCCCGCTGCTCGCCGCCGCCCGCCGGCTGGCGCACCGGGGGCGGCTCGACGAGGGGGTGGCCCGCTACCGCGCCCTCTTCGGCGAGGCGGGGCCGCCCGCCGACCTCGCCCTCGAGTACTACGACACCGTGGCCGGCACGCCCGGCGGCTGGGAGGAGGCGCGCGCCGGCCTGGAGCGGCTCGCGGCGCGGGTGCCGGGGGAGGCGCGGGTCCGGCTCGCCCTGGCGAGGATCCTGACCTACCGCGAGCCGTCGCGGCGCGAGGGGATCGGGCAGCTCGCGGCGCTGTCGCGCGACCCGACCGTCGCGAAGGAGGCGGGGCGGGCCTGGCGCGAGGCGCTCCTCTGGCTCGGGGCCTCCGCCGCCGACGCGCCGCTCCTGCGCGAGTACCTGCGGCGCCACCCGCGCGACGCCGAGGTGGCCCGCGCCCTCGAGCGCGCGCGGCGGGCGGGGGTCGCCGCCGAGGGCTTCGCGGCGCTCGACAAGGGCGACCTCGCCACCGCCACCCGGCTCTTCTCGGAGGTGGGGGACACGCCGGAGGGGCGCCGGGGGCTCGCCCTGGTGCGCGCGCGCGAGCGGTCGCTGCAGCGGCGCGAGGGCTTCGCCGCGCTGGATCGGGGCGACGCCGGCACCGCCCGGCGCATCTTCGGCCGCACGCCGGAGGACCCGGAGTCGCGCCTCGGGCTCGCCATCCTGGCGCAGCGCGAGGCGGCGGCGGCGCAGCGGCAGGGCGACCTCGACCGGGCGCGGGCGGCCCTGGAGCGGTCGCGCGCGCTCGCCCCGCGACGGCCGGACCTCTGGGAGGACGGCCTGCGCAGCGTCGCGTTCTGGTCGCTCCTCGAGGAGGCGGGCCGGGCCCGCGAGCGCGGCGACGCGCCCCTCGCGCGGCGCACCCTCCTCTCGGCCCGCGACCGGGCGCCCCCGCGGGAGCGCTGGAACGCCGAGCTGGCCCTCGGCGACCTCGACCTCGCGGCCGGAGACCGGGCCGCGGCGCGCGAGCGGTACGAGCGGGTGCTGCGGGAGCAGCCGCGGCAGCCGGGGGCGTTGCGCGGCCTCACGGCGAGCCTCGTCCAGGAGCGCCGGTTCGAGGAGGCGATCCGGAGCAACGAGGCGCTCCTCGCGGTGGCGCCCGAGCGGGCCTTCCGCCCGGGCTGGCTCCGGGCCGAGGCGGGCCGGCAGCGCGCCGCGCGCCGCCGCGCCGAGCGCGACCTCGCCGGGGCCGAGGCCGAGCTCGAGGCGGCCCGGCGCGACGACCCCTCCGACGCCTGGGTCCTGCACGATCTCGCGGCCGCGCTGCTCGACGGGGGCGACTCGCGCGGCGCCGAGCCGGTGGTGGGCGCGCTCCTGCGCGCGGCGCCGGGGCTGCCGGAGGCGCGGGTCCTGGAGGCGCGGCTCCTCGCCGCGCAGGGCGAGAGCGCGCGGGCCCTCGACGTGCTCTCCGCGCTGCCCGCCTCGCGCACCGACCCCGGGCTCGTCCGCCTCCGCCACGACCTCGAGGTGCGGGTGCGGGTGCCGGCGCTCGTGGCCCGAGCCCGGCGGGGCGGGCGGCCGGAGGCGATCGCCGAGCTCCTCGAGCTCGAGCGCGAGGTGGCCGAGGAGCCGAGGCTCGCGGCCCCCATCGCGCGCGCCTGGTCGGACCTCGGGGAGCGGCGGCGCGGGATCGGGGTGCTCCGGCGCGCCGTCGAGGCCTCGCCGCCGAACGCGCCGTCGCTGCGGCTGCAGCTCGCGGCGCTGCTCGTCGAGATCGGTGAGGACGCCGAGGCGGGGCCCCTGCTCGAGGGGCTCGCCGGGGAGCCGGGGCTCGGCCGCGACGAGCGACGCTGGCTCCGCGACCTGCGGGTGTCGCGCGCGGTCCGGCTCTCGGATCGCCGGCGCGAGACGGGCGACCCGGCCGGCGCCGCGGCCGCCCTCGCGCCGGTGCTGCACGATTACCCGGAGGACCCGCGGGTGCTCGACGCCCGGGGGCGGAACCTCGCGCCGGGCGATCCGGACCGGGCCCGCGAGGCCTTCGAGCGCGCCCTCGCGCTCGACCCGGGCGACGCGGAGGCGCGCCGGGGCGCGGTGGACGCGGCGCTCGCCACCGGCGATCGGCGCGCGGCGCGCGACCTCGCCGAGGACGGGGTGCGCCGCGCGCCCGGGGACGCGCGGCTGCAGCTCCTCGCCGGGCGCGCCGCCGCGGCCGAGGGCGACGACCCCGCCGCCATGGACGCCCTGCTGCGGGCGCGAGCCCTCGCCGACGCGCTCCCGCCTCGGGTAGCGGGGCGCGCCGCCGCCGACGTGCCCATCGGCCCGGGCCGGACCCGCCTGCCGCCCGGCCCGGAGCGTCCTCCGCCGGAGCCGCTCGACCCCGAGGCGGCCGCCGCGACGAGGCAGCAGATCGATCGCGAGGAGGAGCTCGTCCGCGCGCGGCACCGCTCGGGCCTGGAGGGGATGGGCCGGATCCGCGCCCGGCAGGGGGAGGGCGGTCTCGGCGCGCTCACCGAGGCCGACGAGATCGCGACGGCCGAGCTCGCCCTCGGCCATCGCGGGTTCGCCTTCCTCCGGGCCACCGGGGTGGAGCTCGAGGCCGGCAGCGTGGCCAACGACGCGACCACCCGCTTCGGCCGGGGGGCGGGGGCGAGCGGGACGTTGCGGGCCTACGGCGTCGCCCCCAGCCTCGGGTACGAGGGGCGGGCGATCTCGGCGGAGGTCGGCGCCACCCCGCTCGGCTTCCCCGCGCAGACCGTGGTGGGGAGCCTCGAGCTCCGCCACGCCTTCGGGCCGGTGCGGATCGCGGTCGCGGGGGCGCGCCGCCCGGTGACCGACAGCCTCCTCTCCTACGCCGGCATCCGGGACCTCGTGACCGGGCGGACCTGGGGCGGGGTGGTGACCGAGGGCGGGCGGCTCGAGCTCGGGCTGGAGCTCGGGCCGGTCCGCGCCTACGGGTACGGCGCGTACGACCGGCTGGTGGGCTCGGAGGTGCGCGAGAACCGGCGCGCCATGGCCGGGGCCGGGGTCCGGGTGACGCTCGCCCAGGGCCCGCTCGGCGCGCTCTCGGTCGGCGTCGAGGGCACCGGGATGCGGTTCGACGACGACCTCCGCTTCTTCACCCTCGGGCACGGCGGCTACTTCTCGCCGCAGCGCTTCCTTCGCGGCACGCTCCCGGTCGGCTGGCGGCGCGACCAGGGCGCCGTCCGGTGGGAGCTCGTGGCCGCCCCGGGCGCCGAGTGGTTCGAGGAGCGCGAGACCCCGGTGTTCCCGGCCGTGCCCGGCCTCGCGCCGCCCACCGGGGTGGACACCTCCGCGACCTACCGCGGCCAGCAGGTGAGCGGCTTCGTCTTCGAGGCGCGGGCCGGCCTGGGGGCGCGGTTCGGCGGCGGCTTCGAGGTGCGGGCCACGGCCGCCTTCCAGCAGGCGCCGGAGTACCAGGAGGGCGTGGGCGGGCTGCTGCTGCGCTACGGCGGCAGCCGCTGATCGCCCGCGCCGGCGCTACCCCTGCCGCTTCACGATGAACGGCCCGAAGCCCTGCGCCTGCGGCATGAGCTCCACCACGTTCACGTTCACGTGGGCCGGGCGGGTCGCGCACCAGAAGACGGTCTCGGCGATGTCCTCGGCGGTGAGGGGCTGCATGCCGGCGTAGACCGCCTTCGCCTTCTCGGCGTCGCCCTTCATGCGGACCACCGAGAACTCGGTCTCGGCCATGCCGGGCTCGATGACGGTGACGCGCACCCCGGTGCCGGCGAGGTCCGACTTGAGGTTCTGGCTGAACTGGTGGACGAAGGCCTTGGTGGCGCCGTAGACGTTGCCGCCGGGGTAGGGGTAGCTGGCGGCCACCGAGCCGATGTTGACCACGTGCCCGCGGCCGCGCGCCACCATGCCCGGGAGGATCGAGCGGGTGAGCACGAAGAGCCCGCGGCAGTTGGTGTCGAGCATCTGCTCCCAGTCCTCGAGGGAGGCCTGGTGCGCCGGCTCGAGCCCGAGCGCCAGGCCGGCGTTGTTCACGAGCACCTCCACCTCGGCGAACTCGGGCGGCAGCGAGGCGGCGAACCGCTCCACGGCGGCGCGGTCGCGCACGTCGAGCACGGCGGTGAGGGCCGGGACCGCGAGCGCCTCCTTCAGCGCCTCGAGCCGCTCGCCCCGCCGCCCGACCAGCACGAGCTTCGCGCCGGCGCGGGCGAAGCGCTCGGCGCAGGCGCGGCCGAAGCCGGCGCTGGCGCCGGTGACGAGGACGGTCTTGCCAGAGAGGGAGGTGTCCACGTTCGTTCTCCTGTTCAGAACCAGAGGAAGAAGCCGTTCAGCATGTAGGCGAGGCCCGCCGAGCCGAAGAGCAGCCCGACGCCCCACATCAGCGGCTTCTTCATGAGCGCGCCGATGGAGTTCAGCATGATGGCGATCTGGAGGAGCATCACCGCGAGCCCGAACTGCGCGCCGTGGCGCTTGTAGCCGGTCTCCTCGGCCTTCACCCGCTCCGCCTCGGCCTTGATCTCCGCCTCCTCCTTCTTGTAGCGGGCGATCTCGTCCTTGGCCGCCGCGATCCGGGCGTCCACGGCGCGGGCCGCCTCGGGGTCGCGGGCCTGGAGCCGGAGCACCTCGAGCAGGTCCTTCTCGACCGCGCGCCCGTGGTCCTTGATGCTCTTGGACTGGTAGTGCGACCAGCGGTTCGACTCCTCGGTGGTGGCGAGCTGCACCCTGGTCGAGTACGAGCCGCCCTTCAGCGCCGAGATGGCGGCGCAGACCGCGAGCACGGTGGTGGTGAGCGCCACCCACTGCGTCCAGCGATCCCTGGCAGGGGCCGCGGCGGCGGGGGCGGGAGCGGGGGCTTCCTTCTTCAGGGCTTCGGCCAACGGTCGGCTCCTCCGGAGCAAGGGGGCCAGGATGGAACCATCACTTCGGGCCGCTGTCGAGGGGCGCGGCGAGGGGCAGGCGCACCTCGAAGGCCGCGCCGCCGCCGGTCCGGGGGGAGGCGGCGATCTCGCCCCCGTGCTGGAGGACGATCTTCTTCACGATGGCGAGCCCGAGCCCGGTGCCGTCCTGCTTGGTGGTGAAGTAGGGGTCGAACACCCGGGGCAGCGCCGCGGGCGGGATGCCCGGGCCGCGGTCGGCCACGGTGAGGAGCGCGCGGCCGCCCTGGCGGCGCACCGCGAGGTCGAGCCGGGCCCGCGCCGGGCGGGAGGCCTCGACGGCGTTCTTGGTGAGGTTCGCGAGGGCGCGGCGGAAGAGGGTCCGGTCGAGGGCCACCGGGCAGGGCTCGCCCGCGGCGGCGAACGTCACCTCCGCCTCCTCCGAGAGCTGGGGGGAGGTGCGCAGGAACTCGGCGACCACCTCGGAGAGGTCGGCCGGCTCCGGCCGGACCTCGGGCAGCTTCGCGAAGGCGGAGAAGTCCTCGGTGAGGCGGCGCAGCGTGCTCACCTCCTCGCGCACGATCTCGCCGGCGTCGCGCAGGAGCCGGTCGAACTCCGCGTCCGCCGCGGCCTCTCCCTGGGCCTCCCCCGCTTCGCGGGAGAGGGGAGCCGGAGGGCTCCCTCCCCGCTCGGGCGGGGAGGGCGGGGGAGGGGCGGCCAGGTGCGCCATGCGCTCCCCCCACTTGGCCTCGAGCTGCTGGAACGCGAGCTGGATCGGCGTGAGCGGGTTCTTGATCTCGTGCGCCAGCCGGCGCGCCACCTCCTGCCAGCCGGAGATCTTCTCGAGGTAGACGATCCGGTCGCGGCTCTCCCGCACCTCGCGCACCATGGCGTTGAAGGCGCGGGCGAGCGACGAGACCTCGTCGGCGGCGGTGCCGGGATCGACCTGCACCTCGAGGTTGCCGCGGGCCAGCTCGCCCACCGCGCGCACGAGGTCGGAGATGCGCCGGGTGGTGCGCCGCGCCAGCCAGAGCCCGGCGAGGCCGGCGGCGAGCGCCCAGCCGAGGAGCAGCGCCCCGAAGGCCCTCACGTAGGAGCGCCGGATGTCGGCCCGCAGCGCCTCCGCCCCCTGCACCACCTCGGCGAGCTCGCGCCCCTCGTCGAGCTCGGCGAAGTAGCGGGCCTCGATGGCGAAGGTGCACTCGAGCGCGCCGCCGCCCGGGAGCGCGACGCGCGCCGGGGCCGCCCGCCACTCCCACTCCTCCGCGGCCTGCTTCTCCGCCTCGGCCAGCACCTCGCCGCCCGGGCCGAGGACCGCGGCGCGCCGGAGCCGCGGGGT
Organism: Anaeromyxobacter paludicola; assembly: GCF_023169965.1. NCBI lineage: Bacteria > Pseudomonadati > Myxococcota > Myxococcia > Myxococcales > Anaeromyxobacteraceae > Anaeromyxobacter > Anaeromyxobacter paludicola. Next base: position 1,598,598 of record NZ_AP025592.1, on the reverse strand, counting down.
GCGGGCCACGGCCGCCTCGAGGTAGCCCGCGAGCGCGCCGCGCTCGGCCGGCAGCCCGCGCAGCACCTCGCGCGCCTCGGCCGCGTAGAGCTGCTTGCGGGCCTGGAAGAGGTCCCGGTAGAGCGCCGGGATGGCCTGCAGCCGGTCCACCACGCGCGGGTTCAGCCCCACCGCCAGGTTCTCGGCCACCAGCCGGTCGGCGAGCCAGAGCGCCGCCAGGAGCGGCAGCACCGCCGCGATCACGAGCGCGACCACGATGCGCGCCTCGAAGCGCGAGAGCGGCGCCCGCAGCCTCATCGCGCCGGCACCTCGCGCGCGGTGAACGGCCGGCTCTGGAAGAAGCGGACGTCGGAGCCCGGGTCGGCGCGCTGGAGCAGGTAGCTCGCCATCGCGCCGAGGACGCTGCGCGAGGGGCCGCCGCCCACCCGGCTCGAGCTCGGGTTCGAGATGAACTCGCGCGTCCGCTCCAGCAGCTCCTTCGAGACCGGGTTCACCTCGACGCGGAGCTGCACCACGAAGGCGCCGCCCCCCAGCGCCGCCGCCGGCCCGAGGTCGAGCCCGCGGGCGTCGGCGAGGAACTCCCGCAGCCGCGCGGCGTCGGCGAAGACCCGCCGCTCGCCCCGCGGGTGGGCCCGGTCCTTCACGGTGACGCCGTAGGTCTCCTCCCAGACGTCGTAGAGGACGTCGATCTCGCGCCCGTCGAGCGCCAGCGGCTCCCCGCCGCGCTCGGGGAGGAGCGCCGCGTGGATCGCGATCACGTTGGTGAGCCCGCTCGCGAGGTGCCGGCCGAGGTCGGGCGGGAAGGCCGGCGCGAGGTCGGCCCCGGCGAGGAGCCGGCCGGTGCGGCGCTCCACCTCGACCTCGCCGCCGGCCGCCGCCAGGGCGCGCGCGCCCGCGCCGGCGAGGGCGCAGAGGAGGAGGGCGGCCGCCGCCCGCGCGCGGTGCCGGCGGGTCACAGGAAGTTGTCGAGCGCGTAGGCGAGCGAGACGTTGAAGCTGCCCACCGGCGTGTCGAGCCTCAGGGCCGCGTCGGCCGAGAGGGGCGTGGAGGAGAGCGGGTCGCGCCCGGCCCGCGAGCGCGCGGCGCTCCAGACGGCCCGCGCCCCGAGCGCGAGGTAGCCGCGCCGGAAGATCCCCTCCGAGCGCCAGAGCGGGACCGCGTACTCGGCGCCGCCCATGGCGAGGAGCGCGTCGTAGCGCGAGTCGGTGGAGAAGTTGAGCTCGAGCGCCCGGCCCAGCGCCGGGCCGACGCTGAAGTAGGCCCAGTCGGCGGCGTAGAAGCGCTCGAAGAACGGGGCGTCGCCCTGCACCGCGCCGGCCGCGGCCACCAGCCGCAGGCCGTGCCCCCGCGGCAGCGAGAGGTCCTTCTCGAGCTGCAGCAGCCACCGGCTGTACTCGTAGTCGCTGCCGACCGCCGGCGACGAGAAGGTGACCTGGGCGGCGAAGCGCCCGCCGCCCGCCGGGAAGAAGAGGTCGTCGCGGGTGTCCCGCTCGTAGGTGCCGGTGAAGGCGACGAGCGCCGAGCCGCCGAGCCGGAGCGCCGGCGGCGTGCCCACCTGGGCCGGTCCCGCCGCGCCCGGCAGGAACGATCCGTCGACCCGCTCGAGCCGGAGCCCCCCGAGCAGCCGCTCGAAGGGGCCAGGGCGGATGCCCAGGCTGACCTCGCCCCCGAGCCGCTCGTAACGCAGGCGGGGCGCGCGCTCGAGGTGGCCGTCGAAGGCGTCGCAGCCGGGGTCGGTGCAGGAGAGCTCGTCGCCGCGGATCCAGAGGCCGGTGACGCCGGCCACGAGGGTGGGGAGCCCGCCGAGCTCCAGGTCGGCGTCGTAGAGCGACGCCCGCGCCGAGAAGCGGTGCGGGGCCCCGGGGAGCTCCGCCGGGGCCCCGCCGTACACCGCGGCGCCGGAGAGCCCGAGCCCCATCCCCAGGAAGTTCTGCTCGGTGAGCCCGAGCCCGCCGTAGAGCCGCTGGGCCGGGGTCGAGCCGAGGAACAGGTCCGAGACGACGAGCGTGTTGCGCTCGACGAGCTGGAACACGAGGACCACCTGCCCGCGCGCGCTGCCCCGCTCCACCCGGCTCTCCACCCGGGAAAACCACCCGAGCTGCAAAAGCCGCAAGCGCGAGAGGAGCACGCGCCCCTCGTCGAGCAGCTCGCCCGGCCGGATCAGCAGGCGGCGGCGGACCTCGGAGGCCCGCGTCTCCTCCAGCCCCTCGAGGTCGATGCGCTCGACGAGGTAGCGGGGCGCTGCCTCGGTTGCGGGCACGGAGGGCGCCGCGGCATCCTGGGGTCGCGCCGCGACCGGGAGCGCGGTGAGGAGGGCGAGCGAGAGCGCCGCCGGCAGGGTGAGCCGCATCCGGGCCATTGTACGGTGAACGACGGCGGGGGTGCGGCGGGGATTCTCGGCGGGTGCGCGCACCCGATCGTGGCGTCACCGCGGCGGCACGAAGAAAGCACAGGCGGGATCGGCGCGCGCGGGGTACAAACGTCCACTCTCGACCCGACGCTGCGGAGGGTGGCTGCTTTGAACGGGTGGTCCATGGCCGACTTCAAGAACATGACGGTGCAGGCGCTTCGCGCTCTGGCGCGCAAGGCGCTCGGCCGCGGGTACTCCAAGTTGACGAAGAGTGAGCTCGTGGCCGCGCTCGAGGCGGCGGAGAAGAAAGCTGGGAAGGCGGCCGACACGGTCAAGCGCGCCACCGGCCGCGCCGCCCGGGCCACCCAGAAGGTGGTGGAGGAGGCGCAGGGCGGCGCCGAGCGTGCGCGCAAGGCCGCGCGGGAGAAGCGGGAGGCCGGCGCGAAGAAGAAGCCGGCCGGCAAGGCCGGCCGGGCGGCGCAGCGCGCCGGGCGCGCCGTGCAGACCCTCCGCGAGACCGCCGAGGCGGCGGCCGCGGCCGCGGTGGCCGGCGCGCGCGCGGTGGTGGCGGCGGCGCGCGGCGAGGAGGAGCCCGATCCGGAGAGCTACTTCGTCGCCCGGGTGCGCGGCGAGGCCGAGGCCAAGAAGTCGCCGCACCCCATGACCGAGGGGGCGCTGGAGCGGTCGCGCAAGAAGGCCCGGCCCGGCGCGGCGCTCGACGCCGAGGACCTCGAGGACCAGGCCGCCGAGGAGGCCGCGGAGGAGGAGGACGTGCTCCGCGCCCGCGCCCCCGCCGGCGACGAGCCCGCCCCGGCGCCGCACCCGGCCTACGACGAGGGGCTGGGCGAGCTGCCCTGGAGCTACGGCGACGACGCCTTCGTGGCCCTGCCGCGCGATCCCAGGACCCTCTTCCTCTACTGGGACTACAACCACGACACCCTCGCCGCGGCCTTCCACGGCCTCGAGTCGGCGCGGGCGCAGCTCTGGGTGTTCGGCCAGCGCGCCGACGGCGGCTGGGACCGGGTGCGCACGATGGAGTTCGCGCTCGAGTCGCGCAGCTTCTACGTCCACGACCTCGAGCCGGGCCGCGTCTACCGCGCCGAGGTGCACCTGCTCGACCGCCGCGGCCAGGAGCGGGCGCTGTCGCAGCCCTCGAACGACGTGCTGCTCCCGCCCTTCGGCCCGTCGCCCATCCTGGACGACCGCTTCGCGCGGATCCCCTGGGGCGAGTCGCTCATCCGCTGGCTGCGCCAGTCGGTGGCCGGCGGCGCCTTCTCGCCCGATCTCCGGGCGCAGCTGGCGCGCCTCTCCGACTGGTCGCGCTTCGGCCCGGGCAAGACCTGGGGCGGCAGCGGATCGAGCGGCGCGGGCGGGATGGGCGGGCGGCCCTCCTCGCCCGGCTCCCCCAACGGCCCCTGGGGCGGAGAGGGGATCTAGCCGATGCCGGGTCACGACGTGCTCGGGTACCTCTCGATCCACCTCCACGCGCACCTCCCCTTCGTTCGTCACCCGGAGTACGAGGACTTCCTCGAGGAGGACTGGCTCTACGAGGCCATCAGCGAGACCTACCTCCCGCTGCTGCGGGTCTTCGACCGCGCCACCGACGAGGGGATCCCGTTCCGCGTCTCGATGACGATGTCGCCGCCGCTGGTGGCGATGCTGCGCGACGAGCTGCTCATGTCGCGCTACGCGCGGCGGCTCGAGAGCCTCTGCGAGCTGTGCGACAAGGAGGTCCACCGGACCCGGAACGATCCCACGTTCCACCCGCTGGCGCTCCACTACCAGGCCGAGTTCCGCGAGCTGGCGCACCTCTTCAACGACCGCTACAAGCGCGACCTCGTCTCCGCCTTCAAGCGGCTCGAGGACGCCGGCCGGCTGGAGCTCGTCACCTGCGGCGCCACCCACGGCTTCCTGCCGCTGATGCAGATGTACCCGGAGGCCTGCCGCGCCCAGGTGGCGGTGGCGGCGGCGCACCACCGGCGCCACTTCGGCCGCGACCCGGCCGGCATCTGGCTGCCCGAGTGCGGCTACTTCCCCGGCGCCGACCAGTTCCTGGCGGAGCAGAACATCCGCTTCTTCTTCGTGGACACCCACGGGATCACCGACGCCACCCCGCGGCCCCGCTACGGCGTCTACGCGCCGGTCTACACCGGCACCGGGCCGGCCGCGTTCGGGCGCGACCCCGAGTCCTCGATGCAGGTCTGGAGCGCCGAGTCGGGCTACCCGGGCGACCCCGACTACCGCGAGTTCTACCGGGACATCGGCTGGGACCTCGACTTCGAGTACGTGAAGAAGTACGTGCAGCCCACCGGGCAGCGGAAGAACGTGGGCATCAAGTACTTCCGCATCACCGGCAAGACCGCGCACAAGGAGCCCTACAGCCCGCACGTCGCGCGCGAGCGGGCCGCCGCCCACGCCGGCAACTTCATGTTCAACCGCGAGCGGCAGATCGAGCACCTGTCGTCGCGGATGGCCGGCGTGCGCCCCATCGTCGTCTCCCCGTACGACGCCGAGCTCTACGGCCACTGGTGGTACGAGGGGCCGATGTTCCTCGACTTCCTCATCCGGAAGGTGGCCTACGACCAGCGCGTCTTCCGGCTCGCCACGCCCGGCGACTACCTCCGGGAGAACCCGGAGCAGCAGGTGGCCACCCCGCCGCTCTGCTCCTGGGGCGCCGGCGGCTACGCCGGGGTCTGGCTCGACGGCTCGAACGACTGGATCTACCGCCACCTGCACAAGGCGGCGGAGCGGATGATCGCCCTCGCCCGCGACTACCGGGAGCCGACGCCGCTCGAGCGCCGCGCCCTCGACCAGGCCGCGCGCGAGCTGCTCCTCGCGCAGTCCTCCGACTGGGCCTTCATCATGAAGACCGGCACCATGGTGGACTACGCCATCCGGCGCACCAAGGAGCACCTGCTCCGGTTCACCCGCCTGCACGACCAGCTCCGGGCCGGGAGCATCGACCCGCAGTGGCTGTCGTACGCGGAGGGGAAGGACAACCTCTTCCCCGAGCTCGACTTCGCCGTGTACCGGCCGGAGCGCTGAGGGGCGGGGCAGCCGCCCCCTCCTCGCGGCGGCGGGCGCCACCTCGCCCCCGCCCGGCGGTCCGAGGTGGCGCGCCGCGGGCGCGCCCGGCCGGCGCGGCGCGCGTTGACGCAGCCCGCTCTCCCGACTAGCCTGCCCGCGGCTTCTGCGGGCGCCCCGGGCGGGCGCCGGAGATCGACAATAAGATGGCCGAAGAGCTGGGCAGCACCGAGCGGGAGATCATCGCGCAGCGGCAGAAGAAGGCCGAGGCGCTCCGGGCCCTGGGCGTGAACCCGTTCGGCAACGGGCAGGCGCCGCGGAACGTGGCGGCCGACCTCCACGCGCGCTACGGCGACGCCCCCGCGGACGAGATCGCGAAGGACCCCGGGGACTGGTCGGTCGCGGGGCGCGTGCTCGCGGTCCGCAGCTTCGGGAAGGCGGCCTTCCTCCGGGTCGCCGATCGCTCGGGCGAGATCCAGGTCTGGGTGAAGAAGGACAAGGTCGGCGAGCGGGGCTTCGAGATCTTCAAGCTCCTCGACGTCGGCGACCTCGTGCTCGCCGAGGGCCCGGCCACCCGGACCAAGACCGGCGAGCTCACCGTGGAGGCCCGCGCCTTCACCCTCCTCACCAAGTCGGTGCGCCCGCTGCCGGAGAAGTGGCACGGCCTCAGCGACGTCGAGCAGCGCTACCGCCAGCGGTACGTGGACCTCGTGGTGACGCCGGGGGTCGCCGCGACCTTCCGCAAGCGCGCCGCCATCGTCTCCGGCATCCGCCGCTTCCTCGACGCGCGGGGCTACCTCGAGGTGGAGACCCCGACCCTCCACAAGCCGGAGGAGGCGGGCGGCGCCGCGGCCCGGCCCTTCGAGACGCACCACAACGCCCTCGACCTCGACCTCAAGCTCCGCATCGCCACCGAGCTGCACCTCAAGCGGCTGGTGGTGGGCGGGCTCGAGCGCGTCTACGAGATCGGCCGCATCTTCCGGAACGAGGGGATCGACCGGCGCCACAACCCCGAGTTCACCAGCATCGAGTTCTACCAGGCCTACGCCACCCACGAGGACCTCATCCGGCTCACCGAGGAGCTCCTGCACCGGCTCGCGGTGGACGTGACCGGCTCGGCCAAGGTGACCTTCCAGGGCCAGGAGATCGACTTCACCCCGCCGTTCCCCCGCTTCTCGATGCTCGAGCTCGGCGCCAGGGCGCTCGGGCTCACGCCGGAGGACGCCCTCGCCGGCAAGGGGCTCGCCGAGGCGGTGGCCCGCGCCGCCGCCCGGGAGAACGAGAAGGAGGGGGCCTGGAAGCTGGAGCAGGCCGCGCGCCGCTCGCCGGGCGAGGCGATCGCCATCGCCTTCGAGGTGTTCGCCGAGGCGGAGCTGCCCAAGGATCGGCCGGCGTTCGTGGTGGACTTCCCCATCGAGACGAGCCCGCTCTCGCGCCGGCGCGACGCCGACCCGCGGCTCGTGGACCGCTTCGAGCTCTTCGCCGCCGGGATGGAGCTCGCGAACGCCTTCAGCGAGCTCAACGACCCCGACGACCAGCGCGCCCGCTTCGAGGCGCAGGTGAAGGCCAAGGCGCAGGGCGACGAGGAGGCGATGCCCTACGACGAGGACTTCGTCCGGGCGCTCGAGCACGGCATGCCCCCGACGGCGGGGGAGGGGATCGGGATCGACCGGCTCGCCATGCTCCTCACCGACTCCCCGTCCATCCGCGACGTCATCCTCTTCCCGCTGCTCAAGAACCGGGACTAGCGGAGTGAGCGCCGCGCCGCGAGCGGTCCCGCCGGTCTTCTCCGGCCGCGCCTTCTGCCTCGCCGCGCTCGGCGTGGTGGGCGCCCCGTTCGCGGCGCTGGTCGCCCAGGCGCTGCTCGCCGACCGGCTCGGCCTGCCCGGCGGGGTGGCCGCCGCCCTCGCGGCGCTGGCCGGGGCGCTCGTCGCCGGCGCGCTCGGCGCCGCGGCGGCCGCGGCCGGCCGGCGGCTCGCGTTCTACGAGATCACCGCGGCGGCCCTGCTCCTGCTCGCGCTCGAGCTCGGGCCGGTGCTCGGGGCCGGGGTGGGGCTGCGCGGCGGCGTGCTCGCGGCGTGGGAGGCGCAGGGGAAGCTCGTGCTGGTCCTCGGGCTCCTGCTCGCGGCCGCCGGCTCCGCCACCGCCACCTTCGTGGGCGCCACGCTCGCCTACCTCGCCACCGGCTCGGGGCGCTTCGATCCCTCGCTCTCCTACGAGCTCTTCGTCGCGAAGAGCCACCTGCGCCTCTCGACCCGCACCCTCCTGGCGCTCTTCGGGATGGTGGTGACCGGGCTCGTGCCCGGGCTGCTCGCGTTCCTCGGCTGGTCGATCTGGCAGGACCGGCGCGAGCGGGCCGCCCGGCGCCGCGGCGAGGAGGCCTGGCGCCGGCGCATGCCCGCCACGCTCCTCATGACGCTCATCTCGATCGGCGGCGTCGCCATCGGCGTCTGGGCGCTCACCGTGGTGCTCTCGGTCATGAGCGGGTTCGAGGCCGACCTCAAGTCCAAGATCCTGGGCCAGAACGCCCACGGCATGGTGATGAAGTACGGCGGTCAGAACGAGTTCACCGGCTGGCGGGAGGTCCGCGGGACGGTGCTGGGCGTGCCGGGCGTGGCCGCCGCGACCCCCTTCCTCTACGAGGAGGTCATGCTCTCCGCCGGCCAGAACCTGACCGGCGCGGTGCTCAAGGGCGTGGACCCGGCCACGGTGGGCACCGTGACCGACTGGCCGCGGAAGCTCGAGGAGGGGCGGCTCGACTGGCTCGCCCACCCCGACCGGATCCCGCCGCCCGGCAAGGACCGCCCCTTCGACGAGCTGGAGCAGCGCGCGCCGGAGCGGGCCGCCGCGGGGGCCCCCGCCCCGGCGCGGCCCGCCGGCGGCGCCCGCGCCGAGGAGCCGCCGCTCCCGCGCAAGCCGGGCACGGGCGAGGCGCCGGCCGCCGCCCCCGGCGGCGAGCCCGTCCCCGGCATCGTCATCGGCCGCGAGCTGGCCCGCTCGCTGCGGGTCTTCGTGGGCGACGTGGTGAACGTCATCTCCCCGCTCGGCGACCTCGGACCGGCCGGCCCGCAGCCCAAGAGCCGCCCCTTCCGCGTGGCCGGGGTCTTCTACAGCGGGATGTACGAGTACGACTCCAAGTTCGCCTACCTCGACCTCGGGGCGGCGCAGCGCTTCTTCGGCGCCGGCGACGCGATCACCGGGCTCGAGCTCAAGGTGCGGAACGTGGACGCCGCCCGGCCGGTCACCCGCCGCGTGCTGGCCGCGCTCGAGGGCTACCCGTACCGGGTGAAGGACTGGGGCGAGATGAACCGCAACCTCTTCTCCGCGCTGATGATGGAGAAGGTGGTGATGGCGGTGATCCTCGGGTTCATCGTGCTCGTGGCGAGCTTCATCATCGTCGCCACCCTCATCATGCTGGTGCTCGAGAAGACCCGCGAGATCGCGGTGCTGAAGAGCATGGGGGCGGGCCTCTCGAGCGTGATGCGGATCTTCGTCGCCGAGGGGCTCATCATCGGCGCGGTCGGGACCGCCTTCGGCCTGCTCCTCGGCTACGGCACCTGCCTGCTGGTGGAGAAGGTGGGCATCCCGCTCGATCCGGAGGTCTACTACATCTCGAACCTCCCGGTGCTGGTGGACCCGGCCCAGTTCGCCTTCGTGGCGCTCGCCGCGATGGGCCTCTCCTACCTCGCCACCATCTACCCCGCCACCAAGGCCGCCCGGCTGCAGCCGGTCGAGGGGCTCCGGAGCGAGTGATGGCCCCGTTCATCCGCGTCGAGGGGCTCGAGAAGACCTACCTCATGGAGGACCGGGCCGGCGCCCACGCCGTCCGGGCGGTGGACGTGCTGCGCGGGATCGACCTCGAGATCGCCGCCGGCGAGCTCACCGCGCTCACCGGCCCCTCGGGCGCCGGCAAGAGCACCTTCCTCCACATCCTCGGCACCCTCGACGTCCCCACCCGCGGCCGCGTCCTCTTCGAGGGGCGGGACGTCTTCGCCGGCGACGAGGCGGAGCTCGCGACCTTCCGCAACGAGACGGTCGGGTTCGTCTTCCAGAGCCATCACCTCCTCCCCGAGTTCACCGCCGCGGAGAACGCCATGATGCCGGCCCTCATCCGGCGGACGCCGCGGGGCGAGGCCCGGCGCCGCGCGCTGCGGATGCTCGAGCTGGTCGGGCTCGCGGAGCGGGTGGACCACAAGCCGGGGGAGCTCTCCGGCGGCGAGCAGCAGCGGGTGGCGCTGGCGCGCGCCCTCTGCCTCGAGCCGCGGCTCCTGCTCGCCGACGAGCCGACCGGCAACCTCGACCCGGTCACGGCGGAGGGGATCCACTCCCTCCTGCGGGATCTCAACCGGCAGCTCGGCATCACCATGGTCGTCGTCACCCACAACGAGGCCCTGGCGAGCGCGCTCCCGCGCCGCCTCCGCCTCGAGTCCGGCAGGCTGGTTTCCCTTTGAGCTTTCAGCGCCTTTCCACTAGATTTCGCGGCTTCGTGAGCCGCCCCCTCCTCGCCCTGGCCGCGCTGTGCCTCCTCGTGTGTCCGCCCGCGGCCCGCGCCGCGCAGGGGGACGAGCCCACCGTCCAGGCCGTCCAGGTCGAGGGCAACCGCCGCGTCGAGATCGACGCCGTGAAGGCGGTGATCTCGCAGAAGGCCGGCGAGCCGCTCGACCTCAAGAAGGTGGACGAGGACATCCGCTCGGTGATGAAGCTCGGCTTCTTCTCCGACGTGACCGTCGAGGAGCAGGGCGGCGCCGAGCGCCCGACGCTGGTGTTCCGCGTCGTCGAGAAGCCGGCGGTCCGCGAGGTGAAGGTCGAGGGCGCCGACGAGATCTCGGCCGACGACCTCGTCAAGGAGGCCTCGGAGATCAAGCCGTTCGCCATCCTCGACCTCAACCTGGTCCGCAAGTCGCAGAAGAAGATCCAGGAGAAGTACGTCGAGAAGGGCTTCTACCTCGCCGAGGTGACCTGGCGGCTCGACCCGCAGCCCGACAACCAGACCAACGTCGTGTTCGTCGTGAACGAGCACGCCAAGGTCCAGGTCCGGCAGGTGAACATCCTCGGCAACGCCCACGTCGCCAAGGACGAGATCACCCCGTACATGCAGACGCAGGAGGGCGGCTACCTCTCGTTCCTCAACTCCATGGGGAACTACAAGGAGGAGGCGTTCCAGCGCGACCTGCAGGCGATCCAGTTCATCTACGGCGACAAGGGCTACCTCTACGCCAAGGTGGGGAAGCCCGCGGTCCAGATCAGCCCCGACAAGAAGTGGCTCTACATCTCGCTCCACGTGGACGAGGGCGACCAGTTCTCGGCGGGCAAGGTGGACTTCTCGGGCGAGCTGCTCGATCAGACCCCGCTGCTCGAGAAGGTGGTGCAGGTCAGGCCGGGGATGATCTTCGCCCGCTCCAAGGTGGCGAAGGACATCCAGAACCTGCAGGACGTCTACAAGGACCTCGGCTACGCGTACGTGAACGTGAACCCGGTCACGAACGTCCACGCCGACACCAAGGTCATCGACCTCACCTACGACGTCCAGCCCGGCCAGAAGACCTACTTCGAGCGGATCGAGATCGTCGGCAACGCCAAGACCCGCGACAAGGTCATCCGGCGCGAGCTGCGCATCTACGAGGGCGACCTCTTCAGCGGCACCGGGATCAACGTCTCGAAGCAGCGCGTCAACGCGCTCGGCTACTTCGAGAAGGTGGAGATCACCACCAAGAAGGGCAGCGCCGACGACAAGATCGTCGCCACCGTCGAGGTGAAGGAGCGCTCCACCGGCACGTTCCAGGTGGGCGCCGGCTTCTCGTCCTACGAGAACTTCATCCTCACCGGCCAGATCTCCCAGAACAACTTCTTCGGCTGGGGCCAGACGCTCTCGCTGCAGATCCAGTACTCGTCGATCCGGCAGCTCGGCCAGATCCAGTTCGTCGAGCCCTACTTCCTCGACACCCGCTGGACCTTCGCCTTCGACCTCTACGCCACCGAGGGCATCTACTCCACCTTCACCCGCAAGGCGGTCGGCGGCACGCTGACCTGGGGCTACGAGCTCGCCGGGCTCGCGCCCTGGTGGAAGTTCGCGCGGAACCTGGAGGACATGCGCCTCTTCGCGACCTACACGAACGAGTTCGTGTCGGTCACGCCGACCTTCACCGACATCCTGCTCGCGAACCGCTACCGCTCCGGCACCACCAGCGCCCTGCGCCTCTCGCTGCAGTGGGACAAGCGCAACGACCGGCTCTTCCCGTCGAGCGGCTACTACGAGTCGCTGTCGGCCGAGTTCGCCCCGCCGGCGCTCGCCCCCGAGGCGGTGTTCGGCAGCCGGGTGAACCTCTTCAGCCGCTACACCTTCGAGTCCCGCTACTACCACCCGCTGTTCGCGGGCGTCGTCGGGCGGCTCAAGCTGACCGCCGGGTACATCCGCAACTGGGACGACGCCCACCCGGTGCCGGTCTCCGAGCTCTACTACCTCGGCGGCATCAACTCGGTCCGCGGCTACCGCCTGCTCTCCATCTCGCCGCAGGTGCTGGCGGGCGCCACCCCGCGCCCCGACGCCGAGCTCACCGGGGTGTCGGTGGGCGGGAACAAGCAGCTCATCCTCAACTCCGAGCTCGAGATCCCGCTGCTCGAGAAGGTCGGCGTGCGCGGCGTCGTGTTCTTCGACATGGGGAACACCTTCGGCTCGGGCCAGTGGTCCGACCCCAACGTCGGGCTCTCGCTCTACAAGTCGGTCGGCTTCGGCCTGCGCTGGATGAGCCCCATCGGCCCGCTCCGCTTCGAGTGGGGCTTCCCGCTCAACCGCCGCAGGGACGGGCTCACCGGCAACTGGATCGACTCCTCGAGCGACTTCCAGTTCACCATCGGCAACTTCTTCTAGCCGACCCGCATCACGGAGGACTCCATGAGACGCATCGCCATCCCCGCCGCCCTCGCCTTCGCCGCCGCGCTCTACGCCGCGCCGGCCGCCGCCGACGTCAAGATCGGCTTCGTCGATCTCCAGCGCGCCCTCAACGAGGTCGAGGACGGCAAGGCCGCCAAGGCCCAGCTCAAGCGGGAGTTCGACCAGAAGCAGAAGACGCTCGACGAGAAGCAGGAGGAGCTGAAGCGGCTCAAGGCCGACTACGACAAGCAGCAGGTGGTCATGTCGGACACGGCCAAGCGGGAGAAGCAGGCCGAGTTCGACCGCAAGCTCGCCGACGTGCAGGGCACCTACGTGAACCTGCAGAAGGAGCTCTCGGAGCGCGAGCGCGAGATGACGCGCGGCATCTTCGAGAAGATGAACGCCATCATCCGCGAGATGGCCGAGTCGGAGGGCTTCACCATGGTCTTCGAGAAGACCGACTCCGGCCTCATCTACGCGCCGCCGCAGTACGACCTCACGAACGAGCTCGTCCGCAAGTACAACGCCCGCCACAAGGGCGGCTCCCCGGCCGCCTCGGCCAAGAAGCCGAACGGCAAGAAGAAGTAGCGGAGGCCGCCCGTGACCTTCCTGCTCGCGGAGCTCGCCGCGCGCGTGGGCGGCGAGGTGCAGGGCGACGGGGCGCTGCGCGTCGAGCGCGTGGCGCCCCTCGAGACGGCCGGCCCGGCCGACCTCTCGTTCTTCTCGAACCCCCGCTACCGGGAGGCCTTCGAGGCCTCCCGGGCCGGCGCGGTGGTGCTCGAGCCCGGGGCGGCGGCGCCCGCCGGGCGCACCGTGCTGCGGGTGAAGAACGCGTACCTCGCGTTCGCGCGCATCTCCACGCTCTTCCACCCGCCCCGCGAGCCGGTCCCGGAGATCGCCCCGCAGGCGGCGGTCCACCCCTCGGCCCACGTCCACCCGTCGGCGCAGGTGATGCCGTTCGCCTGCGTCGGCCCGGGCGCCGAGGTCGGCGCGCGCAGCATCCTCTTCCCCGGCGTGGTGCTCGGGGCCGAGGCCCGGGTCGGCGAGGACTGCGTCCTCTACGCCAACGTCAACGTCCGCGAGCGCTGCGTGGTCGGGAGCCGCTGCGTCCTCCAGCCCGGGGTGGTGATCGGCGCCGACGGCTTCGGCTTCGCCTTCGACCCGGTGGGCGAGGACGGCTCCGGCCCGCGCCACTACAAGGTCCCCCAGGCCGGCAACGCGGTGGTCGAGGACGACGTCGAGCTCGGCGCCAACTCCTGCGTGGACCGCGCCACCCTCGGCTCCACCGTGGTGGGGCGCGGGAGCAAGATCGACAACCTGGTCCAGATCGCCCACAACGTGCAGGTGGGTCCGCTCTCGATCCTCTGCGCCCAGGTCGGGATCTCCGGCTCGACGAAGCTCGGGCAGGGGGTGGTGCTGGCCGGCCAGGTCGGGCTCGCGGGGCACCTCCAGGTCGGCGACCGCGCCACGCTGCTCGCCCAGTCGGGCGTGATGAACGACATCCCCGCCGGCGAGACCTGGGGCGGCTACCCGGCCCGCCCGCAGCGCCGCTGGATGCGCGAGGAGGCGCTGCTCCGGCGCCTCGACGAGCTCTCCCGGCGCGTGAAGGCGCTCGAGAAGGCGGCCGGGCCGGCCGCAGAGGAAACCGAGAAGACATGAGCAAGGCGAAGCAGGCCGCCGTCCTCGACGTGCGCGAGATCCAGAAGCTGCTGCCCCACCGCTATCCGTTCCTGCTGGTGGACCGGGTGGTCGCCTTCGAGCCGATGAAGTCGCTCACGGCCTGGAAGTCGGTCACCATGAACGAGCCCTTCTTCGAGGGGCACTTCCCCGGCCACCCGGTGATGCCGGGCGTGCTCATCCTCGAGGCGATGGCCCAGGCCGCGGCGCTCCTCGCCATGAAGTCGATGGAGGGGGAGTTCGCGAACAAGGTCACCTACCTCATGGGCATCGACGGCGCGCGCTTCCGCAAGCCGGTGGTGCCGGGCGACCGGCTCGAGCTCACCATCGAGGTCGTGCGCGGCAAGGGCGCGGTCTGGAAGGAGAAGGGCACCGCCCGGGTGGACGGCGAGGTGGTGGCCGAGGCCGAGTTCATGGCGATGCTGGCCGACAAGGGCGCCTAGCGGGCGCCGGCGAGGAGCGCTGCGATGGCCATCCACCCCACGGCGGTCGTGGCCCCCGGGGCCGAGGTGCACCCCTCCTGCGAGGTGGGGCCGTACGCGGTGATCGGGCCGCAGGTCCGGCTCGGCCCGGACTGCCGGATCGGCGCCCACGCCGTGATCGAGGGCGACACCGTCCTCGGCGCGGGAAACCGCGTCTTCCCGCACGCCGTCCTCGGCCAGATCCCGCAGGACCTCAAGTACGGCGGCGAGCCGACGAAGCTCGTCGTCGGCGACCGGAACCAGTTCCGCGAGTTCACCACCGCGCACGTCGGCACCGCCGGGGGCGGCGGGGTCACCCGCATCGGCTCGGGCTGCCTCTTCATGGCCAACGCCCACGTGGCCCACGACTGCCAGGTGGGCGACGGGTGCATCCTCGCCAACTCGGTGGCGCTCGCCGGTCACGTGGTGCTGGAGGACCACGTCATCCTGGGCGGGCTCTCCGGGGTCCACCAGTTCGTCCGGCTCGGGCGCTACGCCTTCCTCGCCGCCGGCTCGGTGGTGGTGATGGACGTGCCGCCCTACTGCACCGTCCAGGGCGACCGGGCGCGGCTGGCCGGGCTCAACACCGTGGGGCTCCAGCGCGCCGGCTTCACCGAGGCCCAGGGCGGCCGGATCCGGGCCGCCTACCGGAAGCTCTTCCGCAGCAAGCTCAAGCTCGAGGAGGCGCTCGGCGAGCTCCGGGCCGAGATGGGCGCCGAGCCCGAGATCGCCCACCTGGTCGCCTTCCTCGAGGGCTCGCGCCGCGGCGTCACGAGGTAGCGCGTGGCGACCCTCGGCCTCATCGCCGGCAGCGGCCGCTTTCCCATCCTCTTCGCGGAGAGCGCGCGGCGCGCCGGCCACCGGGTGGTGGCGACCGCCTTCCAGTCGATCACCGACCCGGCCCTCGAGGGCGCGGTGGACGGGCTCACCTGGGTGAAGCTGGGGCAGCTCGGCCGGATCGTCTCGGCGCTGCGCCAGGGCGGCGCCGGCTCGGCGGTGATGCTGGGCGGGGTCCCGAAGGCCCGCTTCTTCCGCGACGCCCTGCCGGACGCGGCGCTCCTCGGCGTGGTGGCGCGGGTGGCGGTCCGCGGCGACGACAGCCTCCTGCGCGGCATCGCCGCCCACCTCGAGGCGGAGGGGCTGCCGGTGGTGGACCCGGCGCCGTTCCTCGCCGACCGGCTGGCGCCCGCGGGCGTGCTCGGCCGGCGCAGCCCGACCCCGGAGCAGTGGGAGGACGCCCGCTACGGCCTCGAGCTGGCGCGGGCGGTGGGCCGCCTCGACCTCGGCCAGACGGTGGTGGTGAAGGGCAGGGCGGCCCTGGCGGTGGAGGCCATCGAGGGCACCGACGCCTGCATCCGCCGCGGCGGCGCGCTCGCCAAGGGCGGCGCGGTGGTGGTGAAGGCGGTCAAGCCGGGCCAGGACCGGCGCTTCGACCTGCCGGCGGTCGGGCCCGACACGGTGGCCGTCCTCGCCGAGGTCGGGGCCGCGGTGCTCGCGGTCGAGGCCGGGGCGACGCTGGTCATGGACCGCGAGGCCCTGGTGCGCGACGCCGACCGCGCCCGGGTGGCGGTGGTGGGGCTCTAGGCGGTGGCGGCCTGGGTGCGAGACGCGCCCGGGGGCGCCGTCCTCGAGGTGCTGGTGCAGCCCCGCGCCTCGCGCACGCGCGCCGCCGGCGAGCACGACGGCCGGCTCAAGGTGCAGCTCGCCGCGCCGCCCGTGGACGGGGAGGCCAACCGGGCGCTCGTCGAGTTCCTGGCCGACGCGCTCTCGGTGCGGAAGGCGGACGTCGTCCTCCTGCGGGGCGACACCGGCCGGCGGAAGACCCTGCGGGTGGAGGGGCGGTCGGCCGCGGCGGTCGAGGCGGCGCTCGGTTAGGGGGAGCCCGGGCGCGCGCCCGCTCGCTCGTGATGCGCGCGCCGGCCCGGTCGGGTAGAATGCGCGGCCCAATGAGCCCGACCGCCCATCGCTTCCTCAAGGCCTGCCGCCGCGAACCCGTCGATCGCCTCCCCGTCTGGCTCATGCGCCAGGCCGGGCGCTACCAGGCGAGCTACCGCGCCGTGCGGCAGAAGGTGAGCTTCCTCGAGCTCTGCCGCTCGCCGGAGCTCATCGCCCAGGTCACCGCGGCGCCCATCGACGAGTTCGGCTTCGACGCCGCCATCCTCTTCTCCGACATCCTCGTGGCGCTGCCGGCCATGGGCCTCGACCTCTCGTTCGAGAAGGGCGAGAAGGGCAAGGGCGACGGCGGGCCGAAGATCGGCAACCCGGTCCGCGACCGCGCCGCCATCGACGCCCTGCGCGTCCCCGATCCGGTGAAGGACCTGCCCTACGTCCTCGACGGCGTGAAGGCCATCCGGCGCGTCCTCGCCGACCGCGTGCCGCTCATCGGCTTCGTGGGCGGCCCGTTCACGGTCGCGAGCTACGCGGTCGAGGGCGGGAGCCAGGGCTTCACCCGGCTCAAGACGATGCTCTACGCCGACCCGGCGGCGGCCCACGCCCTCTTCGACAAGCTGACCGAGGCGGCCATCGTGCAGCTCCAGGCCCAGGTGTCGGCCGGCGCCCAGGCGGTCCAGATCTTCGAGAGCTGGCTCGGCGAGCTCTCGCGCGAGGACCTGGAGGAGTTCAGCTTCCCGTACCTCGCCCGCATCGCCGAGGCGATGCGCCCGCTCGGCGTGCCCTCGATCATCTTCTCGACCGGGACCAGCACCCACCTGCAGCCGCTGTCCCGGCTCGGCTACGACGTGGTCGGCTTCGACTGGCGCATCCCGCTCGCCGAGGCCCGCCGCCAGCTCCCCGGCGTCGCGGTCCAGGGCAACCTCGACTCCACGCTCCTCCTCGGCCCCAAGGAGACGCTGCTCGCCCGGGCGAAGGCGCTCCTGGAAGCCGCGGGCTCCGAGCCCGGTTACATCTTCAACCTCGGCCACGGCATCCAGCCGCCGACCCCGCCGGAGAACGTCAAGGCGCTGGTCGACCTGGTGCACGGCTGGCCGGTGAACCAGGAGCGCGCGTGATCCAGATCCCGCCGTTGGAGCTCATCAAGAAGTACGACCGGCCCGGCCCGCGCTACACGAGCTACCCCACGGCGCCGGAGTGGACCGAGGCCTTCGGCGCGCAGGCGTACGAGGAGCACCTCGCCCGCGCCGACGCGCAGGGCGGCCCGGTCTCGATCTACGTCCACCTGCCGTTCTGCCGCGAGATGTGCCGGTTCTGCGGCTGCAACGTCATCGCGACCCACGATCGCACGCGCCCCGACGGCTACCTCGACGTGCTCGAGAAGGAGGTGGCGCTGGTGGCCGCGCGCCTCCCGCACCGGCGCGAGGTGACGCAGCTCCACTGGGGCGGCGGCACCCCCACCTTCCTCGACCTGAAGCAGCTGCAGCGCTGCCACGACATCCTCACGAAGCACTTCCACGTGCCGAAGGAGGCGGAGCAGTCGATCGAGGTCGATCCGGCCATCACCAGCCGGGCCCAGGTGGAGCTCCTCGCCAGGCTCGGGTTCAACCGCATCTCCATGGGCGTGCAGGACTTCGAGCCCCGCGTCCAGCAGGCGGTCGGCCGGATCCAGACCGAGAAGGAGACCGCCGACCTCGTGCAGGCGGCCCGGGACAACGGCTTCGAGGGCGTGAACCTCGACCTCATCTACGGCCTGCCGTTCCAGACGCTCGACAGCTGGCGGCACACGCTCGAGCGGATCCTCGCCATCCACCCCGACCGCATGGCGGTGTTCGGGTACGCGCACGTGCCCTGGGCGAAGCCGCACCAGAAGCTCCTGCCGGTCTCCGAGCTCCCCACCACCGAGCAGCGGGTGCAGCTCTTCCTCACCGCCGCCGAGACCTTCGGCAACGCCGGCTACCGGCAGATCGGCCTCGACCACTTCGCGCTCGAGTCGGACGAGCTGGCGCGGGCGCAGGACGAGGGCTACCTCACCCGCAACTTCCAGGGCTACACCACCCGCCACGCCGACGAGACCGTCGCCTTCGGCATGACGTCGATCTCCGACGTCGGCGGCTGCTACGCCCAGAACGCCCACCGGCTCAAGGACTGGGGCGATCTCGTCGAGGCCGGCAAGCTCCCGGTCCAGAAGGGCACGGTGCAGACCGCCGACGACGTGCTCCGCCGGTTCACCATCAACCGGGTCATGTGCCTCTTCCGGCTCGACCTGCGCGAGATCGCCGAGAAGTTCGGCGCCGAGGCGCGCCAGACCATCGAGGCCTCGCTCCAGACCGGGGTGAAGGAGCTCCAGGCCGACGGGCTCGTCACCTTCGACGGCGACCTCCTCTCGGTGACGCCGCTCGGGCGGCTGCTGGTCCGGAACGTGGCGATGCTCTTCGACGCCTACCTGCCGAAGCACGCCGGCCAGAAGACCACCTTCTCGAGGACGGTGTAGATGAAGACCGCGGTCTTCCTGATGAACCTGGGCGGGCCGCGGAGCCTCGACGAGGTCGAGCCTTACCTGTACGACCTCTTCAGCGACCCGGCCGTGCTGTCGATCCCGCTCGGCCCGGTGCGGCGGCTGCTCGCGAAGCTCATCAGCCACTTCCGCGCCCCGTCCTCGGCGGAGAAGTACCAGCTCATCGGCGGCCGCTCGCCCCTCGTCGAGGGGACGCAGGCGCAGGCGCGGGCGCTCGAGGCGGCCCTCGGCCCCGACTTCAGCTGCCACCTCGCGATGCGCTGTGGCCACCCCGACACCGCCGAGGGCGTCGCCGAGGCGCTCGCCGCCGGCGCCACGCAGGCGGTCGCCCTGCCGCTCTACCCGCAGTGGGCCAACGCCACCACCCGCAGCTCGCTCGAGGAGCTGCGCCGGCGCTGGCCGCGCGAGCTGCCCCTCGCCGAGGTCTGCACCTACCACGACCACCCCGGCTACCTGGACGCCTCCGCGGCGGCGCTCTCCGAGACCCTGGCGATCGTCCCGCCCGAGCTCCGGGAGAAGCTGCTCGTGGTGTTCAGCGCCCACGGGCTGCCCATGAGCCAGGTGAAGAAGGGCGACCCGTACCCCGACTACGTCGAGATCTCCTCGCGCGGCGCCGCCGAGCGCGCCGGGGTGGCGGGCTCGTACCAGGTCACCTACCAGAGCCGCGTCGGGCCGGTGAAGTGGCTCGGGCCCGACACCATCGACTTCCTCCGCGAGCACGCCCACGGCAAGGCGGTGGTGACCGTCCCCGTCGCCTTCGTCTCCGAGCACCTCGAGACCCTCTACGATCTCGACATCCTGGCGCGGGCCGCGGCAGAGGAGGCCGGCGCCGCCGGCTACTGGCGCGTGCCGGCGCTCGGCACGCGGCCGGCCTTCGTCGAGGCCCTCGCCGACGTGGTCCGCCAGGGGCTCGCCGCGGGCGCCCGCGCCGCCTAGCCCCACCGCCCCGCTTCGCCCCTGGAAGGACCGCACCATGCTGGACATCCTCGCCTCGCGCCACCTGCCCGAGCTCCGCCGCCTGGCGGAGGGCAGGCTCCTCGTCGCCTTCGACTACGACGGCTGCCTCGCGCCGCTCGCCCGCACCCCGCAGGGCGCCCACATGCGCCCGGGCACCAAGCGGCTCCTCGCGGCGCTGGCGGAGCGCTACCCGGTGGCGGTGGTCTCCGGCCGCGCCTGGAAGGACGCCGCCGCCTTCGTGTCCGGCGCCTGCGCCACCGTGGTCGGCAACCACGGCTTCGAGCACGGCTGCGCCCGCGAGGTCCCCCGGGCCACCGTGGCCCGCGTCCGGCGCTGGGTCGGCGCGCTCGAGGCCGCGCTCGAGGGAGTGGACGGCTACTTCATCGAGGACAAGGTCTCGACGCTCTCGATCCACTACGGGCTGAAGCGGCAGTGGCGCCGGGTGGAGGAGGCGGTGCACGCCGCCGCGGCCGGCCTCGACGGCGCCCGGCTGGTGCACGGCAAGCACGTCCTCAACTGCGTCCCGGCGAGCTTCCCGAACAAGGGCGACGCGGTCCGCCGGCTCCTGAAGGAGACCGGGAGCGCGCAGGCCATCTTCTGCGGGGACGACGTGACCGACGAGGACGTGTTCGCGCTCGGCCCCCCGCGGGTCGAGGGCGTGCGCGTCGGCCCGGGCGCCTCGAAGGCCCGGTGGCGGCTCCGCTCGCAGGAGGACATGGACGCCCTCCTCTCCACCCTCCTCGAGCTGCGCGCGCCCGCCCGGGCCGGCCGGCGCGCCGCGGGGCAGCGCTAGTCGGACCGGCGCGGTAGGGTCCAGGGGTGGCGGCCAGGGCAGGCGAGACGGGCGATCTCTTCGCGCAGGTGAAGCCGCGCGCGATCTCGGTGTCCGAGCTGACGCGGGCGCTGCGGGTCGCGGTCGAGCCGCGCTTCAAGGACGTCTGGGTCTCGGGCGAGGTGGCGAACCTGCGCCGGCAGTCGAGCGGCCACCTCTACTTCTCGCTCAAGGACGAGGGCGCCTGCGTCAACGCGGTGGTCTGGGCGTCGGCGGCCCGGCGGCTCCCGTTCGCGCCCAAGGACGGGCAGGAGGTGCTGGCGCGCGGCTTCGTCGAGATCTACCCGCCCCACGGCAAGTACCAGCTCGTCGTGAACGAGCTCGAGCCGCGGGGCGCGGGCGCGCAGGCGCTCCTGCTCCAGCAGCTCAAGGAGCGGCTCCTCGCCGAGGGGCTCCTCGACCCGGCCCGCAAGCGCGCGCTCCCGTTCCTGCCCCGCCGGGTGGGGGTGGCCACCAGCCCCACCGCCGCGGCGCTCAAGGACTTCCTCCGCGTCCTGCACGCCCGCTTCCCGGGGCTGCCGGTGCTGGTGGCGCCCTGCCGGGTGCAGGGGGCGGGGGCGGCGGCCACCGTGACCGCCGCGGTGAAGGGGCTCTGCCGAGCCGGGGTGGACGTCATCGTCGTCACCCGCGGCGGCGGGTCGCAGGAGGATCTCTTCGAGTTCAACGACGAGCGGCTGGCGCGGGCGCTCGCCGCCTGCCCGGTGCCGGTGGTGAGCGCGGTCGGGCACGAGATCGACGTCACCGTGGCCGACCTGGTCGCCGACGTGCGGGCCGCCACGCCGACGCACGCCGCCGAGCTGGTCGCGCCGGTGAAGGACGAGCTCGAGGCCGGGCTCCGCGCGCTCCGCGCCAGGCTCACGCGGGCGGCGGGCGAGGCGGTGGCGGGGCGGCGGCGCGAGCTGCGGGCGCTCAAGGCGGAGCTCTCCGATCCGAAGCACCTTCTCTCCGAGCAGCGCCACCGGCTCGAGGATCTGCTGCGCGCCGGGGAGGGGAGCGTCCGCGAGCGGCTCCGGGAGGAGCGGCAGCGGCAGGAGTCCCTGCGGGGCCGGCTCCAGCGCCAGGAGCCGCGGGCACGCCTCCGCCTGCTCGCGTCCCGGGCAGAGGCCGCCACGCGCCGCCTCGGTTCGTGGCAGGCCGCCACCTTCCGTCGCGAGGAGCTCCGGCTGGAAAGGCTGAAGTCCCGGCTCGCTCCGGCCAACGTGGCGGAGGTGCTGAAGCGCGGCTTCGCTCTTGCACTCGCGCAGGACCGGGTGCTCCGGCGCAGCGGCGAGGCGGCCGCCGGTGACGCGCTGCGTCTGGCGCTGTCCGAGGGCTGGCTCGACGTGGTGGTGACCGGGGTCGATGCAGGAAGCGATCCGTTGCCGGGCCGGTCGCGCGCCGGGGAACCCGGAAGCGGGCCGGGGAAGACCGCCTCGGTTGAACGGGGTTCCACTCGTGATTAGGTCAACGCAACCGGAGGAAGCTTGAGCCCGACCAGCGAACGCCCGAACGCGAAGGACGACAGTCAGGCCGGCGAGGCGTACGACGCGCTGGTGGCGCGGCTCGAGCAGGTGGTGGGCGAGCTCGAGTCCGGCAGCCTGCCGCTCGAGGCGTCGATCGAGAAGTTCGCCGAGGGCGTCCGCCTGGCGCGCGAGGCGAGCCGCAAGCTCGACGAGGCGGAGCGGCGGGTGGAGGTCCTGGTGCGCAACGCCGACGGCGGGGAGGAGGCGGTCCCGCTCGAGGCCGCGGGCAAGGGCAACGGATGACGACCGAGGCTCCCATGAGCAGGCCCAAGGTCATCATCGTGGACGACGACCGGGACACCCGCGAGATGCTCACGCTCGCGCTGGAGCTGGAGGGCTTCGAGGTGTCCCAGGCCGCCAACGGCCTGCGGCTCATCTCGGCCATGCACGTCGATCGGCCCGACGTGATCCTGCTCGACGTCATGATGAGCTGGATCGACGGGTTCGAGCTCTGCCGGGCCATCAAGAAGAACGCCGGCTTCACCGACATCCCGGTCATCTTCATCTCGGCCCGCAAGAGCGTGGAGGACGAGCGGGCCGGCATGGAGGCGGGGGCCATCGACTACTTCCCGAAGCCGCTCGACATGGACCGGCTCATCGCCCGCATCCGCGAGATCCTCGACCAGCGGGCGGCCGGCCTCGCGACCCCCGCCTAGCGCGCGGCGCCCACGCGGGGCGGGACGCCCCGGTTTTCAACGAGCATTGAAAATGTCCAGGCACCCCGTGGTAGAAGGTGTGCCTCGCGGCCCGCGCCGACCCGGCGGGACCCGGAATCCGGAGGGCACCCCATGACCCGCCTGCTCGATCGCATCGACTCCCCGCTCGACCTGAAGCGGCTCAAGCCCGCCGACCTCCCCCGGCTCTGCCAGGAGATCCGCGACGAGATCATCGCCACCTGCGCCAGGAACGGCGGCCACCTCGGCGCGTCGCTCGGCGCCGTCGAGCTCAACGTGGCGCTCCACTACGTCCTCAACTCCCCGGTGGACAGCATCGTGTTCGACGTCGGCCACCAGGCCTACGCGCACAAGCTCCTCACCGGCCGCCGCGAGGCGTTCCAGACCATCCGCACCGAGGGCGGGCTGGCCGGCTTCCCGGAGCGGCACGAGTCGCCCCACGACGCCTTCGGCGTGGGCCACGCCTCCACCGCCATCAGCGCCGGCCTCGGCATCCTCGAGGCGCGCCGCATGAACGGGCAGGCCGGCAAGGTGGTCGCCCTCGTCGGTGACGGCGCCCTCACCGGCGGCGTGGCGTTCGAGGGGCTCAACCAGGCCGGCTACCTCGGGCGCGACCTGCTCGTCGTGCTCAACGACAACGAGATGTCGATCTCGCCCAACGTGGGCGCGCTCTCGGAGTGGTTCTCGAAGAAGTTCGCCTCGCGCACCTTCAACCGCTGGCGCCGCACCGTGAAGGACGTCCTCACGGTGGTGCCGAAGGGGCCGGAGGCCATCAAGGTCATCCGCCACGCCATCAACGCGACCAAGGCGCTCGTCACCCCGGGCATCCTCTTCGAGGGGCTCGGGTTCCAGTACGTCGGGCCGGTGGACGGGCACGACGTGGTGGGGCTGGTCGAGACCTTCAAGAAGCTCCTCACCTGCGACGGCCCGGTGCTGGTGCACGCCGTCACCATGAAGGGCAAGGGCTACCGCCCGGCCGAGAGCGACGCCGCCACCCGCGGCCACGGCCTCTCCTTCTTCGACATCGCCACCGGCAAGAGCGTGGCCAAGAAGCCGGCCGTGAAGGCCTACACCGACCTGTTCGCCGAGGCGCTCTGCGAGCAGATGGAGCAGGACAAGCGGGTGGTCGCCATCACCGCCGCCATGCTCGAGGGGACCGGGCTCATCAAGGCGAAGCACCGGTTCCCGGAGCGCACCTACGACGTCGGCATCGCCGAGCAGCACGCGGTGACCTTCGCCGCCGGGCTCGCCTGCGAGGGCGTCCGGCCCGTGGTCGCCATCTACTCCACCTTCCTGCAGCGGGCCTACGACCAGATCATCCACGACGTGGCGCTGCAGAAGCTGCCGGTCACCTTCGCCCTCGACCGCGGCGGCCTGGTGGGCGCGGACGGCAAGACGCACCAGGGCGCGTTCGACCTCGCCTACCTGCGCTGCGTCCCGAACCTCGTGGTGATGGCGCCGTCGGACGAGAACGAGCTGCGCCACATGCTCGCCACCGCCCTCGCCCACGACGGCCCCGCCGCCTTCCGCTTCCCGCGCGGCTCCGGGGTCGGCGTGCAGCTCGATCCGGCGCCGAAGGTGCTCCCGCTCGGCAAGGGGCGGGTGGTCCGGCAGGGCGGGGCCCGGCCCGACGTGCTCGTGGCCTCGATCGGCACCCCCCTCGCCGCCGCCCTCACCGCCGCCGACGAGCTCGAGGCGGAGGGGATCTCGGTCGCGGTGGTGGACGCCCGCTTCGTGAAGCCGCTCGACGAGGAGCTGCTCTGCGGGCTCGCCCGGACCGCGAAGCGCGTGGTCACCCTGGAGGAGGGCTGCCTCGAGGGCGGCTTCGGCGCCGCCTGCCTCGAGGCGTTCGAGCGCGCGAAGCTCCTGCCCGGGCTCCAGGTCACCCGGCTCGGCCTGCCCGACGAGTTCGTCACCCACGGCGACGCCGGCAAGCAGCGCGCCGCGTACGGCCTCGACGCGCAGGGCGTGGCGCGCGCCTGCCGCGCCCTCCTCGGCGACCGGGCGAAGCGCACCGTCGCGTGAAGAAGCAGCGCATCGACCTCCTGCTGGTGGAGCGCGGGCTCGCCGAGTCCCGGACCCGGGCCCAGGCCCTGGTGATGGCGGGCGCGGTGGTCGCGGGCGAGGCCCGGGTGGACAAGCCCGGCGCGCTGGTGGACCCGGACCTGCCGCTCCGGATCAAGGGCGACGCCGCGCCGCAGCGGTACGTCTCGCGCGGCGCGCTCAAGCTGGAGAAGGGGCTCGCGGCGTTCCCGGTGGACCCGCGCGGCAAGGTCTGCGCCGACCTCGGGGCCTCCACCGGCGGCTTCACCGACTTGCTCCTGCAGCGCGGCGCCCGCAAGGTGTACGCCGTGGACGTGGGCTACGGCCAGCTTCACCCGAAGGTCCGCAACGATCCCCGGGTGGTGGTGCGCGAGCGCGAGAACGCGCGGCACCTCACCGCGGAGGCGCTCGGCGAGCGGGTGGACCTGGCGGTGGGCGACCTCTCGTTCATCTCGCTCAAGCTCGTGCTGCCCGCCGTGCGCGCGATCCTGGCCGACGGCGGGGAGGCCATCCTGCTCGTGAAGCCGCAGTTCGAGGTCGGCAAGGGCGAGGTGGGGAAGGGCGGCGTGGTGCGCGACGAGGCGAAGCGGCGCGAGGCGCTCGAGGCGGTGGCCGCCGCGGCCGGGGCGCTCGGGTTCGAGGTGCTCGGCCACGCCGAGTCGCCCATCGAGGGCCCCGCCGGGAACCGCGAGTGGCTGCTCGGCCTGCGGCTCGCGGGGCGGCCGTGAGCGGCGCGCCGCCGGCCGGGGAGGGGGAGGGCAGCGCCTACCTGCGCGCCACGCCGGTGGTGGACTGGCACGCGCCCGCCGTCCTCGCCCTGGCGCGCGAGCTCGCCGCCGGCGCCGCCGGCCCGGTGGAGGTGGCGCGCCGCTGCTTCGAGCACGTGCGCGACCGGCTCCGGCACAGCGTGGACGCCGGCGACGAGCAGGTGACCTGCGCCGCCTCCGAGGTGCTCGCCGCCGGCACCGGCCTCTGCTTCGCGAAGAGCCACCTCCTCGTGGCCCTCCTGCGGGCCAGCGGGCTCAAGGCCGGCTTCAGCTACCAGCGGCTCGCCAACCGGAACGGCACCTTCTCGCTCCACGGCCTCGCCGCGGTGGACCTGCCGGGCGTGGGCTGGTACCGGCTCGACCCGCGGGGCAACAAGCTCTGGCTCGACGCCCGGTTCGACCCGCCCCACGAGCGGCTCGCCTACGCCGCGACCGGGCCGGGCGAGTGGGACTCGCGCTCGGTCTGGGCCGAGCCACTCCCCGAGGTGATCGCCGCGCTGCGCGCCCCCGGCAGCGTGTCGGACGTGGTGGCGCACCTCCCGGATCACCCGGTCCCGCCGGAGCCGGCCCGGAGCTGATCCCCCCTTCGGGTCCCCTCCAGGGCGCCCGCGGCGGTCGCTAGACTTCTCCGGCCCTTCCGCGCCGATCCAGGAGACCCCCCATGACCCGCCTCGCCCTCGCCGCCCTGCTCGCCCTCGCCGCGATCCCCGCCACCTCCCGCGCCCAGACCGCCTGGGAGCTCGGCAAGAAGGCGGTCGGCGGCGCGGCCGTCGGGAAGCTGGAGAAGGAGCTCAACAAGCGGCTGCTCGCCGAGAGCCGGAAGAACCAGTGCTCGTTCAAGACCGACTCCGACGAGCTCGCCCCCGGCTGCGACCCCAAGGCGAAGCGGCTCGCCAGCGCGCTCGTGGACGCGAAGAGGCGGCTGCAGTCGGCCGGGGTCGAGAACTTCAAGTTCGAGGTGTCCGGCCACACCGACACCTCGGGCAGCGCCGCCCATAACCGGGAGCTGTCGCAGCGCCGCGCCGAGCGGATGAAGAAGGAGCTCGCCGCGAAGGGCGTTCCGTCCGGCGACATCACCGCCGTCGGGGTCGGGTCGGAGCGGCCGCTGGTGAAGCCCGACGACACGCCCGCCAAGAAGGCGAGGAACCGGCGCTACGAGGTGCAGGTCCGGCTCTAGCCGTCGCGGGGACGGGGGTCGCCGGCGCCCGCCGGCCGGCCCCGGACCGGCCGTGACCGGCGGTGCCGCCGCGCCCGGGCTCCCCCGGAGGCGCAATCCGGCATTCCTTGACCGGGCGGCGTGTATTTGTTACCTACACCGCACATTTTCGCCCCGGGCCTCGCCCGGTTACGAAAGTGGGCAGCGGCAGCGCCCACTTTTTTCTTTTTCTGGAAACATGTCCGCCATCGGCTCCGAGTCCACCGTCGAGCAGGTCCGCCGCGTCGTCGAGCCCGTGCTCGAGGCCGACGGCTACGAGCTCGTCGAGGTGGAGTGGCAGCGCGAGGGCGGCGCCTGGGTCCTGCGCCTCTACATCGACAAGGCGGGCGGCGTCACCATCGACGACTGCCAGGCCGCGTCCCGGACCGTGGAGCCCATCCTCGACGTCGAGGACGTCATCGAGCCGGCCTACGCGCTCGAGGTCTCCTCGCCCGGGGTGAACCGGCCGCTGCGGAAGCCGAAGGACTTCGAGCGCTTCGCCGGCGAGCGCGTGCACGTGAAGACCTACGGGCCGGTGGAGACCGCGCCGGCCGCCCCCGGCGTCGGGCCCCGGAAGAACTGGACCGGAACGCTGCGCGGCTTCCGCGACGGGATGGTCGAGGTGGACGTGGACGGACAGCTCCACCGGATCCCGCACGAGAAGATCGCGAAGGCCAACCTCGAGTACGACTTCGAGGCCGACCTGCACAAGAAGGAGTAGACGTGATGCAGCCGAACGTGAACCTCAACCTGATCCTCGACCAGGTCGCGAAGGACAAGGGCATCGAGCGCCCCGTCCTGATCCAGATCCTCGAGGAGGCGATCTCGCAGGCCGCCAAGAAGCACTTCGGCGTCGAGCGGGCCCTCAAGGCGCACTACGACGAGGAGAAGGGCCAGATCGACCTGTTCCAGGTCCTGACCATCGTCCCGGACGCGACCGAGGAGAGCCCCATCGCCGACCCGGTGAACATGATCCCGGTGAGCGTGGCGCGGGAGAAGGGCATCGAGGTGGAGGCGGGCGACGAGCTCGACTTCCCGATCTACTACCGGCCCGAGGACGAGGTGGAGGCGCGCGCCCAGGACGAGCAGTGGGGCGACCTCCTCAAGCTCAAGACCTACCGCCGCAGCTTCGGCCGCATCGCCGCCCAGACCGCCAAGCAGGTGATGATCCAGGGCACGCGCAACGCCGAGCGCGAGCTCATCTTCAACGAGTACAAGGACCGCAAGGGCGAGGTCATCACCGGCATCGTCCGCCGCTTCGAGCGCGGCAACGTCATCGTGGACCTCGGCCGGGCCGAGGCGGTGCTGCCGGTCCGCGAGCAGGTGCCGCGCGAGAGCTACCGCGCCGGCGACCGGCTCCAGGCCTGGGTGCTCGACGTGCTGCGCGAGTCGAAGGGGCCGCAGATCATCCTCTCCCGCGCCTCGGTGGACCTGCTCCGCAAGCTCTTCGAGATGGAGGTCCCCGAGATCGCCGAGGGCGAGGTGGTCATCGAGGCCGCCGCCCGCGAGCCGGGCGGCCGCGCCAAGATCGCGGTCAGCTCGCGCAACAGCGACGTGGACCCGGTCGGCGCCTGCGTCGGCATGAAGGGCAGCCGCGTCCAGGCGGTGGTGCAGGAGCTGCGCGGCGAGAAGATCGACATCGTGCCCTGGCACGAGGACCCGGCCCGCTTCGTCTGCAACGCGCTGGCGCCGGCCGAGGTCTCGCGCGTGCTCCTCGACGAGCAGAACCGGGCCATGGAGATCATCGTCCCCGACGACCAGCTCTCGCTGGCCATCGGCCGCCGCGGCCAGAACGTGCGCCTCGCCTCCCAGCTCACCGGGTGGAAGCTCGACATCAACAGCGAGTCGCGCGTGAAGGAGATGCACGAGTTCGCCATCCAGAGCTTCACGGCCATCGGCATCCCCGAGCAGACCCAGGAGATGCTGTACGCCCACGGCTTCCGGAAGGCGCAGGAGATCGCGAGCGCCTCGCCGGAGATGCTGACCCAGTTCCCCGGCTTCACCATGGACATGATCCCGGACCTGCAGAAGCGGGCCCGCGCCCAGGCCGTGGTGGACGCCGAGGAGGAGATCCGGCTCGAGACCGAGCGGGAGCAGGCGCGCCTCGCCGAGGCCCGCCGCCACCCGGACACGCTCACCCAGGACGAGCGGCTCGCCCGCGTGCGCGGGGTGGGCGAGAAGACCATCGAGCAGCTCAAGGGCGCCGGCTACGGGACGGTCGAGGCCATCCACAACGAGGCCGACGTGATGCGGCTGGCCGAGTCCACCGCCCTCGGCGTCAAGAAGGCGCGGCAGATCAAGCACGCCGTGGGCGTGTACCTCGAGGAGGAGGCCCGGCTCCGGGCCGAGCTCGATGCGGAGCGGGCCAAGAGCCCCATCTAGCGGGGGCGCCGGGGCGGTCCGCCCCGAGCGCACCTGCGTCGGGTGCGGTGGCAAGGCCCCCAGCGCGGAGCTGGTCCGGCTGGTGGTGGCGGGGGAGGCGGTCGCGATCGACCGCCGGCGCTCGGGGGGGCGGGGCGCCTGGTTGCACCCCGCCCCGGCGTGCCTGGAGCGGGCGCTGAAGCGGAAGGCGTTCGGGCGGGCCTTCCGGCGGGCAGTGGTCGTCGACGGCGACCTGCTCCGCGGACAGTTGACGGGAAGTTGGCGTAAGGATTAGGAGACGGGTTCATGTCGAAGAAGCGGGTACACGAGCTCAAGAAGCAGCTCGAGGAGCAGGGGATCGAGCTCTCGAACCATGAGCTCGTCGAGAAGCTCCACGCGCTCGGGTACGACGTGAAGAGCCACTCGTCCTCGCTCGAGGACGATCAGGCCTCCACGGCGTTCGAGCGGATCGTGGGAGAGCGCAAGCCGAAGCCGGCGCCGGTCCGTCACGCCGGCCCGGGCTTCGTCGTGCGCAAGCACGCCCGCGCCGACGTGGTCGCGCCCCCGCCGCCGGTGGCCGCCCCCGCTCCCCAGCCGCAGCCCGCGCCGGAGCCGATCGAGGAGGCGCCCGAGGCGTCCCCCGTCGCGCCGCCGGCTCCCGCCGCCGCGCCGGTCGATCAGCCGCCCGCCGCGGCCGCGTCGGCCGCCCCGGCGCCGCAGCCCCAGGCCGCCCCCTCGGGCGCGCCGGCGCCGCAGCCCGCGCCGGCCGCGGCCCCGGTCCAGGCCACCCCTTCGGCCAGCCCCGTCGCTGCGCCGCCCCCGGCCACCCCGGCCGGCGTGACGCAGCGCCCCGCCCAGCCCATGGCCGCTTCCTCGCAGACGCCGTCCACCACCCCGCCGGCCCCCAAGCCGCCCGCGGCGCCGCCCGTCGATCCGCGCACGCTCCGCCCCACCTCCACGCAGGCGGTGGTCATCAACCGGCCCCTCGTGCCGGTCCGGCGCGTCACGCCGCCCTCGTCGTCGCGGCAGAGCTACCCCGCCGCCCCCGGGCCGCGCGCCCTCGGCGAGGTCCGCGAGTTCAAGGTCGTCCCGGGCATGCTCGGGCGCGAGCGCGAGATCATCGACGTGTCGAAGCGCCGCGGCCGCGGCGGCGGGCGCCCGGCCTCGGAGACCCAGCAGGCGCTCTCGGGCAAGGAGCTCCTGCAGGCCGCCATCAGCGACCGGGCCTACGTTCCGATCCGCGGCAAGAAGAAGAAGCCCACCAAGAAGGGAGCGAAGACGCAGGTGACCGAGCGTGCCGAGCACAAGAAGGTCATCCGCGTGGAGGAGTCCATCTCGGTCTCCGAGCTCTCCCAGTCCATGGGCGTCAAGGCCTCCGACCTCATCCGGAAGCTGATGCAGCTCGGGACGATGGCCACCATCAACCAGCTCATCGACGCCGACACGGCGGCGCTGCTGGCGACCGACTTCGGCTTCACCGTCGAGAAGAAGGGCTTCGAGGTGGAGGAGTTCATCCCCGAGGTCGAGGTGGACGAGTCGAAGCTCGTCAACCGGCCGCCGGTCGTGACCGTCATGGGCCACGTGGACCACGGCAAGACCTCGCTCCTCGACGCCATCCGCCAGGCCGACGTGGCCGCCGGCGAGGCGGGCGGCATCACCCAGCACATCGGCGCCTACTCGGTGCAGACGCCGAAGGGGCCCATCACCTTCCTCGACACGCCGGGCCACGAGGCCTTCACGGCGATGCGCGAGCGCGGCGCCAAGGTCACCGACCTCGTGGTGCTGGTGGTGGCGGCCGACGACGGCGTCATGCCGCAGACCGCCGAGGCCATCAAGCACGCCCAGGCCGCCGGGGTGACGATCCTCGTCGCCATCAACAAGATCGACAAGCCGGGCGCCACTCCCGAGCGCGTCATGCAGCAGCTCACCGAGTACAAGCTCGTCCCCGAGCAGTGGGGCGGCGAGACCATCATGCTGCCGGTCTCCGCCCGCACCAAGCAGGGCGTGCCGGAGCTGCTCGAGTACATCGCGCTGCAGGCCGAGGTGCTCGACCTCAAGTCGAACCCCGAGACGCTGGCCGCCGGCCACGTCATCGAGGCCAAGCTCGAGAAGGGCCGGGGCCCGGTGGCCACGGTCCTCGTCGAGGAGGGCACCCTCCGGGTCGGCGACGCCATCGTCACCGGCATCCACTACGGCCGCGTCCGCGCGATGATGAACGAGCGCGGCGAGCAGGTGAAGGAGGTCCCGCCGGGCTACCCGGTGGAGGTGCTCGGCCTCTCCGGCGTCCCCGTCGCCGGCGACGAGTTCAACATCGTCGAGGACGAGAAGGCGGCCAAGGAGGTCGCCGCGCACCGCGCCGAGAAGGCCCGCCAGAAGGAGCTCGGCTCGGTCAAGCGCGCCACCCTCGAGGACCTGTTCGCGAAGTCGAAGCCGGGCGGCCAGAAGGAGCTCAACGTCGTCGTCAAGGCCGACGTCCAGGGCTCGGCCGAGGCGGTCTCGCAGGCGCTCCAGAAGCTGGCCGGCAAGAAGGTGGGGGTGAAGATCCTCACCTCGGCCGTCGGCGCCATCACCGAGTCCGACGTCCTCACCGCGGCCGCCGGCAAGGCGGTCATCGTGGGCTTCAACACCAAGCCCGAGACCAAGGTGGAGCAGATCGCGAGCCAGCAGGGCGTGAAGATCCTGCAGTTCTCGATCATCTACGAGGCGGTGGACGCCATCCGCACCGAGATGGAGGACCTGCTCGAGCCCATCATCAAGGAGAAGCCGCTCGGCAAGGCCGAGGTCCGCCAGCTCTTCAGCATCCCGAAGGCGGGCACCATCGCCGGCTCCGCGGTCACCGAGGGCGTCATCAAGCGCTCCGCCCACGTCCGCATCGTGCGCGAGCGCAAGGTGGTGTTCCAGGGCAAGATCGCGACGCTCCGCCGCTTCAAGGACGACGTGAAGGAAGTGGCCCAGGGCTTCGAGTGCGGCATCGGCATCGAGGGCTTCACCGACCTGAAGCCGGGCGACGTGGTGGACGCCTACGAGCTCGAGCAGATCCGGCAGTCTCTGGAGTAGCCGGCCGCCGGCGGCCGGCGCGAGAGAGAGGTAGGGCGTCATGTTCGTGGGCATCCTGCGGCTGACGCTCTACCTGCCCGAGCCCGGCTCGCTGAAGTCCAAGCGCCACCTCCTCCGCTCGGCCATCGACCGGGTGAAGGCCAGGTTCAACGTGTCGGTGGCGGAGGTCGGGGACAACGACCTCTGGCAGCGCAGCGTGGTCGGCGTCGCCGCCGTCGGCAACGACCACGCCTTCGTGAACGAGACCCTCGACAAGGTGGCCGACTTCGTCGGCTCCATGCACGGCGGGCAGGTGCAGATCATCGATCGGGTCCTCGAGATCGCGAGCTACGGCGATTCGCTGGGGCAGGGCGGCGCGCGGACCCTGGCCGAGGCGGAGGCCGAGGCCATGGAAGAGGACTGGGACAAGGACGAGAACCCATGAGCACCCACGACCGCCCGGCCCGCGTGGCCCACGACGTCCAGCGGGAGGTCTCGGCGCTCATCGCGCGGGGACTCAAGGACCCGCGCATCGGCGGCTTCATCACCGTCACCGGCGCCAAGATGTCGCCCGACCTGCGCGACTGCACCGTCTACGTCTCCGTCCACGGCGACGAGCCGGTGAAGAAGCAGACCATGGCCGGCCTCGCCGCCGCCGCCGGCTACCTCAAGCGCGAGGTGGCGCGGAACCTCAAGCTGCGCCTCGTCCCGAACCTCCGCTTCTCGTACGACGAGAGCATCGAGGAGGGGGACAAGATCGACCGGCTCCTCCGGGAAGTCTCCGAGAAGGAAGGCTGGAAGAAGTAGGCGCGCCCGTGACCACCGGCGTCCTCGTCGTCGACAAGCCCGCCGGCCCCACGAGCTTCGACGTGGTGCGCCGGGTGTCGCGCCTCTTCGGGCGCGAGAAGGCCGGTCACACCGGCACCCTCGACCCGGCGGCCACCGGCGTGCTGGGGGTCTGCCTCGGCGAGGCGGTCAAGCTGCAGCGCTTCCTCATGGAGGGCGACAAGGCCTACGAGGCCCTGGTCGCCTTCGGCGCCTCCACCACCACCGAGGACGCCGAGGGCGAGCTGGTCGAGGTGCGCGACCCCGCCGGCCTCGACGAGGCCCGGGTGCGCGCCGCGCTGCCGGCCTTCGTCGGCGAGCTCCGCCAGGTGCCGCCGATGTACTCCGCGGTCCGGGTGGACGGGCGCCGGCTCCACGAGTCGGCCCGCCGGGGCGAGGAGGTCGCGCGCGAGCCGCGCACCGTCCGCGTGGACGCCCTCGAGCTCCTCGGGTTCGAGCCGCCGCGGGAGGGGCGGGCGATGGCCCGCCTCCGGGTCGCCTGCGGGAAGGGCACCTACGTCCGCACCCTGGCGGTCGATCTCGGCCGCGCGCTCGGGCTGCCGGCGCACCTCGCCGCGCTGCGGCGCACCGCGGCCGGCCCGTTCCGGCTCGAGCAGTCCATCCCCCTCGAGGAGGCGGAGCGGCTCGGGCGCGAGACCCCCGCCGCCCTCGCCGCCCGGCTGGTGCCGCTCGAGGCGGCGCTCGGCTTCCTGCCGGCCGTCCGGCTCTCCGAGGGGGAGGCGCGCGATCTGCGCCACGGTCGCCTCCTCCCTTTGCCGGAGGTGCCTCCGGGGTACTCGGTGGCGCTGGGACCGGGGGGCGAGGTGCTGGCGGTGTGCGAGCCGTCCGGCGGGAGGCTCAAGCCGGTGCGGGTGCTCCAAGGAACGAATTGACGGCAAGCCCCCGGATCGCTTAGTAACACACCCCTCACTCCCGCCCGCACTGTCGCCCGTGGCGCGCGCCTTCGCCCCAGCGACGGTCCTGGCGGTCACCCGAAAGGAAGCATCTATGGCGTTGGTCCAGGAGAAGAAGTCCGAGCTCGTCCAGAAGTTCCGCCGTCACGACAGCGACACCGGGTCCCCCGAGGTCCAGGTCGCCCTGCTCACCGAGCGGATCACCTACCTGACCGAGCACTTCAAGACCCACAAGAAGGACCACCACAGCCGCCGCGGCCTGCTGAAGCTGGTCGGCCAGCGGCGCCGGCTCCTCGACTACCTCCGCACCGTCGACCAGAACCGCTACAAGGCGCTGATCGACAGCCTCGGCATCCGCAAGTAGTCGAAGGCCACGGCGCCCCGGCTCGCAAGGCCGGGGCGCTGTCGCATCCAGGCGGCGCCTCAGGGAGGAGCTTCCGTTTCCGATTGGATCGCCTCTCGCCGGAGGGGCGCTGCAGTCAGGAACTGAAGCACCTCGCGGGCGCCGCCGCCCGGCGCGAGCGCCGGTCAACCCGCTTGAAGAGGTGTACATGACTCCCATCCAGCAGAAGGTGCAGTGCGGCGCGAAGGAGATCCTGCTCGAGACCGGCAAGGTCGCCAAGCAGGCCGACGGCGCGGTCTGGGTCCGCTGCGGCGACTCGATCGTCCTCGTGACCGTGGTCTCGGCGAAGGAGAAGAAGGAGGGCATCGACTTCTTCCCGCTCACCGTGGACTACCAGGAGAAGCTCTTCGCCGCGGGCAAGATCCCGGGCAGCTTCTTCCGCCGCGAGGGCCGGCTCACCGAGCGCGAGACGCTGGTCTCCCGCATCATCGACCGCTCCTGCCGCCCCCTCTTCCCCGAGGGCTACGCCAACGAGACCCAGATCATCGCCACCGTCGTCTCCTTCGACCAGGAGAACGACACCGACGTGCTGGCGCTGACCGGCGCCTCGGCGGCGCTCCAGGTCTCGAACGTCCCCTTCAACGGCCCCATCGCCGGCGTCCGCGTCGGCCGCATCAACGGCCAGTTCGTCGCCAACCCCACCCTCGCCCAGCGCGGCGAGTGCGACATGGACATCGTGCTGGCCGCCTCGCGCGACGCCATCGTGATGGTCGAGGGCGGCGCCCACGAGGTGGACGAGAAGACCATGGTGGACGCGCTCCTCTTCGGCCAGGCGGCCGTGAAGGAGCTGCTCGACGCCCAGGAGGCGCTCGGCAAGGCCGCCGTCGGTGGCGGCGTGAAGCGCGCCTTCGAGGCGCCCAAGGCCGACGAGGCGCTCAAGGAGAAGGTGAAGTCCCTCACCTGGGAGAAGGTGAAGGAGGCCTACTCCCGCAACGAGAAGCACGACCGCTACGGCCGCCTCTCCGAGATCAAGAAGGAGATGATGGAGGCCTTCAAGGCCGAGGCCGCCGGCGACGCCGCCAGGCTGGCCGCGCTCGCCCAGCGCGAGAAGGAGATCAAGGGCTACTACGAGGACGTGAAGTACGAGTACATGCGCAAGATGATCACCGATGAGAAGCGTCGCATCGGTGGCCGCGGCGAGACCGACATCCGCAAGATCACCTGCGAGGTCGGCCTGCTCCCGCGCGTGCACGGCTCGGCCCTCTTCACCCGCGGCGAGACCCAGGCGCTCGTCGCCACCACCCTCGGCACCGCCGAGGACGAGCAGCGCGTCGAGCAGCTCACCGGCATGAGCTTCAAGAAGTTCATGCTGCACTACAACTTCCCGCCGTTCTCGGTCGGCGAGGCCAAGTTCCTGCGCGGCCCCGGCCGGCGCGAGATCGGCCACGGCGCCCTCGCCGAGCGCGCCCTGCGCCAGGTGATGCCGGACAGCGCGAAGTTCCCCTACACGGTCCGCATCGTCTCCGACATCATGGAGTCGAACGGCTCGTCCTCGATGGCGTCGGTCTGCGGCGGCTGCCTCTCGCTGATGGACGCCGGCGTGCCCATCAAGGCCCCGGTGGCCGGCATCGCCATGGGCCTCATCAAGGAGGGCGCGAAGATCGCCATCCTCTCCGACATCCTCGGCGACGAGGACCACCTCGGCGACATGGACTTCAAGGTCTGCGGCACCGAGGCCGGCATCACCTCGATCCAGATGGACATCAAGATCGGGGGCGTGACCCGCGAGATCCTGGAGCGCGCGCTCGCCCAGGCCGCCCAGGGCCGCAAGCACATCCTCGGCGAGATGGCCAAGGCCCTCACGGCGCCGCGCGGCGACGTGTCCGCCTACGCGCCCCGCATCACCACCCTGAAGATCCGCCCCGAGCGCATCAAGGACGTCATCGGGCCCGGCGGCAAGGTCATCAAGGAGATCGTCGCCACCACCGGCTGCGCCATCAACGTCGAGGACGACGGCACGGTCTCGGTGGCGAGCTCCGACCAGGAGCGCGTCGCCGCCGCCATCAAGCGCATCAAGGACCTCACCCAGGAGGCGGAGGTGGGCAAGACCTACCTCGGCACCGTGCGCAAGATCGTGGAGTTCGGCGCCTTCGTGGAGCTCTTCCCGGGCACCGACGGCCTCATCCACATCTCCGAGCTCTCCGACAAGCGCGTGAAGAGCGTCTCCGACGTCCTCTCCGAGGGCGAGGAGGTGATGGTGAAGGTCGTCTCCGTCGACCGCGCCGGCAAGATCCGGCTCTCGCGCAAGGAGGCCCTCGCCGACGCCGCCAAGAAGGACGGCGAGCCGAAGGCCGAGGCCAAGCCCGAGGTCAAGTAGGGGAGGGCGGCCCCGCCGCCCCTGAGCTTGCGCGCCGCGCCCGGGTCCGCCCTGGCGCGGCGCTTTCGATCCGGCCCCCGCCGGACCAGAGGACCGAATGAGCGTCACCGTGAAGATCCAGCGCGTCGCCGGCCGGGGCGAGCCGCTCGAGCTGCCCTCGTACCAGACGGCGGGCTCCGCCGGCCTCGACCTCCGCGCCGACGAGGCCTGCCTCCTCGCGCCGGGGGAGCGGCGGCTCGTGCCCACCGGGCTCCGGCTCGAGCTCCCCGCCGGCTACGAGGGCCAGGTGCGCCCGCGCTCCGGGCTCGCGCTGAAGCACGGCGTCGGCATGGTCAACGCCCCGGGCACCATCGACAGCGACTACCGCGGCGAGGTGGGCGTCATCCTGGTGAACTGGGGCCAGGCGCCGTTCGAGGTCCGGCGCGGGGAGCGGATCGCCCAGCTCGTCGTGGCCCCGGTGGTCCGGGCCGAGCTCGAGCTCGCCGACGCGCTCGCGGGCTCGGACCGGGGCGCCGGCGGCTTCGGCTCGACCGGCCGCTGACCCGCGCCATCTGCTAAGTTCACCGCGCCCCGCACGCCCGGGGCGCCAGGGCCCGAGGGGCCGAGGAGGACCGATGATCCCGCGTTACACCCGTCCCGAGATGGCGGCCGTCTGGTCGCCTGAGCGGCGCTACCGGATCTGGCTCGACGTCGAGCTCGCCGCCTGCGAGGCGATGGTCCGCCTGGGCCAGGTGCCGCCCGAGGACTTCGGCGCGCTCCAGCAGCGCTTCCAGGGCTTCCAGTTCGGCCCGGCCGACGTGGCGCGGATCGAGGAGATCGAGAAGACGGTCAAGCACGACGTCATCGCCTTCCTCACCTACGTGGAGGAGCTCGGCGGCCCGGCCGCGCGCCACCTGCACAAGGGGATGACCAGCTCCGACGTCCTCGACACCACCCTCGCGGTGCAGCTCCGCGAGGCGACGGGCCTGCTCCTCGCCGGCCTGGACCGGGTGATGGCGGCGGTGAAGCGCCGCGCCTTCGAGCACAAGCTCACCCCGATGATCGGCCGCAGCCACGGCATCCACGCCGAGCCCATCACCTTCGGGCTCAAGCTCGCCGGCTGGTACGACGCCTGGGGGCGCCGGCGCGAGGCGCTGGCGCGGGCTGGCCGCACCGTCGCGGTGGGCAAGATCTCCGGCGCGGTCGGGACCTTCGCCAACGTCGATCCCCGGGTCGAGGGCTTCGTGATGGAGCGGCTCGGCCTCGAGGGCGGCGAGGGGGCGGCCACGCAGGTGGTGAACCGCGACCGGCACGCGGAGCTCTTCTGCGCCCTCGCGCTCTGCGGCGGTACGCTCGAGCAGCAGGCCACCGAGGTGCGCCACCTGCAGCGCACGGAGGTCCGCGAGGCGGAGGAGCCGTTCACCGCCGGCCAGAAGGGCTCCTCGGCGATGCCGCACAAGCGGAACCCCATCCTCTCCGAGAACCTCACCGGCCTCGCCCGCCTGCTCCGCTCCTACGCGCTGGCGGCGCTCGAGGACGTGGCGCTCTGGCACGAGCGCGACATCAGCCACTCCTCGGTGGAGCGGGTCATCGGCCCCGACGCCACCCTCGCGCTCGACTTCGCCCTGCACCGGTTCGCCGGCATGATCGAGAACCTGCGCGTCTACCCGGAGCGGATGAAGGAGAACCTCGACCTCACGGGCGGGCTCTACGAGGCCCAGCGCGTGCTGCTCGCCCTGGTCGGGAAGGGGGTGGCGCGGCAGGAGGGGTACGTCTACGTCCAGCGCAACGCGATGAAGGTCTGGGAGGACAGGATCGACTTCCGGTCGGCGCTCAAGAAGGACCCGGACGTCCGGCGCGCGCTCGACGAGGCCGAGATCGACGCCTGCTTCGCGCTCGACTACCATCTCCAGCACGTGGACACGATCTTCCAGCGAGTGTTCGGTCGATGAGCCGCGGCGCGGGAGCCGCGATGGCGGCGGCGCTGGCGCTGCTCGCCGCCTGCGCCCACGGCGGCGCGGGGGCCCAGGGCGGCTCGGGCGCGCCGCCGGAGGCGCCGGGGTGCGCCAGCTGTCACGTCGCGGGCGAGCCCCGGCTGCGGGCCGAGGTGGTGACGGTCTGCCGGAGCTGCCACCCGGCGGCCCACGGCACGCTCCAGCCGAACGACCCGGGCGCGAACATGGCGTGCAACAGCTGCCACGATCCGCACGGCGTGCACGGGCTCTCGGCGAAGCCCGGGGCGTAGCGCCCGGCTCGCCGGGCCGCCGGCCGCGAGCGCCCCTCCCCCGCTCCCGCGTCGCGCGGGAGGGGGAGGGAGGCGGCGCGATCGCGCGGCGCCCTAGAGCAGCCCCGCCGCCGCCAGGTTCTTGCGGATGCGGGCGTCCACGCTGCCGGGCTCCGACTCGAACGTCTCGCCGGTGAGCCGCTCGTACGCCTCCATGTACTTCTGCGCCAGCATCACCCGGACGTCGTCGGAGAGCGGCGGCGGCTTGCCCTGGCCGGAGAAGCCGTGCTCCTTGATGAGCCACTGCCGGATGTTCTCCTTGTCGAGCATCTCCGGCTCCTCGCCGCGCGCGAACCGCTCGGCGTAGGAGGCCTCGACCCAGTAGCGGGAGCTGTCGGGGGTGTGGATCTCGTCGATGACCACCAGCTTCCCGTCGGCGATCCCCATCTCGTACTTGGTGTCCACGAGGATGAGCCCGCGCTGGTGCGCCCACTCCTGGCCGCGCGCGAAGAGCCGGTGGGCCACGGCGGTCGCCTCGGTCCAGACGTCCTTCGGGACGAGCCCCTGCCGCAGGATCTCGGCCTCGCTGATGGGCTCGTCGTGCTTGCCGTACTCGGCCTTGGTGGACGGGGTGATGATGGGCGCGGCGAGCCGCTGGTCGCGGGTGAGCCCCGCCGGCCAGTCGATGCCGTAGGCGCCGGCCTTGCCGGCCTGGTAGTCGCGCCAGAGCGAGCCGGTGATGTAGCCGCGGATCACGATCTCGACCGGCAGCGCCTGCGCCCGCTTCACCACCATGACGCTCGGGTCGGGCGAGGAGAGGACGTGGGTCGGGGCGATGTCCTTCACCTTGTCGAACCAGAAGAGCGTCAGGCGGGAGAGCACCTCGCCCTTGAACGGGATCGTGCCGAGCACGTGGTCGAAGGCGCTCACGCGGTCGGTGGTGACCATCACGATCCGGCCGTCCTGCGAGTAGTTGTCGCGGACCTTGCCCCGGTAGAGCGTGCCGAGGGCGGGGGCGTCGAATTCACGGAGGGTGTGGGCCAGCTGGGCCCGGATGCGCGGTTCGGTGATCATGGGGGAGGCATGCTAACGAGGCCGGCGCGGCAGGGGAAGCGCCATCTCCCAGCCCCTTGAGGTACTGTCGGCCCATGCGCCCGGATCGCGTCGTCCTCGTCCTGCATCGCCCCTCCAGCGCCGACAACATCGGCGCCGCGGCGCGGGCGATGAAGAACTTCGGGCTCTCCCGCCTGGCGATCGTGGCTCCGCCCTCCTGGAGCGGACCCGCGCGGAGCGGGGGGGCGGCGACCGGGCGCGAGGACGTGCTCGCCCGCGCCCGGGTGCTCGCCCGGCGGGCGAGCGACCTGCTCGACGCGGCCGAGATCGCGCCCGACGCCCGCGCGGCGCTCGCCGGGGCGACCTGGGTCTGCGGGACCACCTCCCGCGCGCTCGAGGGCCGGCCGCGGCTCACCCCGCGCGAGCTCGCCGCCGAGGTCGCCCGCCGCAGCGAGGCCGGGCCGGTGGCGGTCCTCTTCGGCGAGGAGCGCCGCGGGCTCTCCGACGAGGAGCTCGAGCTCTGCCAGGCCGCCTGCACCATCCCCACGAGCCCGGCCTACGACTCGATGAACCTGGCGCAGGCGGTCGCGGTGCTCTCCTACGAGCTCTCGCAGGCCGCCTCGGCGCCGCTCGCCGCGCCGCCGCCGGCCGAGCCGGCGCGCCACGCCACCGTCGAGGCGCTCTTCGGCCGGCTCGAGGCGCTCCTGTCGGCGACGGGCTACCTCAACCCGCAGAACCCGACGCAGATCCTGGCCGACCTGCGCCGCCTGCTCGCGCGCGCCGAGCCCACGCAGCGCGAGGTGGAGCTGCTCGCGGCGGCGGTGAAGTCGGTCGAGCGCCGCCTGCGCGCGCCCTGAGCCGGAACACGAAAACCCTCGCCCCGGCTGGCGGGGGAGGGTTCGTGCGCTGCGGGGCTGGCGAGGGGTGAGGCTAGCTCGCGGCGGCCTCGGCCGCCTTGGCGCCCTTGCGGCTCTTCTTCCAGGCGTCGAAGTGCTCCTGGCAGAGCCCGTGCTCGACGACCTTCTTCTTGCAGCCTTCCTTGCTGCAGGTGTCGTAGCGGCCGGGGAACTTCTCCAGCTCGCCGCGGCGCCACTGGTCGTAGTGGAAGAAGCAGAACCCCTTGGCGCGGTAGGCCCGCTTGCAGCCCTCGATCTTGCAGGCCTTCTTGCCGCCGCCCTTGGGCGCGGGCGCCTTCTTCTTGGTCTTGGTCTCGGCCATCTCTCGAACTCGTTGGTTGACCGCGCGCCTGAGGCGGCGCAGCGGCGGCTAGATAACCCGAGCGCGTGCCGAATGGCAACCCTGGAGAGAGGGTCGGCGCCCCAAGGGCGCCCACCCGAGCGCGTGCCGAATGGCAACCCTGGAGAGAGGGACCGACCTGCGCGGACCCTCAGTCGCCGCCGGAGGCCTCCTGCCCCGGGGACGGCGCCCTGGCTCCGGCGACCCGCTCCTCGCCGGGCGGCGCCGGGGTGAGCTGCACGGCGAGCGCCCGCTCCTCGTCCCTCCCGCGCCGGATGGTGAGCGCCACGCGCCGCCCCACGCCCGCGGTGGCCACCTGCCAGCGCAGCCGCGCCGCGTTGCGCACCGCCCGCCCGCCGAAGCCGGTGATGACGTCGCCCACGCGCAGCCCGGCCCGCGCCCCCGGCCCGCCCTCGGCCACGCTCGTCACCATCACCCCCCGCTCGGCGCCCAGGCCCGCCGCCCGGGCGAGGTCGCGCGACACCTCGCGCACCGAGACCCCGAGCCAGCTCCGCACCACCTTCCCCTGCGCGCGGAGCTGCCCCAGGATCTCCTTCGCCATGTTGATGGGGACGGCGAAGCCGATGCCCTGGCCGGTGGCGTTCACGGCGGTGGCGATGCCCACCACCTCCCCGCGCAGGTTGAGGACCGGGCCGCCGGAGTTGCCGGGGTTGATGGAGGCGTCGGTCTGGATGAAGTCGTAGAAGCCCTCGCGGCCGGCCGGCGACACGTCGTCCCGCCCGGTGTGGCTCACGATCCCGAAGGTCACCGAGTGGCTCAGGCCGAAGGGGTTCCCGAGCACCAGCGCCCACTCGGCGATCTCCACCCGGTCGGAGTCGCCGAGGGGCACCACCGGCAGCGGCTCCGGCACCTCCACCTTGAGGAGCGCCACGTCGGTGGGCCCGTCGGCGCCGACGATCCGGGCCGGCACGCGCTGGCCGTCCTCGCCGAGGTCCACCTCCACCTGCGCGGCGCCCTCCACCACGTGCGCGTTGGTGAGGATCCAGCCGTCGCGGTGGATGACGAAGCCGGTGCCGAGCCCCTTCTTCGGCGCGCCGTCGTGGTACCGGTCGAAGAGGTCCTCGGGCGCGCCCTGGCCCGGCCCGCCGCCCTTGGGCGCCTCCGGCGGGGCGGTGGTGATGACGCTCACCACCGCGGGCATGGCCGCCTTCACGAGCCGGGTCAGGTCGGGGATGGGGGGTCGCGGGGCGGCCCCGTGGAGCTCGCTGAAGAGCGGCTCCTCCGGCGGGGCCGCGCCGGCCGGCGGCTCGGCCGCGAGCGCCAGCGCGAAGAGGAGCGCCCCGAGCACCATCCCACCTCCTGCGGGATCGCGAGGGCGATCCCCGGTGAGAAGGTGCGCGCGGCCGCGGCCGGGCACAACCGAGCGCCGGCGCCGCCGCGCGGAGCCGTGAAGGCTCCCGGCTGGCGGCCGCCCGGGGGCCGGGCGCCGGGCATGGCGCCGCCGCGGAGATCGCTAGCGCGCCCGCTCGGTCACCAGGCGATCGAGCGCGGCGTGGTCGGAGGCGCTGTGCTGCTCGTGGGGGAGCGGGCTCGGCCGGGCGGCGGAGGCGGAGCGGCGCGCAGGGGAGGGCGACGCCGGGGAGGGGGCGGGCTTCGCCGGCGGCTCCCGGCGGGGCGGCGCCGGGCTGGGCTCCTCCTCGTCGGCCTCGTCGGGCGCCGGGGCGGGGCGGGCGTGGCCCCGCGCGTGCGCGTGCGCCTGGGGCGCGTGGAGCGCTCCCGCGCGCTCGAGCAGCGTCTTCCCGTCCACCGGGACGAGCGCGAAGAGCGC
Organism: Anaeromyxobacter paludicola; assembly: GCF_023169965.1. NCBI lineage: Bacteria > Pseudomonadati > Myxococcota > Myxococcia > Myxococcales > Anaeromyxobacteraceae > Anaeromyxobacter > Anaeromyxobacter paludicola. The sequence goes on along the minus strand of NZ_AP025592.1, from coordinate 1,555,700 downwards.
CGCCAGGGTGCCGAGGACGAGGAGCCACTTCAGGAGCGCGAGCATGCGGGGGAGGGTGGCACGAGCGCCCGGGGCGGTCGAGTTTTCGGGCCGTCCGGAGGAGGGCGGCGCCGGAGGGCGCCGACGCCTACGCCAGCCAGGGCGCGAGGTCGGCGGCGCGGTGCACGATCACCTCGGCGCCGGCCTCGCGCAGCGCCGCCTCGGGCACGAGCCCCCACCCGACCGCCACGAAGGGGATCCCGGCGGCGCGGGCCGTCTCGAGGTCCACCCGGCTGTCGCCCACGAAGACCGCGTCGCCGGGCGACGCGCCGAGCTTCGCCAGGAGCGCGAGCGCGCCGGCCGGATCGGGCTTCCGGGCCGCCTCGTCCCCGCCGACCACCGCCGCGAAGCGGCCGCCGACCCCGAGCCCGTCGAGGATGCGTCGGGCGAGCCGCCCCGGCTTGTTGGTGAGCACGGCGAGGGTGCGCCCCGCGCCGGCGAGGACCTCGGCGACGCCCGGGTAGAGGCGGGTCCGGTCGAGCAGGTGGGCCTCGTAGTGCTCCCACCAGGCCGCGAGGGCGGGCTCGAGGAGGTCGGTCCGCGGCGCGACGGCCCGGGCCACCAGCTTCGCGGCCCCCTCGCCGACGAAGCTCGTCACCTCCTCGAGCGAGCGCGCCGGCAGCCCCACCACGCCGAGGGCGTGGTTCACGGCGAGGCAGAGGTCCTCGCGCGAGTCGATGAGCGTGCCGTCGAGGTCGAGGAGGGCCGCCCGGGTCACGCGCGCGCCTCCCGCTCGCCGGCCGCGCCGCCGGTCTCGCGCCGTTGCAGGACCCGCTCCAGGGCGGCGGCCACGCGGGGGTCGATCTGGCGCCCCGCCATGCTCGCCACCTTCTCGCTGGCGGTCGCGGGCGGGAGGGGCCGCTGGTACGGGCGCTCCGAGGTCATGGCGTCGTAGACGTCGGCGGCCGAGACGATGCGGGCCACGAGCGGGATCTGCTCGCCCGCCAGCTGGTCCGGGTAGCCGCCCCCGTCCCAGCGCTCGTGGTGCGAGCGGATGCCGGGCAGCGCGCCGGCCAGGAACTCGACGCCGCGCACGATCTCCGCCCCGATCACCGGGTGCTCGCGCATGACGGCCATCTCCTCCTCGGTGAGCTGGCCGGCCTTGCGCAGGATGGGCTCGCCCACGCCGATCTTGCCCACGTCGTGCAGGAGGCCGCCGTACTCGAGGAGGCGCAGCTGCGGCCCGTCGAGCCCGAGCTCCCGGCCGATCTCGACCGAGAGGTCGGCGACGCGCTGGCTGTGGCCGCGGGTGTACGGGTCCTTGGCGTCGATGGCGCCGGCGAGGCTCCGGAGGGTGTCGAGGTAGCCGCGCTCCAGCGCCGCGATGAGCCGGTGGTTCTCGGCGTCGTAGCTCGCGAGCTCGCGCGACATGTGGTTGAAGGTGTAGGCGAGGTCGCCGATCTCGTTGCGGACCTGCACCGGGACCTCGCGCCCGAAGCGGCCGCGCGCGATCTCGAGCGCGCCGGCGACGCAGGCGCGCACGGGGCGGGTGAGCCGCCGGGCGAACCAGGCCGACAGCGCGACCGAGAGCGCCACCGAGAACGCCCCCGCGCCGATGGCCAGGCCGTCGAGCTCGGCGCGGGTGGCGAGCAGCGCGCCCAGGACCGCCACCGGCACGGCCGACGACAGGAGCATCAGCCCGAGGATGGCCCGGAAGAGCCTCATCCGGCGCGCGCCGCCCGGGCCAGCTCGGCCAGCGCGCGCTCGATGGTGCGGCGCCGGAACGGCTTCTCGAGGTAGGCGTCGGGGGCGTCGCCGCCGTCCACCGCCCGCACGCTGTCGTCGCTGATGGCGGTGAGGAGCGCCGCCGGGACCCGCGCGCCGCCGCGCCGCATGGCCTGGAGGGCGTCGAGCCCGGAGAGGCGCGGCATGAGGAAGTCGAGGATGACCGCGTCGGGCCGCTCGGCCTCGTAGAGCCGCACCGCCTCCTCGCCGTCGGCGGCGGCCACGACCGTGTGCCCGAGCTCGGCGAGGATGTCCGAGAGCATGGCCCGGATGAGCCGGTCGTCGTCGGCGATGAGGAGCTTCATCGGGCCTCCATGATATCCCGGACCGAGGGCCGGGTCAGGGGCCGAGCCCCACCCACTCCGTGCCGTCCGCGAAGACCTCGCGCTTCCAGATGGGCGTCTCGCGCTTGAGCCGCTCGATGGCCTCCTCGCAGGCGCGGAAGGCCGGCGTGCGGTGCGGCGCGGCGGCCGCGATCACCACCGCCGACTCTCCCGGCTGGAGCACGCCCACCCGGTGGACGATGGCGAGCACGGCCCCGTGCGCCTCGGCCAGCTGGGCGCCGATGCGGGCGAGCGTCTTCTCGGCCATGGAGCGGTAGGCCTCGTACTCGAGCCGGACCACCGGGCGGCCGCGCGTCTCGCTGCGCACGTCGCCGCTGAAGGTGACCACCGCCCCGCGCCCGGGCGAGGCGACCGCGGCCACCACCTCGGCGAGCGAGAGGGGCGCGTCCTGGACGCGGAAGAGCGGGGCGCCGCCGGAGACCGGCGGGATGACGGCCACCTCCGCCCCGTCGGCGAGCGGGTGGTGCTCCTCGACCAGCTCCTCGCCGGCCGCCATGCGGCAGCGGGGGAGGATCCGGGCCAGGGCGGGGTGGCGCTCGGCGAGCGCGCGCCGCAGGGCGGCGACGTCGGCCGGCTCGGGCAGGACGATGGTCTCGCGATCCAGCCCGGCGGCCTCCCGGGCGGCGGCGAAGAAGAGGACGGTGAGGTTCATGCGGCCATTCTAACCGGCGCGGGCCGCCTGCGTGGGCCGCGCGGGCGCCTCGCACCAGCGCAAGAGCTCGCCCTCCGGCGGCAGCGCCTCGGCGCGCCGCACCTCGGCGCCGCGCGAGAAGAGGATGAAGGTGGGGGACCGCTCGACGTCGTAGGCCCGCGCCGCGGCCGGCTCGGCGCCCGGGTCCACGGTCAGCACCAGCAGGTCGCCCGCCTGGTCCCGGGCGATGCGCCGCAGCTCGGCGGGCGCCTCGCCCGCGGAGAAGTCCACCAGCACCGGGGCGGGCGAGGAGCGCAGGGCCGAGACGAGCGAGGCGGCGTCCACCTCCTGCGGCGCGCCCGACACGTCGAGCGCGCGCTTGCAGCGGGCGCACTCGCTCCCGCCGGCCGGCGAGCCGACGCGGTTCACCGCCCCGCAGGCGGTGCAGCGGAAAACTGGCATGGGTCCCCTCGCGTGAAGCACATCCCCGCCGGCCAGTATAGCAGGAAGGGGACGGAGGGGGTCGCGCTATCGGTGGAAGAGCCGCGCCAGGTCGCCGAAGACGGTCAGGAGGATGAGGCCGAAGATGGCGATGAAGCCGACCAGGTGGACGGTGCTCTCCACCTTCTCGTCCACCCGCCGCCGGGTGACGATCTCGTAGCACAGGAAGACCAGCCGGCCGCCGTCGAGCGCGGGGATGGGGAGCAGGTTGAAGAGCGCGAGGACGATGGAGATGAACCAGACCATCGACAGGAACGGGGCGAGCCCCGCCCGCGCGCTCTTCGCCATCTCCTGCGCGATGCCGACCGGGCCCCGCAGCTCCGCCTGCTGCTTGCGGCTCACCATCTGGCCCAGGCCGGCGAGGATGTCGCCGGCCCGCGCGTTGGTGAGGGCGAGGCCGCGCCCCAGCGCCGCTGCCGGCGGGGCCCGGACGAGCCGCATGCTCGGCCCGAGCCCGAGACGGCCGCGGCCGCCGATCGCGTCCGGCACCGCGGTGAGCGCGAGCGGCGCGCCGCCCCGCTCCACGTCCAGCCGGACCGGCCGCGAGGGGCGGGCCTGCACCGCCGAGACCAGCGCCGCCCACGAGCCGACCGGCGCCCCGTCCACCGCCACGATCCGATCGCCCTCGCGCAGCCCGGCGCGCTCGGCGGCGCTCCCGGCCACCACCTCGCCCACCGCCGGCGCCGGGTCGGGCTCGCGGATGCCGGTGGTCGCGATCATGGCCCACGCGAGCAGCACCGCGCCCACGTAGTTCATGGCCGGGCCGGTGAGGATGACGAGGAAGCGTCGCCAGGCGGGCTGGTTCGAGTAGGCGGCCGGGTCGCCCGGCGCGATCTCCTCGTCCGGCGCCATGCCGGCGATCTTCACGTAGCCGCCGAACGGCAGGATCGAGATGGCGTACTCGGTCTCGCCCCGGCGGGTGGACCAGACCACCGGCCCGTACCCCACGCTGAAGCGCTCGACGCGCATCCCGCACGCCCGGGCCACGGCGAAGTGGCCGGCCTCGTGGATCACGATGAGGAAGGAGAACGCGAGGACGACGACCAGCGCGACGGCGAGGAAGCTCGCCGCCGCGGAGAGGGCCACGGCAGGGATCATCCGGCAGTTCCTATCACGTCCCCGACCTCCAGCACCTCGAAGGCGAGCACCCGGGTGCCGGGCAGCGCGGCGGCGTCGGCGCGCAGCCCGGCGCGCAGGCAGGCGTGCTTCAGGTACTCGGCGGCCCCCCAGCCCTGGCCCGCGGCCGCCGCCGGCAGCAGCACGGCGGCGTGGTCGCCGTGGGTGACCGAGAGGCCCTGGCGGGCCGGGTCGAGCCGGCCCGGGTCGTCGAGCGGCTCCGGCGCGGCCGCGAGCGCGACCGTGCAGCGGGCCCGCGGCAGCTCCGCCGCGGTGACGGGCGGGGTGCGCGGGTCCTCGAGGGCGGCGCGCACCGCCATGGCGGCGGTCTCCTCGAGGAGCGGGGCCGAGGGGGCGATGGCGCCGAGGCTGCCGCGCCGCTCGCCGTCCACCGTCCAGCTCACGAAGACGCCGGCCCGCAGCGAGGCGAGCCGGCCGGGCGCGGCGGGCGGGTCGGCGGGAGCGCCGAGGGCCCGCGCCAGCGCGGCGCGGGCGACGAGGAGGAGCGCGGCGCGCTCCTCGGGGACGAGGTCGATCACAGGCGCCTCCGCTGCCCGGTGAGGAGGTAGCGCCGGACGTCCCCCAGGATCTCGGCGTGGTCGAAGCAGAGCGGCGAGGGGAGCGCCGTCCAGGGGAAGGGGCGGGCCTGCGCGGCGTCGTCGCCGCCGACCGGCTCGCCCTCGGCCCGGCCGATGAAGACCGTGGTCACGGTGTGGCGGCGGGGATCGCGGCGCGGGTCGGAGTAGGCGTGGAACTGCTCCTCCAGCGTCACCTCGAGCCCGATCTCCTCGCGCGCCTCGCGCACCGCGGCGGCCTCGAGCGACTCGCCCTCGTCCACGAAGCCGCCGGGGAGGGCCCAGCCGCGCGGCTCCCCCTTGCGCTCGACCAGCACCACCCGATCGCCGGGCAGGAGCACCACCAGGTCCACGGTGGGGGTGGGGTTCCGGTACTCGGCCACGCTCAGGCTCCCGGCCCGACGATGAGCGGCGCCTCGCGGCCGGTCCCCGCGCCGCCCTCGGGGCGGGCCGGGAAGGCCTTCTCGACGAGGAGGCGCGCGAAGGGGATCTCGGCGGCGGGCCGGCCGGCCTCGAGGGCGCGGGCGGCCGCGGCGGCGGCGCGCGCGTCGTCCGGGCGGCCGGTCCGCTCGAGGTGATCGGCCACCGTGCGGAGCCGGGCCGCGAGCAGCGCGCGGCGGGGCGCGTCGAGCCAGGCCTCGGCCGCCTCGGCGACGGCGCGGGCCGACTGCTCCTCGCGCTGCTGCTCGTCGAGGTAGAGCGGCGAGACCGCGATCTCGTCGAGGCGGGCCGCGAGCGCGCGCAGGGCGTCCTCATCGGCGAGCCACGAGCGGAGCAGCGGCAGGGCGTGGAGCCGGCCGGACGCCTCGAGGGCGGCGCGCTCCTCGGGCTCGGGCAGCGGCGGGAAGCGGGCGGGCAGGTCGGGCGCCTCCCCGGCGGGCCCGAGCTTCGAGAGCCAGAGGTCGGCCCCCTCGGGCGGCGGCTTCGCCTCGCCGTTCAGCCGGCGCGCCTGCGCGACCAGCGCCTGCGCCGTCCCGCGATCGACCTCGTCGATGCCGAGCACGCGCCCCCGCTCCTCGAGGTCGTGCGCGAAGGCGCGGAACTCCTTGCGCCCGAGGACCCCGACCTGGAACTCGAGGAGGCCCTGGGCGTCGGAGAGGATGAGCTGGGCCACCTCGACGCCGCGGCCGGGCTGGTTGCGGGCGATCCAGACGGCGCGCTCGCCGTGCCCGTCCACCACCGAGGCGTAGCAGGGGAACTCCGGCTCGACGACGGCGACGGGAGCGGGAGGCGGCGGCCGGGCCGGCTCCGGGACGGAGACGCCGCGGGCCTTGAGGAGGTGGAGGCAGCGCTTCCCCTCCTTGGCCACGTCCTTCGAGGGGTGGGCGGCGGCGGCGGCGAGCAGGTCGGCGCGGCCCGCCTGCAGGGCGGCGCGCAGGACCGCCAGCGCGAGCGGCGCCGGGAGGGACTGCACCTCCTCGGGCTTGGCGCGGGCGATCGCGAGCACGATCCGGCAGGCGCGGCCGGCCTCCTCCCGGGGCGCGCCGGTGGCGGTGGCGATCTCCTGGGACTCCACGTTGGGATCCTTGAGAAGCGCCAGCACGGCGTCGGGGTCGGGGAGTGGGGTCATGGCGAGCGGACTCTAGCCGCGGGCGCCCTCTCCCTCAATTGTTTCGCGCCGGCGCGGCGCTACGCCACCTTCTGGAACTTCTCGCCCGGGAGGCCGCAGACCGGGCACTTCTCGGGGACGCCGAACTCGAGGTCGCCGCAGACCGGGCAGAGGTAGACCTGCATCTGCGAGAGGTCCTGGCCGCCCTCGAGGGCCGCGAGCGCCTGCTGGAAGAGGCGCGCGTGCACCTTCTCGACCTCGTTGGCGAACCCGAGCATCTTCTGGCCGCGGTGCCCCTCCTGCCTGGCCTGCTCCACCATGGGCGGGTACATCTCGCTGAACTCGTAGGTCTCGCCGGCGACGGCGGCCTTCAGGTTCTCGAGGGTGGAGCCGACGTGGCCGGCGTTGGCGAAGTGGGCGAGGGCGTGGATGGTCTCGGCCTCGGCGGCGGCGCGGAAGAGCCGGGCGATGGCCGGCAGCCCCTCCTTGTCGGCCTTCTTCGCGAAGGCGAGGTACTTGCGGTTGGCCTGGCTCTCGCCGGCGAAGGCGATCTCGAGGTTCTCGTTGGTGGTGGGCATGGGTCCTCCGGAGGAAGGTGGGAGGAACTCCTTACCGCATTTCCGCGCGCCGCGGATCGCGGGCCGGAGGGGCCGCCCTGGCCGGCGCGGGGCCGGTGAGGGAGGTCCTCCGGGCCCTCAGGAGCCCGCGAGCACCTGGGCCCGGCCGCGGGTGCCGCGCGTCTGGTGGTGGGCCAGCACCTTCGCGAGGTAGTGGCCGGTGTGGCTGGCCTTCACGCGCGCCACCTCCTCCGGCGTCCCCTCGGCGATGACCTGGCCGCCGCCGTGGCCGCCCTCGGGACCGAGGTCCACGAGCCAGTCGGCGTACTTGATGACGTCGAGGTTGTGCTCGATGACCACCACGGTGTTGCCGGCGTCCACCAGCCGGTCGAGCACGGCGAGGAGCTTCTTCACGTCCTCGAAGTGCAGCCCGGTGGTCGGCTCGTCGAGGATGTAGAGGGTCTTGCCGGTCCCGACGCGGGCGAGCTCGCGCGAGAGCTTGATGCGCTGCGCCTCGCCGCCGGAGAGGGTGGGGGAGGGCTGGCCGAGCTTGATGTAGCCGAGCCCCACGTCGTCGAGGGTCTGGAGGATGCGGACGATCTCGCGGTGGTGGGCGAAGTGCTCGATGGCCTCCTTCACCGAGAGGTCGAGCACCTCGGCGACGTTCTTGCCCTTGAACTGCACGCGCAGGGTGGCGTCGTTGAAGCGCTTGCCGCCGCACACCTCGCAGGGCACGAGCACGTCGGCGAGGAAGTGCATCTCCACGAGCTTCATGCCGTCGCCCTGGCAGGCCTCGCAGCGCCCGCCCTTCACGTTGAAGCTGAAGCGGCCGGGCTGGTACCCGAAGGCGCGCGCCTCCGGGGTCTGGGCGAAGACCTCGCGCACGAAGTCGAACACCTTGGTGTAGGTGGCCGGGTTCGAGCGCGGGGTGCGGCCGATGGGCTGCTGGTTGATGTCGATGACCTTGTCGATGGCCTCGTAGCCGCGCAGCGCCCGGTGCTTCCCGGGCACCTCGCGCGTGCCGTAGAGGTGGCGCATCAGGGCCGGCCGGAGCACCGCGTTCACGAGCGTGGACTTGCCCGCGCCGGAGACCCCGGTGACCGCGGTGAAGGTGCCGAGCGGGAACTCGACCGTGACGTCCTGCAGGTTGTTCTCGGTGGCGCCGGCGATCGTGATGGCGCCGTGCTTGCGCGGGCGGCGCCGCTCCGGGACGGGGATCTCGGCCCGGCCGGACAGGTAGGCGCCGGTGAGCGAGCGCGGGTCGGCCTTCACCGCGGCCGGCGTGCCCTGCGACACCACCTCGCCGCCGTGGGCGCCGGCCCCGGGGCCGAAGTCCACGAGCCAGTCGGCCTCCTCCATGGTCTCCTCGTCGTGCTCGACCACGATCACCGAGTTGCCGATGTCGCGCAGCCGCTTGAGGGTGGCGAGGAGCTTGCCGTTGTCGCGCTGGTGCAGGCCGATGGAAGGCTCGTCGAGGATGTAGATGACCCCGGTGAGCTCCGAGCCCATCTGCGAGGCGAGCCGGATGCGCTGGCTCTCGCCGCCCGAGAGCGAGGGGCCGGGGCGGTCGAGCGTGAGGTACCCGAGCCCCACGTCGAGCAGGAACTTGAGCCGGTTCTTGATCTCCTTGAGGAGCTCGTCGGCGATGCGGGCCTCGTTCCCGGCGAGCGCCAGGTCGGAGAGCCACTGGTGGGCGTCCACGATGGTGAGGCGGGACAGGTCCACGATGCCGCGGCCGCGCACCTTCACCGCGCGGCTCTCCGGCTTGAGCCGCTCCCCCTCGCAGGCGGGGCAGGGCTTGTCGGAGAAGTAGCGCATGTAGTAGCGGCGCATCGCCTCCGAGCCGGTGGACTTGAAGCGCCGGTAGAGCTGGTTCAGCACGCCCTCCCAGACGATCCGGGTGCGCGCCATCCCCTCGTTGCCGTTGAGGACGATGTCACGGTCGCGCTTCGAGAGCTTGCCCCACGGGGTGTCGAGGTCGAGCCCCAGCGAGCGGGAGAGGTGCTCGACGAACTCGAAGGTCCAGCCCTCGCCCCGCTCCATCCCGCTCGCCCAGGGCTCCACCGCGCCCTCGCGGATGGTGAGCGACGGGTCGGGGATGATGAGGTCCGGGTCCATCTCGGCCCGGGTGCCGAGCCCCTGGCACTCCTGGCAGCTGCCGAGCGGGCTGTTGAAGGAGAAGTTCTGCGGGGCGAGCTCGGAGAAGCTGAGCCCGCAGGTGTGGCAGGCGTTGGTCTCGGAGAAGAAGCGATCGTGCCGCTTGTACTCCTCGGGGTCGATGCCCGGCCCGACCTTCTGCTCCTTCTCGGCGTCGGCGACGATGAGCGTGCCCTTGCCCTCGCGCAGCGCCGTCTCGACCGAGTCGGTGAGGCGCCCCTTCACGCCCTCCTTCACCACGATCCGGTCCACCACGAGCTCGATGTCGTGCTTCAGCTTCTTGTCGAGGGCGAGCCGCTCGGTGAGGGCGTGGATCATGCCGTCCACGCGGACCCGGGAGAAGCCGCGCTTGGCGACGTCGCCGAGGAGCTCGCGGTACTCGCCCTTCCGGTTCTGGACGAGGGGGGCCAGCACCAGGATGCGCGAGCCCTCCGGCAGGGCGAGGATCGCCTCCACGATCTGCTGGGCGGTCTGCTTGCCCACCTGCCGCCCGCAGGACGGGCAGTGCTGCACGCCGATGGAGGCGTAGAGCACGCGCAGGTAGTCGTGCACCTCGGTGATGGTCCCGACCGTGGAGCGGGGGTTGTTGGAGGCCGCCTTCTGCTCGATGGAGATGGTGGGCGACAGGCCGCGGATGGTGTCGTACCGGGGCTTCTCCATCTGCCCGAGGAACTGCCGTGCGTACGAGGAGAGGGACTCCACGTAGCGGCGCTGCCCCTCGGCGTAGAGGGTGTCGAAGGCGAGCGAGCTCTTGCCCGAGCCGGACACGCCCGTGAAGACCACCAGCTGCTTCTTGGGGATCTCGAGGGTGACCGACTTGAGGTTGTGCTCGCGTGCGCCCTTCACGATGATGTGGTCGGGTTCGCTCACGGTCCGCCTCTCTTAATGCATGGAGGCCCCGCTGGCCAGCGCGAGCCGGACGCGCTAACACGGGCGCATGGACGCGCGCGCCGGGCGAGGAGGGTCGCGGTCGCTGGCCCGGCTGGCGATGCTGGCCTCCGGCGTCTGCTTCGGCCTGATGGCGGTGCTGGCGCGCCTGCTCTCGCGCGGCCCGGCCCACTTCACCGCCGGCCAGCTCACGGTGGTCCGCTTCGTCTTCGGCGCCGCCGCGAGCCTCGCCTACTTCCGGCTGCGGCCCGGCACCTACCGCCCCGTGAACCGGCGGCTGCTCTTCTCGCGCGGGATCTCGGGCGGCCTGGTGGTGGTGCTCTACTTCAGCGCCCTCGCCCGCATCCCGGCCGGCGAGGCGAGCCTGCTCTACAACCTGTTCCCGGTCATCGCCACCGGGATGAGCTTCTTCGCGTTCGGCGAGCGGCCCACGGCGCACCTCGTCGCGGCGCTCGGGGTGGCGACCGCCGGCGTGGGGCTCGTGCTCTCGGGCGACGCCGGCGCGGCGCGCCTCGGCCTCGGGCTGGGGGAGCTGCTGGCGCTCGGCGCCGCCGTCTTCGCGGCCACCTCGGCGGTGGTCATCCGCGCCATGCGCGCCACCGACAACGCGCCGACCATCTTCTTCTGGTTCTGCCTGGGCGGGATGCCGGTGGCGCTCCCCTTCGCGCTCACCGCCTGGCCCGCCGGGGCCGGCGCCTGGGCCGGGGCCGCCGCGCTCGGCGCGGTGTCGATGGCCGCGCAGGTGCTCATGACCGAGGCCTACGGGGCGCTCAGCGTGGGCGAGGCGGCCGTCTGGCTCCAGCTCACGCCGCTCGCCACCTACCTGCTCGCGGTGCCGCTCCTCGGCGAGCGCCCCACCGCCGCCGGCCTCGCGGGCGTGGTGATCGGGGTGGCGGGCGTGGCCTACGGGTCCGTCCTCGGGCACGCGCCCGCGCGCCGCGGCGGCGCCGAGCCCCAGCCGGGGAGGTGAGCGGGCGCCGTCCCGATCGAACGCCGCCCGGACGGGGGAGCGTGCTGGTGTTCGACTGGCTGTTCGTGCAGCATGGCAGCATGAAGGGCTCGGGGGGCGGGAAGCCCCGCCCTCCCATGAACTCCAACGAGAACCGAGGAGGCACACATGCGGAAGATGATGATCGCGCTGGCGATCCTGGCGATGGCGGGCAACGCTTCGGCGGCGCAGGGCGGCGGCGGCATCAAGGGGAGCGGCACCTACGGCACGGCCGGCTGCGGCCTCGGCTCGATGGCCTTCGGCAACCAGAAGGGCGCGATCCAGATCCTGGCCGCGACCACCAACGGCCTCTTCGGCACCCAGACCTTCGGGATCACCTCCGGCACCTCCAACTGCGGCGAGTCGGCGGTGGGCCTCTCCGGCACGAAGACCTTCATCGAGGCGAACCGCGAGGCGCTCGCGAAGGACATGTCGCGCGGCTCCGGTGAGACCATCTCCGCCCTCACGCACCTCGCCGGCTGCGCCGACGCCCAGGCCGTGGGCGCGAAGCTGCAGCAGAGCTTCCAGGCGGTCTTCCCGGAGCAGTCGATCTCGGACGAGGCGGTCTCCGCCAACGTGATCTCGACGCTCAAGGCCGACAAGGCGCTCTCCTGCTCCGAGCTGGGCTAGCTTCCGGCGCTGGCGCCGTGAGGCCCGGAGAGCCCCGTCCGCGGGGCTCTTCGCGTCTCCGCCCGAGGCGAGCGCCCCTCCTCGCCCTCCTCCTCGCGGCCGCGCTCCCGGCCGTCGCGGCGGCGGCCGGGCCGAGCTACCGCGAGGAGCTCGTGGGCGAGGCGCGCGCGGCGGGGCTGGCGCGCGATCGCCAGTGGCTGCGGCTCGGCCACTGGCGCGAGCGGGCCGCGGGCGGCTTCGAGAGCGAGGCCGACGGGCCGGGCTTCTTCCTCTCGGCCCGGGGGAAGACCGATCCGGAGGCCGAGCTCGCCGCCACCGTGCGCGGGCTCTTCGCCCCGGAGCCGAAGGACCCGGAGCGCCAGCACCCGCAGTGCCAGTTCCCGGCCCGCTTCGCCTTCCTCGTCCGGCGCCTCGGCATCGACGTGTCCCGGCTGCCGCCCCGGCGCTGCGAGAAGCTGGAGCGCTTCTGGGAGCGGACGCAGGCGCGCGGCGTCACCCTGGTCTTCTCGTCCTACTTCCTCGACAACCCCGCCTCGGCCTTCGGGCACACCTTCCTGCGGCTCGACAAGGGCGGGGCGGGGGGGCGCGGAGAGCGCGAGGAGCTGCTCGACCAGGGGGTGAACTACGCCGCGACCGCCGACACCGGCAACGCCGTGCTCTACGCGGTGAAGGGGCTCGTCGGGCTCTTCAAGGGCGAGTTCACGGCGCTGCCCTACTTCTACAAGGTCCGCGAGTACGCCGACTACGAGTCGCGGGACGTGTGGGAGTACGACCTCGCGCTCGAGCCGGACGAGGTCGCCATGCTGGTGGCGCACGTCTGGGAGCTCGGCTCGACCTGGTTCGACTACTACTACCTGTCGGAGAACTGCTCGTACCACATCCTCGGCGCGCTGGAGGCGGCGGCGCCCCGGCTCGACCTGCTCTCGCGGCTCGCCCCGGTGGTGCTCCCGGCCGCGACGGTGCAGGCGCTCTACGACAACCCCGGCCTCGTGCGCGGCGTGCGGTTCCGCCCCTCGATCCGCTCCCAGTTCCGCCAGCGGGCGGCGGCGCTCGACCCGCGCCTCCACGACGCGGTGGAGGCGCTCGCCGAGGACCCGGCGCGCCCCTCGCCGGCGGGGCTCGCGCCCGAGGCGGAGGCGGCGGTCCTCGACGCGGCGGTGGACCTCTACGACATGCGCCACGCCCGCGCGCTGGTGGAGGGGCGGGCCGGCGTCGCCGAGGCGCGCCAGGCGCTGCTCGCGCGCCGCAGCGGCGTGCCGGTGCAGAGCGCGCCGCTCACGGTGCCGCCGCCGGCGCACGGCGGGCCGGAGGTGGGGCACGGCTCGGCCCGGTTCACGGTGGGCGGCGGCGCGTCGAGCGACGCGGGCCCGTTCCTCTCGCTCGGCTGGCGCGCGGCGCTCCACGATCTCCTCGATCCGCCGGCGGGCTTCTCGCCGGGGAGCCAGCTCGAGTTCCTGGTGACGCGGCTCCGGGTCGAGACCCGGTCGCAGCGGCTCCGGCTCGAGGACTTCTCCTTCGTGGACGTGGTCTCGACCAACCCGCTCGACCGCTTCGACCGGCGCGTCTCCTGGCACATGCGCGCCGGCGCGACCACGCTGCGCGACGGGGGCTGCCGGGGCTGTCTGGCCGGCCTCCTCGAGCTCGGCGGCGGCCCGGCGGTGGTGGGCGGCGGCGGCGCGGTCACCGCCTGGCTCTCGGCCGACAGCGAGCTCGCGGGCACGCCTTCGCTCCGGGGCGCCTTCGGGTCGGGGCTGCGGCTCGGGGTCGGCCCGACGGCCACGCTGCGGCTCGCGGGCGCGCGCGGCGCGCTGCAGGCGAGCGCCGGCTGGCGCTTCCAGCCGTGGGCGGCGCCGGACACGGGGTTCGCCCTCGGGGCGGGGGGGCGGCTCCACCTCGGGCCGGTCTCGCTCGCCCTCGACTGGCGGAAGACGCCGCTCGCCCACGAGGGCGAGCTCTCGCTCCTGCTCTACCGGTGACGGCGCAGCCCTACAAATCCAGCTCGGGCGCGAACCGGTAGGCGTCCTCGCTCCGCTCGGTCACCACCCGCGGCGCGCCGTCGGGGCCGGTCAGCGTCAGGATGACCTGGTCCCGGAGCAGCAGCCGGTGCGGCACGAGCGTGTCGGGCTCGGTGGTGAGCACCTGCTCGGAGCTGGCGGACACCGACTTGAGCGCCGCGCCCTGGGGGCCCGGCAGGGCGGCCGCGACCTGCGCCAGGATCTCCTGCTCGCTCTTCTTCGCCGGCCGGACGGTGCGGGCCAGCTCCACGCAGCGCGCCTCGGCCTGCCCCTCCTCGCAGGGGACGCGCTTGTGGAAGAGGAGCTCCACGTCCATGGTCCCGGTGACCGCCGGGAGGAGGGCGAGGGCGCCCTCCTGCTGCGAGGTGACCGGGCGGCCGGCGGCGAGGGACCGGCCGCGCCAGGCGCCGACGGTCATCTCCCAGTCCTCGCGCACCTGCCGGCCGATGCTGTCGCGGGCGGTCCTGCCGCTGGGCTCGTCCGCGCCGCCGCGCCGCAGGAGCTCCACCGCGCGGTCGATCCCCTCGGCGCGCTTGAAGGCGCCGTCGCGCCCCACCACCTGCACCAGCGCCTCGCCGATGGCGAGGTTGAGCTGCAGCTCCGGCTCGTCGCCCTCGCCCTCGGTCCCCGAGGTGCGGACGAAGATCTCCCCGCCCTTGCGCTCGGTGGTGAGCTCGTGGCGCACCACCGCCCGGGTGGGGGGATCGCCCTCGCGCAGGGTCTGGTGCTCCAGCGCCACGCGGGCGCGGAAGCCGTCGGGCCAGGCGAAGCGGAGCGCGACCTGCTCGGCCCCGGGCGCGGCGCCCCCGTCCGCCTGGCGGGCGGCGTTGGAGGCGCAGGACGCCCCCGAGCAGGCTGCGAGCGAGACGGCGAGCATGGCGAAGGTGGGGCGGGCGGACATGGCGGCCTCCATCCGGTGAGTGAAGCACCACCGGGGCGCCCTGGCGAGGACCGAAGGGGGCGCACGTTCCGATTGGCGGCCGCGCCCGCCCGCCGGTAGAGGAGAGGCGTCCCCGGTGAGGCCTCATGCCCGCCCGTCTCGAGCCCTTCGGCGAGGAGCACCAGGCGTTCCGCCGCACCGTCCGCGCCTTCGTGGAGGCGGAGCTCCGGCCGCACGCGCGCGCCTGGGACGAGGCGGGGATCTTCCCGCGCGCGCTCTTCCGCCGCTTCGGCGAGCTCGGGCTCTTCGGGATCCGGCACCCCACCGCCTGGGGCGGCTCCGGGCTCGACTACTGGTACGTCGTCGCCTACGCCGAGGAGCTCTGCCGCTCCCGCTGCGCCGGGCTCGACATGGCCATGCTGGTGCAGGGGGAGATGGCGACCCCGGTCATCGGCGCGCTCGGCACCGACGAGCAGAAGCGCGAGTTCCTGGCCCCGGCCCTGCGCGGCGAGAAGGTGGCGGCGCTCGCCATCTCGGAGCCCGACGCCGGCTCGGACGTGGCCGCCATCCGGACCACCGCGCGGCGGGACGGCGACGAGCTCGTGGTGAACGGGGCCAAGACCTGGATCACGAACGGCACCCGGGCCGACTTCCTCACGCTGCTCGCGCGCACCGGGGAGCCGGGCGCGGGCGGGCTGTCGCTCCTCACCTTCCCCACCGACGTGAAGGGGTTCCAGGTCTCGCGCCGGCTCGAGAAGATCGGCAACCACGCCTCCGACACGGCGCTCCTCTTCTTCGAGGACTGCCGGGTGCCGGCGCGCTTCCTGCTCGGCGAGCCGGACCGCGGCTTCGGCTACCTCATGGAGAACTTCCAGGGGGAGCGGCTGGTGGCGGCGGTGATCGCGGTGGCGGGGGCGCGGCTGCTCCTCGAGGACGCGCGGCGGTACGGCGAGGAGCGGCGCGCCTTCGGCCGGCCGCTCTCGTCGATGCAGGCCTGGCGCCACCGCCTGGCGCAGCTCTCGACGGAGGTGGAGGCGGCGCGCTGGCTCACCTACCGCGCGTGCGATCTCTTCGATCGCGGCGAGCCGGCGCAGCGCGAGATCTCGATGGCGAAGCTCCTCGCCTGCGAGCTCGCGCAGCGGGTCGCCTACGACTGCATGCAGCTCCACGGCGGCATGGGGTACGTGCTGGAGAGCGACGTCGCGCGGGCCTGGCGCGACCTGCGGCTCCTCACCATCGCCGGCGGGACGAGCGAGATCATGCGCGAGCTCGTCTCGCGCGCCGAGGGGTGGTAGACCGCGCCCGAGGAGGGGTAGAGATGACCGACGCCCTGGCCGTGATCGTCACCGCGCCGACCGCCGACAAGGCGGCCGAGCTGGCGCGTACGCTGGTGGAGGAGCGGCTCGCCGCCTGCGGCAACGTGCTCCCGGGCGTGCGCTCCATCTACCGATGGGAGGGGAAGGTGGCGGACGAGCCCGAGGTGCTGCTGGTCCTCAAGACCAGCCGCGAGCTCTTCCCGCGGCTGCGCGACCGCGTGCTGGCCCTCCACCCGTACCAGGTGCCGGAGGTGATCGCGCTGCGCGTCGAGGGGGGGAGCGCCGCCTACCTGCGCTGGATCGAGGAGAGCCTGGCGCCGACGGCGTGAGGGCCTTGGGCGAGAAGGTTCCCGGCCCGCGGCTTCGCGCCATCCCCGGCGCGCCACCGACGAGGCGCCGGGAGCGGCGCGCGCGAGGCCCCGATGCTGGAAGGTGCCGGCTCGAGATCGCGCTCGAGCCGGACGTGGAAGGGCAGGGCGGCCGCGGGACACGGGCCGCCCCGCGCCGACGGGCTCGCCGCCACACGGTCGCGGAGCGAGCCCTCCGTTTGCCAGGCCATGCGCCGGGGTGAGGTGTGGACGGGCCGCGGGCTTGGGTTCATGGTGGGGGCCATGCCTGCCCGAGCCATCGGCCCCCACCGGCGACGACTCCGCGCCGTAGCCGCTGCGGCTCGCGTCGCGGCGGTCGCGCTCCTCCTGGCGCTCGCCGTTCCGGTCGCCGCAGATGGCTCGTCCGCTCGACCCGCGGCCACCCGGCTGGCGGCGCTCGAGGCGCAGGTGAGAGGGCGCCTCGGGGTCGCGGCGATCGACACGGGCTCCGGCCGCCGCCTCGAGTACCGGAGCGGCGAGCGATTCCCGATGTGCAGCACCTTCAAGGTGCTCCTCGCCGGCGCCGTCCTCCAGCGGGTGGATCGCGGAGAGGAACGGCTCGGGCGGCGCATCGCCTTCACCCCCGAGGACGTGCTGGATCACGCCCCGGTCGTGCGCGCGCACGCCGGAGAGGGCGCGCTCCCGGTGGAGGCGCACTGCGCGGCGAGCATCGAGGTGAGCGACAACTCGGCCGCGAACCTCCTCCTCAACGCGCTCGGCGGGCCTCCCGCGCTCACCGACTTCGCGCGCTCGCTCGATGACCGGGTCACCCGCCTGGACCGGACCGAGCCGGAGCTCAACACGGCGCTCCCCGGCGACCCGCGCGACACCACCAGCCCCGCGGCGATGGTGGACGATCTGCGCCGGCTGCTCCTCGCCGGGCGGCTCTCGCCCGGCTCGGCGCGTCGGCTCGAACGCTGGATGACCGCTTCCGTGACCGGCTCCAAGCGCCTCCGGGCCGGCATGCCCGGGAGCTGGTCGATCGCGGACAAGACCGGGACCGGCGCGCGCGGGACCTCGAACGACGTCGCGCTCCTGCGGCCCCCCGGGCGCGCACCGATCGCCGTCGCCGTCTACCTCACCGGCTCCGACGCACCGGCGGACGACCGTGATGCGGTGATTGCCGAGGTCGGCCGCATCATCGTGGAGGTGTTCACGAGCGAGCAGAGGTGAACGGGGCGCGCGCTCACTTGAAGCGGCCGAACGGGACCATCGCTTGATGGCCGCGGATTCCGGCCCAGCAGGTCGAGCGGCTGCGCTCCCGCGCTGGGGTGTCCTCCGGGCGCTGAGCTCCGCGCCGGCCGGGTTCCGCACGCCCCGCCCGCGCGCTCGGGTCCGCGGGGCGCGATGCGGGACTCGGCCGCCACCCGCGGCGGCGTCCGCGGGCAGTCCTCGCTCACGCTCAGGGCTCGGCAGGGCGATGGCCGGCGCACACGGTGCTACTGGGCTCAGCCGCGGGATCGGGCGCCGGGCAGCAGGTCGCATCGCTTGTCGAAGCGCCAGCGATCCGTAAGAGGGTCGAAGAGAGTGCCTCCGAGGTCCGAGTCCGAGGGCGAGTGGGGCTCGTCCCGACATTCTTGATTCGGCGTATGTTCTGGTGGTGAAGGGCCGACAGGGCATCCGCTGCGCTCCGACGTGCGGGCAACCAGCGTTCGGCGCCGGGACGCTCGCGCACCCAATGGGGCTGAACGCGTGTTCCGTATTCGTGCGATGATGCGGGCCATGTCGAAGCGCACCGGCCCACGTCAGCTCCCGCTCGACCTGCGCACGTGGGGTGGCCGCCGCGATGGGGCCGGGCGAAAGCCGCGCGGCGCGACGGCGGGGGTCGCCCACGTGCCCCGGCCCGAGGTGAGCGGGCGCCACCCCTTCCACCTCACCGTTCGCGCGCTGCCGCACGTCTGGAGCCTGCGCTCGCCACGCCAGCTCGAGCTGGTGCGTCGCGCGCTCCGCGGTTCGATGTCGGCTCGGACCGGCTTCCGGGTGGTCCACTTCTCGGTGCAGACGAACCATCTCCACCTGCTCGTCGAGGCCGACGACGCGGTGGCGCTCCGCGCCGGCGCGCGCTCGCTCGTCATCCGGCTCGCGAAGGGGCTGAACCGGCTCATGCGGGGGCGCGGTCCGGTGTTCTCCGACCGCTACCACCTGCGCCCGCTCACCACGCCGACCGAGACCCGCCGCGCCCTCGCCTACGTGCTCGGGAACTTCGCGTCCCACGCGCGGCGCAGCGGCGAGCCGGTGCCCGCGGGATGGCTCGATCCCTGCTCCTCGGCGGCGGCCTTCGACGGGTGGGCCATCGAACAGCCCGCTACCGCCCGAGCCGCACGGCGCACGCGGCCAGCGGCGCGCCCGAGGCGGTCACGGCGCCGGCGCGGACCTGGCTCTTGCGCGGTGGTTGGAAGAGGGCGGGCGGCCCGATCCCGCTGGAGGGCGCGGAGGGGGGCGCTCCTTCCGTCTGGAAGGTGCGGGAACCGGAGGCGGCGTACGCGATCGCGGCGTGAGCGGAGCGGTGCTCGGTCAGGCCCTTTGCGCGGACTCGGCACGTTGAACCGAGGAGCGCGAAGCGCTGGCCCGGGCGGCCGGGGGGCGCACCACCTTGCCGCAGATCTTCTTCGCGCAGATCTTCTTCGGGGACCGCGCCGTCGGCGGCTACGAGGAGCTGCAGGAGCTCGATCGGCGCGGCGGGCTCCGCACCGCTGCCGCCGCGCCGACCGAGGGGTGACCGGGCCGAGCAGGCCCGCGCGCTGGCTCAGTGCGGCTGCTGCGCCGTCTGGCCCAACCCGGCGCCGCGACCCTGCTGCTGGGCGCCCATCCCCGCCCCCTGCCCGAGCTGCCGCATGAGGCCGAGGGCGTCCCACTGGGACCACTCCTCGGCGACCTTCCCGCCCTTGAAGTGGGAGATGGAGATCCCCTCGACCGTGCAGGACTTGCCGGTCGGGGCGATCCCCATGAGCGGGGCGCGGTGCGTGCCGGTCATGCGCCAGCGGGTGAAGCAGGTGTCGCCGTCGGCGTCCACCCAGGACTGCAGGATGGTCGGCTTGAGATCCGGGAAGGCGGTCCGGTAGCCCCGCACGAGCTCGCGCTCCTGCGCCAGGTCGGCGTCGCCGGTGAGCGGGTCGTGGGCGCGGTACGAGGGATCGCAGAGCTCGTCGTAGACGTCGAAGTTCCCCTTGCCGAAGGCCTCCTCGATCAACCGGCGCTGCGCCTGCTTGATGTCCATCGCCATGGCTTGCCTCCTCCGCCGCCGGGAGTGGCGGCGCGGGAGATCTGCGCAGCGCGGCGGGCCGGGCAAGGGCGCGCGGCCCTCGAAACGAGGCGGCCCCCGGGAGACAGGGCTCGCGGGGGCCAGCGTCCGTTTCGGGAATGGCGGGGGCCGCCCGCGATCAGGGGGTTATTCTCTCCATCATGCGCGCGAACGGGATGGTCTCCCGCACGTGGTGGAGGCCGCAGATCCAGGCGACCATGCGCTCGACCCCCGCCCCGAAGCCGGCGTGCGGCACGGTGCCGTAGCGGCGCAGGTCGAGGTACCACTCGAACGCCTCGCGCGGGAGCTGGTGGTGCGCGATGGCCGCCTCGAGCACGGCGAGGTCGTCCTCGCGCTGGCCGCCGCCGATGATCTCGCCGTAGCCCTCGGGCGCGAGCACGTCGCAGCCGAGCGCGACCTTCGGGTCGTCCGGGTCCTTCTTGAAGTAGAAGGCCTTCATCTCGGCGGGGTAGCGGTGGACCATCACCGGCCGATCGAAGGCCGAGGCGACGATGGTCTCCTCGTCGCCGCCGATGTCGTCGCCCCACTTCATCGGGTGGCCGGCCTTCTGCAGCACCTCCACCGCCTCGGTGTAGGTGATGCGCGGGAAGGGGGCCTTCACGTTCTCGAGCTTGGACACGTCGCGCTCGAGCACGCTCGCGAGCTCGCGGCCGTGCTTCGCGAGGGCGGTCTGGACCACGTAGGAGACGAACTCCTCCATGAGCGTCATGTCGCCGTCGAGGTCCATGTAGGCCACCTCCGGCTCCACCATCCAGAACTCGGTGAGGTGGCGGCGGGTCTTCGACTTCTCGGCGCGGAAGGTGGGGCCGAAGCAGTAGACCTTGCCGAGCGCCGTCGCGCCGGCCTCCATGTAGAGCTGGCCGGACTGGGTGAGGTAGGCCTTGCCGAGGTCGAAGTAGGGCACCTCGAAGAGCGTGCTCGTCCCCTCGCAGGCGCTCGGCGTGAAGATGGGCGCGTCCACCAGCGTGAAGCCGTTCTGGTCGAAGAAGTCGCGGATGGCCTTCACCACCGTGTGGCGGACCCGCAGGATCACCTGCTGCCGCTGCGAGCGGAGCCAGAGGTGCCGCTGCTCCATCAGGAAGGCGACGCCGTGCTCCTTGTGGCCGAGCGGGAACTCGCGGGCCGGCCGGGCCTGGACCGACAGGTCCTTCACGTCGAGCTCGTAGCCGATGGGCGAGCGGGCGTCCTTCTTCACCGTGCCGGTGACGGTGAGGCTCGTCTCCTGCGGCAGGTGGTCGGCCTCGTGGAAGGCCTCGGGGCTGACGTTCCCCTTGAACACCACGCACTGGATGAACCCGGTGCCGTCGCGGAGCTGCAGGAAGTGGAGCTTGCCCGATGAGCGGCGGTTGTGGAGCCAGCCGTGGAGCGTGACCTCCTGGCCTTCGTGCTTCGCGATGTCGGCGACGTAGATGGTCGGTCTCATGTCGGTTCCCTCCGGGGCGGGCGCAATATACCCGAGGTCGCGCGCGGAAGCCCGCGGCGTTCCGTCGTGGAAAAGCCCTGGGCTCGCGGTAATATCCCCGGCCCCGAGAACCGACCATGTCCATGAACGAGCGTTACGAGCCGCAGTCGATCGAGTCCCGCTGGCAGGGGCGCTGGCGCGACGCCGGCGTCTTCCACGCCGGCCGCCGCCCCCAGGCCGAGGAGCGGTACGTCCTCGAGATGTTCCCCTATCCCTCCGGCGCCATGCACATGGGGCACGCCCGCGTCTACACCATCGGCGACGCGCTGGCCCGCCACCTGCGCATGAAGGGCTTCGACGTCCTCCACCCCATCGGCTTCGACGCCCTGGGGCTCCCGGCCGAGAACGCCGCCATCAAGGACGGCAAGCACCCGCGCGCCCGCACCGAGGAGAACATCGTCAGCTTCCGCGCCGAGATGAAGAGCCTCGGCTACTCCTTCGACTGGGACCGGGAGATCGTCACCGCCGATCCCTCCTACTACCGCTGGAACCAGTGGTTCTTCGTGAAGATGCTCGAGAAGGGCATCGTCTACCGGCGCGTCGGCAAGGCCAACTGGTGCACCGGCTGCAACACCGTCATCGCCAACGAGCAGGTGGTGGACGAGACCTGCGAGCGCTGCGGGTCGAAGGTGCTCGAGAAGCAGATCCCGGAGTGGGCCTTCCGCATCACCGCCTACGCCCAGGATCTCCTCGACGGGCTCGACGGGCTCACCGAGTGGCCCGAGCGCGTCACCACCATGCAGCGGAACTGGATCGGCAAGAGCGAGGGCGCCGAGGTGGACTTCGCCGTGGCCGGCTCCGGCCGGACGGTGAAGGTCTTCACCACGCGGGTGGACACCATCCACGGCTGCACCTACGTGGTGCTCGCCCCCGAGCACCCGCTCACCGCCGAGCTCACCACCCCGGCCCAGCGCGAGGCGGTGCAGGCGTTCGTGGAGCGGATGCGCCGGACCGACGCCGCCGAGCGCACCGGCGAGGGCGCGCCGAAGGAGGGCGTCTTCACCGGCGCCCACGCGGTGAACCCGTTCACCGGCGAGGAGGTGCCGATCTGGGTCGCCAACTTCGTGCTCGCCGAGTACGGCACCGGCGCCGTCATGAGCGTGCCGGCCCACGACCAGCGCGACTTCGAGTTCGCGAGGAAGTACGGCCTGCCGATCCGGGTGGTGATCCAGCCGGCCGTGGGCGAGCCGGTGGAGGAGGCCCGCCTCGAGGCGGCCTTCACCGACGACGGGCGGCTCGTGAGCAGCGGGACCGCCACCGGGCTCACCAGCGCCGAGGCGCGCCGGCGGCTCTCGGCGGAGGCGAAGGAGAGGGGCTTCGGCGCCCCGACCGTCCGCTGGCACCTGCGCGACTGGGGCTTCTCGCGCCAGCGCTACTGGGGCACGCCCATCCCCATCGTCTACTGCGAGGACCACGGCGCGGTGCCGGTGCCCGTGGACCAGCTCCCGGTGGTCCTGCCCGACGAGGCGATCATCACCGGCACCGGCGAGCCGCCGCTCGCGAAGGTGCCGTCCTTCGTGAACACCACCTGCCCGACCTGCGGCAAGCCGGCGAAGCGCGAGACGGAGACGATGGACACCTTCGTCGACTCCTCCTGGTACTACGCGCGCTACCTGTCGCCGAAGGACGACCAGCGCCCGTTCGACCCCGAGGCGGCGCGGCGCTGGCTCCCGGTGGACGTGTACGTGGGCGGCCCCGAGCACGCCGTCATGCACCTGCTCTACTTCCGGTTCTGGAACCGGGTGATGCAGGAGCTCGGGCTCGTCCCCTGCGCCGAGCCGGTGAAGCGGCTCGTCACCCAGGGGATCGTGAACGGCCCCGACGGCCGGAAGATGTCGAAGCGCTGGGGCAACGTGGTCGCTCCGGGGCCGATGGTGTCGCGCTTCGGCGCCGACACGGTGCGGCTCTTCATGCTCTTCGCCGCCCCGCCGGAGAAGGACATCGACTGGTCGGACGAGCAGGTGGAGGGGCTCTTCCGGTTCCTCTCGCGCGTCTGGCGCATCTTCGTGGCGCGCGAGGGCTGCTTCGGCGCGTCCGAGGCGGCGCTGGCGGACGCCTCCGGCGAGGCGCTCGAGCTGCGCCGGCGGACGCACCGGACCATCAAGCGGGTCACCGAGGGCTTCGAGGGCGACCTCAAGTTCAACACCGGCATCGCCGCGCTGATGGAGCTCGTGAACGCGCTGTACGCCTTCGAGCCCGGCTCGGAGGCCGACCGGGCGGCGGTGCGCGAGGCCCTGGCGGCCGCGGCGGCGCTGCTCGCGCCCTTCGCGCCGCACGTGGCCGAGGAGCTCTGGCACGCCGTGCTCGGGCCGGTCGCCGAGGGGAAGCTGCTCGCCGAGGCGCCGTGGCCCGGCTTCGACCCCGCGCTCTGCGCCGCCGACGTGGTGACCATCGCGGTCCAGGTGAACGGCAAGCTCCGCGGCGAGGTGCAGGCGCCGGTGGGCGCGGCGGAGGCCGAGGTCCGGGCCCTCGCCGAGGGGCTCGAGAAGGTGCAGGCCCACCTCGCCGGCAAGACCGTCCGCAAGGTGGTCTTCGTGCCCCGCCGGCTCGTGAACTTCGTGGTCGGGTAGGGCCGATGGCCCGCGCCGCGCCAGCCGCCCGCCGCCTCGCGCCGCCCCGGCGGCTCGCGGCGGCGCGCGCCGGGCTCCTCGCCGCGCTGCTCCTCGCCGCGGGCTGCGGCTACGGGTTCACCTCCGGCGCCGGCCGGCTGCCCCCCGGGGCGGAGCGGATCTTCGTGCCGCCCTTCGACAACCGCTCCTCCGACGCCGAGGCGGGCGCCTGGGTGGCGGCGGCCGTCCGCCAGGAGCTGGCGCGCCGCGGCGCGTCGGGCCGGCCGGGGGACCGGGCCCGCATCGAGGGGGAGGTGGAGACGATCCGCTTCCTGCCGGCGGGCACCACCTTCGTGCTCACGCTGGCGGTCCGGGCCCGGCTCGCCGTGGACGGCAAGCCGGTCGCGGAGCTCCCGCTGGCCCGCAACGAGGAGTACGTCGCCGGCCAGGATCCCCTCGAGACCGAGGGCCGGCGGCGGCTCGCCCTGCGAAGGGCGGCCGAGGCGCTGGGGCGGGATCTGGTGGAAAAGCTCGAGCGGCCGTGACCCGAGGGGTCAGGCCGCTCGTGCGGTGAGGCGCGGTCGAACGGCGCCTTACGCCTGGGGCTTCGCGGCCTTGGCCGCGGCCTTGGCGAGGCGCGAGATGCGGCGCGAGACCGCGTTCTTGTGCAGGACGCCCTTCGAGGCGGCCTTCGAGAGCGCGCGAGAGGCCTCGACGACGGCCTGCTTCGTGTCACCGCCCTGGGCGATGGCCTCGCGAGCCTTCTTGACGGCGCCCTTCACGCTCGTACGGACGTGGACGTTGCGGGTGCGGCGCTTCTGCGCCTGACGGTTGCGCTTCTCAGCCGAGCGGGTGTTGGCCAACGGAGTTCTCCGAGAATCAGATAGATAGAGAGCGGCGTTCTCTACCTTCCGGCGCGCGCGACGTCAAGCAGGTACGAGGCCTCTCGGCTGCTTTCCCGGGCCGGCAGACGGCGCGGGTCCGGATCGCGCTCGCGACGCGGGTTGCGCCGCGACGTCGCGCCGGCGGGAGGGAGCGGGGAGGGTGGGGCCGCCGGCGCGGCCCGCTCCGGCCGCGCCGTGCGCCGAGGGTGCGTGGCGAGCGCTTGTGCCACGTGGCCGGCAGCGACGCGTGCTGCGCTCGCCCTACGGCGGAGCGGGGGAGCCGGGCAGGCGCCCGGCTCTGGCTTGAGCGTCAAGGAACTGGCGTGAGGTGGGCCGATTGCCCACATCTCGCGACGGGTCCGGGGCGGCTGCGCTCTGAGTTATCCACCCAGGATGAAAGCGGGGGGGGCGCGGCACCCGGCAGGGATGATGGCCCGGCCAGGCAGGCGAGCGGTATCGGTCCAAGACACCGTTATTCCAGCAGCTTCATGGGTAGGAACCGCGCTTGCAAAGCCGTGACGTGGAGGAAACGACAGGGTGTCGCGCAGGCCACGCCGAGTTTCTCCACCAGTTATCCACAAACTTCGGTCTTGACGGGGGCGGCCGCTTGGCGGGAGTCGGCTAGCTCCCCTTCCCCTCTTGGGAAAACTTCCGCTTGGCCTCCTGCCAGAGCGCCTCCATCTCTTCGAGAGAGGCCCCCGCGTGAGGGATGCCGCGCCGCTCCAGCTCCTCCTCGATGTACTGGAAACGGGCGACGAAGCGGTCCACGGCCCCGCGCAGGGCCTCCTCCGGCGGGATCGAGAGCTTGCGGGCCACGTTGGCGAGCGCGAACAGCACGTCCCCGAGCTCCTCCTCGACGCGGCGCCGGTCGTCGCCCGCGAGGGCCTCGTCGAGCTCGGCGAGCTCCTCGTCCACCTTGGCTCGCGCCCCGGCCACCTCCGGCCAGTCGAAGCCGATGCGGCTCGCCTTCTCGGTGAGCCGCTCGGCGCGCGCGAGCGACGGCAGCTCGCGCGGCACGCCCTCGAGGACGCTCTTCCCGCCGCCCCTGGCCTGCTTCTCCTTCCGCTTCAGCGCCGCCCACTGCTGCAGCACCGCCGCCGAGTCCTTCACCTCGGCCCCGCCGAACACGTGCGGGTGGCGGTAGACGAGCTTCTGCGAGATCGCCTCCGCCACGTCGGCGAAGTCGAACTGCCGCTGCTCGCTCGCCAGCTCGGCCTGGAAGACGATCTGGAGGAGGAGGTCTCCGAGCTCCTCGCAGTGCGCCCGGGGATCGCCCGACTGCATCGCCTCGAGCACCTCGTAGGTCTCCTCGAGCACGTACGGCCGCAGCGAGTCCATCGTCTGCTCGCGGTCCCAGGGGCAGCCGCCCGGGCCGCGCAGGCGCGACATGATCCCGAGCAGCCTCTCCATCGCTTCCGTCGATCGGCTCATGCCGGAGTTTTCTAGCCCAAACGGGCCCGTGCTAGCATCCGAACTCGCTTGAGAGGGTCGCCCAGAACACCCGCCCCGTCGCCCCGGCGAACGACGCGCGTCGCATCGCGCCGTTGCGCCGGCCTCCTCCTGCTCGCCGCCGGCCTGTGGACGGCGCCCGCGCTCGCCCAGGTGGCGGCGCCCTCGCTCGTCACCGACGACCTGCAGCAGGAGGAGGAGCCCCAGCCGCCGTCGCAGGCGGCCGCTCCGGAGGACCGGGCCGCCCCCGAGCGGGCGCGCGAGCGCGCCGCCCCGGCCCTCCCGGCCACGCCCTCCGCGCCTCGCGCCGCGGCGGGCACCTCGGCGCCGGCCGCCGCCGCCCCGCAGGTGGGCGCGCCCGCGGCCTCCCAGACGGCCCCAGCCGCCGCCGCGCCGGCTGCGCCGGCCGCCGCCCCGCCCAGGCCCGACCCGAGCGCGACCCGCGCCATCGAGCCGGTCCGGGCCACCCGCGCCGACCTCGCCGCGCGGTGGCAGGAGCGCCGCCGCGCGCTGCGCGAGCAGGACCTCCCGACGGCGCTCTCGGCCCAGAAGGCGATCCTCTCCGGCATGCGCGAGCTCGGGATCGAGAACCTCGTGCCCGAGGCGGCCGCCGAGGCGCGCGACGCCGAGCGCGCGCTCGACGCCCGCGCCCCCGCCGACGCGGTCTCGCACGCCGAGCTCGCGGTCCAGCTCGCCCCCGACCTGCCCGACGGCTGGCTCGCGCTCGCCCACGCCCGGCTGGCGCGGGAGCCGGGGCGTCCCCTGGCCGCGCTGGACGCGCTCCGCGAGGCCGCGGGGGCGGCGCTGCGCGAGCCGCACGCGCGGCGGGCCCTGCTGGCCGACCTGCTCGGTGCCGCGCTCGCCGGCCTCCTGGCCGCGGCGGCGCTGCTCGTGGTGGTGCTCTTCGCCCGGACGCTGCGGCTGTTCCTGCACGACTTCCACCACCTCCCGGTCGTCCGGGGAGGCACCTCGGTCCAGGCCGGCTTCCTCGCCGTGGTGCTGCTCTCGCTGCCGGTGGTCTTCCGGCTCGGGCCGCTCGCGGTGCTCGCGGCCTTCGCCCTCGCGGCCTTCCTCTACCTCTCGCTCGCCGAGCGGCTCCTCGCGACCGCCGCCCTCGCCGTGGTGATCGCGCTCCCCGGGCTGTCGGCGCTCTCGGCCCGGGCGACGGCGTTCAGCGGGACCCTCGGCGAGCAGGTCTGGGAGCTCGAGCGCGCCGGCGGGGCCGAGGAGACCGCGGCGCGGCTCGCCGCGCGGGCGGAGGCGGAGTCGCTGCCCGCGCCGGCGCTGGCGGCGCTCGGCCGCTGGGAGAAGCGGCGCGGGGCGCTCGACCGGGCCCGCGCCTGGTACGAGAAGGCCGCCGCGGCCGACCCGCGCTCGGGCGCGGTGCTCGTGAACCTCGGCAACGTCTCGTTCCTCGAGGGCGACCTCGACGCCGCCAAGGCGGCCTACCTCTCGGCGGCGGATCGCGCGCCCGCCGAGGTGACCACGCTCGCGGCGGCCCACTACGGCCTCTCCAAGATCTACCTTCGCCAGTCGGCGCTGGAGCAGGCGCAGGAGGCGCGCAAGCGCGCCGTGCTCGAGGATCACGAGCTGCTCGACCGCTACGGCTCGGACGACGACTTCCGGGCCAACCGCTACCTCGTGGACGTGCCCGTGCCCCCGGGCGAGCTCGATGCCCTCGCCGACGCCGGCGCGCAGCCCGCGGTCCGCGAGGCGGTCCGGGCCAGGCTGGCGCGCTGGATCCCGGGCGAGCTCTGGCCCTGGGCGCCGGGGGCGCTGCTCGCGCTGCTCTGGGCGCTCGCGCTCGCGGGGCGCTGGCTCTCGCCGAGCCACACCTGCGAGAAGTGCGGCCGGCCCGCCTGCCGGCGCTGCGACCACCTCCAGGGCGCGCTCTGCGGCCAGTGCGTCAACGTCTTCGTGCAGAAGGGCGTGGTGGAGGTGCGCGACCGGCTCCGCAAGGAGGCGCAGGTGAAGCGCCACGCCCGCGTGAGCGCCTGGACGGCGCGCGCGCTGGCCGTCCTCGGCGGCGGGGCGGGGCACGTCTGGGCCGGGCGCGCCGTGCGCGGGTCGGCCTACCTCGTCCTCTTCGCCGCGCTCGCCTTCGCCGCCTGGAGCTGGCGCGGCGTGCTGCCCGCCCAGGTCCCCTCGGCCTACGCGCCGGGGCTCAAGCTCGCGCTCTCGCTGCCGCTCGCGGCGGCGGTCCACCTCGTCGCCGTGCGCGACGCCTTCCGGAAGGGGAGGCGCTGACCCATGGCGCTCAAGGGCACCCTCAAGGACTTCGGGATCGCCGAGATCCTCCAGCTCATCGGCCAGCAGGCCAAGAGCGGCGTGCTGCACCTCTCCTCGAAGGACGACGAGATCCACATCGTCATGTCCGACGGGAACGTGGTCTCGGCCGAGTACGCCGGGCGCAAGGCCAAGGAGCGGCTCGGCAACCTCCTCGTCCGCGCCGAGATCATCAGCCGCCAGCAGCTGCGGACGGCGCTCGAGCAGCAGAAGCGCAGCCTCCGCCGGCTCGGCGACATCCTGGTGGAGATGGGCGCGGTCCAGAAGGACGAGCTGCGCCAGATGACCTCGCTCCAGACCACGGAGACGGTCTTCAAGCTCTTCCACTGGCGCAGCGGCACCTACGCCTTCGAGCCCGGCGAGGTCGAGTACGACCCCGAGACCATGAGCCCCATCCGCGCCGAGTCGGTGCTGATGGAGGGCTTCCGCCAGGTGGACGAGTGGCCCCTCGTCCGCAAGAAGATCACCTCGACGGCGATGACCTTCGAGCGGCTGCGCGAGCTCGCCCCGGAGCCGCCGCCCCCGGGCCCGGGCGCGCCGGCGCAGCCGGGCGACGACGTGGACGCGGCCTTCGACGCCTTCGACGGCGGCGGCGCGGGCGGCGACGACGCCTCGGGCGAGGACGCGCTCACCCGCAACGACCGGCGCGTCTACGCCCTCGCCACCCCCGGGCGCCCGGTCGAGAAGATCATCGACCTCTCCCGGCTCGGCGAGTTCGAGACCTGCAAGGCGCTCCTCAACCTCGTGAACCAGGGGCTCCTCGGGGCGATCCCCCCGCCGCGCCGCTCGGCCGCGGCCAGCGTGGGCGCCTACACCCGCGACTGGCGCGAGCGGATCAAGGAGGGCGTGGCCCGCGTCCTCGCCACCGGCGCGATCGCGGCGGTGCTCGCCTTCCTGGCGTTCCAGGCGAACGACCGCGGGCTCTCCTTCGCCGATCCCGGCGCCGGGCGCGTCCTGCGCGACAACGGCGCCCACCGCTTCGTGTCGCGGGCGGAGCTGGCGCGGCTGCGCGGCGCCCTCGAGATCTACCGGCTGGAGAAGGGCGAGTACCCGCCGGGGCTCTCGGCGCTGGTCGAGACCGGGCTGGCCACCCCGGCGGACCTGAAGTACCCCTGGTCGGAGGATTACTATTACCGCCGGAAGGGGGAGGGCGGTTACGTCCTCCTCCCGCCCGCCGAGTAGCTGACCGGAGGTCCCACACTTTGAGTTCGAGCGCCGCGCCGTCCCTCGAGACCCGCCGCATCGAGTTTCCAGACAACGACAAGGTGCGCGTGCTGTGCGGCGCGCACAACGAGAACCTCAAGCTCATCGAGAAGCGGCTCGGGGTCCAGGTCGGCTCCCGCGGCGGGCAGCTCGTCGTCGCCGGCCAGGACGTCGAGAAGGTCGCCACCGCGGAGCGGCTCCTCAACGAGCTCTACGAGCTCGCCGCGGGCGGCTACCCGCTCTACCTCGAGGACGTGGACCAGGCGACCAAGCTCGCCGGCCAGAACGTCCCGCTGAAGGAGATCTTCGGCGACACGGTCTACGTGTCGGCGCGCCACCGGATCATCACGCCCAAGGGCGTGGGGCAGAAGCGCTACATCCAGGCCATCCGGGACGACGACATCGTCTTCGGCATCGGCCCGGCCGGCACCGGCAAGACCTACCTCGCCATGGCGATGGCGGTCTCGGCGCTGGTCGAGCGCCGGGTGAAGCGGATCGTGCTCTGCCGGCCGGCGGTGGAGGCGGGCGAGAAGCTCGGGTTCCTGCCGGGCGACATCGCCGAGAAGGTGAACCCCTACCTGCGCCCGCTCTACGACGCCCTCTTCGACATGGTGGACTACGAGAAGGCGTCGGCCTTCATCGAGCGCGGGACGGTCGAGGTGGCGCCGCTCGCCTTCATGCGCGGCCGCACGCTCAACGACTCCTTCATCATCCTCGACGAGGCCCAGAACACCACCAGCGAGCAGATGAAGATGTTCCTGACCCGGCTCGGCTACGGGTCGAAGGCGGTCATCACCGGGGACGTGACCCAGGTGGACCTGCCGACCGGCCGGGCGAGCGGCCTGCTGGAGGTGCAGCGGGTGCTCAAGGGGGTCGAGGGGATCGGCTTCTGCACCTTCACCGAGGTGGACGTGGTCCGCCACCCGCTGGTGCAGGAGGTGGTGAAGGCCTACGACGCGTTCGAGGCGGAGCGGCGCAGGCCGGCCGAGCCGCCCCGCGGGGCCGCCGGGCCGTCCGCGGCGCAGCCCTGAGCGCGGCGCCCCTTCCCCGTTGCCTTTCGCGGTCGCGGGTGCAACCCTGCGCCCCCGAGGAGGATCCCGTGAGCAGCCCCCCGCCGGCAGAGGACGGCAAGCGCCCCGCCGGCGCCGACTGGACCGGTCGCGCCTGGCGGGCGCTCCTGCTCGTGCTGGTGGCGGCCGCGGCCGGCTGGTTCCTCACGCCGGGGACCGGCCTCTCGCGCCTCCCCGGGCACGACGCCCTCGGCAGCCTCGCCACCGCCACCGTGCGGGCGACCCGCGACTACGACCTCCAGGACCCGGAGGCGACCGCCCGGCTGCGCGCCGAGGCGGCCGAGGACTCGCGGGCGGTCTTCGACCTCGACGAGGGGGCGCTCGAGTCGAGCGCGGCCCGGGTGCGCGCCGCCTTCCGGCTCATGCGCGCCGCCATGGCCGAGTCCCCCGGCCGCCCCGGCGCCATCGCGCTCGCGGCGGCCCGCAGCCTCTTCGAGGCGCGCCTCGGCGCGCCGGTGCGCGAGGCCGACTTCCAGACCCTCTGGAGCGCGCGCTTCGCCGAGCCGCTCGAGCGCGAGGCGGTGGGGCTCGTCGCCCGCGGGCTCTCCGGCATGGTGCTCGCCGACGGCGAGCGGGCCGTCGCCGGGCGGGAGCAGGGGATCGTGGTCCGCTCGCTCCGGGGCGGCGTCTCCGAGGGCGAGCACGTCATCTCGGACCTCGGGCTGGTCCGCGACCTCTCGCAGGCCCGGGCCGACGTGGAGCGGGCCGGCGCCGCGCTGCCGCGCCAGGAGCCGGCGGAGGTGCGGGCCGCGCTCCTGCGCCTCGCGGCCGACTCGGTCCGCCCCACGCTCGCCTACGACCACGCCGAGACGGTGGCGCGCCAGCGCGACGCCGCCGCGCGCGTGAAGCCGGTCATCGTCTCGGTGAAGCGCGGCGAGCGGATCCTGGGGGAGGGGGAGCGGATCGAGCCGCGGCACCTCGTCCTGCTCGACGGCATCCGCGCCCAGACCCGGCAGCTCGACCTGCTCCGCGGCCGGGCCGGCGGCGCCGCCGTGACCGCGCTCGTGGCGCTCCTGCTCTGGGCGTTCGGCCGGGCGGCGCTGCCCGGGTTCCGCCCCGGCGGCAAGGACGCCCTGCTGCTCGCCACCCTGCTCGCCGGGACGGTGGCGCTCACGAGCGGCGGCTTCGCGCTCGCCGAGGCGCTGCACGACCGCTTCAGCGGCGTGGCGGTGACCACCCTCTACGAGCTCGTGCCGGTGGCGGCGGGCGTGCTCCTGGTGCGCGCGGTGCTCCCGGCCGAGGCGGCGCTGCTCTTCGCGGTCGCGGCGGCGGCCGTGGCCGGGCTCGGGGCCGGCAACTCGCTCTACTTCGAGGTGAAGACGCTCCTCGGCGCCCTCGCCGCCTGCATCCTCGCGCCGCAGGTGGCGCGGCGGGGCGCGCTCCTGCGGGCCGGGCTCGCGGTCGGGCTCGTCGGCGCGCTGCTCGCGGTCGGCTTCCGGCTGCTGGCGGGCCGCACCCTCGCCGAGGCGGCCCCGGCCGCCGGGGCGGCCCTGCTCGGCGGCACGCTGGTGCTCCCGGCGGTGGTGCTGGTGCTCGCGCCGGCGCTCGAGTCGGTCTTCGGCTACGTCACCGACGCCCGGCTGCTCGAGCTCGCCAACCTCAACCACCCCGCGCTGAAGGAGCTCATCGTGCAGGCGCCGGGGACCTACCACCACTCGGTGGTGATGGGCGCGCTCGTGGAGTCGGCGGCGCAGGCCATCGGCGCCAACCCCCTCCTGGCGAGGGTCTGCGCCTACTACCACGACCTCGGGAAGATAAGGAACCCGCTCTACTTCGCCGAGAACCAGCGCAGCGAGAACAAGCACGTGGGGCTCGCGCCGACCATGAGCGCCCTCATCCTGAAGCGCCACGTGACCGACGGGCTCGAGCTGGTGCGCCAGTACAAGCTGCCGAGGGTGGTGGCCGACGTCATCCCGCAGCACCACGGGACGCGGCTCATCACCTACTTCTGGGTCCGGCAGCAGGGGCTGGCGCGCGAGGAGGCGGGCAAGCCCGACGGCGCCCGCGCCGGCTGGGAGGAGGAGAGCCTCTTCCGCTACGGCGGGCCGCGCCCGCAGACCCGTGAGGCCGCGCTGGTGATGATCGCCGACGCCTGCGAGGCCTCCGCCCGCGCCCTCGCCGAGCCCACGCCCGAGGCGCTGCGCGGGCTCGTGAAGAAGCGGATCGACGAGATCTTCGGCGACGGGCAGCTCGACGAGTGCAGCCTCACCCTGAAGGACCTCTCCCTCATCGCGGCCGCCATGGTCCGCGGGCTGGAGGCGGTCTACCACAGCCGCCCGGAGTACCCGGGCAAGAGCGGCCGCGAGCCCGCGCAGCTCTCGCTCGTGTCCGGCAAGGTCCAGCCCTGATGGTCCGCGTTCGCAACGATCACCGCCGCGGCGACGCCGCGGCGCGGCGGCTCGCACGGAAGGCGCGCCGCTTCCTCGGCGCCCTCGGCCGCGACGGCGCCGAGCTCTCGATCCTGGTCTGCTCCGACGCCGCCATCCGCCGGCTCAACCGCGAGTGGCGCGGGAAGGACCGGCCGACCGACGTCCTCAGCTTCCCGCTCACCGAGCCCGCCGGCGCCGGGCCCTGGCTCGGCGACGTGGTGGTCTCGCTCGACACCGCCGAGCGGCGCGCCGCCCAGGACGGGCGGCCGCTCGGCGCGGAGCTCGACCGCTACCTGGCGCACGGGATCCTGCACCTGCTCGGCCACGACCACGAGCGCCCCCGCGACGCGGCCCGGATGGCCGAGGCGGAGGAGGCGCTGCTGCGGGGGGAGGGGATGGTGGCCGCGGCCGGCGCGGCCTCGCGCCAGCCCGCGCGCTCCGCGGCGCCCCCCAGCTCCCAGCGGTCCCCGGCGGCACCCCCTCCCCGCCCGGCGGGGAGGGCCGGAGAGGGGCGATCCGCGGCCTCCCGGCGCGCCCGGAGCCCCCGCCGATGAGCTGGCCCCGCTCCCTCGCGCTCTGCGTCGCCTCGGGCCTCCTCCTCGCGCTCGCGCTGCCGCTCGCGATCCCCTTCGTCTCGCTCCACGAGCTCGATCCCGCCGGCCACCTCGAGTGGCTCGCCTGGGTGGGGCTCGTCCCCGCGCTCTTCGCCCTGCAGCGCGCCCCCGGCTGGAAGAGCGCCTTCGCGCTCGGCCTCGCCGCCGGCCTCGCCTACTTCTACGCCGCCATCTGGTGGGTCAACCACGCGATGACGTCCTTCGGCGGCGTGCCGCTCCCGACCGCGCTCGCCGGCCTGTCGCTGCTCGTCCTCTACATGGCGTTCCACTGGGCGCTCGCCTTCGCCCTGGCCCGCGCCATCGGCGCCCGGCTGCGGTGGCCGCTCTGGGCGGTGCTGCCGCCGGTCTGGGTCGCCGCCGAGCTCTCGCGCAACTACCTCTTCACCGGCTTCCCCTGGGCCAACCTCGGGTACCTGCAGGCGCGCCACCCGCTGCCCTCGCAGCTCGCCGCCCTCGGCGGCGTGTACCTCGTCGCCGCGCTCCTGGTCCTCGTGAACGGCGTCGTCCACGCGCTGCTGGAGGCTCGGCTGGCGCGCCGCCCGGTGCCCTGGCGCGTCGCCGGCGCCGGCGCCGCCGCCGTGGCGCTCTCGCTCGGCTGGGGCGCCGTCCACCTCCGCCAGGTCCGCGCCGCCGCGGCCGCCGCCCCGAAGCTCAAGGTCGGCCTGGTGCAGGGGAACGTGAACCAGTCGGTGAAGAACGAGATGCGGCAGCACGGGAGCTTCATCCTCGGACGGTTCCTGCCGCTCACCGCCGAGGCCGACCGCCGCGGGGCCGACCTCGTCGCCTGGCCCGAGGCGAGCTTCCCGTGGCTCGTCTCGCCCGAGCTCGGGACGTTCGAGCTCCCGACGCTCCGGTTCCCGAGGCTGACGCACGCCCACCTCCTGCTCGGCGCGGTGACGAGCGGCACGGTGGTGAAGGAGGACGGCCGCCGCGAGCTCGTCGGCGGCAACAGCGTCTTCCTCGCCGGCCCCGACCTGAAGGTGCTCGGCCGTTACCAGAAGCACCACCTCGTCCCCTTCGGCGAGTACGTGCCGCTCCAGGAGTACCTGCCGTTCATCCGCCAGGTGGTGCCGCCC
Organism: Anaeromyxobacter paludicola; assembly: GCF_023169965.1. Taxonomy (NCBI): domain Bacteria; kingdom Pseudomonadati; phylum Myxococcota; class Myxococcia; order Myxococcales; family Anaeromyxobacteraceae; genus Anaeromyxobacter; species Anaeromyxobacter paludicola. Next base: position 1,521,197 of record NZ_AP025592.1, on the reverse strand, counting down.
ATGGTGCCGCAGGTCCCCGGCGCGCAGCTCCGGACGCTGTCGTACCGGGGCGCCGAGGGCGAGGTGCGGATCGCGCCGATGATCTGCTTCGACGCCATCTTCCCGGAGGTGAGCGTCGCCCTCGCGCGGCAGCGGCCCGACCTGCTCGTGAACCCGACCAACGACGCCTGGTACGGCTACTCCTCCGGCCCCTACCAGTTCCTCGCCATCGTCCGCCTGCGCGCCATCGAGACCATGCGCGCCGTGGCGCGCCCCGCCTACGCCGGCGTGAGCGCGCTCGTGCTCCCCACCGGCGAGCTCGCCCCCGGCGCCATCGACCTCGGCCCGGTGGACCCCGACCTCGCGCCCGATCCCGAGGAGCCCGCGAGGCTGCTCGTGGGGGAGGTGCCGCGCATGTCCGGCGAGACCCTCTACACGCGGACCGGCGACGTGTTCGCCTACGCCTGCGTCGCCTTCACCCTGGCCGGGCTCGCCACGCTCGCGATGCGGCGGCGCGAGCGGAGCGCCGCGCCCCACCCGGCGCGCGCGCCGGGCCCGTAACTTTCCTCCGGCCGCGGTCCGTGGCGGTAGACTCCCCCCGTGCCGTCCCGCCCGCACCACGTCCTGCTCGTCCCCGGCTTCTTCGGCTTCGCGAACCTCGGCGACTTCGCCTACTTCGCCCACGTCCGGGACTACCTCGCCGAGATCGGCCCCCGCGCCGGGCTCACCGGCGAGCTGCGGGTGGTCCGCACCGTGCCGACCGCGTCGCTGCGCAAGCGGGCCGCGCTGGTGGCCGAGACCATCGACGAGGTGCTCGACCTCGCCGACGGGGACGTGACCCTCGTCGGCCACTCGAGCGGCGGCCTCGACGCGCGCCTGGTGGTGACGCCCCAGGTGTCGCTGCCCACCCCGGCCGACGTGGAGCGGTGCGCGCGCGCGGTGCGGGCCGTGGTCACCGTCTCGACCCCGCACTACGGCACCCCGCTGGCGCACCTCTTCAACAGCCTCCTCGGCCAGCAGCTGCTCCACCTGCTCTCGCTCAGCACCATCTACAGCCTGCGCGCCGGCCGGCTCCCGCTGCGCGTGGCGCTCAAGTTCGCGGCGCTCCTGCGCGGGCGCGGCGCGCGGCCGTCGGGCGTCATCGACCAGCTCGTGATGCAGCTCCTCGCCGACTTCTCGCTCGACCGCCGGGAGGCCATCGAGGAGTTCTTCCGGAACGTGGGCCAGGACCAGGACCTCGTCGCCCAGATCACGCCCGCCGGGATGGACCTCTTCAACGCCTCGACCGAGGACCGGCCGGGGGTGGCCTACGGCTGCGTGGTGACCCGCGGCCGGAAGCCCGGGCTGCGCTCGGCGATGAAGGCCGGGCTCGACGGCTACGCCCAGGCGACCCACGCGCTCTACGTCGCGCTGTACCGGCTCGCCTCGCGGGGCGCGCCGGGCCGGGGGCCGAGGCTCGACCGCGCCCACGCCGCCATGCTGCGCCAGGCCTTCGGCCGGATCCCCGACTCCCGCGCCAACGACGGCATCGTGCCGACCCTGTCGCAGGTCTGGGGGGAGATGGTGGGAGCGGTCTGGGCCGACCACCACGACGTCATCGGCCACTTCCACCGGCCCACCCACGTGCCCCCGCACTTCGACTGGGTGGCCTCCGGGACCGGCTTCGATCGGCCGCAGTTCGAGGCGATCTGGCGCGAGGTGGCCCGCTTCGCCGCGCGGGCCGCCCGGGCGCCGCGGTAGCGCGCCGGCGCCTTGCCACGCGACCCGGCGGAGGGTATGGAGGTCGCCATGGCCGCACCCACCACCGAGCTCCTCCAGGACCTCACGAGCCGTCTCGACGGGCTCCGGGGGTCCCTTTGACGTCGAGCGCAAGCGGTCGCGCGCCGCCGAGCTGACCCGGCTCGCCGAGGACCCGGCGCTCTGGTCCGACAACGCCAAGGCGCAGGCGCTCCTCAAGGAGAAGGCGCAGCTCGAGGCCGCGGTCGGGGCCTTCGACCGGGTGGCCCGCGGGCTCGACGACGCCCGCGCCCTCCACGATCTCGCCGAGGAGGCCGACGACGAGGCCACCCGCGCCGAGGCGGCCGGGGCGGCCGGGGCGATGGTGAGGCAGGTCGAGTCGCTGGAGTTCGAGAAGATGCTCTCCGGGCCGCACGACCGGGCCGGGGCCATCGTCGAGGTGAAGAGCGGCGCCGGGGGCATCGAGGCCATGGACTGGGCCGCGATGCTCTACCGGATGTACACGCGTTACTGCGAGCGGAAGGGCTGGGAGGTCGAGCCGGCCGATCTGGTCGCGGGCGAGGAGGCCGGCATCTCCTCCGCCTCGTTCATCGCCCGCGGCGACCACGCCTACGGCTTCCTCAAGGCCGAGAAGGGCGTGCACCGGCTGGTGCGCATCAGCCCCTTCGACCAGGCGGCGCGCCGCCAGACCAGCTTCGCGGCCGTGGACGTGACCCCCGAGATCGAGGACGACATCGTCATCGACATCAAGGAGGCCGACGTCCGCATCGACACCTACCGGTCCTCCGGCGCCGGCGGCCAGAAGGTGAACAAGACCGACTCCGCCGTCCGCATCACCCACCTGCCCACCGGCATCGTGGTGGCGATGCAGAACGAGCGCAGCCAGCAGAAGAACCGCTCCATGGCCTGGAAGATCCTCCGCTCGCGGCTCTACGAGCACGAGGAGAAGAAGCGGCAGGCGGCCCTCGACGCGGTCGAGGCGCAGAAGAAGGACATCAACTTCGGCTCGCAGATCCGCAGCTACGTCCTCGCGCCGTACCGGCTGGTGAAGGACCTGCGGAGCGGGATCGAGACCGGCAAGGTGGAGGACGTCCTCGACGGCGACCTCGACCAGTTCGTCTACCCGTACCTGCTCGGCGTGCGCCGCACCGACCGGAGCGTGGACGAGTAGCGGCCGGCGGGCCGCCTCAGCGGTCCGCGCCGACCAGGATCGGCTGCCGCGCCAGCGTGAAGCGGTCGATCGCCTCGACCGCCCACCCCGGGAGCCCCTCGAGGCGCACCCCGCAGCCGGAGGGCTGGCGGCCGGTGGTCGCCCCCTTCTCGCGCACGAAGGCGACCTCGCCCTCGAGGTCGAGCTTGCGCCCGTCGGCGAGCCCGAGCCGGACCTGGAGCCGGGTGCCCACCGGCGGCGGGAGCTGGGTGGCGATGAAGACCCCACCCGAGTCGACCCGGCGCGTCGTCCCCACGAAGAAGTTGTGGTCCGACACCAGGCTCACGTTCACCTCGACGCGCGTGACCCGGGGGCGCGGGGCCTCCCCGAGCAGCTCCTCCTCGATCAGCGCCGAGAGGTCCACGGCGCGCCGGGGCGCGGGGCGCTCGGGCGGCGGCGCGTCCGGCTCCTCGAGGGCGAGCGCCTCCGCGGGCCAGGGCGCGGCGTGGGCAGGCGCCGCCGGGGCGGGGAAGCGCGGCGCCGGGCGCGCGGCGCCGCCGTCCAGGAGCGCCAGCGGGCGCGCCAGCAGGTCCGCGCGGGCGTAGGCCCGCTCCGCGCCGGCGACCGCCGCGAGCGGCTCGACCACCTCGCGCGACGGCGCCACCAGGACCACCCGCACGCCCACCCGGGCCGCGCTGGCGGCGGTGGTGAGGGCGCCGCCCCAGGCCGCGTCGGGCGACGCCGGCAGCATGAGCACGACGAGGTGCGGCGCCGCCGCCCGGAGGAACAGGTCGAGCTCCGCCGGGGCGGGCACGGCGTAGACCGCGTGGCCCGCCCGCGCCAGGTGCAGGTGCAGCGCGGCCGCCAGCTCCGGATCGGCGCCGACCGCGAGCACCCGCAGGCTGGAGGAGGCGCCGGCCATCAGGCTCCGCGGCCCCCGGCCTCGATGAGGAGGCGGCGCTCGAGGTCGGCCCGGACGGTGGCGTTGGAGAGCGCGGTGTCGAGCGAGATCCGCTTCGCCTCGTGGAGCTTGTACAGGTACTGGTCGAAGGAGTGCATGCCGAGGTCCGCCCCGGCGGTCTCCATGTAGTGGCGCAGCTCCTCCATCTTGGCGCCGCTCCGGATGGCCTCGCGGACGGTGCTGGTCGCGAGCAGGGCCTCCACGGCGGGGATGAGCCCGTTCGCGTCGGAGCGGACGAGGAGCCTGAGCGCCAGCACCGCCTGCAGGTTCTCGGCGAGCCGGGCCCGGACCGTCTCCTGCTCCTCCGCCGGGAAGAGCCCCACCACGCGGCCGACGGCGCGCGGGACGTCCGGGGTGTGGAGGGAGCTGATGACGAGGTGCCCCGTCTCGGCCGCCTTGAGGCAGATGTCCACCGACTCCCGATCCCGCAGCTCGCCGACCATGATGAGGTCGGGGTCCTGCCGGAGCGCCGCCTTGAGCGCGTCGGCGTAGCTCGCGGTGTCGGTGCCCACCTCGCGCTGGATGACGAGCCCCTTCGCCGAGCTGAAGACGAACTCGATCGGGTCCTCCACGGTGACGACGTGGAGCCGCTCCTGCTGGATGATGTGGTGGATGATCGCGGCGATGGTGGTGGACTTGCCGTTGCCGGTGGCGCCGGTGACGAGCACCAGCCCGCGGCGTGCGTCGGCGATGGTCCGGACCACCTGGGGCAGGTTGAGCGTGGAGAAGTCGGGGATGGAGAAGGGGATGGTGCGCAGGATGGCGCCCCAGCTGCCGCGCTGCTTGAAGATGCTGGCGCGGAAGCGCGAGACCCCCGGGATGGCGTAGCTGCGATCCACCTCGCGAAAGTCGAGCGGCGTGAACCCGGCCCCCGGCGCGGACAGGAGGTAGCCGGCGATCGCCTCGGTGTCCGCCTCGGTGAGCGGCGGGTACTTGGCGCTCAGCAGATCGCCGAACACGCGGTAGGTGGGCGGGTAGCCGACCTCGAAGTGGACGTCGCTCGCCTGCCGCTTCACGGCCAGCTGCAGGAACGAGTGGAACGTCTCCTGGCTCAGGGGCCCTTGCGTCTGTCCGTCCATGGCGACCACGAGTCTAGCGCGGCGGGCCTTCGCTCGGCCAACGGCATCTTCGCGTGCCGGTCCCTAGCTTTCGAGGGTGCGGATCGCCCTCGTCTCGACGCCCTTCGTCCCCGTGCCCCCGAGGACCTATGGCGGGACCGAACTGGTCGTGGGCGAGCTGGCGCGCGGGCTGTCGCGGGCGGGCCACGAGGTCACCCTGTTCGCCACGGGGGACTCGCGCGGCCCCGACGTCCGCTACGCCTTCGAGCGGCCGGTCTGGCCGCCAGACCCCCACGCCGAGCTCCTCCACTGCGCCCACGCCGCCCGCGAGATCGCGGCCGGGGACTTCGACCTCGTGCACGCCCACAGCCCCGCGCTCCTGGCCTTCGCCGAGCAGCTCGGGGCCCCGCTCGTCTACACGCTCCACCACGTCCGGGAGGAGCGGCTCTCCCGCTACTACGGCTGGCGCCCGTCCGTCCGCTACGTCGCCATCTCCCGCCGGCAGGCCGAGCTCGAGACGGGGCTCGCCTGCGACGTCGTCCACCACGGGCTCGACCCGTCGCTCTACCGCCCGATCGCCCTCGAGCCGGCGGGTGGCCGCCCCTTCGCCTTCTTCCTCGGGCGGCTGGCCTGGTGCAAGGGGCCGGAGCTGGCGGTCGAGGCCGCCGGCCGGGCCGGGCTCGAGCTGATCGTCGCCGGCAAGCCCCACGGCGCGGACAACCCGCCCGGCTGGGAGGAGGAGGTGCTGCGCCCCGCGCTGGCGCGGCCGGGCGTGCGCTGGATCGGCCCGGCGGATCTGGCGGCGAAGCGGCGCGCCTTCGCCGGCGCGCGGGCGCTGCTGGCGCCGCTCCGGTGGGAGGAGCCGTTCGGCCTCTTCCTGGTGGAGGCGATGCTGGCCGGCTGCCCGGTGCTGGCCTACCCGCGCGGCGCCGCGCCCGAGCTGGTGGACGACGGCGTGACCGGCTACCTGGTGGACGGGGTCGAGGAGATGGCCCGCGCCCTGGCCCGCCTCGAGCGCTTCGACCGGGCGGCCTGCCGCCGGCGGGCCCTGGAGCGGTTCTCCTCGGACCGGATGATCAGGGACTACCTCGCCGTGTACGCGAGCGCCCGGGCGGCGGCGCGGGCCGGGGTGGCCGGCGCCGCCGCCGGGACCACCGAGGCGATCTGACGCCGCCGGAGGCGAGGACCATGGGCGAGCCAGCGCGCACCGAACCGGCGGAGCTCCTCGGCTACACCGACCCCTCGGCGCGGCCCGAGGCCACCGGGGTCGAGAAGCTGGTGCTGAAGCGGGGCAACCTCTTCCTCGTCGCGAACCGGCTCGGCGACCTCTCGCCCTTCGGCGTGCGCGATCTCGGGCTCTTCCTCACCGACACCCGCCACCTCTCCGGGTGGCGGCTCACGGTGCAGGGCGGACCGCCGCTCTGCCTCTCCACCCAGGTCTCCACCGACTACGTCGCCCAGGTGGACTTCACCGTGACCAGCCTGCACCAGGGCGATCTCCTCGGGGCCGAGCCGGTCAACTACGTCCACCTGCGCCGCGACCAGCTCATCGACGAGGCCTTCGTGGACCGGTTCGTCCTCACGAACTTCCTCGGGCGGCCCATCGACTACTGGATCGAGCTCGCCTGGGCCGCCGACTTCGCCGACGTGTTCGAGATCCGCGGCGCGCGCCGGCTGCGGCGGGGGACCTTCGAGGCCCCGGAGGTGACGGCCCCCGGCGTGGTGCGGCTGCGTTACGAAGGCACCGACCGCCGGGCCTACCTGACCGAGGTCCACGTCGAGGGCGCCCGCGACGAGGGGCCGGTGGCCCTGGAGCGGCTCGACGGCGCGGGGGCGCGCGTCACCTTCCACCTCGAGCCGGGCGAGCACCGGGAGGTCACCTTCGCCGTGCTGGCCGGGCAGGGCGGGGCACCGCCGCGCCCGCCGCGCCCGTACCCGGAGCTGGCCCGCGCCTCGCGGGAGGACTACGGCCGATGGGCCGAGAGCTGCACCCGGTTCCGCTCCTCGAACGACCTCTTCGACCTGGCGCTCGCGCAGGGGGTGGCGGACCTGAAGGCGCTGAAGGTGTTCCACTTCGGCCAGCCGGTCATCTCGGCCGGGATCCCCTGGTACACCTGCCCGTTCGGCCGCGACGCGCTCATCACCGGCTTCCAGGCCCTGCTCGCGACGCCGCAGGTGGCCTGCCACGCGCTGCAGTTCCTGGCCCGGCTGCAGGGGACCCGGGACGATCCGTCGCGCGACGAGGAGCCGGGCAAGATCCCCCACGAGATCCGGTTCGGCGAGATGGCGCGCGCCGGGGAGGTGCCGCACACGCCGTACTACGGCTCCGTGGACGCGACCCCGCTCTTCCTCGTGCTCCTCACCGAGTACGAGCTCTGGACGGGCGACCGCGCCACCGTGGACGCGCTCCTCCCCGCGGCCGAGGCGGCGGTGGGCTGGATCGAGCGGCAGCTCGAGGCGGGCGGCGGCTTCATCGCCTACGAGCGGCGCACGCCGCGCGGCCTGCGCAACCAGGGCTGGAAGGACAGCTCCGACGGCGTCCCCTTCGCCGCCGGCACGCCGGCGGAGCCGCCCATCTCGCTCGTGGAGGTCCAGGGCTACGCGGTGGACGCGCTGCGCCGCATGGCCCGCCTGTACCGGCGCCGGGGGAACGTGGACGAGGCGACCCGGCTCGCCGCCCGCTCGCGCCGGCTGGCGCAGCGCATCGAGGAGCGGTTCTGGATGCCGTCCCGGGGGACCTACGCCATCGCGCTCGACCGCGACGGGCGGCAGGTGGACGCGATCACGAGCAACCCCGGCCACCTCCTCTTCTCCCGCGCGCTCTCCCGGGAGCGGGCGGACCAGGTGGCGGCCTCGCTGCTCTCGGAAGGGATGTGGAGCGGGTGGGGCATCCGGACCCTGGCGCGCGACCAGCGCGCCTACAACCCGCTCAGCTACCACAACGGCACCATCTGGCCGCACGACAACTCGATGGCGGCCTTCGGCCTCGCCTGCTTCGGGCGGACCGCCGAGGCGGTGCGGGTGCTCGACGGGCTCTGGGAGGCGGCGCAGCACTTCCGCCACCTGCGCCTCCCCGAGCTCTTCTGCGGCCTCGACCGGGCGGGGCAGGCGTTCCCGGTCCACTACCCGGTGGCGTGCTCGCCGCAGGCCTGGGCGAGCGGGGCCTTCTTCCTGCTCCTGCGCGGCGCCCTCGGCGTCTTCCCCGACGCCCCCCGGCACGCGCTCCACATCTCCTCGCCGCGGCTCCCGGAGTGGCTCGACGAGCTCACGCTCCAGGGGCTGCGCGTGGGGCGGGCGCGGGCCGACCTGCGCTTCACCCGGAGCGGCGGCGGGACCTTCGTCGCGGTGACCAACGTCACCGGTGGACCGCTGCACGTCCGGATCGACCTGCTGCGCTGAGCGCCGGTGGAGCGACCGCGGGGAGTCCCTTCACGCGCCGAGCGCCGCGGCCGGGCGCTCACTCCGCCGGGAAGCGGCGCCGCAGCCGCGCGGCGACGCGGGCCAGGTCCTCTCGCGCCTTCACCGGCTCGAACCGGCTCGCGCCCGGGTCGTCTCGCGGCACCTCGACGAAGGCGACCGGGAGCACCGGCCGGCCGTCGGGGCGGGCGAGGGTGGTCACCTCGGCGGTGACCTGCTCGAGCTGGAGCACGCGCCGCCCGCCCACCGTCTTCTCGACCGCCCGCCACGGGAGCGTGAACGGCTCGTCGAGCAGCGGCGCCAGCTCGAAGAGGAGGTTGTTGGTCGAGATGAGCGGGTGGGCGGTCGGATCGACCTTCTCCAGGAGGAGCAGCCGCCCGCCGGCCCGGACCGGCGCCGCGCCCGCGTCGAGCCCGCCGCACGGCGAGCGGCGCCGCGTCACCTCCACCGTCATGGCTCGCCCGAGCGACAGGTGCACCCCCACCACCCGCGCGTCCACCGTGGCGGCGAGGTTGTCCACGTTGCTGAAGCAGAGGTGGCGCACCCCTCGCCGCCGCAGCGCCTCGCCCGCGCCGCTCTCCCGGAGGGCCCTGAAGAAGTCGCCGTGGCCGGCCGGCGCGAGCGAGGGCGCCCCGCCGGCGTCCCGGACGACCTCGCCCTCCGGCGTGACCCGGGGGAGCATGCGCTGCGTGAAGAGCACGACCTCCCCGTGCGCGCCGCGCCGCGCGAGGTGCGCCGCGATGGCGGCGTGGGTGAGGGGCGAGGTCATCACCGCCACGGGGACGCGGCCGCCCGCCCGTCGCGCCGCCCGCCGCGCGTCCTCCAGCTTCAGATCGAGGAAGGTCCGGCCGCCCAGCACCGGGACGAGGGCCTTCACACAGCCGCCGAAGCGGGTGCCGGCGCCGCCGGCGACGACGACGCAGCCGACCTCGCCGCGGGCGATCGCGGCCTCTCCCATCCGCCGGACGCGCGCCTCCTCGGGCGAGCCGGACCCCGGCAGCGCGGCCAGGTCCCCGGGCCGGAGCGGCTCGGGGCCGAGGGCGCCCGGCGAGGGGGGCTCGGCGCGCGCCCGGCGCACCAGCTCGGCGAGCGCCGCGAACGGCTCGGGCTCGCCGGCGCCCCACGCGCCGGAAGGCTGGATCTCGCAGGCTTCCATGCGAGAAAAGCTGGCCGGGCGCCGTTCGGGAGGCAACGCCCGGCCCCGCCGCGACGCTGGCGGCCGAGCGCCTGCTCCGCTATGAACGCAGGGTGATCGCGACCGTGGAGAGCGCGCGCCAGGGGCTCGAGGCGGCGGGGTACCTCGCCTCGCGCGAGATCGCCACCGCCGTCTTCCTCGCGGAGGGGCTCGACAAGCCGCTGCTGGTGGAGGGGCCGGCGGGCGTGGGCAAGACCGAGCTCGCCCGCGCCTTCGCCGCCGCGGCCGGGCGCCGCTTCCTCCGGCTGCAGTGCTACGAGGGGCTCGACGAGGCCAAGGCCCTCTACGAGTGGGAGTACGCGAAGCAGCTCCTCTACACCCAGCTCCTGCGCGACCGGATCGGCGACGCGCTCGGCGGGGCGGCGAGCCTCTCCGAGGCGGCCGACCGGCTCGCGGCCGAGGGCAACGTCTTCTTCAGCGAGCGCTTCCTCGTGCCGCGCCCCATCCTGCAGGCGGTGACGAGCGAGGCCCCGGCGCTCCTCCTCGTGGACGAGGTGGACAAGGCCGATCCGGAGTTCGAGGCCTTCCTCCTGGAGGTGCTCGCCGAGGGGGCGGTGACCGTCCCGGAGCTCGGCACCTTCCGCGCGCGCCACCCGCCGCGGGTGGTGCTCACCTCGAACGCGGCCCGCGACCTCTCCGACGCCTTGCGCCGGCGCTGCCTCCACCTGCACATCGACTACCCCACGCTCGAGCGCGAGCTCGCCATCCTCCGGGCGCGGGCCCCCGAGGCCCGGGAGGCGCTGGCGCGGCAGGTGGTCGCCGCGGTGGCCCGGGTGCGCCGGCTCGACCTGCGCAAGCCGCCCTCGATCGCCGAGACGCTCGACTGGGTGCGCGGGCTGGTCCTGCTCGGGGCCGAGGCGCTCGACCCGGCCGTCGCGGGCGAGACGCTCTCGCTGCTCCTCAAGCACGAGACCGACGCCGAGCGCGTGCGCGGAGAGCTGCGGCAGATCGTCGAGGGCTGACCGGCGGCGCGCCACCACGACGGTCGTGGGGGCGCTCGCTCGCCCGGGGGCTCGACGAGGGGCAGGCGCCCGAGCCCGCCCGCGTGCCTAGATTGCCGGCTGGACGGCAGGAGGGTGCGCAGCGACGGCCCTCCCGCCCCGCGGAGGGGCAGGCGGCGCGATGGACTCCAGACGCGTTCTCATCGTCGAGCCGGACGCCGCGGCGGCGCGCCAGCTCGCGGCCATCGCCGCCGCCGAGGGCTGTGAGCCGGCGCGGGCGACGACCGCCGCCGAGGCGGAGGCGGCCCTCGCCCGGGACGCCGCCGACCTCTTGCTCCTGCGGGCGGAGCTGCCCGACCGGAGCGGGTTCGGGCTCTGCGCCGCGCTCCGGCGCGACGCGCGCACCGCCGAGCTCCCGATCGTGCTGCTCTCGTCGGAGGCGCCGGCCGAGGCGATCGCCGCGCACGCGCGCGGCCCGGCCGCCGCCGACGCCTACCTGGGCCTCCCGCTCGAGCCGGGGGACCTCGCGGCGCTGCTCCGGCGGCTGCTCGGGGCGCCCCCCGCCGACGACGCACCGGGCGCCGACCTCCGGGAGCTGCTGCAGCGGCTCTCCGAGGAGCGGGCCCGCTTCGCCGAGCGCGAGCGCGAGCACGCCGCGGCGCTCGAGCGGCTCATGCTCGAGAAGCTCGCCCTGGATCGGGCCCTCCGCGAGGCGGAGGCGCGCCGCGGCCGGGAGCTCGCGGAGGCCGCGGACGGGCGCCGCGCGCTGGAGGCGGCGCTGGTCGAGGCCCGCGAGGGCGGGGAGCGGGCGCGCGCGGCGGAGGCGCGCGAGCGGATGGGGCAGGGCGCCGCGCTCGCCGAGGCGGAGGAGCGGGCGGCGCGGCTCGCGGCCGAGCTGGAGGCGAGGGGCGCGGAGCTCGCGGAGGCGCGCGCGCGCGCCGAGGCGCTCGCCGCCGGGCAGGGCCGCCTCCTCGAGGAGGCGGAGCGGCGCGCCCGGGAGGCCGAGGGCGCGGCGCGGGCGGCCGACGCGGCGCTCGCGGAGGCCCGGCGCGAGGCCCGGGCCGCCGAGGAGGGGGCGGCGAGCGCGCGGGCGGAGCGCCAGGCCCGCGAGGCCGCGCTCGAGGAGGAGCTCCGCCGCGAGCGCGAGGCGGCGGCCGCGCGGGAGGCGGACCGGGCGGCGCGGCTGCAGGACTCGGAGCGGGGGAGGGCGGCGGCCGAGGAGGCCCGGCGCGCGGCGGAGGCGGGCGCGGAGGCGGCGCTGGAGCGGGCCGGGCGCGCCGAGGCGGCGCTCGCCGAGCTGGAGGAGCGGGCGCGGTCGGCGGGCGCGGAGCTGACGGGCGCGCGCGAGCAGCTCGAGGCGCGCGCCGCCGAGCTCGCCCGGGCGCTGGCCCGCCGCGCCGAGGAGGTGGGGGCGCTGCAGGCCGAGGTGGAGCAGGGCGCCCGCGAGCGGCGGCGCGTCGAGGCGGAGCTCAGGTCGGCGCTGGCGGGGGCCGGCGCCGAGGCGGCGCGGCAGCGGGAGGAGGCGGCCCGGCGGGCGCGCGAGCTCGAGGCCCGGGCGGCGCAGGCCTCGGCGGGCGAGCAGGAGGCCTCGCGGGCCCTGGAGCAGGCCCGGGCCGGCCTGGAGCGGGAGCGGGGCGGGCGGGCGGCGGAGCGGGCCGCGCACGCGGCGAGCCTGGAGGCGGAGCGGACGCGCGCCGGCGAGCTGGCGCGGGAGCGGGACGCCGCGGCGGCCGCGCTCTGCGCCCTCGAGGACGAGCGGCAGGCCCAGGCCGCGCGCGAGGCGGAGCTCCGCGCCGCCGCCGAGGCGGAGCGCGGGCGGGCCGGCGCGCTCGCCGCGGCGCTGCGCGACGCGGAGGAGCGCCGCCGCGCGCTCGAGGAGCGGGTGGCCGCGGCGGCCGGGCAGCTCGCGGCCCTCACGCGCCACGCCGAGGCGGCGCGCGCCCGGGCCGAGCAGGCGGAGGCGGCGGCCGGGGAGCTCCGCGCCCGGGTGGGCGAGCTCGAGGCGGCGCGCGAGGCCGAGCGGCGCCGGGCCGAGGGGCTCGCGCCCGCGGCGGCGCGCGCGCGCGAGGCGGAGAGCGAGCTCGCGGACCTGAAGGCGGCGCTCGAGGGCGCCTCGCTCGAGGCGGAGCGGGCGCGCGCCGCCTCCGGGGAGGCGCTCGCGGCGGCGGCCCGCGACGCGGAGGAGCTGCGGGCGGCGCTGCTCCAGGCCACCTCGGCGGCCGAGGACGGCCGCGCCCAGGCGGCGGCCGCCGTCCAGCGCGGGCGCGAGCTCGAGGCCCGGCTCGCCGCGGCCGCCAAGGAGCGGGCCCGGCTCTCGGCGGCGCTCGAGGCCGAGGCGGGCGCCCGGCGCGAGGCGGAGGCCGCGCTCGGGGCCCGCGACGAGGCGGCCGCGCTGGCGCAGTCCGAGCGCGAGGAGGAGCTCCTGGCGGAGCTGGCGCGCAAGACCGACGCGCTCGCCGAGCTCGACCGCGTCGTGCGGGCCGAGGGGGGCGAGCGGGGCCGGCGCGAGGAGGCGCTCCGGCGCGACCTCGCGGAGGCGGCCGAGGCGCGCGCGGTGGCGGAGCGGCGGGCCGAGGCGCTCGCGGCCGAGGCGGCCGCCGCGGCGCGGGCCTCGGCCGAGCGGCTGGAGGCGACCCGCGGCGAGGCCGAGAAGGGGCGGGCCTCCCTCGAGGCGCGGGTCGCGGCGCTCCAGTCGCGCCTCGCGGCCGCCGAGGCGGCGCGGGCCGCCGATCGGGCCGAGCTCGGGCGCGCGGCCCAGGCGGCGGAGGCGCGGGCGGCGGCGCTGGCCGAGCGCGAGGCGCGGCTGGCGGGCGAGCGGGAGCGGGCCGCCGCCGAGCTCGCCGCGCGCGCCGAGCGGGGCGAGGCCCGGGCGCGCGAGGCCGAGGAGCGGCTGCGGGCGCTCGGGGAGGAGCTCGAGGGCGTGCGGGCGGCGCGGGACGCGCGCGAGCGCGAGGCCGAGGCGCTCGTCGAGGCGGAGCGCGCCCGGCGGGAGCAGGCCGAGCGGGAGGCGGCCGGGCGGGCGGCGGCGGCCGAGGCGCGCGCGGCCGAGGCGGAGCGGCGGGCGGCGCTCGCGGCGCGGACCGGGGACGAGGCCGCCGCGCGGGCGCGCGCCGCCCTCGAGCAGGCCCGGGAGCGGGCGCGGGAGGAGCTGGCGCGGCGCGACGCGGCGCGGGCCGAGGAGGCGGAGCGGCTCCAGGCGGCGCTGCAGGACAAGGCCCGGCGGCTGCGCCTCGCCGAGCTCGAGCTGGAGCGCGCCCGGCGCGGCGGCCCGGAGCCCGACGTGAACCGGGCGGTGGAGGTCCCCTAGCCGCCGGCGGCGGCCTGCTCGGAGCCGAGCGCGTGCTCGAGCAGCCGCGCGTGGGAGATGGCCATCGCCGCCTGGCTCGCGACCGACTGCAGGAGCTGCAGCTCCTCCGCCGAGAAGCCGTCGAGCACCGGGCGGAAGAGGTCGAGCACCCCCACGCACTCGCCCTTGTAGAGCATCGGCAGCGCCACCAGCGAGCCCTGCGAGTCGGCCACCCGCGACCCCTGCAGCCGCGAGTCCCGGGCGGTGTCCCGCACCAGCACGAGCTCGCGGGAGACGGCGGCCGCCTGGGCCACGCCCTCGCCCGGCGGGAGGCGCGTCCCCGTGATCTCGGCCCGCACGCCGTAGCTCTCCGCCGCCACGAGGTCCCCCGAGCCCTCGGCCAGGAAGATGACGAAGCGCTCGTAGCCGAGCGCCTGCCCCAGGTGATCCACCACGTAGCGGAGCAGCTCGTCGAGCCGCAGCGTCGAGGCGAGGGTGCGCCCCAGGTCGTGGAGGAGGGTGAGCTCGTTGAGGCGCGCCTCGAGCCTTCGGTTCGTGTCGTCGAGGAGCCGGTGCTGGGCCTCGAGCTCGCGCTTCAGCGCCACCTCGCGCTGGAGGAAGTCCATGGCCCGCGCGTCGTCGAGCCGGAGCGCGTGCAGGTCGGTGATGGCGGCGAGCATGGCGTTGTACCGCTCGGCGAGCTGGCCGAGCTCGTCCCGGCTCGCCACCGGCATGCGGAAGAGGAAATCGCCCTCCTCGGCCCGGCGCATGCCGGCGGCCAGGCTCCGCAGGGGCCGCTCGACCAGGAGCCGCACCGCGAGGAAGTGGGCCGCCGACATGGCGAGCGCGAGCACGGCCACGGCCGCGAGCACGGCCTCCGCGAGGTGGGGCGAGAGGTGGGCGGTCTCGGCGCGCAGCCAGAGGAGCCCGGCGCCGGCGATGACGGCCGAGGGCAGGCCGACGGCGAGGAGGAGCTTCCTGCCGATGGACTTCTCGATGAAGGCGTTCATGGGTCGCGAGCGCGAAAGCGTACCACCGGGGTTTCGCGCGCCACAAGGCGCGGGGCGCGCTAGGCTCCCGGCCATGGAGATCGTGAAGAGCCGCCTGCTCGCCGCCTTCCCGCACGGCTTCACCACGCGCGACGGCGGCGCCTCCGCGCCTCCCTACGACGCGCTCAACCTCGGCGGCGGGGTCGGGGACGACCCGGCGGCCGTCGCCGGGAACTGGGCCCGGCTCGGGCGCGAGACGGGCCTGCGCTTCGCCCGCGTCGATCAGGTCCACGGCGCGCGGGTGGTGGTCGAGCCGGATCCGGACGCGCCGCGCGAGCCGGCCGACGCGGTGGTCTCGAGGCGCCGGGGGCTCGCCGCCTGCGTCTCGGTCGCCGACTGCGTCCCGGTGCTCCTCGCGGACCCGGAGACGGGCGCGGTGGCGGCGGCGCACGCCGGCTGGCGCGGCACCCTGGCGCGGATCGCGGCCGAGACGGCGGCGACCCTTTCGCGCCTGACCGGGACCCCCGTGGGATCGCTGCGGGCGGCGGTCGGGCCTTCGATCGGGCGCTGCTGCTACGAGGTCTCTCCCGACCTGGCCGATCGCTTCACCGGCGCGTTCGGGGCCGGGGTGGTCGCGCAGGCCGAAACCCCGCACCTCGATCTCTGGCAGGCGAACGTGCAGGCGCTCGTCGCCCTCGGCCTCCGTCCGGAAAACGTCGAGGTTCTCGGCCTCTGCACGGCGTGCGACCGGCGCCGCTTCTTCTCTCACCGGCGCGACGCGGGACGGACCGGGCGGCAGGCCGGCTTCATCGCCCCCCTTCCTTGACTCGCCCCCCGTTTAGCTTGAAGATTCTCGGGATTTTTCTGGCGAGACCCTCGAAGGAGCCCGTCCCATGAGCCCGAGCCGCACGATCGCACTCCTCGCCCTCGTCCCGGCGGTGGCGCTCGCACAGACGCAAGCCCTCGACGCGGCCCGCAAGGCGGGCGCGGTCCAGGCGGCGGGGACGGCGCGCCATACGCGGGCCGCCGACGCGGCGCTCGCAGAGGAGGCCGGCGGCCAGAAGGGCAAGCCGGGCGACGGGAGCCTCGACCTGGGGCGCGCCGCGGAGAAGCTCGAGTCGGGCGAGGTCTCCGCCGTCGAGGTGGCGGGCGCGCCCGCCGCCGACGTCGCCGACAAGCACACCGTCCAGAAGGGCGACACCCTCTGGGACATCACCGGCAAGTACCTCCAGGACCCCTACGCCTGGCCGAAGGTCTGGTCCTACAACCCGGAGATCGCGAACCCGCACCGGATCAACCCCGGGCAGGAGATCCGGCTCGGTCCGGCGGGCAAGCCGGCGGCCGCGCCGGCGGCGCCGGAGGTGGCCGAGGACGCGCCGGCGCGCGAGACCGAGGACCTCTCCAAGGGCGACCTCCGCATGCCGGAGATGGCGAACGACGACGTGAAGGTCGTCGGCCCGTACAAGATCGGGCTCGCCCCGGTGAGCGGGCGGGCCGTCCGTCGCGACACCTTCATCACCAAGAAGGAGCTCGAGCAGTCCGGGTCGATCACCTCCGCCTTCGAGGAGAAGTTCCTCCTCTCGACCGACGACCGGGCCTACGTCCGGTTCTCGCACGAGGGGGCGGTCCAGCCCGGGCAGCGCTACCTCGTCTTCGAGCCGGGCCTGCAGGTGCTCCACCCGGTGACCCGGCAGCCCTTCGGCCTGCGCACGTCGATCATCGGCACCGCGCAGGTGCTCTCCATGGACGGCCCCGTCGCCACGGTCCGCATCGCCAGCGCCTACGGCCCCATCGAGCGCGGCGCGCTCGTCGCCCCCTACGCCGACCGGCTCACCGGGCGCGTGGTCGAGAAGGCGAACCGCGCCGCCGTGAAGGGCGTGATCGTCGCGGCGCAGCTCGACGACACCACCCAGATCGGCAACAACGAGTTCGTCTTCGTGGACAAGGGCACCACCGACGGCGTCGAGGACGGGAACGTCTTCACCGTGGTCCGCAACGGCGACCCGGTGAACGTGCGCACCGTCCAGCAGCTCGACCGCAAGCCGCTGCCCGACGAGGTGGTCGGGAGCCTGGTCGTGGTGGACGCGCGCGAGCACTCCTCGACCGCGCTCGTCACCCGCACCGTGCTCGAGCTGGTGGTCGGCGACCGGGTGGAGATGCGGGTGCCCGCGACCGCCCAGTCGGGCGCCGGCTCCAACTGACCCGCGCCGAATTCGCGAGGTTTTCAGGGGCTTGCTGCCCTCGGCGGGTCCTGGCCGGCGCTCCCTCGGCCGCGCGGCCCCGTCTTGACGCTGTCGGACCCCGCGAGTATATGGCCCGACCTCATGGGGGACGCCCGCACCATCCTGCGCGACGATCCCGGCTTCCCGGCACGGCTCCGGGACGTCCCGGGGGCGCCGGCGTGGCTGCGGGTCCGGGGTGAGCTCGGCCCCGCGGCGGCGCGCCGGGTGGCCGTGGTCGGCTCCCGGCACTCGGACGAGTACGGGCTCGCCATGGCCCGCGCCCTCGGGCGCGACCTCGCCCGGGCGGGCGCCACCGTCGTCTCGGGCGGCGCCGACGGCGTGGACGCGGCCGCCCACGAGGGCGCGCTCGCGGCCGGCGGCCACACCGTCGCGGTCCTCGGGTGCGGCGTGGACGTGGTCTACCCGCCGCACCACGCCGGCCTCTTCGACCGGATCCTGGCGGGCGGCGGCGCCCTCTGCTCCGAGTACGCCGACGGCGCCCACCCGGCGCGGTCCACCTTCCCGCAGCGAAACCGGATCGTGAGCGGCATGAGCGAGGCGGTGGTGGTGGTCCGCTGCCGCGCCCGGAGCGGCGCCCTCATCACCGCCGCCTGCGCTCGCCGGCAGGGGGTGCCGCTGTTCGCGGTCCCCGGGCAGGTGGGCGACCCGCTCGCCGAGGGCCCGCTCGGGCTGCTGCGCGACGGGGCCCGGGTCGCCACCTCGGCCCGCGACGTCCTCGCCGTCCTCGGCATCGCCGCGCAGCTGCCGCTCGTCCCGCCCGCGCCGCGCGCCGCGCCGCCGCTCCCGCCCGACGAGACCGCGCTCCTCGCCGCGCTCGGGGCCGCGCCGCGCCACGCCGAGCAGGTCGCGACCGCGGCCGGGCTCCTGCCGGGGGCCGCCCTCGCCGGGCTGCTCTCGCTCGAGCTCCAGGGGCTTTGCGAGCAGCGGCCCGGAAACTACTTTCTGCGCCGCGAAGACGGCAGCGCCTAGCGGTTGCTCCAAAAGGAAGAGATGACGACCAAGACCGACAGCCTCGTCGAAGCCCCCAAGAAGAAGAGCGCCCCCAAGGCCAGGAAGCCGGCCGCGAAGGGCGCCGCCGCCCTGGGCGGACCGAGCCTGGTCATCGTGGAGTCCCCCGCGAAGGCCAAGACCATCAAGAAGTACCTGGGGCGCTCCTACGACGTGAAGGCGTCGGTGGGCCACGTGAAGGACCTGCCGAAGTCGAAGATCGGCGTGGACGTCGAGCACGGCTTCCAGCCCGAGTACGACGTCATCAAGGGCAAGGCCAAGGTCCTCTCCGACATCAAGAAGGCGGCCAAGAAGGCGGAGCGGGTCTTCATCGCGACCGACCCCGATCGCGAGGGCGAGGCGATCGCCTGGCACATCTCGGAGGAGCTCGGCGCGGAGGGCGGCGACGAGCGCGTGCGCCGGGTGCTCTTCAACGAGATCACCAAGAACGCGATCCAGAAGGCCATCCAGGCCCCCATCGACCTCGACCGCAAGAAGTTCGACTCGCAGCAGGCCCGCCGGATCCTCGACCGGCTCGTCGGCTACCAGATCAGCCCCATCCTCTGGAAGAAGGTGCGCCGGGGCCTCTCGGCGGGGCGCGTCCAGTCGGTGGCGGTGCGCCTGGTGGTGGAGCGCGAGCGCGAGATCCAGGCGTTCGTCCCCGAGGAGTACTGGAGCCTCGAGGCCGACCTCGCGGCGGCCCTGCCGCCCGAGTTCCGGGCCAGGCTCGCCAAGCTCGACGGCAAGAAGGCGGAGCTGAAGGAGGGCGAGACCACCCGGGCGCTGGTGAAGGAGCTCGACGGCGCGGCCTTCCAGGTCGCCACCGTGGAGAAGAAGGAGCGCCGGCGCAACCCGCCGCCCCCCTTCACCACCGCCAAGCTGCAGCAGGAGGCGGCCAACCGGCTCGGCTTCACCGCCAAGAAGACCATGACGCTCGCGCAGCGGCTCTACGAAGGCGTGGAGCTGGGCGACGAGGGCGCGGTCGGCCTCATCACCTACATGCGCACCGACTCGGTGCGGCTCTCCACCGAGGCGGTGGACGCGGTCCGCGTCCACATCGGCGAGCGCTACGGCAAGGACCTGCTCCCGGCCGAGCCGAACGTCTACAAGACGAAGCAGAAGGCGGCCCAGGAGGCCCACGAGGCGGTGCGCCCGACCTCGCTCGACTGGACCCCGGAGCGCGTGGCCGGCTACTTCGACGAGATGGGCGAGCGGGACATGTTCCGGCTCTACGAGCTCATCTGGAACCGCTTCGTCGCCTGCCAGATGATCCCGGCGGTCTACGACCAGACCACCGCCGACATCGCCGCCGGCCGCGCCACCTTCCGCGCCACGGGCTCGGTGCTCAAGAACCCGGGGTACCTCGCCGTCTACGGCGCGCAGCGCCCCGAGGACGAGGCCGGCGCCGCCCCCGAGGAGAGCGCCGGGGAGGGCGACGAGAAGGACAAGAACGCCGAGAAGCTGCTGCCGCCGCTCGAGGCGGGCCAGGCGCTCCAGCTCCGGAAGCTCCTCCCCGAGCAGCACTTCACCCAGCCGCCCCCGCGCTTCAACGAGTCCTCCATCATCAAGGAGCTCGAGGAGCGGGGCATCGGCCGCCCGTCCACCTACGCCGCCATCCTCTCCACCATCCAGGAGAAGCAGTACGTGGAGAAGGTGGAGAAGGTCTTCAAGCCCACCGAGCTCGGCAACGTGGTCACCGACGAGCTGGTGCGCGCCTTCCCGCGCGAGATGGAGGTCACCTTCACCGCCGGGATGGAGGAGAAGCTCGACGAGATCGAGGAGGGCAACCTGCAGTGGCAGGCGGTCCTCGGCGACTTCTACGTGGGCTTCAAGGAGGACCTCGCCAAGGCCGAGGTCCAGATGCGCGACGTGAAGCGGCAGGAGACGCCGACCGAGCACGCCTGCGAGAAGTGCGGCAAGCCGATGGTCATCAAGTGGGGCCGCATGGGCGAGTTCCTCGCCTGCTCCGGCTACCCGGAGTGCCGCAACACCATGAACTTCAAGCGGGACGGCGAGCAGATCGTCCCCGAGAAGGAGGAGGAGATCACCACCGACGAGAAGTGCCCGACCTGCGGCGCTCCGATGGTGGTGAAGAAGGGCCGCTTCGGCCGCTTCCTCGCCTGCTCCAAGTACCCCGAGTGCAAGACCTCGCGCCCCATCAGCATCGGCGTGTCCTGCCCGAAGGGCTGCGGCGGCTACATCAGCGAGCGCCGCTCCAAGCGCGGCCGGACCTTCTACGGCTGCTCCTCGTACCCGTCCTGCGACTTCGTCTCCTGGGACCGGCCGCGGAACGAGCCGTGCCCGACCTGCGGGAGCGCCTTCCTGGTCGAGAAGTACTCGAAGAAGGACGGCCCGTTCATCGCCTGCCCGAACAAGGAGTGCGACTACCGGCGGGCCAAGGACGAGCCGGCGCGCTCCACGGCCGGGGGCTAGCTCGCTTGACAGCCTCCGTCCGGGGCTGGTAGGAAAATCGCTCCTGATTTCAGGCGGGTCTCCCGATTCGGGATGACCCGCCTACCTCCAAGGAGCGAGGTCGATGATCCAGCACCTGGCCGATTTCTTCCGCGAAGGCGGACCGTTCATGTTCGTGAACCTGGTCGCCTCGGCGGTGGCCGTGGCCGTCATCGTGGAGCGCTTCGTGGCGCTCGGGTTCAAGCTGAACGTCGACGCCGGGCCGTTCGTCGGCAAGGTGGTCGAGGACGTCCGGGCCGGGCGGGTCGCCGCGGCCGAGCAGTTCGCGGCCGCCGCCGGAAAGGCCCCGCTCGCCGCGGTGCTCCGGTCCGGCCTCGCCGCCCACCAGCGCGGCGAGGACGTCG
The DNA here is from genome assembly GCF_023169965.1 of Anaeromyxobacter paludicola. Lineage (NCBI taxonomy): Bacteria > Pseudomonadati > Myxococcota > Myxococcia > Myxococcales > Anaeromyxobacteraceae > Anaeromyxobacter > Anaeromyxobacter paludicola. Next base: position 1,500,438 of record NZ_AP025592.1, on the reverse strand, counting down.
CCGGCGCGCTCGAGGAGGCGGTCCTCGACGCCACCCCGCTCGTCTCGAAGCGCATCTCCTCGCTCTGGTCGCTCGCCAACATCGCGACGCTGCTCGGCCTCATCGGCACCATCACCGGCCTCATCGGCACCTTCAAGTCGCTCGGCGCCGCCAGCCCCGAGATGAAGCAGCTCATGCTCTCCCGCGGCATCTCGGAGGCCATGAACAACACCGCCTTCGGCCTCGGCATCGCGGTGACCTGCATCGTGGCCCACCTCATGCTCACCTCGAAGTCGAAGGCGATGGTCGAGGAGATCGAGGCGTCGGCGCTCAAGCTCGAGAACGCCCTGGCGGCCGCGCCCGCGGTCCAGGCCCGCGGCGCCTAGCCGGTCGGGAGAGCGCCGATGCGCCGGCGGATCCGGGAGCAGGAGGAGGCGGGCGAGCTCAACATCGTCCCGTACCTCGACATCGTCACGAACCTCGTGATGTTCATGCTGCTCAGCATGACCGGGCTCGTGAGCCTCGGCGTGCTCAACGTCTCCGCGCCGCGGATCGGCGGCGAGAGCGCCGCGCTCCAGGGCGCGGAGCAGCCGAAGCTGCTGCTCACGGTCGCCATCTCCCGGCAGGGCTTCTACATCGCCAGCGCCGGCGGGGCGCTCGAGGGGCTGGAGAAGTCGATCGACGCGGCCCGCGCGCCGACCGTGGCCCGCAAGCCCGACGGCGCCTACGACTACGCCGCGCTCGCCGAGCACATGAAGCGCATCAAGGCGCGCTTCCCCAAGGAGACGAACCTCATCCTCTCCGCCGACGGCGAGGTCCCCTACGAGGTGCTGGTCCAGACCATGGACGCCTGCCGCGAACTCCGCGGCGCGGCGGCCGAGGGCGCCCAGGACCGCAAGCTCTTCCCCGACGTGTCGCTGTCGATCCTGGGCTGACGATGACCACGCCCCTCGCGACCGCCGCCCCGAAGACCGATCGCGCCCGCGAGCGCGCCCGGCTGCGCCGCGAGCGCCGCAAGGCCCGCGAGCGCGCCGGGGAGATCAAGGAGCTCAACATCACCGCGATGATGGACATGATGACCATCATCCTGGTGTTCCTGCTCAAGAGCTACTCGGCCTCGGCGCTCAACGTGAACCAGACCGAGGCCCTCAAGCTGGCGCAGTCCACCACCCAGCTCGCGCCGCAGGACAACATCAACGTCACCATCTCGCTCGAGGAGGTGGCGGTGAACGACCGGCCGGCGGTGAAGGTGCAGGACGGCGTCATCCCGGCGGCGGCGAAGGACGGCCGCGCCGACGCCCACCTCGTCCCCGCGGTGCTCCAGTCGCTCCGCCGCGAGGTGGAGAAGCAGAAGTACATCGCCCGCTACAACCCGAAGGCGCCGTTCACCGGGCGCGTGAACGTGATCGCCGACCGGCGCATCCCGTACCGCACCGTGATGGACGTGCTCTACACGGCCGGCCAGGCCGAGCTCGGCGAGTACAAGCTGATGGTGATGAAGGGCGAGTAGGCCGCCCCGGCTACAGCGTGGGCCCCACCGTCTCGGCCACCAGGCCCCGCTCGAGGCGCGTCGCGCAGTCGGCGCAGCGCAGGGCGTAGGGCAGGGCGTGCAGCCGCTTCGGGTCGATCTCGCTCTCGCAGTCGAGGCAGACGCCGTAGGCCCCGCTCTCCATGCGCGCGAGGGCCGCGTCGATGGCGGCGATCTCCCGCCGGTGCACGTCGGTGAGGGCGGTGAGCGTGTACTGGGCGTGCTCGTTCTGCGCCCCCTCCTCGAACTCCGGATCCCGCTCCGCGCTCCGCAGGGCGTCGAGCTCGGCGTGGGCGCGCCGGCTCGTCTCCAGGATCTGGCTGCGGCGTCGATGGAGGTGACGCTTCATCCGTTCGAGCTCTTGTGCGCGCACGCTGCTCACCTTTCCTGGCGCCGGGACGTCCGGCGACCTCAACATGGACACCCGGCGGCGGTTGCAGCAAGGTGGGCCGCTCGCCGGAGGGCCGGGGCGCGCTGGCGCGCCGCGGCGAAGCGGGCAGGGAGGCGTTCGGATGGCTGACAGGCGCGTGACGGTGATCGGCGGCGGGCTCGCCGGGAGCGAGGCCGCGGCGGTGCTGGCGGCGGCGGGGGTCGAGGTCGAGCTCCTCGAGATGAAGCCCGGCCGGCGCTCCCCGGCGCACCACCTGCCCGGCCTCGCCGAGCTGGTCTGCTCGAACTCCCTCCGCTCGGACAACCCGCACAACGCGGTCGGGCTCCTGCACGAGGAGCTGCGCCGGCTCGGGAGCCTGGTGCTCCGCTGCGCCGACGAGACGCGCGTCCCCGCCGGCGACGCCCTGGCGGTGGATCGCGAGCGGTTCAGCGCGCGCGTCACCGAGCGGCTCCGCGCCACGCCCGGCGTCGCCGTGGTGGAGCGCGAGGCGGCCGCGCTCCCCGAGGGGCCCGGCCTCGCGCTGGTGGCCACCGGGCCGCTCACCGCCGACGCCCTCGCGGGCGACGTCGAGCGGGCCTGCGGCGGCGGGCTCGCCTTCTACGACGCCATCGCCCCCATCGTCTCCGCCGACTCCATCGACATGGCGATCGCCTACCGGAAGAGCCGGTACGACAAGGGCGAGGGGGCCGACTACCTCAACCTGCCGCTCGACGAGCCGCAGTACCGCGCCTTCGTCGCCGCGCTCCTCGAGGGCGAGAAGGTCGCGGCGCACGGCTTCGAGGAGCCGCGCTACTTCGAGGGCTGCCTGCCGATCGAGGTGATGGCCGAGCGCGGGCCGGAGGTGCTCGCCTACGGGCCCATGAAGCCGGTCGGGCTCGAGGACCCCCGCACCGGGCGGCGCCCGTACGCCGTGGTGCAGCTCCGGCGCGAGGACGTGGCCGGGACCGCCTGGAACCTGGTCGGCTTCCAGACCCGGCTCACCTGGCCGGCGCAGCAGCGGATCTTCCGCGAGCACCTGCCGGGCCTCGCCCGGGCGGAGTTCCTCCGCCTCGGCCAGATCCACCGCAACACCTTCCTCGACGCCCCGCGCCTGCTCGCGCCCGACCTCTCGCTCCGGGCCCGCCCGCACCTCTTCTTCGCCGGGCAGATGACCGGCGTGGAGGGCTACGTGGAGTCGGCGGCCTGCGGCCACCTCGCGGCCCGCGCCATCCTCGACCGGCTCGACGGCCGCGACTTCCGGCCGCCGCCGCCCGAGACCGCCGTCGGGGCCCTGCACCGCCACCTCACCGGCGAGGCCCACCCCCCGGGGACCCCGTACCAGCCGAGCAACGTGATCTTCGCGCTCTTCCCGCCGCTGCAGGGCCGGTTCCGCGGGAAGCAGGCGCGCAAGGAGGGCTACGCGGCCCGCGCTCGCGAGGCGCTCGGGGCCTGGCTCTAGCCGGCGGCGCGTCCCCGGCCGGGCGCCGGCGCCCGCCGGGCGGCGCCGCCCCGCCGCGCGGGCCAGGAACTTCCCCCGCCCGCTCCCCTCTGCTACCGCTCTCCCCATGGCCGACGCCGCCACGCTCCCGCCCGAGCTGCAGGGCTTCCTGGCGCACCTCGAGACCGAGCGGCGCGCCTCGCCCCGGACGGCGAAGGCCTACCTCGTCGATCTCTCGCAGTTCGCCGCCTACCTCGCCGAGCTGGGGCTCCCGGCCGCGCGCGCCACCCCCGCCGTCGTGCGCGGGTTCCTGGCCCGGATCACCGGGAGCTGCGGCCCGGTGAGCGTCGCCCGCAAGCTCTCCGCGCTCCGGACCCTCTACCGCTACCTCGTCCGCGAGGGGCTCGCCGAGGCCAACCCGGCCCGCGCCGTCGCCTCGCCGAAGCGCCCCAAGAACCTCCCGACCGTGCTGCCGGAGGAGGAGGTGGCCGCGCTGGTCGAGACGCCCACCCGCCGCGCCGCGGGCGAGGAGCCGGCCTCGGCCCCGCTGGCGCTGCGCGACCGCGCCTTCCTCGAGCTGCTCTACGGCTCCGGGCTCCGCGTCGCCGAGCTGTGCGGCCTCGACCTCCCCGACCTCGACCTGGGCGAGGGGCTGGTGCGGGTGCTCGGCAAGCGGCGCAAGGAGCGGATCGTCCCCTTCGGCGCCGAGGCCCGCGGGGCGCTGCGGCGGTACCTCGACGAGGTCCGCCCGGCGCTCGCGGCCGGCAAGGACCACGCGGGCGGCGCGCGGCGCGCCGTCTTCCTCAACTACCGGGGCGGGCGGCTCTCGACCCGCTCGGTGGCGCGAAGGCTCGACGGCTGGGTGCTCGCGAGCGGTCTGCCGCGCCACGTCCACCCGCACGTGCTCCGCCACTGCTTCGCCACCCACCTCCTCGGGAACGGCGCCGACCTGCGCGCCATCCAGGAGCTCCTCGGGCACGCCTCCCTCTCCACGACCCAGCGCTACACCCACCTCGACTGGAAGCGGCTCGCCGAGGTCTACGACCAGGCCCACCCGCGCGCCAAGGCGTGAGGACACGGCCCGGGGCCGCCCGCCGCGGCGCGCAGCCGGCTACCGCGCGCGCCAGGGCGAGGGGAGCCGCAGGACCGCGCCGGCCCGCACCTCCCACGGCGGCGCCTCGTGGCGCAGCCCCCGGTTGACGGTCAGGACCCACTCCACCGGCCCCGTCGGCACGCCCGCGGTGAGGCCCGCCAGCATCGGCTCGTCGTCGCGCTCGTAGCCGGTGTAGCCGCGCCACTCCAGCTCCAGCCGCGCGCCGCCGGCGGAGCGGAGCTGCAGGGTCGCGCCGTAGTCGAGCCCGTCGTCCTGCCACCCGTCCCCCTGCTGCCAGGAGAGGAACCCCGCCTTCGCGAGCAGGCGGACCCGGGCGCCGCCCGGCCAGCTCGCGAGGTCCTTCCCGAGGAGCAGGTCGCCGAGGTACGCCGGGGCGGCGGTGAAGCGCCGGTTCTCGAGCCCCTTGCCGCTCGCGGTCTTGGTGAGGAGCCGGATCCCCAGCGCCGGCCGCAGGCCGGCCTCGGAGACCAGGAGGAAGCGGGCGCCGAACCGGACGTCGCCGAGCTCCACGCCCCGGGTCGAGGCCGCCTGCAGCCGCCGCTGGGTCGCGGGGGTCACGCGCCAGAGCTCGACCGGCACGGCGTCCACGGAGAGGGCGGCGATGCCGCGGAAGGGCACCTCCACGCGGAGGTACGGCGTCGCCGCGGCGTCGCGGGCGGAGAGGTCGGCGGCCTGCGCGGCCAGCTGCAGCGAGACCAGGACGTCGTCCCCCACCGCGGGGTCCTCGTTCGGCACGGCCGGGAGCGCGTTGTACCCCATGCGCCCCGGGACGAGCGCGCGATCCTGCGGGCGCGCCGGCGCGGCGGCGAGGAGCAGGGCGAGCGCGGCGGCCGCGGGGCCGCCGAGGGTCCGCCCCGAGGTGGTCGCGGGCCGCATGGCAGCCCGTTCTTCGCGCCGGCCCCGGCCGCGCGCAAGCGCCAAGAGCCGATTGCCCCGAACGGCCCGCCGCGCTACGTGTAGCCGATGTTCCACGGGACGACGGTGCTCTGCGTGCGCCGCGAGGGCCGGGTGGTGCTCGCCGGCGACGGGCAGGTCACGCTCGACAAGACGGTGATGAAGTCCACGGCCCGGAAGGTCCGGCGGCTCGCGGAGGGGCAGGTGCTGGCCGGCTTCGCCGGCGCGACCGCGGACGCCTTCCAGCTCTTCGAGCTCTTCGAGAAGAAGCTGAAGGAGCACGCCCGCTCGCTGCCGCGGGCCTCGGTCGAGCTCGCGAAGCAGTGGCGCACCGACCGCTTCCTGCGCAAGCTCGAGGCCCTGCTCGTCGTCGCCGACCGCGACCACACGCTCGTGCTCTCCGGCGCGGGCGACGTCATCGAGCCCGACGAGGTGCCGGGCGGCGGCGTGGCGGCGGTCGGCTCCGGCGCCCCCTACGCGCTCGCCGCGGCCCGCGCGCTGCTCGCCCACTCGAGCCTCCCGGCGCGGCAGGTGGCGGAGGAGGCGCTCAAGCTGGCGGCCGAGATCTGCATCTACACCAACACCCACCTCACCTTCGAGGAGCTCTAGTGCTTCTACCCAGGCCTGATGACGTGACGAGAGCGACGAGACCGACGCGAGGTGGGCGCCCGAGGAGGGAGCCGCGGAGGCGTAGCAGCGCTACGCCGAGCAGCGCACCGACGAGGCCGCCCGCCGCAGCGAGAGGATCGTCGCTCGCAGTAGGCAGCAGGCCTGGGTGGGAGCACTAACATGCCCGAGCCGCGGGACCTGTCGCCCAAGGAGATCGTGGCCGAGCTCGACCGGTACATCGTCGGGCAGGCCAAGGCCAAGAAGGCGGTGGCCATCGCGCTGCGGAACCGCTGGCGCCGGCAGCGCGTCGCGCCCGAGCTGAAGGACGAGATCCTCCCCAAGAACATCATCATGATCGGGCCCACCGGGGTGGGGAAGACCGAGATCGCGCGCCGGCTGGCCCGGCTCGCCGGCTCGCCCTTCGTCAAGGTGGAGGCCTCCAAGTTCACCGAGGTGGGCTACGTCGGGCGCGACGTGGACTCGATGGTGCGCGACCTCGTCGAGGCCGCGGTGAAGCTGGTGAAGGAGGAGGAGATGGAGAAGCTCCGCGGCCGCGCCCGGGAGGCGGCCGAGGAGAAGGTGCTCGACGCGCTCGGGCACGGCGGCGGCCTCGGGGTCGGCTTCCGGAGCGCGGTGCGGCGGGTGGCGGGGGAGGGGGAGGAGCCGGGCCTCTCGCCGCGCGAGAAGGCGCGCGCGCAGCTCCGCGCCGGCACGCTCGACGACGACGAGGTCGAGGTCGAGGTGGCCGAGAAGGCCGCGCCGCTCATGCCCATGGTGGCCGGCCCGGGCATGGAGGACATGGCGCAGGGGCTCAACGACATGTTCCAGAGCCTCGGCAACAACCCGCTCGTCTCGATGCTGGGCGGCGGCCCGAAGAAGCGGAAGCGCAAGCTCCGGGTGCGGGACGCGCTCGAGCTGCTCACGCAGGACGAGGCGGCCCGCCTGGTGGACATGGAGCGGGTCACGCGCGAGGCGCTCGAGCGGGCCCAGGACCACGGCATCGTCTTCATCGACGAGGTGGACAAGATCGCCGCGCGCGGCGAGGGCGGCGCCGGCCCCGACGTCTCGCGCGGCGGCGTGCAGCGCGATCTCCTCCCCATCGTCGAGGGCTCGAACGTCAACACCAAGTACGGCGTGGTCAAGACCGACCACGTCCTCTTCATCGCCGCGGGCGCCTTCCACGTGGCCAAGGTGTCGGACCTCATCCCCGAGCTGCAGGGGCGCTTCCCCATCCGCGTGGAGCTCGACCCGCTCGGGCGCGACGAGCTGGTGCGCATCCTGAAGGAGCCCCGCAACTCGCTGGTGCGCCAGTACACCGCGCTCCTCGCCACCGAGGGGGTGGACCTGCAGATCGGCGACGACGCCGTGGACGAGCTGGCGCGGCTCGCCGCCGAGGTGAACGAGCGGAACGAGGACATCGGCGCGCGGCGGCTCCACACGGTGATGGAGAAGCTCCTCGAGGAGGTCTCCTTCGACGCGCCGGCGCTGGCCGGCCGCCGGATCGTGGTGGACGCGGCCTACGTGCGGGAGCGGCTCGCCGGCGTGGCCGGCGACGAGGACCTCTCCCGCTACATCCTGTAGCCGCCCTGTGGTATGCAGGCGATTGCATGAACAACGAAACGCTCGTGGCCCGGGGCAAGGCGGTGCTCACCCCCAACTACCGGCAGGCGCCGGTGGCGCTGGTGCGCGGCGAAGGCTCGCGCGTGTGGGACGCCGACGGCAGGGAGTACCTCGACTGCATCTGCGGCATCGCGGTCAACGCGCTCGGCCACTGCCACCCGGCGGTGGTCGCGGCGCTCGAGGCGCAGGCGCGCGAGCTGTGGCACGTCTCCAACCTCTTCTTCAACCCGCGCGCGGTGGAGCTGGCCGAGGCGCTGGTGGAGGGCTCGCTGTTCGCGAGGCGGGTCTTCTTCTGCAACAGCGGCGCCGAGGCCAACGAGGCGATGCTGAAGCTCGCCCGCAAGTACCAGGCCGACCTCGGCCACCCCGAGCGGAACGAGATCGTCGCCTGCCTGAGCTCCTTCCACGGGCGGACGATGTTCGCCCTCTCCTGCACCGGGCAGGAGAAGTACCACCACGGCTTCGAGCCCCTCGTCCCGGGCGTGCGCCACGTCCCCTACGGCGACGTCGAGGCGCTCCGGGGCGCGCTCGGGCCGCGCACCGCCGCCTTCATCGTCGAGCCGATCCAGGGCGAGGCGGGGGTGATGCCCGCGCCGGAGGGCTACCTCGCCCGGGCCCGGGCGCTCACCCGCGAGGCCGGCGCGCTCCTCTGCTTCGACGAGGTGCAGACCGGGGTCGGCCGCACCGGGCGGATGTGGGCGCACGAGTGGGACGGCGTCGCCCCCGACCTCATGAGCTCCGCGAAGGCGATCGCCAACGGCTTCCCCATGGGCGCGCTGCTCGCGTCCGAGGAGGTCGGCGCGCACCTCACCCCCGGCAGCCACGCCAGCACCTTCGGCGGCAACGCGCTCGGGTGCGCCGCGGCGCTCGCGGTGCTGAAGGTCCTGCGCGGCGGGGCGCTCGAGGCCTCGCGCGCCGTCTCGGCCCGGCTGGTGGAGCGGCTCGAGGCGCTGCGCGCCACCGGCCGGGTGAAGGGCGTGCGCGGCCGCGGCATGCTGCAGGGGGTCCTGCTCCAGGGGGTCTCCGCCGGCGCGGTGGTCGAGCTCGCCCGCGCCCAGGGGCTCCTCGTGAACGCCATCGGCGACTCGGTGATCCGGTTCGCCCCCGCCCTGACCCTCACCGCCGCCGAGGCCGACCTGGCCGCCGAGCGGCTCGGCGCCGCCCTCCGGGCCGCGCCGGCCAAGGAATGATCCCGCCCATGTCCCGCATCGCCCGCAAGAAGCGCGACTTCCTCCGCATCACCGACCTCTCCCGCGAGGAGCTGACCGAGCTCGTGGAGCGCGCCGCCGAGTGGAAGCTGCTCGGGAAGGGCGGGCCGCGCCCGCTCGACCGGATGACGCTCGGGCTCATCTTCGAGAAGGCCTCGACGCGCACCCGCGTCTCGTTCGAGGTCGCCGCCTACCAGCTCGGCGGCAACGCCATGTTCCTCTCGCCGCGCGACACCCAGCTCGGCCGCGGCGAGCCGATCCGCGACACCGCCCGCGTGCTGTCGCGCTACCTCGACGCGCTCGTGGTCCGCACCTTCGAGCACGCCAAGCTCGAGGAGCTGGCGAGCCAGGCCGACGTCCCGGTGGTGAACGCGCTCACCGACGCCTCGCACCCCTGCCAGATCGTGGCCGACCTGCTCACGGTGGCCGAGCGCTTCGGGCAGGACGCCATCGGCCGGGAGGACCTCTCGGTGGCCTGGATCGGCGACGGCAACAACATGGCGAACAGCTGGCTCGAGGCCTGCGCCCGGCTCGGCTTCACCCTGCGGCTCGCCTGCCCCGAGGGCTACGATCCCGATCCCGCGCTGCTCGCGCAGGCCGGCCGGCACGCCCGGGTCTTCCGCACGCCCCGGGAGGCGGTGGAGGGGGCCCTCGTCGTCAACACCGACGTCTGGGCGAGCATGGGCCAGGAGGGGGAGGCGGCGAAGCGGATCCGCGACTTCGCCGGCTACATCGTGGACGACGCGCTCCTCGCCGCCGCCGACTCGCGCGCCATCGTCCTGCACTGCCTGCCGGCCCACCGCGGCGAGGAGATCTCGGAGGCGGTGCTGGAGGGGCCGCGCTCGGTGGTCTTCGACGAGGCCGAGAACCGGCTGCACGCCCAGAAGGCGCTCCTGGAGCTCCTGCTGGCGGGGTGAGGCGGGCGGGCCCATCGTTTGACCCCCCGCCGGGCCACCGCTAAGCTCGCGAGAAGCCCCGAGGAACAAGGGGGCCGCGCGCCGCCGTGACCTCTCCCCTCCCGCCCAAGCCCGCCGTCGACGAGGCCGCGCTCTACGAGCCGGTGGACCTCCCGCTCGAGCTGCGGCGGGAGATCCTAGAGCTGGAGGCCCGGGTGCGCGGCACGCACTGGGAGGTCCTGGGGCTCGCCTGGAACGCCGGCCCCGCCGAGGCCCGCGCCGCCTACCTGGAGCGGATCCGGCGCTTCCACCCCGACCGCTACAACGGGCGCTCGCTCGGCACCTTCAAGGTCCGGCTCGACCGGATCGTCCAGCGGCTCACCGAGGCCCGCGACCTCCTCGCGGACCCGGCGCGCCGGGACGCCTATGCCCGGGAGACGGCGCCGCCGGAGGAGGTGGCCCGGGTCGAGGCGCAGCGGCTCGACGACGAGCTCCGGGCCCAGGAGCGCCGGGCCCGGCTGGCCCGGAGCGCGTCGCTCGTGGGGCGGGCCGCCCGGGGCGGCGAGATCATGAAGCGGGCCCGGGCCGCGCTCGAGGAGGGCCGGTTCGCCGACGCCGCGAACGACTTCCTCACCCTCGTCGCCATGGATCCGCGCAACGCCGAGGCCCGCGACCTCGCGCACGAGGCGCGGCACCGCGCCGCGGCGGCGCAGGCCCAGGGCGTGGCGGAGCGGGCCCGCGAGTCCGAGGCGCTCGGGAGGCTCTCGGCCGCGCGGGCGCTCTGGGTCGAGGCGGCCGGGCTCGATCCCGAGGGGGCGCCGTGGCAGCTCGGCTGCGCCCGGCTGGCGCGGCTCCAGGGCGATCACGCCGAGGCGCTCTCTCGGGCCGAGGCGGCCGCGCGGCTCGCCCCGGCCGACCCCCGCGCCGCGGAGGAGCTGGGGCTCGCGCTGGCGCAGCTCGGGCGGGTGAAGGAGGCCCGGCGCGCCCTGCGCCGCGCCCTGGCGGCGGACGGCTCGCTCGAGGCCGCGCGCGCGCAGCTGCGCAAGCTGCGCTGGAGGATCTTCGGATGAGCGGCGGGCAGGAGCCGGTGATCGGGATCGACCTCGGCACCAGCAACTCGGTGGTGGCCGCGGTGGTGGACGGGCAGCCGCGCGTGATCCCGAACCGCGCCGGCCAGCTCCTCACACCGTCGATCGTGGCGGTGTCGCGGAACGGGAAGCGGCTCGTGGGCGGGATCGCGAAGCGGCAGGCGATCACCAACGCCGAGAACACGGTGCACGCCGCGAAGCGGCTCATCGGGCGCCGGTGGGGCTCGCGCGAGGTCGAGGACGCGCGCAAGGTGCTGCCCTACGAGCTCGTGCCCGGGCCCGACGGCTTCGACGTCCGGGTCCGGATGGGCGGACAGGTCTACCCGGTGCAGGAGATCTCGGCGATGGTGCTCGCCGAGCTCAAGGCGGACGCCGAGGCCTTCTTCGGGGAGCCGGTCACCAAGGCGGTGATCACCGTCCCGGCCTACTTCAACGACGGCCAGCGCCAGGCCACCAAGGACGCGGGGGCCATCGCCGGCCTCGAGGTGCTCCGCATCGTCAACGAGCCGACCAGCGCCGCGCTGGCCTACGGCTTCGGCCGGCAGCTCGACAAGAAGGTGGTGGTCTTCGACCTCGGCGGCGGCACGCTCGACGTCTCCATCCTCGACATCGGGAAGAACGTCTACGACGTGGTCGGCGTCGGCGGCGACACCTACCTCGGCGGCGAGGACTTCGACCGGCGGCTCGGCGACGCGGTGGCCGAGTCCTTCGCGGCCGAGCACGGCGGGGTGGACGCGCGGCAGGACAAGATGGCGCTGCAGCGGCTCCGGGACGCCAGCGAGAAGGCCAAGTGCGACCTCTCGGCGCTGCCGTCGGCGAGCGTGTCGCTGCCGTTCCTGGTCGCCGGGCCGGACGGGAAGGCGCTCCACCTCGAGCGGCAGGTCACGCGCGAGGAGCTGGAGCGGCTCACCCGCGACCTGGTGGACCGCTGCATCGACGTGACCGATCGGACGCTGCGCGACGCCGGGGTGCGCCGGTCGGAGGTGGCCGAGGTGCTGCTGGTGGGCGGGATGACCCGCATGCCGCGCATCCAGGCGGCGGTGCGGGCCTACTTCGGCCGCGAGCCCTCGCGCGGCGTCCACCCGGAGGAGGTGGTGGCGCTCGGGGCGGCGATCCAGGGGCAGGCGCTCCTGCACCCCGAGCAGCTCGCCTCCGAGCCGCTGCTCCTCGACGTCACGCCGCAGAACCTCGGCATCCTGGTGGCCGGCGGGTACTTCCGGACCGTCATCCCGCGCAACACCACCGTCCCGACCAGCCAGACCCACGTCTTCACCACCGTGCAGGACAACCAGACCGCGGTGCGCATCGCCGTGCTCCAGGGCGCGAGCGAGAAGGCGGACGAGAACGAGCTCCTCGGGGAGTTCGTGCTCGCCGGCATCCGGCCGGCCCGCCGGGGCGAGGTCCAGATCGACGTGACCTTCGACATCACCGCCGACGGCATCCTGGGCGTCTCGGCCTACGACCGGGTCACCGGGCAGCGGCAGTCGATCCAGGTCACCGCCACCTCCGGCCTCTCGGAGGAGGAGCTCGAGACGTTGCGCGAGCGCCGCGACTGGGAGCTCCCGGCCGTGGCGCCCGGGGGGGAGGATCCGACATGAGCGGAGACCGGCCGCAGAGGCCGCAGGAGGCCCCGAGCTCGGCCTGGGACGCGGAGCCCTCGCGCGAGCCGCCCATCGTGCTCGACGCGCGCGGCGGGCTCGACCTGACCGCCCTCGCCGACGAGCCGCTCGAGCCGCCGCCCCCGCCGCCCGCCCGCGACCCGCCGTCGGGCGTGCCGGCCTGGATGGCCGAGGCCCGGAGGCGGATGGCGCTCGACGACTTCTCCGGGGCCATCGAGCTCGTGGAGCAGGTGCTCGCCGCGGATCCGGGCCACGCCGAGGCCCGGGCCCTGCTGGCCCGGAACGAGGAGAAGCTGGTCGGCCTCTACGAGTCCAAGCTCGGCGGGATGATGGCGGTCCCGCAGCCGCGCATGCGGCCGGACCAGGTGCTCTGGCTCAACCTCGACCACCGGGCCGGCTTCCTGCTCGCCCAGGTGGACGGCACGGTGAGCTACGAGGACCTCTTCGCGCTCTCCGGGCTGCCCCGGCTCGAGACCGCGCGCATCCTGGCGCGGCTCGTCGAGCAGAAGGTGATCGGGTAGGCGGCGGCCAGCCCCGGCCGGCCGTCAGCCGCGGACGATCGCCGTCCAGGTCCCCTGCACCACCCGCTCCCCGCGCTGGTTCACCGAGGTGGTGGTGACGGTGAGGAAGTCGAGCCGCGAGCGCGCCTCGATCCCGGTCACCTCGCCCGTCGTCTCGAGCACGTCGCCCGGCCGGATCGGCGCGCCGTACTCGAACTCCTGCTCGGCGTGGACCAGCCGGACGAGGTCGATGCCGAGCGCCGGGTCGACGCAGGCCGCCGCGAAGGGGCGCATGGCGAAGACCGCGCAGAAGGTCGGCGCGGCGACCACGCTGCCGTAGGGGGAGGCGGCGCCGGCGGCCTCGTCCACGAGGAGCGGGTGGGGGGGCTGCGGCGGCTCGCCGGGGAAGGCGCTCCCGGGGATGCCGCCCGCCACCGCCACCGCGAACTCGCGCAGCTTCTCGAGCCCCACGGCGTAGCGGTACGGGCCGTAGCGGCGGCCGAGGTGCTTGCGGTCGATGGCCATCAGCGCTCCTCGCCGAAGGAGGCCTCGGCGACGGCCCCCTTCAGCACCTCCTGCCCGTGCTGGTTCACGGCCGAGAGCTCCACCCGGACCGTGCCCCCCTCGACCGCCACGCAGCGCCCGGTGACGGTCACGGTGTCACCGACGTTCACCGGGCGGGAGAAGCGGGCGCGGAGCCGCCGGATGCGCGCCGGGTCGTCGAAGTAGCCGACGCAGGCATCGGCCGCCCAGGCGAGCGTGCACATGCCCTGGAGGATCGCGCCCGGGAACCCGGCCTGCCGGCCGACCTCGGGATCGACGTGGATCGGGTTGAAGTCACCGGACGCCGCGGCGTAGTAGACCGGCCGGTAGCGGTCGCAGGTGCGGGTGAGGACGAAGGTGTCGCCGGGGCGGAAGTCCGCGAGCCGCTTCATCTCGGCAGCATGCCGGGCGGGCGGCGCGTCGGCCAGCACCCGTCGGGGCGTCGGTGCGCCGCTCACGGCCGCTCGGGCGCGGCGCCGCGGCGCGGGGGCGCCGGCGGGTCGTCGAGCGGGTCGTCCACCTCGAGGGCGCGGGCGGCCCGGCGCCGGGCGTACTGCTCCTTCACGAACTCGGTGAGCCGGTCGAGGTACGCGGTGAGCGGCGGGCAGCGCACCCCCGTGCCCTCGAGCAGCTCGAGCGTGTTGCGGCAGTTGTAGAGCGCGCCGTGGCTCACCGCCTCGATGGCGGAGCGCTGCGAGCGCGTCAGCCGCTCGAGCACCGGGAGCCGCAGGATGGCGTCCACCGCGCGCGCGGGCAGCGACATGGGCGGGAGCCGCCGGTGCTCGCGCGCCGCCACGAGCTCGTAGACGCGCCGGGCCGAGAGCGGCGCCGGGTCCACGAGGTGGACGGTGCGCCCCACCGCCGCCGGGTTCCGCCCGATGGTGACGGCCGACTCGACCACGAAGTCCACCGGGACCACGTTGAGCGGCGCCGCCCCGTCGCCCGGCAGCGGCAAGGGCAGCGTCAGCGGGGAGGCGAGCAGCAGGATGGCGAGCGCGTAGGGCCCCTCGAACCGGTCGATCTCGCCGGTCCGGGAGTCGCCGACCACGATGGAGGGCCGGTAGACGGTGACCGGCAGCCGGTCGGCGGCGGCGCGCTTCACCAGCACCTCGGCCCGGTACTTCGACTCCTCGTAGGCGTCGTGGAAGCCCTGCCCGAACTCGAGCTCGTCCTCGAGGATCACCCCGGTCCGATCGCCGGAGACCCAGGCGCTCGAGAAGTGGTGGAAGCGGCGCAGCCCCGGGGCGCTCCGCGCCAGGTCGAGCGCGTTCCGCGTGCCCTCGACGTTGACGCGCCGGAGCCGGTCGCGCCCGGCCGAGACCTCCTTCACCGCGGCGAGGTGCCAGATGCAGGTGACCTCGGCGGCCAGCCGCTTGAACTCCGGCCCGGAGAGGCCGAGGTGCATCGCCGAGACGTCTCCCTCGAGCAGCTCCGGGCGGAGCGGGAGGTCGGCCGCCGCGGCGCGCGCCGCCTCGAGCTGCGAGGGCTCGACGAGGAGCGTGAGCCGGGCGCCGGGCGAGAGCTCCCGCGCGAGCCGCTGGACCAGCCGCCGGGCGATGAAGCCCGGGTAGCCCGTGACGAACACCACCTCGCGCGCAGCCGGCCCGCCCATGGAGCGTCAATAGCGCTTCGGCGGCGCGTTGGGAAGCTTCCGGGAGAGGCCCAGGGAGAGGTCGCGCAGGAGCGGCTCGGCCTTGGCGCGGAGCGCGGCCGGGTCGGCCTCGTTGGTGACCAGCACGTCCGCCCGGCGGGCCTTCTCGTCGATCGGGAGCTGGGCCGCGAGGCGGGCCTTCGCCTCGGCGTAGGTGAGCCCGTCCCGCCGCTCGAGCCGGAGCAGCTGGCTCGCGGCGGGCGCGTACACCACCACCACGCAGTCGAGCACCTCCTCGAGCCCGACCTCGTACAGGAGCGGGACGTCGTAGAAGGCGAGGGGCGCCCCGGCGGCGTCGAGCCGGCGGGTCTCGGCCTGGAGGGCCTCGCGGATGGCGGGGTGGGTGATCGCCTCGAGCGCCGCCCGGGCGGCGGGGTCGCCGAAGACGCGGGCGGCGAGCTTCTTGCGGTCGAGCTCGCCGGCGGGGCCGAGCACCTCGGGGCCGAAGGCGGCCACCACCTGGGCGAGCCCGGGCGTCCCGCGGGCCACCACCTGCCTGGCCAGGACGTCGGCGTCGATCACCGGGACGCCGCGCTCGCGCAGCGCCGCGGCGAAGGTGCTCTTGCCGGTGGCGATGCCGCCGGTGAGCCCGATGAGCCTCACGGGGCCGCGGGCTCGCCGGCGCGGGCGTGGGGGGCGGCGGGCGCGTCGCCCTGCTTGAAGGTGATCGCCTCGACGTAGCCGTCCCGGCCGAAGAAGACCATCACCCCCGCCGACCGGTAGAGCCAGACCGGCCGGAAGTCGTCGGTGAACGTCTTCTGGGCGCCCTTGCCGTAGGTCCCCTCCACCGCCTCCTTGTCGAGCTGCGCGGAGGGGAAGACCGTCACCTCGAGCACCCGCCCGTCGTCGCGGGTGAAGAACTGCGCCTGGCGGGTGCCGTCGATGGCCTGGTCGCCCTTGTAGATCATCGCGCTGCGCCCCCCGAGCCGCCCCTTGGTGGAGGGCTCGCCGAAGCGCTGCGCCACGTCGGCGGCGGTGCTCGCGCCGGGCGTGATGCCGTTCCAGGGCCGGGCGAGGGCGGGCAGGGGGAGGAGGACGAGGAGCGCGAGGCAGGGCAGGGCGGCGCGCGTGGGCATGGGTCATTATACCCCGCCGCCGCGGCGGCAGGGCTGCTAGCATCGGCGCCTCCCCGGAGCGGAAGAAGGGTGGCGCGTGCCAGTCCAGGTCATCGAGGCGAAGTTCGAGAAGACGGCCACCCGGCGCGAGGAGTGGCCGGAGCCGCCCCTCCCCGAGTTCGCCTTCGTGGGGCGGAGCAACGTCGGCAAGTCGTCGATGCTGAACGCGCTCGCCCGGCAGAAGAAGCTGGCGCGGGTCTCGAACACGCCCGGCCGCACCCAGGCGCTCCAGTTCTTCCTCGTGACCGAGGTGCCCTCCAAGGCGGCGGCGCGCGAGGTGATCCGGTTCTGCGACCTGCCGGGCTACGGCTACGCCAAGGTGTCGAAGTCGGAGCGGGATCGCTGGGCGCGGATGATCGAGGACTACCTGCGGGTGCGCGAGCCGCTCCGGGCGGTGGTGCTCATCGTGGACGGCCGGCACCCGCCGAGCGAGAGCGACCGCGACGCGCTCGCCTTCCTGCGCAGCACCGGCCGCGACGTGCTCGTGGCCGCGACCAAGCTCGACAAGCTCGCCCGCAACCGGCGGCTCCACGCGGTCCGGGAGATCGAGCGGGAGCTCGAGCTGCCGCAGGGGAGCGCGGTGCCGTTCAGCGCCGTCGAGGGCACCGGCACCGACGCCCTCTGGGCGCGCCTCGTCGAGCTGGCGCGAGGCTGACGCTACTGCATCTTGCCCGCGGTCGGGCCAGGGCTGGTCTCCATCCCGATCTGGTGGGCGAACTCGTCCGCGTGCTCGCGGCGGTTGCGCCAGGCCTCGCCCATCTGGGCGCGGATCTCCTCGCCCCGCTTCGGCGCGAAGAGCAGGCCGAGGCCGGCGCCCACCAGCATCCCCACGGCGAACAGGCCGAGCCCGGTGAAGAAGTCGCCGGTGGGCGTGCTGCGCTCGAGCCCCATCATGTCGAGCACGTCGTCGCGGTCCATGTTCCGCAGCTTCTTCAGGCTCTTCCAGTCCATGTTCACGGTCGTTCCCTCCCTCTCGCGCCGCGCCGCGGCGCCCAGGCTCAATCATTCGCATCGAGGCCCGGCGCGGCAGCCTGCTGCCCTGTCAGCACCGTGTGCACGCCGGCGGCCTCGATCGGGCGGGCGGGCGCCGGGCGCCTCGCGGCGGGATCGAGCCGGAGCTGGACCACGAGCGGCAGGTGGTCGCTCGCGGCGCGGGCCTCGCGCGTGTCGAGGACCTCGCTCGCCTCGACGTGGAAGAAGCGGTCCACGTAGGCGCGGTCGAGCCGGAGCACGGGGAACGAGGAGGGGAAGGTGGCCCCTCCGCCGCGCCGGGCGTGCGAGCTGTCGGTGAGCTGGCGGCGCAGCCAGCGCGGCACGGCCGAGCGGCTCGACCAGGCGTTGAAGTCACCGACCAGCACGAGCGGGTGCTGCAGCGCGGTGTCGCGCAGGATGTCGGCCGAGAGGAGCATCGCCGCCTGCCGCCGGCGCTCGCGCCAGTCGAGGCCGAGGTGGCAGTTGAAGAGGTGGAACCCGGCGTCGCCGAGCCGGACGTCGGCCCGCAGGCACCCGCGCGGCTCCCGCCCCCGGACCGAGAGGTCGTAGCTGCGGGTCGAGGCGACGGGCAGGCGCGAGAGGATGCAGTTGCCGTACGGGAAGCCGCGGCGGAGCAGGGTGGGGCCGTAGACCGCCCGGAGCCCGGTGAGCGCGGCGAGCTCGCCCGCCGGGTCGGGGAGGTGGTCCCCGGCGCCGAGCCCCAGCGCCCCCACCTCCTGGAGGCCCACCACGTCGGCGTCGGCCTGGAGGATGACCGACGCGACCCGCTCCGGATCCCAGTCCCCCTGGAGCCCCACCATCCCGTGGACGTTCCAGCTCATCACCTTCACCCGCGCGCCGGTCATGGGGCGTGCTGCTCGCGCGGGGTGAGCGCCGGCGGCCCCGGAGGGCGCCGCGGCCGGCCGGGCGCGGTGCGGTAGGCGGCGGTGAGCAGCCGGTAGAGCGCGTCCGGGTGGCGCACCGCCGGGAAGTCGAACGCGCAGCCCGCCGGGTGGAGCACGAAGGTCTCGATCTCCTCCGGCGCCACGCCGCCGTGCGAGCCGAACTCCCAGGCGTAGGCGACCACCTCGCGCCGCTCGCCGCGCCAGCCGAGGACCACGAGGTCGCCGGAGTCGGGGAGGCGCAGCAGGCCGGCCAGGTAGTCGGCGAGGAGCGCCGGCTCGGGGTGCGGCAGCCGGGCCACGTCGCCCGGCACGGCCAGGTCGAGCTCGCCCTCCCGGCACAGGACGGCGCCGCGCCCGCCGTCGCGGACGGCGACGAGCCCGACGGCGCCGCACTCCCGCAGGGCGGAGAGGATGTCCGGGTGGCGCGCCCGGATCCCCGCCAGCGGAAGGGGATCCCGCTCGCCGGTGAAGTAGACGTGGGCGAGATCGCCGGCCTCCGCGGTGACCACCCGGTCCGACCGGGCGAAGCCGAGCGCGTGGCCGATGAGGCCGCGCTCGGCCCGATCCAGGCCGGCGGCGAGGAGCCGGCGCGGCCGCCGCGGCAGGCGCGCCAGCCAGGTCCGGAGCGCGCGGGTCTGGGCGAGCCTCACCGCCTCCTCGCCGCCGAGCGCGCGCGGCACGTGGACCCCGCCGCCCGCGAGCGCCAGGTACTCCGGCAGCGAGAGCCCGGTGTACGACTCGAAGGGGCGGGTGGCCACGTGGCCGTGGTCGGAGAGGACGAAGACGTCGTAGCGGAGCGCCGGGACCGAGTCCGCGGCCGCGAAGATCGCCTCGAGCGCGGCGTCCATCGAGCCGAGGTGGGCGAGCGCCGCCTCCGACTCCGGGCCGCGCCGGTGCCCGAACTCGTCGAAGCCGAGGAAGTCGCAGAAGATCACCGGCACGCCGCGCGCCACGTCCACGATGATCCCCTGCACCGCCAGCTCGCGCATGAGGGCGCCCACCATGAGCCGGTGGAGCAGGAACCGGGGCTCGTGCTTCCAGCGCCCCAGGCTCGCCGACCAGCGGACGGCGTCCCAGGCGCCGAGCGCGCCCTCCCACGCGAGCCGGCCCCCGACGCGCGCGGCGGTGAGGGTGTGCACGAGGCCGCTCGCGAGCGTGTCCCAGCCGTTGAAGTGGTCGCGGTAGTAGTCGAGGGAGAGCTCGCCGGCGAGGCCGGACAGGCAGAAGTGGGGGAGGGCGGCGTCGCCGGAGAAGATGGAAAAGTAGGAGGTGCCGCCGCGCAGCAGCCCGGGCGCGCCGCGGGAGAGCTCGAGCTCCACCGCGGCGGCGTCGGTGGCGCGGTCCATCCGCACCTCGCGGCCGGAGCGCCGGTCGTACCAGACGAAGCCGGGGACGCTCGGGGCGCGCCCGTAGAGCAGGCCGGCCTGGAAGGCGGGGGTGGACGCCGGGGCGCCGCTGCGGCAGCTCGAGAGCCGGTGGGTGCCGCGGGCGAGGCGGGAGGCCAGGAACGGCATGCGGCCGCTCGCGAGCGCTCCCTCGAGCCGGCGGTGCGAGACGCCGTCGAGCTGGATGAGCAGCAGGCGCCGTCCCCCCTCGAGCGGGCCGGGGCGGACCCGCCCGCGCCGGGCCATGGGCCGGAGCACGTCCCGCATCAGCGGGGCGACCGAGCGGGCGAGGAGCCGCCCCATGCCCAGCCCCGTCGCCGTGGCCCGCTCGCGCACGCGCCCCCCTTCGCGAGAGAAGGCTGTGGACGGGGCCGCCCGCCCGCTACTCCGGCGCGCCGGGCTCGGACCAGCGCACCTCGACGACCGTGAGCTCCACCTCGCCGCCGGGCGGCCGGAACCGGACCGCGTCCCCCTCGCGCTTGCCGAGCAGCGCCCGGCCGAGGGGCGCGTCCACGCTGAGGAGCCCCTGCGAGACGTCGAACTCGTCCGGCCCGACGAGCCGCCAGGTCCGGACCTCGCCCTCCTCGTCCTCCACCGTGACCCAGGCGCCGAAGAAGGCGCGCCCGTTCCCGTTCGGGCGAGGCTCCACCACCGTGAGCTCGTCCATGCGCAGGGAGAGGAAGCGGAGCCGCCGGTCGAGCTCGCGCAGCTTCTGCTTGCCGTACTTGTACTCGGCGTTCTCGCTCCGGTCGCCCAGCGCGGCGGCGGCCTCCACCTCGGCCACGATCCTCGGCCGGAGCACGGTCCAGATCTCCTGCTGCTCCTCGGAGAGCCGCCGGAACCCCTCCGGCGTGATGTAGCGCGGTCTTCTCTGCTCGGTCATCGCGTCGGATCTTGGCAGCCCGGCGGGGGAGAAGCTAGGCTGTCGCGGTGAAGGTCACCGAGCTCCTGCGCTTCGCCCGAGAGCGGGGCGAGCCCATCTTCTCCTTCGAGTTCTTCCCGCCCAAGACGGAGGAGGGGGTCCGTCAGCTCTACGAGACCGTCGAGGCGCTGCGGCCGCTCGGCCCCGCCTTCGTCTCGGTCACCTACGGCGCGGGCGGCTCGACCCGGCAGCGCACCCTCGAGCTCGTCACCCGGCTCAAGCGCGAGACCGAGGTCGAGGCGATGGCGCACGTCACCTGCGTGGGCGCGTCGCGCGAGGAGATCGCCGCGGTGCTCGACGAGGTGGCGGCGGCGGGCGTGCAGAACGTGCTCGCGCTGCGGGGCGATCCGCCCCGGGGCGCGAAGGACTTCCAGCCGCACCCGGACGGCTTCCGCTACGCGAGCGAGCTCGTGGCCTTCATCCGCTCGCAGCCGGAGCGGTGGCGGTTCTGCATCGGCGCCGGCGCCTACCCGGAGGGCCACCCGGAGACGCCCGACCTCGTGAGGGACCTCGCGAACCTCAAGGCGAAGGTGGACGCCGGCGTGGACTTCCTCGTCACCCAGCTCTTCTTCGACAACCAGGCGCACTTCCGGTTCGTGGACCGGGCCCGGGCCGCCGGCATCGGCGTGCCCATCCTGCCCGGCATCATGCCGTTCACCAACGTGGACCAGGCCGAGCGCTTCACGGCCATGTGCGGGGCGGTGATCCCGCAGCCGCTCCGCGCCGCGATGGCGGCCCGGCGCGACGATCCGGACGGCGCCCTCCAGCTCGGGGTGGCCTACGCGAGCCTGCAGTGCGCCGAGCTCCTCCGCCGCGGCGTGCCCGGAATCCACTTCTACACGCTCAACCGCTCGCCCTCCTCCCGCGCCATCGTGGCCGCGCTCCGCGCCAGCGAGCCGTGGCGGCAGGGGGGGTAGGGAGCTCGGCGTCGGGACCTCCTCCGCGCTCCGGACGGCGAACGCAAAGAGGCCCAGGACGGCGGAACCATCCTGGGCCTCGAGTGACCCCACGGGGATTCGAACCCCGGTTACAGCCTTGAAAGGGCCGTGTCCTGGGCCTCTAGACGATGGGGTCTTGAGGGCGCGGGAAACTAGCGAAGGCGGCCCGAGGTGTCAAAGGGGGAGTGGGCGAAGACGAAAAGCCCGGAGCGGCGAACCGCTCCGGGCCTCGGAGTGACCCCACGGGGATTCGAACCCCGGTTGCGACCTCGAGAAAGGCCGAGTCCTGGGCCTCTAGACGATGGGGTCGGGGCCGACCGATCGCTCGGCCGACCCAGGCCCGATATAGCACCTTCCGGCCCTCGGAGGGAGCCCCTCCCGTGCGCCGTCACTACCGTTTTGCGGGAGGCCGGATGGCGCGCGCGATTTCGGGGAAGGTGGTCGTGGTGACGGGGGCGTCGAGCGGAGTGGGGAGGGCCATCGCGCGGGCGTTCGGGGCGGAGGGCGCGAAGGTGGGGCTCATCGCCCGCGGGCGCGAGGGGCTCGCGCACGCCGCGGCCGAGATCGCGCGAGCGGGCGGGGAGGCGCTCCCGCTCGCGCTCGACGTCGCCGACGCCGGCGCGGTGGAGCGCGCCGCCGACGAGGTGGCGGCCCGGTACGGCCGGATCGACGTGTGGGTGAACGACGCCATGGTCTCGGTCTTCTCGCCGGCCTGGGAGATGCGGCCGGAAGAGTACCGGCGCGTCACCGAGGTGAACTACCTCGGCACGGTCCACGGCACCCTCGCCGCGCTCCGCCACATGCGCCGGCGCGACGAGGGCACGATCATCCAGATCGGGTCGGCGCTGGTCTACCGCTCCATCCCGCTGCAGAGCGCCTACTGCGCCAGCAAGGCGGCCATCCGCGGCTTCACCGACTCGCTCCGCTCCGAGCTCCTCCACGACCGGAGCCGGGTGAGGCTCGTCATGCTCCAGCTCCCGGCCGTGAACACGCCGCAGTTCGACGTGGTGCGGACGCGGCTGCCGCGGAGGCCGCAGCCGGTGCCGCCCATCTACCAGCCCGAGGTCATCGCCCGGGCCGCGGTCCACGCGGCGCGCCACCCCGCGCGCGAGCTCTGGATCGCGGTCAGCGCCATCAAGGCGATCGTCGGCCAGCGGCTGGTGCCGGGCTTCGCCGATCGCTACCTCGCCCGGCACGGCTTCGACGCGCAGCAGACCGACGAGCCCGAGCCGCCGAACCGCCCCGACAACGTGGACGCGCCCCTGCCCGGCGACCGCGGGGCGCACGGGCGGTTCGACCGCCGCTCCCGCCGCTTCAGCCTGGAGCTCTGGATGCGGATGCACCCGCTCGCCGCCCTGGCCTCCGCCGCGCTGGCCACGGCCGGCGCGCGGGCGGGGTGGCGGGTGCTGCGGGCGTAGCCTCGCGTCCGCCGCGCGGCCGCTCCGCTTCCCCCGCGGACGCCCGATGGCGCCTCGGCCCGCGCCGGATCGCCACTCCGGGCCGGCCACTCCCTTGCACTCCCGCCGCGCATGACCGCGCCGTCCCCGCGCCGCCTCGCCGCCGCGCTGTCGCTCTCCCTGCTGCTCTCCGCCTGCGGCCCCGCGCCGCGCGAGCCCGCGCCCGGCTCGGAGCGGCTGCGGCTCGTCACCTGGAACGTCCACGACCTCTTCGACGAGTCGGACGACCCGCTCACGCAGGATCCCGTGCCGCGCCCCGACACGGTCGCGCGCAAGCTCGCCAGGGTCGGGGCCGTGCTGGCGCGGCTCGACGCCGACGTGATCGTGCTGCAGGAGGTGGAGAGCCTGGCGCTCCTGGAGCGGCTGGCGCGCGGCCCGCCGCTCGCGGCGCTCGGCTACGTCCACCTCCACCTCACCGAGGGGCGGGATCCGCGCGGCATCGACGTGGCCGTCCTCTCGCGCCGGCCGCTGGCGCGCTGCGTGAGCCACCTCGCGGACCGCGACGCGGCCGGAGCCCACCTCTTCTCCCGCGACCTCTCGGAGGTCCACCTCGCGGTGGCGGGCCGGCCGGTGGTCCTGCTCGCGGCCCACCTGGCCTCCAAGCGCGAGCCGCAGGACGCGCTCCGTGCCGCCCAGGCGGCCCGCGCCGACGCGATCGCGCGGGACCTCCTCAGCGGCCTGCCGGGCGCGCTGGTGGTCGTCGCCGGCGACCTCAACGACCTGCCCGGCTCGGCGCCGCTGCGGCCCCTGCTCGCGGATCCGCTGCTCGCCGACCTGGGCGCGCTCGTCGCGCCGGCCGACGCCTACACCTACACCCCGCCCGCGTACCGCGGTCGGCTCGACTACCTCGTCGCCAGCGCCAACGCGCTCGACTGGCTCGCTCGGGTGGAGGTGGCGGGCGGCGACGACGTCGAGGCCGCCTCGGACCACCGCCCGGTGCTGGCGGAGCTGTGGGTGCCGCCGCCGTGAGGATCAGTGCGGCTCCGCCTCCGGCCCCACCTTCCCCTGGTTGATGTGCTCGGCGAGCTTCCGGTCCATGGTCCGGATGTGGGCCCCGAGCCAGCGCCGGAGGGACCGGATGGTCTCGAGGGTGAGCGGGATGTCGTCCCGGGCGAACTGCTCGCGGAGCGTCCGCAGGTGCTCGAGCAGCTGCCGGTGCTCGTCGGCGTGGGCGTGCAGCTCGGGGTAGGAGTGGAAGCGCATCATGAGCTCCTCGCTCATGAAGTGCATGTTGCTGAAGTCGTCGAGCTGCCGGAGGATGTCCTCCGCCTCCTCGCGCGGCCGTCCCCGCTCCAGCACGTCCTCGAGCGCGTTCACGAGATCGACCTGCAGCTGGTGCTCGCCGTCGATCGGCTCGTTCTTGAGGGCGAGCCGCTCTTCCCAGTGTGGGTGGGGGTGGGGCTGGGGCATCGCGATACCTCCTCGGGGGGGGGAGTCGGTTCCATAACTTCGTCCTCCTCGCTCGGCCGTACCTGCTACGCTCGTCCCCCAAGACGGTCGCGCAGCCCCACCCGCCGCGCCCAGGCCTCACGCCCTACCCAGGAGGACGCCCTCGATGCTCCCCGCGCTGGTAGCCGCCCTTCCCCTCTTCGTCCTGCTCGTCGGACTGCCGCTGCTGATGAAGCCGGCCGTCAAGGTCGCGCCCGTCGCCTGGGCCGTGACCGTGCTCATCGCCATCCTCTACTTCCACCTGCCGCCGGGCGTCACCCTGCTGGCGGCGCTCCAGGGGGCGCTCTTCGGGATCTTCCCGATCATGTACATCCCCTTCGGCGCGCTCGTGGTCTACAACACGCTCAAGGCCACCGGCTGGATGGACAAGATGCAGGGGGCGATGGCGAGCCTCACCATCGACCGCCGCGCCCAGGCGCTCCTCATCGGGTTCGGGTTCGGCGCCTTCCTCGAGGGGATCTGCGGCTTCGGGGCGCCGGTGGCGATCCCGGCGAGCATCCTGGTGGGCCTGGGCTACGAGCCGATGATGGCGGCGCTCGTCTGCCTGGTCGCCAACACCGGCCCGGTGCCGTTCGGCTCGCTCGCCATCCCGACCGTGACCCTCGCCGGGACCACCCAGCTCGACCTGATGCGCCTCTCGCGCATGTCGGGCCGCCTCATGGCGCCGCTCGCCTTCATCATGGCCTTCGCGACGGTGTTCGCGATGTCGCGGGGCAAGGGCGTGAAGGGGGCGCTGCCGGTGATCCTGGTCACCGGCCTGAGCTTCTCGGTGACCCAGCTCCTCGTCTCCAACTTCGTGAGCGCCGAGCTCACCGACGTGGTCGCCTCGCTGGTGTGCCTCTCGGCGACGGCGCTCTACCTCTCGCGCCGGCGCGACGCCCGGCCCTGGCTCTTCCCGGGAGAGGGCGCGGCGGTGGCGAAGCCCAAGGAGTTCCACCCCCGCGAGCTGTTCCTCTCCTGGCTGCCGTACCTCCTGCTCGCCGTGCTCGTCATCGCGGTGAACCTGGAGGGGACGAAGCGCTACTTCAACGGCAGCGCCAAGGGCTGGGAGTGGATGCTGGTCCAGTTCCAGATCTACAACCCGGGCAAGCTCTACAAGTTCACCTGGCTGCAGAGCCCCGGCACCATCATGCTCATCGCCGGCCTGCTCGCCTTCCCGTTCCTCGGGATCCGGCTGCGCACCTTCGGCGAGCAGTTCGGGAAGACGGCGCGCCAGATGGTGCCGTCCTTCGTGGCGGTCGCCTCCATCCTCTCGATCTCCGAGGTGATGAACCTGGCGCTGCCGATCCTCGACCCCAAGACCAAGCTGGCGGTCTGGGGCACGCTGGGGGTGAAGCAGATCTCGATGGTCAACACGATGGCCAACAGCATCGTGAGCGTGGTGAGCGCGCACGTGTACCCGCTGCTGTCGCCGGTGTTCGGCACCATCGGCGTCTTCCTCACCGGCTCCAACACCTCGTCGAACGCCCTCTTCGGCAACCTCCAGAAGCTGACCGCCCACGGGCTCGGGCTCTCCGACGTCCTGATGGCGTCGGGCGGGAACGCCGGCAGCCCGGCGGGGAAGATGATCTCGCCGCAGAGCATCGTCATCGCCGCCGCCGCGGTGGGGCTCCTCAACCAGGAGGGGCGCATCATGCGGCAGACGATCAAGTACACCATCCCGTACCTCGTCATCCTCGGGCTCATGGTGTGGGGCTACGCCTTCCTGTTCCCGCACCTCGTCCCGTAGCCGGAGCGGAGGCCGCCATGCGCGTCGTCGTCGCGCCCGACTCGTACAAGGGGAGCGCCTCCGCGCTCGCCGTCGCGCAGGCGGTGGAGCGGGGGGTCCACGCGGTCTTCCCGGACGCCGAGGTGAGGAAGGTGCCCATCGCCGACGGCGGCGAGGGGACGGTCGAGGCCCTCGTCGTCGCGACCGGCGGCGCGCTGCGGGAGAGCGCGGTGCGGGGGCCGCTCGGCGCGCCGGTGCGGGCGCGCTGGGGCGTGCTCGGGGACGGCGAGACCGCGGTCGTCGAGATGGCCGCCGCCTCGGGCCTCCCCCTCGTGCCGAGGGAGCGGCGCGATCCGCGCGTGACCACCACCTTCGGCACCGGCGAGCTCGTGAAGGCGGCGCTCGACGCCGGGCTCCGCAAGCTCGTGGTCGGCATCGGCGGGAGCGCCACCAACGACGGCGGGACCGGGCTCGCGCGGGCGCTCGGGGCCCGCTTCCTCGACGCCTCCGGCGCGGAGCTCCCGGAGGGCGGGGCGGCGCTGGCCCGGCTCGACCGGATCGACCTCGCCGGGCTCGACCCGCGGCTCGCCTCGGCCGAGCTCCTGGTGGCCTGCGACGTGGACAACCCGCTCATCGGGCCCCGCGGCGCCTCGGCGGTCTACGGGCCGCAGAAGGGCGCCACCCCGGAGATGGTGGCCGAGCTCGACGCGGCGCTCGGCCGCTACGCCGAGGTGGCGAGGGCGGCGACGGGCCGCGACGTGGCCGGGCTGCCCGGCGCCGGCGCCGCGGGCGGGCTCGGGGCCGGGCTCCTCTGGTTCACCCCGGCGCGGCTCAGGCCGGGGGTGGAGATCGTCCTCGAGGCGACCGGGTTCGAGGCGCTCGTGCAGGGCGCCGACCTCGTCGTCACCGGGGAGGGGAGGACCGACTTCCAGACCGCCATGGGCAAGGCGCCGGTGGGCGTGGCCGCGGTGGCGGCGCGGCACGGCGTGCCGGTGATCTGCCTCTCGGGCGGCCTGGGGGACGGCGCCGACGACGTCCTCGCGCGCGGGATCGACGCCCTCGCGAGCATCGTGCCCCAGCCCATGTCGCTCGAGGAGTGCGTGGCGCGCGGGCCTTCGCTCATCGAGGCGGCGGCGGCGCGCGTCTGCCGGCTGCTCCGGGTCGGCGCGGCGCTGCGGCGCTGACCGCCGGGCGGGCCGGCGACGGAGAGAGTGAGGCGCGTGGGACTCGAACCCACAACCACCGGCTTAAAAGGCCGATGCTCTACCATTGAGCTAGCGCCCCAAGTTGTTGAATCTGCGGCCGATTTGTCGGGTTCCGACCGAGTCGAACCCTCGACCGTTACTCCAGTGTAACTAAGTGTACCGGGAAGAGGGGGCTGAACGAGTGGCAGCACCTTCGCCCCAGCTTCCAGTTCGACAGCAAGCAGACCCCGCTCGGAGGGGCCGAAGAGGTCTGCCTTCAGGTGGGCGTAGCGGCGGGTGACCTCGGTCGAGGAGTGGCCGAGCATGAGCGCCAGCTTCTCCATGGACCCGTTCGCCAGGACCCACTGGCTGGCGAACGTGTGCCGCGTGGCTTGATACCACGTGAGGTCGGGCAGCCCACAGGCTTTCAGTGCCTTGGAGATGTGGTTCAGCAGCGTGTGCTCGCGGATGAAGGAGGCCGGTCGCCCCGGACGCCCTCCACGGCCCGCGCAGACCGGCCGGAACATCAGCCCCAGACCACCCGACTGTTCCTTCCATGACCGCAGGACGGGGAGAAGAGCCGTCTGGATAGGCACGACGCGAGCTTCGTCGTCTTTGACTGGCCCCAGCTTCCCGTTGGCAGCCTGACGCCAGACCCGGATGTTCCCTGTGACCAGGTCCACGTCGTCCCAGTGTAGGCCGCGAATCTCGCCGGGACGAAGGCCCGCCAAGGCACCGACCAAGAACATGACCCGGTACGGCTCCGATAGCTTCTCGGCCACCCGCGCGACGTCGCCAAGGCGCTCGATGTACGGCGTGTCCCGGGGGTCGTGGGTCGGGCGGTAGAGCCGCCGGGTGGACCGAGGCAGGCTGCGCACCGGGTTGGCCGACACGAGGCCTCGCTCGACAAGGTCACTGTAGAACGTGGAGAGCAGTCGGATGCAGTGCCCGATGGTGGCCGGGTTGAGATGCTCGGCCAGCTTGGTCTCGACGAAGCGACGGAGGAGGGCGGAGTTGACCTCAGGGGGCCGGCACTGGCCGAGGAAGGGCTTGAGGTGCTTCTTCCAGCGGCAGGCATCGTTGCCGGCAGCGCGGTGCGTGAGCTTGCGTCGCTTGAGCCAGTCCTCAGCCAGGACGGATAGGGTCGGCAGGGTCTTCGGGTCCGGTGGCAGGCCTGCCCTCCCGGCCTTCATGTCCGAGACAATCTTGTCGAGGACTGCCTCAGCCTCATCTCGGGTCAGGTAGCCCTTGTCGAACCGTTGGACCCCGTTCTCTCTCCAGCGAATCCAGAAGTTCCTGGGCCCTCGCTGGATGACCGTCCCCTGCCCATGAGCGCGGCGGCGTTGCTTTCGAGGCACGCTGGGTCTCCCTAGTTGGACTGGGGTTCCCCGGAGGATTCACC
Organism: Anaeromyxobacter paludicola; assembly: GCF_023169965.1. Taxonomy (NCBI): domain Bacteria; kingdom Pseudomonadati; phylum Myxococcota; class Myxococcia; order Myxococcales; family Anaeromyxobacteraceae; genus Anaeromyxobacter; species Anaeromyxobacter paludicola. The sequence continues at coordinate 1,471,944 of NZ_AP025592.1, read as the reverse complement.
CTCGGGCTGGTTCGCCGGCAGCTTAGAAAGCAGCGGCCGAACATCAATCATTCTAGCACGTCGTGCACTGAGAGTCGATGGGGTGGGCGCAGGCCGTAGTGCGTACCTGGCCAAGCCGGCCGCCTGCGCGGTGCGCGTCCGAGACCTGGCGTTGCCCTCGATGTACTGGTCGAGGTCTGCCTGCCGGAACAGCAGCCGGGTTCCATCCTTGACGCAAGGCAGCACTCCCGCCTCGGCACGCTTGTAGACGGTGCCGGTACTGAGGCCGAGGTACTCGGCGGCCTCGCTCACGCTGAGCAGGGGGTCCGAGCGCCGAGTGGGCTGACGTCCGAGAAGCTCGGAGAGACGTGCGGCGAGGTCGTCGATTCTAGCTTCGAGGCGCTCGTCAACGAGTTCACGGAGGTGACGGTCGAGAGAGTACTCAACACAGTGCGGCTGCGCGCTGCGGACGGCCGGACTGGTGTTGTTGTTGGTCGGTGGTGCCATACTAGTCCTGTAACAGAGCACAGAGGACTTCCCGGTCTATGCCCCCGGGGCGGCTTTAGATTCGGCAAGCCAGACCGCTTGTCTTCACGCCGACTGGCTCAAGGCCGGCATGCCGCTCGACCTCAGCGGCAATCTACTGATTGCCATGAAGGCCTTCGATGACGAGACCCGCCGCCGGCTGGCGACGGGATGGAATCCCCATGCCTGCACGGCCCGGGAGTACGCCGCCTCGGTGGGCATCGGCGAGCGTACGCTGCGACTGTGGCGGGCCCGGTACCTGGGCGAGGAACGGTCGGCCGTGCCGCCCCGGCATGCGGGCGTGCCGCTCGACGGCACGGTCGAGGCGCTCCAGGCAAGGCTGGTCGAGTTCGAGGCGCGACTGGATGCTGCACTCGCCGGGTTGGCGGCATGCCGGGCGGCACTGGAGACCTTGGGGTCTTCCCGGTGCGGGCAGGGGGGCAACGTCGATGTCGGAGACGACAGGGAGGACACCGGCACTGCCGCGCTCCCGACCGGCATGGAGGCCGCCATCGCCGCCATGCCTCTCCCGGTCTCCAGCCCTGGCGACATGCTGGGCGGCATGGGGACGGAGCAGGAGGTGCCGAAGCACCACGGTCTCCAGCCGGTGACCGTGAGCGAGCCTTGCTCAGCCGCTCCGGCATGCCGCCCGGCAATCAGCTTGGGAGCCGGCGTGGAGGTGCATCATGAAGAGACCCAGGTTGAGAGAGGCATGCTGACGTCGGAGCCGGTGAAGGTCGCGACCGGCGTGGAGCATCAGGCGGTTCAGGTCAACCCTGAGCCCACCCTGCGCAAGCGGCGATGGTCCTTCTTCGACGACCTCTCGGCGGTGGAGCCGGCGGATGGTGAGCCGGCACAGGCTCTGGAAGAGACTCCAGTGCAGGAGGCGGTAGCCATCGCCGAGTACGGGGTCACCCGTACTGAGCCTGGCCAGGTAGGGCTCTGGACGGGCGGCGGGTTCCTGGGGCGGTTCTGAGCTTCGGGCCGGTGCAGTTCTGGCCTAGACGATGAAATCGGCTGCTATGCGGACCAGTCCTGTCCCCGAGCCTGGCGCCGTGGCTGCTCGCGGCGGCGTCGAGTGTTCGGAAGGCAGTCGCCGGGGAGATGCCCGTACTCGAAGGTAGGCGGAACAAACGTCACCGTCGCTGGCGGTTGACGAGGCGCTTGATGTCTTCAGGCCGACGAGGCTCGGCCATCTGATAGTGGGCAACCCGGTGGCAAGTCGGGCACAGGAGTGCAAGGTCCTGCATCCTCGTCTCCTGGCGTCCAAGGGAGACCCGAATCGTATGGTGCACCTCGAAGACCTTGGAGAAACCGCTGCCATATCGGCCTGCTAGGTCCACGCCGCAGGCGTCACATACAAGAATCCCCTCACGCTCCCGAGCAGCGATGAACTGGGGCCTGACCTGAGAATTGCGTTCGTGCAGGAAGTGCGTGATGAGCCGTCGTTCGCCTTCTGGGTCGAATACCGTCCCCGCCTGGAACCGCACCGCTCCCTTGGCAGCCTCCTCGCTCCAGGGGAAATCATCAAAACCGTCGTGACGCCCTCCTGGCCGGATGAGTGGCATGCTAGGGGCTGGAACAGGGACGGAAGCGCCTCTCCGAACTACTCCCGCCCCACTGCACTCCCACTGGTCTGGGTCTAGGTTGCGCTGCTCGGCATGCACCTGTTCGCCATCCCGATAGACCCGATGACGCGAACAGTTGTTCTCGGGCTCAATCTTGCCGCTGGAATGTTTTCTAATGCCCCGACGACCGAACGCCTTAGGGAAGGGAAGAAAGACGTGCCTCTTCGCTATCTTCGAGCAAGTGGGGCACGTCTTCCATCCTCCGACGGCTTCGTGCCAGTCATGGACAACGTTGCCTCTCGTGTCCAGGAACAGACCATCGGTACCTTTGTTGAGCGGCTCGGGACAGAACGGGCATGGTGCTGACGTCTTTGGCATGCACGGACTCCGGCTCTGGGGACCATTCAGCCTACCCCTACGGCGAGTTCTAGGGGGCCTTCTTCATCAGCCGACTGTCAGGGGGCTGCGGTACCACTACAGCATGGCAAGTAACACGCCCACAGCCCGCCTCGCGCAGGTCGATGCCGTCGAGTGGCTCCGCTCGATGCCGTCCGGCTCGGTGGACCTCATCGTCACCGACCCCGCCTACGAGTCTCTAGAGAAGCACCGCGCCATCGGAACGACAACCCGGCTGAAGCACAGCAAGGCGTCCAGCAACGACTGGTTCTCCATCTTTCCGAACTCCCGGTTCCCCGACCTCTTCAGCGAGGCCTACCGGGTGCTCCGAAAGGACAGGCACTTCTACTTGTTCTGTGACCAGGAGACGGCGTTCGTAGCAAAGCCGCTCGCCGAGGCCGCCGGGTTCAAGTTCTGGAAGCCCCTGGTCTGGGACAAGAAGCGCATCGGGATGGGCTACCACTACCGCTCTCGGTACGAGTTCATCCTGTTCTTCGAGAAGGGCAAGCGGAAGCTGAACGACCTCGGAGTCCCCGACATCATCGAGTGCCCACGCATCTACAACGGCTACCCGACCGAGAAGCCGGTCGAGGTGAGCGAGGTGCTCATCAACCAGAGCACCCAGCCCGGCGAGTTGGTCATCGACCCCTTCATGGGCTCGGGGTCCTCGGGAGTTGCGGCTCTCCGGCTCAAGAGGTCGTTCGCTGGGGCAGACATCTGCGCCGAGGCCTTGGCTGTGGCGACGAAGCGGTTCACGGAAGCCGGAGCGGATGTCGCAGAGTGGAGGCCGACGACCGTCGAGCCCCGGCAGCGTTCGCTGCTCACCGCTGGCTAGGCCAGGGCATCCGAGGTAGGGGCGCCAACGTCCAGTACGGCAGGCCCAGCATCCGGCGGGCGTTCTCACGCAAGGTTCGCCCAGAGGAGGACCAGTGCGCGAAGCGACGGGGACGGTGCTGCGGTACATCGGGGACCAGAACGGAGCGGCCATCGCCCTGCACTTGGACGATGGCTGCCGAGTCAACCTGCTCGTGGCCCCGGCCGTCGTGAACGCTCTGACAGAGAAGTACGCGGTCCCGCAGCCCGACGGCTGCCTGGATATGGCTCCCTTCATCGGGCTGCGCGTCCGGTTCGTGGAGTCCGCCACCGGCATCATCACCAAGCTCAGCCTGGTCGAGTAGGGCTCCCTGTCACGCAAGTCTGCCGGGCCGCCCAGGTCGAGCACCCGAGGGCCTTCGCTACCTCGCGCCAGGAGTGACCCGCCTGACGAAGTTCTTCAACCTCGGCCCGGCTCGGCCCGGCGGCACGCGGTCGGCCGATGTGCTTGCCTGCGGCCCGCGCCTTCGTCATGCCGAGCCGGGTGCGCTCACGGATGAGGTCCCGCTCGAACTCGGCCACCGCCGCGAGCATCGTCAGCATGAGGCGTGACATCGCGTCGCCGCCCGGCCGGATGTCGATGCCCTGGGTGATGGCAAGGAACCGGACACCAGCGGCGTCCAGGTCCCGGATGTTGGCGAGCACGTCGAGCGCCGACCGGCCGAAGCGGTCCAGCTTCCAAACGACCACGGCATCGAGCTTGCCGCGTCGAGCGGCGTCCATGAGCTTCTGGAGGCCGGGGCGGTCGTTCCGCGCCCCGCTGCCCGTCTCCTCCACCTCGAGCACGACCTCGCCGCCCAGGCGGGCGGCGGCACCCTGAAGCTCCTCGCGTGCCAGGGTCGGGTTCTGGTCCAGCGTCGAGACCCGGTGGTACAGGCAGACCCGCATCCTGTTAGGCGTGGTTCCCATCGCGATGGTGTACGGGAAGGGACCCGTTCTCACAAGCCCATGGTCATGGGGCTAAGCACTTGGAACAAGGCGGCTGACCAGGGTCGAGGGCGAGGTCCCTTTTTCACAGCTTGGGTGGCGCTTCATCTCCGCCCAGCACGCCGTGTTCCGCCGCCTCGCTCCCTTCTTCCGGCATGGGCCAGTACGTCCAGAGTCGTCCGGACGTACTGGCCACGAAAAATAGGTGGGTCAGGCAGGAATCTTCACTTCCCCGGGCATCGGCCGGTTGGCGGGCCGCATGGCCAAGAAGCGGTCGATGTTCTCCCGCATGCCCGTGCTACCCCTGATTTCGACCTGGTACCAGACACCGTTGGAGGTCTTCTTGCGCTCCTGGCCCAAAAGCTCGGTGAGGCGCCTGCCAAACCTGGCAGAGGTCCAGAAGGTCTTCGGGTGGTTGTCCCTTTCCAGGAACTCCTTGAATGAATCGAAGACCCTGTGGGCGGTGGTCCACTCCTCGCTGAGTTCGCACTTCGCAGCCAAGAACTCCTCGACCGCGTCCTTCACCCTCATCTCCTCCTGCCGTGCCGCTAGCTGGTCCAGCACGCTCTTGACCGGCGCGGGGCCGTTCTCGTCAACGCTGCTCCAGAGCACTTGGTAGTCGATGGCGTTGACGGCGTTCCAATCGATGGGGTTGGAGCAGTTGACCTGGTGGAACCGGCGAATGCCGGTAGTGTCTACGATGAGGTTCTCAAGAGGTGTGTTGCTCGCTCCGATGAAGGTTGCGCGGTTGGGGCTTGTCTGGCGCAGGTTGCTGCCCAGGACACGCCAGCCCACGTCCGGCTGGCTGATGCGGTTTTTGAACGCGTCGAGGTCTGTCTTGCTGGCCTTGGCCATCTCGTCGAAGAAGACCACGTAGGCCCGGGCGAACCTGAAGGCCTGGCGCTCGTCCGCGACGATGGTGAGGTCACCGGGTTCATCCTTGAACTGCTCTACAAAGGCGAGAAGTTTCCGGATTGCCTCCGACTTGCCGGCCCGCTGTGCTCCGAACAGGATGGGCATGAGGTGGTGCTCCACCGGCATGTCAAAGACCTTGCGCTTCACCTGCCAGATGAAGTGGGCGAGGACGGCCACGTCCAGGGGGTCTTCCTTCCCGGTGAGGGCGCGGACGTAGGAGCGCAGGGTGAAGTCGCCGGTCTCTGGGAGGTGCTTCAGCCGAGCTTGCAGGTCGGCGACGGCGCGGTCCCGGGCGCCAACTGTCCAGACGAAGAAGGCGTCGTCGATGCTCAGCCTCTGCGGGCCTCCGTAGGTGACGCTGTCGAGGACCATGAGTCGGCGCAGCACCTCAGCCTCGACTGCCCGGCCATCCCGCTGGAACTGCTCGGCGCAGTTCCGAAAGACGCAGGTCACGTTGTTCCTGGCCATCCACTCGGCTACCCAAGTGCGAGGGTCGTGCCCGCCCCGCTCCTTCTCGGGCTGCACCACGAACTCTTCGACCCGGCGCAGCGGAACCCCAAGCTCCTGGGAGCACCGCTTCAGAAAGCTCGCCAGGTCGCGCTTCTTCATGAGGTAGCAGGCGAGGCGCACCGCTCGTTGGAGTTCGGTCTCCCGCTGCTGCTCATCCAGGTCTGGCCAGCGCTCGGCCAGGAACGACTCGAGGCACTCGACGACGTTGAACGGCCGCACCGACTCTTCGACCCGCCTGAGAGGGGCTGGCCCCTGCCGCTCCGATTCCGGAAGCGAGGCCAGGAAGTCGTCGAGGCCCTGCTTGCTGCCTTCCGAAGCCGGCTCGAGATAGGCCAGGTGAACGTCGGCCCCCTCCTCCTCCAGCATCTGCGCGAGGCGGATGGCTGCTTGCAGCACCGGCGCCTTCTGGTCGAGGTCCGAGTCGAAGCAGATGATGACCTTGCGCTTCTCCAGGGGCACGTCGGCGAAGTCGGAATGGAGAACTCTCCGGTCCTGGCCGCTTCCCTTGGCCGCCCAGCGGGCTGCCGGGTTGCCGAAGCAGTCCACCCCAGGCGCGCCGATGCATGCCAGCCCTGACTGGATGGCAGCAAGGGTCTTCTTCTCCCCCTCCACCAACCACAGAGGAGTCTCTTCATCGAGAATCTTTGGGCAGAGGTCCGGTAGCTTGTAGAGCTTCTGGCTGGAGCCGCGAGGAGAGAGGTACTTCGGGCCTTCGATGGTCTGCTGCTCAGGGTTCCGACTGTACTGGTGGTCGTGTGAGATGACCCGGTAGCTCGGGCTCGGTCGTGTGGTGCAGTCCGGGCGCAGGCGTACGTACCCGGGGCTCCCAGGGTAGGGGAAGGCCAGCGCCGGGATGTTGGCGTAGGCGTTCTCAGGAAGGTTGGCCAGCCGCAGGAACTCCGCCCGGTCAAGGACGGAGTAGATGCCGGACTTTTCGATAGTGTCAGAGGTGAGACCGCTGGCGGCCAAGTGACTACGGTGCGCTTCTGTAAGTAATTGCATGAGAATTCCTTCGTGCGAGCGGTAGCTCGCGAGTGCTTGTGGGTTCTGTTTGGAAGGGAGAGTTCCTCGACTCCCTTGCATCTACTGTAACAGAAGAAATACCCACTTCCGGACCGGAGCCCGGTCGTTCACCGGCTCAGGTCGGTCACGCGGAGGGGTTGGAACGATTGGATGACTACCCAATCGCCATTATGAAGGGTGATGTGATGGCTGCTTGCAGAACGGCGGTCCGGATAGCTTAGTTCCACTCCCTCCAACCGTTCCGGGTCCAAGTTGGAAGTGCTTGGAGGGAGTGGAACCTTAGCCACCATGACGTCACGTGCTTGAGGCAACGCTACCCGGCCCTCACGGCTGGCTGAGGTCACGCGCCGCCTTGCGGCTCGAGGGACCACCCACGCGCTGTTGTCTACTTGGCGCCGACCAGCATCTCCAGCACCACGTCTGCCGGCCGCTTCATACCAAGGGGGCTGCAAGGCGCCTGGGCGAGCTTCAAGGCGATGTCGGTCAGGGCCTCTGGCTCCCTACCGTAGCCCTCGAAGAGGTAGGCGAAGTCGTTCATTGACCCGAGGACCTGACGGCTCAGGGTCTTGCCGATGCACACGTCTGCCATCTCCATCGTCTCGGCCTCGACGATGGCTGCCGGGGCGCCGAGACGAAGGAGCATGCCGATGGCGGCGGCCGGGAACCTAGTCAGCAGGCTGCTCGCGGGGGCGGCCTGAACGAGCACTGGAAGCAACGACCGCTCGTTGACGAACAGGACAACCTGACCGCGCGGGCGGAAGAGAAGGTTGGCGTACCAGTCGCCGAGCAGCGTGGTCGGCTCGACCTCACTGAGCACCGGCGTCGAGCCCAGGCGGTCGAGGAGCTTCCTGGTGCAGCGTAGGGTGAACACGTGGGAGTAGTAGCACGTGGCCCGGGTGTCGCTTCGCTGGCTTCCAAGAGCCGGGCGAGGTGGAACGGGCGTGCCTCTAGACCCCGTCGTCGCCCAGGGTGGCGAGGGACGCTGAGGCAGCGTTCTCTTCCTTCTTCGTTTCCTCCTCCAGCTTCCACAAGTAGGACTCGATGTGGCCGTCTGGAGTCCTCTTTACTTCCAACAGCCCGAGAACCTCGCCGAGGTTGACGCCCTCCTCCTCGTCCCGTGCCAGTGCCCCGAGCGGCGTGTAGTAGCCCCGAGGCAGCGCGCCGACCGGCAGAAGCGCCTGGAGGGGCCCAGGGTTCCTGAGGGCACGCAGGGCGGAGAATCGAAGGGGGGCGGACGACGGCCAGTTACTTCGGCCGGTTCTTCGCCTGGAAGGTCTCGGCCAAGAACATCGCCACGCTGCCGGCCAGGTTAACAGCCAACGCCGCATGGCGTGGAGCCGGGCGGGTGCGGAGCGGTGACCGTCCATGAGCGTCGCTCAACTTGTTCCGCAGTGTGCCGAGCCCGTTCACCACGCTCTGGCAGCCCCCCAGGATGCGCTTGAAGACCTCCTCGTGATGCTGCTCGGGCGCGAGGTTCAGCGTCTGGGCCGCCGCCCGGTAGAGGTTCGGTAGGTCATCGTCCTCGTCGTACTCGGCCCCCTGCTGGTCGAGGATGTGCTTGCAGGTGGTCTCTAGAAGTGCGCGGGCCGCCGTGATGGCGCCCTCCGGGTCGTCCTCTCGCCGGTCGAGGGCCTTCTGCCAGACTTCGTTGATGTCCGCCGGTGCGAAGGTCTTCAAGGACGAGGTGATGGGCTCGTCGGCAGGCGCGCCCTGCTGCGCCTCCAGGTAGTCCAGCGCCGGTGTGAACTCAGTGCGCAGGAACTCCCGCCGCTCCTGGTAGTGGTTGAACTTCGGCTTGATGAACCCCCAGAAATCGTCCAGCGTGTAGCACGCCGCTACAAAACGGGGGAGCAGTCGCTTCATTGCAGGAACTGCCAGCAGTTCTCTCCGCAGTTTCTTGTACTGGTCCGTGCTCCACGCTCCCCCGGTCGCGCACGAGACCAGGACGTTCCGGAGCGACTCAACCTGGGTCAGTAGTTCCTCGTTCGGACTCATGTCTGGTCCACCTAACCAGCGTTCCTGGACGAACTTGTGCAGGTGCGGGCGCGCCTGTCCGAGCCTTACCTGCCCAACTGCCCGGGTTCAGCCGCAACGTCGACCTGCTGCTCCTGCCATTCCTTGTACGAGATGCCCTGGCCCTTCACCTTCCAGTGCGCTCGGCCGTTCAGCCCAGTCCCGGTGACCACAGCAGCCGCTGCCGAAGGGGAGTCGAAGGTGTAGTCACTGGTGAAGAGGAGGAGTCCGTCAACGCCGGCCTGGAGCACCCCGACATGCTTCAGCCTCTGCCGAAGTGCACGGTAGCTGTCTCCGAGCGAGCCCACTTCCTTCGTCCGCGCCGTCGAGCCTTTCTTCACGATGAACTGGCCGTCCCGGACGATGCACTCCGCTGCGGCGCCGTCCCACGCCAACTCCAACGTCAGCCCACTTGCGCCTGAGCCGTGGAGGTCGGGGGCCAGCACGTCGATGCCGAGGACCGGCAGGAGGAGGCGCACGTTGTCCAGGAAGCTCTCCATGTCAGCAGCATCGGCTTCCGGGAGGTGCCCGCCGCCGGGCTCGACCCCGTTCTCGACGTCGGCGCGCTTCGCTGCCTTCGCTTCCTGCACGAGCTTGGCTTCCAGCCACCGGACGTGAGCCTTGGTCAGGTTCAGGTCCTTTGAGACGAACAAGACCACCCAGTTCCAGAAGTCCTTCTTGCTGTCGTGAGACTGCAACCGGGCCCAGACATCGTCGGCCTCCCCCACGTACACCCTCCATCGCGAGCCGATGGCTTCTGACGGTCCGACCAGGATGTACACACCGGCACGACGCACCTCATCGCGCTTGCCGAGTGCGACCAAGTCGGTCCGGGGGCAGAAAAGCGCAAGACCGGTCCAGTTCCCCACCTCGGCGGTACGCATCCCCTGCGGCGTGCCATCAACGAGGAACAGCCTCACAGAACGACCCGGCATGCTTGGTCACCTCCTCAACCCGCCATCCGGGCGGCTCCGCACCAACGCCTGACTGCGTCGGCCTTGAACGACATCGCCATGTCGAGTGCGGCCAGCGTGGTCAGCACCTCCTCCACGTCGGCCCCCTTGGCCCCCTTGAACGTCTTGGCCACCTCGATGGTGGCGAAGGACGAAGTGCCCTGAACCAGCGCGGAGGGACCATGTCCATCGGTGGGTGATACTACCCGTATCGGACCTCCCGGAGCGACTTGGCCTTCGCCGGGATGAAGTCCAGGGCTGGTCCTCGGCCGCTGATGGCCGTCAACGACGCTGAGGCCAGAACTTGGTAGACGTTGCTCAACCATCGAGACGGGGCGAGCGGAGCGGCGCCATGACCCCCACCAACAGCCACGAGCACCGTGGCGATGTGGTTCAGCCGCTAGCGATGGAGACGCCGATGACCCCCAGCACCAGCAGCAGACCGTAGTCCCGGGCCACCAGGCTCGGTGCTCGTCAACGTCCAACGCTCGGGCCTTGGTCCGGGCACGGGGTGGTGCATGGCCGTGTGGAGAATCCAGACCGATTCGGAGCAGGACCTCGTCCGGTTGACGTACCTGGTGCAGGGTCAGCCGCCGCAAGAGTGCGGCCGTGGTGGCCTCGCGCTGCTCCGGGACCTGGAAGCCTGGGTCTGTGAGCAGGCGGCGACCTGGGACCAGGTCGAGACCGGGAGTGGTCTCTTCGTCCGGCAGTCCAACCCGACAAGGAGGTCAGGATGGAATGGCTGCTGCTGACCAGCGGGCCGCATCAGGGCAAGAGCTTGCCCGAGGTGTTCTTGCAGGACGCAGGCTACGTGGTGCAGGCTGTCGAGCGCGGCGAGCTTCAGGGCGCGCTGCTCGACCAGGCTCGCGAGGTCTGCCGCCTGGCGGCCCGGGTGCGCGCCCCGGTCCAGGACGGCGAGGACGTGGACGTGGTGGTCTTCTACCGGCTCCTTCCGGACGGTCAGTACGGCGGCCACTCGGTGGTCCGGAAGAGTGACCGCAAGCTGTCCAGCCACCGCCGCTTCTCCCAGGCTGAGACCGACTGCTGCTTCGACCTGCTCATGCCGATGCGCATCGCGCCGGCCGACCCGGATGCCCCGATGGCGATGGTCCGGGTGCTGAAGTGGCTGGTGCTGGGGAACCCGCACGCGGTCGTGAGTCGACGGGACTGCGAAGGCTTCTTCGACAACCCTGACAACTTCCTGGTCGAAGCCGAGAGGGGCGCCTGACCATGGACGGACCGAACGCCGAGGCAAGCCGGCTCAGGAAGCCGGCCGTGGTCTTCGACCTGGCTGCCTACCGGAACGCTCTGCTTGGTTGCGACTTCGTCACCAGCACGCTAGGTGGCGCGCCCTGGGTGCTGGGCGTGGTCGTGCGGTGGATGGCAGACGGCTCGCCGCGCCTGGTCATCCGCACCAAGCCGCTCAGCGTACTCCAGCGCAGGTGTTTGCCAACTTCCGTCTGCGAGGTGGAGACAGTCGTCGAGGAGTGTGGATGAAGCAGCCACGGGCCGTGTCGAGAGGTGACCAGAAGGCCATCTCGGTGGGCTACGAACTGCTGACTCTTCAGCACGCCGTCGAAGCCGCCGCCGCACTGGTCGAAGCCGGGTCGGCTGACCTGGATGGCAGGGCGGAGCATCAGGTCTTGGCCGTGCTGGCGCTGGTCGGCTGCCGGCTACGTGACCTGGGCCGTGCCGTGGGCGGCCACCTCGACCCTGCTGTTCTCTGGGCACCTCACAACGCGGCCCTGGACGGCATCAGGGGAGGGGAGGACCGAGACGTCGTGCTGCCACCATCCCCCGACCGCGCCAGGGGCTCGGCACGTCAGAAGTGAGGCCGCTACCTGGTCGTGGGGCGCGGCCGCCGAGGCCGCCCGGGCTTGGCGGGCGCAACCTTGACCCGCCGAAGCAGCACCCCAGGTTCAACGTCCAGAGCGACGGCCAGCCGGACGAAGGTGTCGAACCGCAGCATCACCGAGCCGCGCTCCACCCGCCGCAGGAAGCGAACGTCCAAGTCGGCCGCCTCGGCCATCTTTTCTTGAGTGAGACCCTTGCGCGCCCGGAGCCGCTGCACGTTGGAGCCGATGAACTGGAGGTAGGTGAGGACCGGGGCGCCGACCATCCTGACGCCGGTAGCTGACCGGGACGAACAATAACCGGGCTGTAAGTAGCCCGGTTGCTTGACTGACTACATTTCCAGCCGGTACACACTCAGGTACACGTACACTGCGTCGTGGGAGGGGACAGTCATGCTGGAGGTCGATGGGGGGTTGCTATGGGTCTGGTTCGGCCCGGTGCTTGTCGTCGGGCTCTACTGGTGGTTCGCTCGTGGTCGCCTACTCGGGTTCGTCTACTGCTGGGCGGCCACGCTGGGGACGGCGAGCCTCGTCGGACTGTTGTTTCCTGACAGCGAACGTTCGCTCAGGGCTGCGGTTTCGCTTTTGGCCACTTTGCCGGTCTCCATCGCCATGCTGTACTTGGGGACCCGCCTCTCGCCCAAGGGTAGCAAGGTCTGTCCAGCGTGCGCTGAACACGTGAAGAGGAAGGCCACGGCCTGCAAGCACTGCGGCCACACGTTCCAGCCTGGTGAAGGCATGGAACAGAAATCGGCAACGCACAGAATCTGGCCACAGTGGTGAGCACCACGCGACCTTGGTCGCCATGCTCCACGCCGCTCGCGACATGGTCGGCGCTGGGTTGCCGGTGGCCGAGACCAAAGCCAGCGCGATGCTGTCGCTGCGGCGCGTGACGCTGCCGTCCGGGGTGCGCCCAATCACGCCATCGCGCCGGCGGCTCTGAAGGTTGCCCGGGTAGCTCGGACGAAAGAGGCACCAGGCTGCGATGTAACCTACGTGGTTGACTTGGTTCAGGTGAAGGGGCGCCGATGGCGTTACCGGCGTTGAAACCGGACGGTACTTCCAGAAGAGCGCCTCGTGTCCAACGGAGGAGTAAGTCAGATGCGATTCGGTGTGCTGTCAATCGTAATGCTTGGCGTCATCATGGCGTGCAAGAAGCCACAGCAATCGGCGGGACAGGGCCCGGCACTCTGTTCCCTGGAGGGACTGACTCGCCTGAAGGAAGCCGGTGCAGGCCAGGATGTGCTCGCGAAGACCTGCCCGCAGTCGGGGTCCCCCGAGGCAAAGAGCGACCCCGGAGCACAGCCAACGCCCCCGCAGCCGACGACATGGAAGGTGCAGCCGACAGAGCTGTCAGTCATCAAGGCTGACCCCCCCAGCTACCTTGAGAAGCCAACGCTGGTGTTCGTGGCCGTGAAGCCAAGTGACTACTTCAATTATGGTTATCGTGATACCCGAAATTCACACTTCGCGTTTGAAATGCGGCCCGCCCTCGATGACGGACGAGTTGGTTCGGACCAACTGTATGGATATGCAGCGAGGTCGTGGGCGCGCCCGTTCTTTGAGGCTGTAAACAACCAACTCGAAGGAGGAAAGTACCGGTACGCGACGGCAACTTTAATCGTGGCCTACTCAAAAAGGCGTTACGACGGGCAATCTGCCGACCATGTCGAGATTCTCGCTGCCGAGGTGGGCCAGAAATTCGACATGGACCCCGGGCCGCTGATGGAGAAGTACGCTCAGGCGGCGGGCACAGAAGCAAAGGTCAAGGCCGCGAAGGACAAGGCGCGGCAGCAGGCTCGTGCGAAATGCCCGGATGAGAAGATGAGACGCATTTTCGCACAGAATTGCGCAGGGCTGTACGTCGGGAACCGGATATTTGGTGGGAAGGCGCCGGAGTTCGACGTTGACTACTTCTGTCGTTGCGCCGCGAACAGGGTAGACTTGGACTGGGCCCGGCAGATTCACGAGGGCTGTGCGATTCCAGACACTGCTGCGCTCGTCGACTTTTTGGATTCGGACAGCGTCGTGCTGGCTTGCCGGCGGTGAGCATCATCGCTTGCGTGGGAGGCGCATCGCCGCCGACATCGAAGCCAGGGTCGGGACCTGAAGGTCGGGGCGGGCAGGTGAGAAGGTCGCTTCGGGAGCATGCAGTCATCGGAGCCCTGTTGGGCGGACTCGACCAGTTACGAACGGCGCTAAGGGAGGGGAGGTCGCCATGAAGCGGAAGGGCTGGGCAGTCTTGCTGCTTTGCACCGGTGTAGTACTGCTGCCGAGAGCAGCGCGCGCGGCACTCAGCGAGAGGGAGCAGCAGTTCATCTCGCAGACTACAGAAGCCATGGATCGGATAAGCGCTGCTGCTGTAGACGTCACCAGTTGCATGCAGCAATCAAAAAGCCCCTGGCTCGACTGCATGTCGCAGGCCGCAGAATTCAAGTCGGTTGCTGAGGCAAATCTCGAAGTTTTCGGGAATGCGCGAGCGCCACGCGGGCTTGAGCCGTTTCGTTTGAAGGTGGTGGCGGCGTTTCGGTCGTCTTCGCGCGCTGGCCAACTCATGCTGGATGGCTTGCGCAAGCAATCGGCGAGCAACCTTGTTGCATTTCAGGAGGAGAACAAGGAGAGCGCGCGACTGTTCATGGATTCGCAGAAAGAGTTGCAGAGGGTGTTAAATAAAGATTCGCGCCGCTAGCGAAAGTCTTCGGTGAATAGTGTGAACACGAATATGTGGCGTGTCCTTCTTGCTCTGCTGCTGGTTGCATGTCGCTCGGGAGAAAGTGGCCCGAACAAGAGCGAGGCGGCAACGCCTGTCTCGCAACAACATGGTCCCTCGGCGGAGGAACAGGCCCGGTTGGAAGAGGAACGCCTGCTTCAACAGCATGCTGCGTACGTGGCGTCTCTTGCCGCAGTGGACTTCAGGAGCCTCCGAACCTTCGACCAAAAAACCGCGCCCTTGGGCCTTACGGTCGAGCAGTTGAAGGCCAGACGTTTCAAGTGCCGTGTCAGGCGAGAGGGCGGGGAGCATATGGCCATTGCTCTGACCGGGTATAGTCCGCCGTGGGAAGCGCTGTTCCCTGTTGAGGCGGGAGCCTATGTGGGTCTGCGCCGGAAGGACTTAGTCTTCCACTCGCTGGACCAGCGAGTTGCTACAGCGTACACGCTCGACTGCTCGCGGTCGTGGGATGACTTTGGGCACACCGCCTATGCGATGGCGCTCAAGTCGACGGGAGAAATATTCGCCGTTGCTAAGACAGTGGACGTGAATGCGGCTGACCGGGCCGCGGCGTTCGATATCGTGGCGGGTGCGCTGAAGGAACAGTGCACCGGAACGATGGGCTCAGTGCATGAAGCGACGAGCGCATCGCTTGAACGGAAGATGCCAGTGCGAGCGACCTACTGTGACCAGGGGTCGGTTCGTATCGTCATTTCAAACGGGTCTGCTCCAATCGCGCCTGAACTGAATTGCGAAGTGGCCTACGTGGACCGCCTGTTGTGGGACAAGTACTTGAAGGCCTCTCGGGAGGCCATCAAGGCGGAGAATGAAGCCCAGGCAAAGTCCTTAAAGAAGGCGCTGTAGCTGCCGGGGAAACCGCTCGATGGCCAGCGCCATCCAGACTGGGTCCTGGAACTCGGCCGGCTGGGGGAACTGGTGCTGTCGTTCCTGAGAGCTGTCTCGACACCAACCGCTCCGTCCGCCGCTGCTGGTGGCTCGACCGGCTTCACCGCTCCATGGTCAGCGCCATCCAGACCGTGCTGGAACTCGACCGCCTCGGCGTGCCGGTGCTGTCGGTCCGCGAGGGCTGGCTGGACACGAGCGGTCCGGCCCGGCCGCTTCTGGTGGCCATCTTCGGCTGGGTGGCCGAGCAGGAGCGGACCCGCCTCATCGAGCGGACCAAGGCTGGACTGGAACGGGCCCGCCGGCAAGGCAAGCGGCTTGGCCGCCCTCCAGCGTCGCAGGTCCTGCTGCACGCCGCCCGCGACCTCGTACTTGCCGGTGTCCCCGTCGCGGAGGCGGCACGGCGCAAGGGCGTGTCGCGCGCGACGTTGCAGCGGTTCCTGCACGCCGCTCGCGCATCGGCATGATGCTGCCAGGTGAGCGAGCTTGCGCGGTCTGGCAAGCCTTAGTCGCTACCTGGGCTTGACTACCCAGAGCAGCTCGATGGCCTGCCCGGGGACACCAGGGGTCGTGGTGAGCCGATAAGCGTTCTCGGCGCCGCAGTGCCGGCACACCAGGATGCGGTCACGGTCGCGGTATCGGTTGAGGTCGAAGTCCTCGCCCTTCGTCCGCATGTCCTTCCCGCAGGCCATGCAGTAGGCGGGCGTCTCGAAGTCCTTTGGCGGGCACTTCGTGCAGCGACCGTCCGGGCCAATGAGCGAGATGTCCGACTGCTTCTTGATGTGCTCGCAGGGCTTCACGCGCAGGCAGCCGGCGAACGTGTGGAACGTGACGGTGCCGTCTGAGTGGCGCTCGGAGTTCCCCTCGACCGACCGCTCACAATCGCACTTGGCGGGCATGGCCTACGCCCCGCCCGCGCGCACGTGTAGCTCTGCTTTGTGCCCCAAGGGAATCCACACCACCCGCACCACCTCGTAACGCTCCCCGTGACTGTCCGTTTCCACGATGTCTCCGACCCGAGGCACCGAGGCCATCGGCACGTCGAGGAGCAGCTCCTGGCGCTCATCCACGTCGTACACGGACACGCTCGTGAGGAGCGGGCCGCTGATGACTTGCCTACCAGTAGCTACTTGTGTCGCCATGATGTTCCTCCGTTCTCGCAGGCTCCGGGGCGTCGGGGCATCATGCCCGAGGGGTCCGACACTGAGCGCAAGTCGCGCAGCCGCCCGGCGGGTGGCGCAGGGGACCCCTGCTCAAAAACCCCCACCCGCCGCCCTCCGCAAGAGCACCGAGTTAAAGCCCGTGTTCGCCGGCCGGTTCTCGATGCTCAGAATCGGTCGATTCTGGGCTAGGCGTACCTGGGTGAGCATGGTGTACATGGGGAAGTCCGCCCGGAGCCTCCATGCCTGAGTGGTCTTCCTACAAAGCAAGCACCTACAGACCGGCGGAGCCGCTGAATTGGGTGTCCCACGTCACCCACCTAGACACTGCGGCGCTGCTGCTGAGGGACTGGCAGCTTCGGGCAGGCCCGGTCTACGACCACAGCAAGCTGAACACCAGGCGAATTCATGTCGTCTGGGTGTCTCCGAACGACTGGGCGGGCGCCGGGGGGTTCCGGTACGGAAACGTCCGCTTCCGCTTCGACTGGGCAACGCTTGTCGCCGGGGCGAAGTACTACTGGGTTGAGGCCGTCACAAGTTACAAGCCGACCGCGACACGCATCCTTGTCACCACTCACGACCGGGACGGGGACCCGACGCTCATCCCGTACAACCCGGCGGCGGGCGACGGTCCGTGGGTGACGGACGCGGCGGGGAAGCACTTCTGGAACCCAGAAGTCTGTCTAGAAGTGATGGTGGAGCGGAGCATCCCCCTCACGTCCGCGACGCGCATCGACTTCGTGCGCCACCACGAGAACCGGTGCTGCATCGCTCCGAAGGTCTGCCCGGACTCCGGGGTGGAGGCTGACCGAGCGAGTGCGCGGTTCTTGGCGGCGGCGACCCTGGCGAGCACGAAGCCATTCGAGCCGCATCCCCTCGTCGGCGACTTCGGAGGCGAGCCGACGAGAACGGTGCGGGACGCCTGGGACAACCTGCTGCGCTACCTCTCTTCTCGGAGGCTCGTCGCGGCCGGGACCATCACGGCCGAGGCACCGGCAGCAGGAGCCCTCGCACGCGGCGTTCTGGCTGCCTTCGCTCGCGGCGACGATGAGTGGCGCGTGCTCGGGGCCTTGTTCGCTTCCAAGCCAGACCTTGTCAGCGCGGTGCGAGCGGCTGTCGCTCGAGGACTCAGCATCTCGTCTGAGTCCGCGCTGCCGCTCGACTGACATCCGGTCACGCCTCAAGCCATGGGAGGCAGGAAGCAAGTGTTGAATCCCTCCATCGCGGCGGCAAGGTCGAGGCGCTCACCCCACTTCGCGATGCGCTCGTCCTCAGGCTTATTCCAGAACGCGGTGACCTGGTCGTCTGCAAGCGTCCCCCAGAGGTCTGGGCGGTCCAGGACGCGAGTGACCGCGTAGCGCGCCAGCGCCTCCGATTCGTGGGCTCGACGGAACAGGCGGTGCAGGTCCTCGCGAGGTGGTAGCTGCGGCTCAAGGTCGGCAGACCAGTGGCGGAAGTGCTCAGTGGCGTTCCGAATCAGGTAAAGCTCGCGGCAGACATCCGTGTCCCCTGTCATGAGAGTGCGGCAGCGATCCCGGAACTCCCGGTTGCCTGACGACCGGATGATGCCATCTACAGCCCGCACGAACTGATGGATGCGCTCGTCCAAGACCCGCTCTGTGAGCGCCTTGAAGAACGTCGCGAGGGTGCGCGAGAGAAGGAAGCGGTTGGTTGGTGGCTGGGTGTGGAACGCTTCGATGCGGAGGGCCAGTTCAGCAGCCCGCCGCAGTTCCCCCTCGTGGATGTGCGCCCACCCGAACCCGTCCGGGCGCACGACTCTGACGGTCTCGCCGAGGCTACGCACATCGATGGTTCCATCGACGTTCGCTCCGGAGATGCGCGAACCCGTTCCCTCGAAGCTCGGCCGAGCAGCGATGAGCAGGCCGGAGAAGAGGGCGTCCACGCGACTTGTAAGCGTCTCGTTCTCGCGGTCCAGTACCTTAGGGCGCTCGCTCGCCCCGACCGCAACGAGCAACAGACTCGCCTCTTGGATTTCGTCCGTGCGGAGGGTTCCCAACCACTTCCGCCAGTAGTCAGGCAGGTCCAACGCATTGCCCGGGACTGCTAAGAACCCGTTTCCGAGGTCGAGTGGAGCCTTGACGTTCGTTGTTGCGTTGAGCCCGATGAGTCCGTACTTGGCACCGCGTTCTAGAGGGAGCTTCATGCTCCTAGCGTACCCTCAACCTTTGCCGTGGTCCTGCCGCTGGCCACCCACGGGCGGCATCGTGGCTTCCGCCTCCACGCCGCCTCCACGGGTCGTCGCTCATCGGCTGCGGTGACGAGCGAGGCACGGCCGAGGTCAAGGTCCAGCGGATGCCAGCCGTCGAGCGGGCTCCTGTTGTGGCCGCTCACGCTCGTTGATGGAGAGGCGGACTGCCTGGCCGCTATCCATCTGCGGGGTGAGCGGTGCGCTCTCCGGGGCTGTCGGATGTCGGAGAGAAGATGGTCGGATGTCTGATTCGACATCGTGTGAGGTAGCTCCGATGCCCACGGCCAAGTGCCCCACCTGCGGATGGGCCCTGAGGGCCGGGAGGTGCCGGAACAAGCACTCAACGACCAAGCCATGGCAGCTTGTCGCCTGGCGCCGGCGTCGAGCCGAAATCATCTCCCGGACACCAGTCTGCGAGTGGTGCGGCATCTCCTTCGACCCGCCACGCCGACCTGCCGCCGTGCACCATGAAAAAGAACGCTACGCGCTACCAGAAGGCTTCCCCGACTGGACCTCGTACATGGCGATGCACGCTGATGAGGTGGTCGTCATTTGCAAGCCTTGTCATCTGAGGTGGCACAGGAGCCACCGGAGACCCGGCGACGCAAGAGATGTTGGCGAGCCCTGCCGAGTCTGCGGCGGGCCCAAGAATGCTCGGTATGCCATCTGCTACCGGTGCCACCTCCGCAGGGAGGAGTTGATGGACAAGGACTGCATGGCCATGGAGGGTGGACTGCCGCTGGCGCCGGCCGAGGAGGCGGAACTGGCCTTGTTGAGGGGGGACGCGGCGCCAGAAAGGCAGGTCGCCTGGAACGAAGACTGAGAGGTAGAACCTGGCGTAGTAGCGGGGTCTGTCACCACGCTGGCCAGAGTCCGAGCCAGAGGAGGATGATGCGCCCATGCCGAACCCCATCGAACTCCTCCAGGACGAGGCGCTTGCTGCCTGCAAGGCGGCCACCGGACCTTGCGCGACCTGCCAGGCAGAGCGGCTGCTCCACGGTGAGGGCCAGGACCGCGCCTACCCCGTGGTCCAGCGGGCACCGCCCTGGCCGGTCAAGGTGATGGCCGTCATGGAGGCGCCGAATCGGTCCGATACGTTCGACGAGGGCAAGAGAAGACTGACTGTCGAGGCTGACACCGACCCTACGGGCTCGTTCATGTGGGAACTGCTCGACTCAGTCGGGCTCGGCACTGACCAGGTGCTGTTCACCAACTCAGTTCTGTGCCTGCCGGCCAAGAGGCAGGGAGGGAAGTACCCCGTCTCGGCGCGACAGCAGGACCTGTGCTCCAAGTGGCTCGGCCGGTTCATCGAGGTGGCTGACCCAGCCGTCATCATCACCTTCGGGGGTGTGGCGCTTCAGGCGATGGCTCGGCTGGAGCATCACCGGCTTGCCCTGCGGGACGCCGGCAAGCTCCACCCCTGGGGCGGCCGGCAACTGCTACCGCTGTATCATCCTGGTCTGCTGGGTCGCGTTTCGCGGCCGGCGGAGAAGCAGAAGCAGGACATCCTAGTGCTGCGGGAGTTCCTGGGGAGGGGCCAGTGATAGACGCCTCCTTGGTGCAGGAGGTCATGCGTCAGCATCCAGAGGGCGCACGGCTGGTGCTGCGAGCAGGCGGGGACGAGGGCTGGTCCGTTGTGGCCTGCTCCATCGGATTCCAGTGGGGCCGCACGCCCGTCTTCGCCTACTTGGTGCCGGTACCTGACGGGCCTCCGTTCTGGGAGGAGGGCCGGGTCTACGTCGAGCACCTGACCAGGCGCGGCACCTGCTGGCTCATCGGCTGCCGGGACGAGCGCGGCACGACTGAAGTCGAGGTCCAGGCGCTGCGCGGGGACGAAGCGGTTGCTGTGCGCTGCTGGCGTGATGCCCTGCCGGAGGAGGTCCTGGACGACATGGACACCGCCATGCGGTCGATGCTGGACCCGAGGGCGCTGTAGGGCCGTAGCAAGCGAGAGGGGCAGCTACAGCGAGACCCCAAGCGCCTTGACAAGGAGCGGCGCGACCCGAGCCATGAACCACGGCTCCGGGTTTAGCGGCTGCGGGGAGAAAAAGTCCCACTTCTCGCCGCGCGTCTTGGGCTCGAACCCGAGGTGTTCGGGGACCACAACGTGTGGCAGGTCTTCCAGCCACACGGCGCCTGCGCCGAAGGCCTGCTTCAGTCCAGCCTCGTACGTCTTGTCCACGCCCTCCGCCTCGTGTTGCCGGACGAGGTGCTGGAATCCAACCACCAAGACGCGGCCTGCGCCCGGCTCGCGAGGCATGTTGAGGACGGCGTTCCGGACCTCCGCGATGACCCTGGAGACCCGCTTCTCAGACGTGTCGGTCAAGCCCGCCTGGTACGACCGGTCCTTGCGTTCGACGAGCACCGTGTCTCCGAATTTGGTCACCCAGCGGATGTCGTGGCCGCGTACTCCCTTGCCGTTGATGGACACGATGCGACCGCCGCCCGCCTGTACGAGCCGGCCTGCGAAGACCAACGTGCCGATGCCTCCGGGGAGCTTCCGCTCGACGTTGGTCTCCTTGGTGTCCTCGCCCAGCACCTCGTCGTCGATGAAGCTCCCGTCCACCCAGTCGATGGCATGACTCCCGTGCAGTGCGCGGATGGCCCAGGCGAGGCGAAACAGCACCGCGCTAGCGTGGAGGTGATGCCGAGCGACTTCGCTGTCGAGGCTCTCGACGGACTTGGCGGGGCTATGCAGGTCGAGCTTCTCGGATGTGGCCAGTAGCTGGCCCAGCGTCGAGTTGGGCTTCGTGCGCCGGCCCCACCGGTCTTCGAGGAACCAGCGGACGATGCGGACGTCACGCTGGAGTAGTTCCTGGAGGTCCCCGGCCCCTGTCTGTGGGGTGACCTCGCCCTCCGGCTGAAGCATGCGCGGTGCTGGACGCGAGTGCGCTGCTGGGGCCGGCTGGCGGTGGGAGCGCCCGGGCGAGCGAGCGCTCGGCGTTACTAAAGTGTTACCAATGTTCCGCCAAAGGGGACGAAGGGCGGCTAAGGGGGTCGAAGCCGAGGTCCAGAACCCCCTCTATTTACTGGGTTCCGGGTCTCCGGGGTCGCCTGGGTTGGCCCCTTCCGGAGAATTAAAAGGCCGATGCTCTACCATTGAGCTAGCGCCCCGGGCTGCGCGCCACCTCCGCCGCAGGGTGGCCGGAGGCTAGATATCACGCCCCGGGGGGACTGTTGCAGCCGACGACGCGCCGGGTGGCCCTGGCGGGGAGCGCCGGAAATGGAAAGGGGCGGGCCCCGGAGGGCCCGCCCCGAACCTCGACCAGGAGCCGTCAGGCTCCGGGCCTCACGTCGCTAGAACCCGTGCACGTCGCCGATGGGGGCCATCGCGCCGGGGCCGTGGCAGAGCAGGCACTGCTCGACCGAGGTGGCGCCCGTCGTGGTGAACGAGGCGGCGCCGCTCGGGGTGAGCGAGGCGCGCGACGCGTAGAACGAGCCGCCGTTGGCCTTCATGTGCGCCTTGTCCTGGGTGCTGTCGTGGCAGGCCACGCAGGCGGCGGTGACGGGAGAGGTGACGAGCGAGGCGGCGGCGGCCTGGGTCGGGACGCCGGCCGCGCTCACGCTGTAGCCCGTGCCGTAGCTGGTGACGCCGTCGGTCGTGACGTACGGCGAGAACTCGAAGTTGATCGTCGTGTCGGCGCCGTTGAAGGTGCCCGTCGCGGCGGTGCTCCAGAGCAGGTTCGCCATGAGCGAGTCGGTGTAGACCTGCTTGTTGGACGCCACAGCGCTGAAGTCGTACGTGCCGGGGTAGTGGCAGGCCTGGCAGTTGTTCAGCGCGCTCGGGAAGCCGACGTCACCGTAGTTGTCGGTGGGCGAGCTGGCGTGCCAGTTGAACGCGACCGAGCGGACGCGCCCGCCGTGGATGGCGTGGATGAAGTCCTTGGAGTTGGCGGCCCAGCCGTAGCTCGTCTTGTTCGGCGTGTGGCAGAACGCGCAGGTGGGGCCGTCGTTGCGCTGGCCGGCGTGGAACGTCGGGGCGACGCCGAGGAACGAGTGGCAGTTGTTGCAGGCCGCGTTGTTGACGATGGAGCGGCGGCCGGTGAAGCCGGTGGCCACCTTCGTCACGTCCGGCGCCGGCACGAGCAGGCCGCCCACGCGGGTGGTGGAGTTGTACGGGTAGGCCGACAGGTCGATCTCGGTGAGCGGCTGGGTGTCCTTGGTGAGATCGGTCTTGTTGAGGCCGTAGGTGTAGCCGACGCCGCCGGTCAGGAGGGTGGTGCCGGCCGGGATGGTGGTGCCGGTCAGGGTCACGGTGTAGTAGCCGCTGCTGTCCGGGCCGGTCAGGGTGGCGGTGGTGGCGGCGTAGGTGCCGTTCCAGATCCGCTTGATGTAGGCGCTCGCGGCCGCGTTGAAGTCGGCCGGGGCGGTGACGCCGTCCTGCGGCTCGCCGTAGGCGAAGTAGACGCTCGGGGAGCCGACGAACCCGTTGATGAGCTCGGTGGTCACGCCCGCGGCGTAGGTGTTGAACACCACGTCCGTGGTGGTCCCGCCGACCGTCGACTTGAGCTTGAAGACGATGTAGGGGTTGAGCTTGCCGTCGGTGGTCACGCCCACGCTCTTGACGTCATAGGTGATCTGGGCGGCGCCGGTCGGGACCGCGTTGGCGGCCGCGACGAAGGCGGCGTTGGTGTTGGCGTTGGTGCCGCCGAGGAGCACGACGTTCGGGTCGGGGTTGACCACCGGGACGTGGTAGGCCTGCACCTTGTTCGGGAAGTGGCAGGCGGTGCAGCTGGTGTCGTCCGAGTAGGTGCCGCCCTGGTGGTTGCACTTGCTCGTGCCGCCCATGGTGTTGCCGGCGGTGGTGACGCCAGTGGTCACGTTGAACCCGCTCACCTGGCAGGTGGCGGTGCCGGCGCCGGTGAAGTCCACCGCGTCATGGCAGGAGCCGCAGGCCGCGCGGGACGGGCGGCTGTACGCCTGGCCGCCCTGGGCGGCGCCCTTGTGGCAGGCGTCGCAGTTGCGGAGATCCTGCGGGTAGGTGGCGGCGATGCCGTGGAACTGGTTCGCGGTCTGGATGTTCTTGCCGTTGTGGATCCGGTGCACGAAGACCGAGGCGTCGGCCGCGGGGTTCGAGGTGCGGCCCGGGTTGTGGCAGATGTCGCAGTACGCGGCCTGGTTGCGGCCGCCGCCGTGGAACGGCGCGTTCGCGGCGCCGGGGTAGAGGCCGCCGCCCTCGGGCTTGAAGCCGGCGTGGCAGGCGTTGCAGGCGGTGGTCGAGGCGACCTCGCGCTTCACGACCGTGCCGCTGCCGGCCGGGATGAAGTCGTACTCCTGGTTCACGGTGGTGAACGTCGCCGAGTCGTACGGGTTGTTGGTGTCGGTCTGGCGGGAGGCCTGGATCCAGACGACGTGGGTGTTGCTCGCCTTGGTCGAGTCGAGCGCGGCGGAGGCCGGGAAGGTGTAGGTGTAGTCGCCGGCGCTGGTGCCGTTCTCCACCAGGGTGCCGGAGCTGGCGGCGGTCGGGTCGAACGCCGTGGGCTGGGCCGGGGTGCCGCTCTTCGAGAGGACCGTGTACGGCAGGACGTTGCCGTTCGAGTCCTGGCTCACGTAGGCGATCGAGAAGCGCGGCTTGATCTGGGTGTTGACCGAGTAGGTGGTGCCGGAGAGATCGACCGGGTAGCCCCGGTCGTCCTTGGCGGTGAAGCGGACGGAGACGGTGCCGTCGGCGTTGACCGTCGCGCCGCTCACCGCGATCTTGAGACCGGTGGAGGCGCCGGCGACGCCGTTCTGGCCGTTCGTCCCGTTGGTGCCGTTGGTCCCGTTCGTGCCGGCGGCGCCCGGCGTACCAGCGGCGCCGTCGCTGCCCTTGGCGCCGTCCTTCCCCGCGCAGGCGGTCGTCGCGACGGCGACGAACGCAGCGAGGGCAAGCGCGCGATGCTTGTGCGTTTGCGTCATTACCTTGAACTCCGACTAGAGGTGTCTTCCCGTGCCTCGCCGGCCGGGGGTGACCGGCGAATGCGAGCCCCGCGTCTGCGACTTCCGCGCCACTGCGAGGGAGCCCTCGGCCTCCTCCGTCCGAGCGCTTTCGCGCTTCACTCCGTGCGTACTCGAGCGATCCGGTCGGTCGGTCCTTCGCCGGTCCGCGGCGAGGAATTCCCCCGAAGTGGTCACTCGATTTTGGAGTCGCTCCATCCCGAGATCGGTTTGCAGGATTTTGGCGGTCCGCGGGCCGGGGACACACACCGTGAACGACCGCTGAAGGAGGCGACATGGGTCGCCGCAAACCCTGAGCGTGCAGGACCTGCGGAATATCGTCAGGTCGCTCCACGGGTGCGCAAAAATTGCCTCGGCTGCGCGTTTCGGCCTCCGTGTGAGTTCAGGTGGGGGTAAGGTGTCATCTCCATGACTCAGAAATCCGCCCGCCTCGCCGCGCTCCTCGTGATCGCCTCCGGCTGCGCCCACCGGGTGCTGGAGCGCCCACCCCCGCTCGACCTCCGGGACCGGCAGCGGGCGGAGGCGGCGGCCTGCTGGAGCGGGAAGCTGCCCTACTGGCTCGACGACGCGGCGCTCGCCGACGCGGCGCAGCGGGACGGCCGCGAGGGCGACGCCAGCCGCGCCAACGAGAGCTTCGAGCCCGGCACGGCCATGCGGGCGGCCAGTCCGCCGCCGCTGGGGCGCGCCGGCACCGGCGGCCGGCACCAGTCCGCCTTGCTGTCGGAGCGCCGCGAGTTCCAGGACCGTTGCGCGCTGCTCCGCGCAGAGCAGCCCCGGTTGCGCTGATCTTCCCGGTCCCGGGGGTCGGCCACGCCGGGGGCCCTCGCGCGCGGCGCGCTTCTTCGGCGGAAGCGCCGTGCCTACCTTCGAATTCAGCAGAAGGTGGAAAAGCCCATGGCCGACACGATTCGTACCGAGCGGCGCGACGGCATCGTGCTGCTGCGCCTCCGCTGCCAGACGTTCGACGCCTCCGCCGCCGCCTCGCTCATCGAGGCGCTGCGCCGGAGCGAGCGCCTGCCGCTGCTCGTGGACTTCAGCGCGGTCCGCGACTTCGACGACCACAGCGTGGCGCGGTTCTGCGCCGCCGCGCGGGCGCACGCCGGGCCCATCCGGTTCCACGGGCTGCGGGAGCACCAGGTCCGGATGCTCCGCTACCTGGGGCTGGATCCGGCGCGCGCCCGGGCCTGAGCGGCGGTGACGGGAGCCCCGGTCGCAGCGGGCCGGTCAGCGGCCGCGGGCGGCGACGGCGGCGACCGCCTCGGCCGAGAGTCGCCGAGGCGCCGCGGGCGCGGTGCGCCCCTCGCGCTCGAGCCGCTCGAACCAGCGCGCCGCGCGGTCCTTGAGCTGCGGCCAGCGCACCTCCGCGGTGGCGGCCGGGGCGGGCGCGCGGGCGCTCGAGAAGGTCCTCCGGCAGTGGGGGCACTGCCAGCACCGGACGCTCCGCCCGGGGGCCGTGAAGGCCGTCATCGCGACGCCGCACCACGTGCACTCGACGGCGGGATCCATGTCCACGAGCGATATCTCCGCCGTGGTGGGCGGTCAAGAAAGCTGCTATCCAGGCGATTGGCGACGCAATCGGGGGCGCAATCATGCCGGCAGTCGTGAGCATCGACGGCGAGCGGGTCCCGCCGGAGCGGGCGGTGGTCTCGGTCTTCGACCGGGGGTTCCTCTACGGCGACAGCGTGTACGAGGTGCTCCGCACCTACGGCGGGCGCGCCTTCGAGGGGGAGGAGCACCTGTCGCGCCTGGCCCGCTCGGCGGAGCGCATCGGCCTCGCGCTGCCCTGGCCGCGGGAGCGGCTGTCGGCCGAGGTGGCCCGGGTGGTCGCGGCGTCGCGCCCCGCCGGGCCCGACGAGGAGCCGCCGGCGCCGGACGCGGCGCCCTGGAACGTGGGCGAGCGCACGGTGCGGCTGGTGGTGACGCGCGGCTCGGGCGAGCTCGGCCTCGATCCGGCGCTCGCGGCCGACCCCAAGGTGATCCTGCTCGCGCTGCCGCTGCAGGCGCCGCCGCTCGCCGCCTACCGCCAGGGCGTCGGCGCGGTGATCGTGGGCGAGACCGCCGTGGGCCGCCCCCGGGAGCCGAGCGCCAAGACCGGCGCGCACCTCGCGCACGTCCTCGCGCTCCGGCAGGCGCGCGCGGCGGGGGCGCACGAGGCGCTCACCGTCGATCGCGACGGCTTCGTCACCGAGGGCGCCTCCTCGAACGTCTTCCTGGTGCAGGGCGGCGCGGTGACCACCCCGCCGCTCGACGCGGGGCTCCTGCCCGGGGTGACGCGCGCGGTGGTGCTCGCGCTCGCCCGCGAGGCGGGGCTGACGGTGCGCGAGGCGCGGCCGCGCCCGGAGGCGCTCGCGGGCGCCGACGAGCTGTTCCTCACCTCGACCGCCCGCGAGATCCTCCCGGTGACGCGGCTCGGGGACCGGCCGGTGGGGAGCGGCGCGCCCGGCGAGGTGACCCGCCTCCTGCACCGGCGCTTCCGCGCGCGGGCCGACGCCTTCGCGCGCGGCGGCTGAGCGCCGTCGAAGAGCTCGCCGCCCGTCACCGGTCGCGGCCCGGAAATTCCCGACGGGCTCGGAGCCGCGGGCTCGCCCCGGATCCCCACGCGCGCTAAGCTGCGCCGGCCGATGAACGCCCGCCCGCGTCCGCTCCTCGTCGCCGCCCTGACCGCGGCCCTGCTGTCCGCGCCGGCGCCGCGCGAGGCCCGGGCCGCCGAGGCGGAGCCCGCCGCCGCGCCCGCGCCGCCGGTCGGGGGGCAGGACGCGCCGCCCGCGCCGATCCCTCCGCCCTTGCCGCCGCCCGGCTCGATCCTCCCGCCGCTCGGCCCGGGAGACGACCCGCTCGATCTCCTCTGGGCGCACCGGCTCAACTTCGCCGCCGGGGGGGCGCCGCTCGTCACCATCCGGCTCCTCGAGGGGCAGGACCGGGTGGAGTTCCGCCCGCGCGACCACGCCAGCCTGGCGGTGCGGGGCGGCTCCCCGCTCCACCTCGCCGCCGGCCACCGCTTCGAGGTCCGCGTGGTGGAGGCGCTGCCGGCCGCGGTGGTGCACCACCCGCTGCTCGGCGAGGTGGCGCTCGGGGACCGCGCCGGGCTCGAGCGCGCCCGGGCGCTCTGGGCGTCGCGCGGCGTGAAGCTCCGCGAGCGGCTGGTGGGCAGCGTCTTCGGCATCGCCGGGCGCGTCATCGACAACCGGCGCACGCTCCTGCTGGCCGAGGGGGACGGGAGCGAGCGCTGGGCCCGCGAGTTCGCCGAGCGGGCCTTCGCCGAGCAGGGCGTGAGGCCGGCCATCCTGGACGACGTCGTCACCCGCCCGAGCGGCACGCTCGAGGTCCTCGACGAGGCCGGGCAGCGGCTCGCGCTCGCCGACCAGCTCGTCGAGCTCGAGGTGGAGGGCGACCGCGGGTTCGTGCTCTCGCGGGTGGAGCAGGAGCGGGGCAAGGGGCCGGGCCGCGAGGACCGGGCCTACCGGGGCCGGCTCTTCGTCACCGTGGACGCGTCGGGGCGGCTCGCGGCGGTCCACGGGGTGGCGCTCGAGGAGCTGCTGCGCGGCCTCGTGCCGTCGGAGATGCCGGCCGGGTCGCCGCTCGAGGCGCTCAAGGCCCAGGCGGTGACGGCGCGCTCGAACGTGCTCGCGCAGATCGGCACCCGGCACCTCACCGATCCCTGGGTGCTCTGCAGCGAGGTGCACTGCCAGGCCTACCGCGGCGAGGCCGCCCAGACCGCCCGCACCGACGAGGCGGTGCGGGCCACCCACGGGGAGGCGCTCTTCGGGCGCGCCGACAGGGCGCTCGTGGACGCGGTCTACTCCGCCGTCTGCGGCGGGCACGGCGAGGACAACGACGCCGTCTGGGGCAACCTGCCGAGCGCCAGCCTGCGCGGCCGGCCCGACCTCCCGGCGGCCGAGGCCGATCGCTGGCGCGGCGGGCTCCGCGACGAGGCGCGGCTGCGCGCCTTCCTCGACGGCGCCCCGCGGGGCTGGTGCGCCCGGGCGCGCGGGATCTCGCAGAAGCGCTACCGCTGGGAGCGCCGCTTCACCCGCGCCGAGCTCGACCGGCTCGCGGCGCCGCTCGGGGTGGGGCCGGTCCGCGCCCTCGAGGTGGGCGCGCGCGGCGTCTCCGGCCGGGCCCTCTCGCTCCGGATCGAGGGGGAGCGCGGGGCCGCGACGGTCCAGGGGGAGCTCAAGATCCGGCGCCTCCTGGGCAACCTCATGAGCGCCATGTTCACCGTCGGCTGGAGCGGCGGGGAGTGGGTCTTCCGCGGCGGCGGCTGGGGGCACGGCGCCGGGATGTGCCAGTGGGGCGCGGTGGGGCGGGCCGAGGCCGGCCAGGGATACCGCGAGATCCTGCGGGCGTACTACTCCGGCGCCGAGGTCGCGCGGATCTACTGACGGGCGTGGCGGTCGGGGGCCGGCCCCTCGCCGCCGAGCCGCAGGAGCTTCCTCGGGCGCCGCCGCCGCAGGGACAGCGCCACCGCCGCGCCGGTGAGCAGCGCGAGCGCGCCGACCAGCGCCTCGACGAGCGCGATGCGCTGGAGCAGCGTCGCCTCGGCGCCGCCCAGCAGCCGCGCCGCCCGCCGCGCCTCGGCGGCGCGCCAGAGCATGAACGCGCCCCCCGCGCAGAGCAGGGCCACCCGGAGCAGCACGCGCTGGAGCGTCATCCGCATGCGGCGCCTTATCGCACGCCGGCCCCGGGCTCGCCAGCGCCGCGGCCGTGGACGGCGGCGCGGCCGCGATGGCGATGGCGATGGCCGCCGGAGGGCCGCGCCCCGGACCCGCCGCGCCCGCCCTCGGGCGTGTCCGGAGCGCCTGCCCGCTCGGACACCCGCTGCGGGAGCACTTGAACGGGCCGGTGCCAGGGAGTTCGAGAGAACCCACTTTCGCCCTGTCGGAAAGCCGCTGGGCGCGCGTGGGAACGGAGATGGGCGCGATGGATACGGATTGCACCGTCCTGGTCATCGACGACGACGAGGGCACCCGCGGCGCGCTCTGCGAGTACCTCGGCCTGGCCGGGTACCGGGCCCGGGCGGTGGGCTCCGGCCAGGAGGGCGTGGACGCCCTCCTCGCGAGCCGGGACGTCGGCGCGGTGCTCCTCGATCTCGTGATGCCCGGGCTCGACGGCTTCGAGGTGCTCCGGCGCTACCGGGCGCAGGACGGCCGCGCGCCGGTGGTGGTGCTCTCGGCGCTCTCCGACGCCGAGGACGTGGTGAAGGCGATGAAGTGCGGGGCCACCGACTACCTCCCCAAGCCCTTCGACGTGAACGAGCTCGACCTCGTGCTGCGACGGGCGCTGGAGGGGCGCGCCGGCGCCGGCCACGCGCCGACCGCGGCGCCACCGCGCCAGCCGGTCGAGGTGGACGGCGGCGCGCCGGGCCAGGTCTCGGTCTCGGCGGCCATGGACCGGGTGTGGGGGCTCGTGCAGCGCGTGGCCGACACCGACGTCCCGGTGCTGCTCGTCGGCGAGAGCGGGGTCGGCAAGGACGTGGTGGCGCGCCGGATCCACGCCGCGAGCCACCGCGCCGGGCGCGCCTTCGTGAAGATCAACTGCGCCGCGCTGCCGGGCGAGCTGCTCGAGAGCGAGCTCTTCGGCCACGAGAAGGGCGCCTTCACCGGCGCCCACGCCGAGAAGCCCGGCAAGTTCGAGCTGGCGCACCAGGGCACCATCTTCCTCGACGAGATCGGCGAGATGGACCCGCGGCTCCAGGCCAAGCTCCTTCAGGTCTTGCAGGACGAGGAGTACTACCGGGTCGGCGGCAAGCGCTCCATCCGGGTGGACGCGCGCGTGGTGGTCGCCACCAACCGCGACCTCGAGACCGCCATCGAGAGCGGCGCGTTCCGCGAGGACCTGTTCTACCGGCTCAACGTGGTGACCATCCGCGTGCCGCCGCTGCGGGAGCGCAAGGAGGACATCGCCCCGCTGGTGCGCCACTTCGTCGAGAAGTACCGGCGGCGCTACCAGGGCGGGCTGCAGGAGGTGCCGCCGGAGGTGATGGAGCGGTTCCTGGCCCACGACTGGCCCGGCAACGTCCGCGAGCTCGAGAACCTGGTCCGGCGGCTCGTCGTGCTGAAGGACCCGGCCATGGTGCTGGGCGAGCTCGGCCCGGCGCCGGCGGCCGAGCGGACCGCGCCGGGCGCCGCCCGCGAGCCGGGCCGGGCGCCGCCGGAGGAGGTGCCGCTCAAGGAGGTGGGCCGCCGCGCCGCGCGGCTGGCGGAGCGCGAGGCGATCCTGCGCGCCCTCATGCGCACCGGCTGGAACAAGCGGCGGGCGGCGCAGCGGCTGCAGATCAGCTACAAGGCGCTGCTCTACAAGATCAAGGACTGCGAGATCGTCGACCCGCGGGCCGCCGCCTCGCTCGCCGAGGATCGCGTCGACCAGCTGAGCTGAGAGGTGGCGCGCGCCGGACCGCGCGCGCGGCCTCCGCCGTCACGCCCGCCCCGGCCCCGTCACCTCGCGAGCGCGGCGCCGCGCCCCCTCACTGCGCCGCGCGGCTCCCCGCCGTCTCCAGCTCGCTCGCCGCGACCGCGCCCGGCGCCGGGGCGCGCCGCCGGCCGGCGGCACCGCGCCCGCTCACGACGAGCAAGGTGACGCCCAGTCCCAGCAGCACCATCGGCTCCACCCACGGAGCCGGGAAGAGGTGACAGATCGCGCTCCCCAGCGCGAAGAGGCCGCCCGTCCACGCCGTCGCTCTCATCATCGAGGTGATCCCCGCCCGCCGTCCCTGGGTGAACCGTCCGCTTCGCCGCCTCAAAAGCTGAGCTCCGGTCGATCCGCGCGCAACGGCCGCGCCGCTGGGCCGAGTGGGGAAAAAGAGTGACCTGCGATGGAAGCGCGCTTCCGCAGGAAACGCGCGGACGCCCCGGCTGCGGGGACTCGGGCGGGCGCTCACAGAGGCCGGGATCCTTGAAGCGCGCACTCCCCGACCGCGCGCCGGCGGCGTGGCATGCCGCGTGCTCCTGTCCGGCGCAGCCCGGGGCGACTCACGCCCCGGTCGCGGCTCGACGGAGGTTCACGGATGCGCGGAAAGGGGCTGTTCCTCTTGGCTCTCCTCGGGGGCGCGGGGTGCGCGACCAGCCGGAGCTCCGAAGTGCCCGCGCCTCGCCAGGAGGCGGAGTACCGGATCGGGCGTGAGGACGTGCTCGAGATCGTCGTCTACCACGAGCCGGAGCTCACCCGGGTCATGCCGGTCCGGCCGGACGGCAAGATCGCCATGCCGCTCGCGGGCGAGCTGGAGGCGGCCGGCAAGACCGCGCCGGAGCTGAAGGCGGAGCTCACCCGCGCCCTCGCGCCCTACGTGCGGGACGCGGCGGTCTCGGTCCTCGTCCGCGAGGTGAACGGGCCCAAGGTCTTCGTGATGGGCGAGGTCAACAAGCCGGGCGGGTTCCCGCTGCGCGGCTCGATGTCGGTGGTGCAGGCCATCGCGCTCGCCGGGGGCACGGGCGAGTTCGCCGGCAACGAGGTGGTGCTGCTCCGGCAGTCCGGCGCCGAGGGCGTGGAGCGGGTGAAGCTGTCGTACCGGGAGCTGGTGCGGGGGGAGGGGAAGCCGCTGTGGCTCTCGCCGGGGGACGTGGTCTACGTCCCGTAGTCCGGGCGAGCGAGGCGCGGCCGGATGCAGGGGATCCCCGAGAGCGTGAGGCGGGCGGCGGGCCTGGGTCGGGCCGGGGCGGCGATGGTCCTCGCCGCGTGGCTCGGCGTGCCGGCCGGTCCGGCGCGGGCGGCCACCGTGGTGGAGCCCGCCGCTCGCCTCGTGCTCGAGGGCGGCTACGACTCGAACGTCTACCTCGACGGGCGCGGCGGGGACCGGATGGGCCGGGTCTCGCCCGACGTCGGCGTGCTGGTGAAGGACCACCTCTACCGGCTCGGCCTCGGCTACGGGGCCGACCTGCTGCTCTACCCGACGCTCGTGAGCCACGCCGTCACCAACCACCGCGGGGAGCTGCGCCTCGACTGGCGCCCGGCCCGCCGATGGACGGCGGAGCTCGACGCCAAGGGGACCTACACCCTCGATCCGGTGGGGCTCGCGCAGGTCGGCGTGCTCGCCAAGGGCGGCCAGGCGCTGCTGCTCCGCGGCGGCGCGCGGGTCGCCTGGCGGGCCGAGAAGCCGCTCCGGCTCGCGCTCACGTTCCAGGAGCGCGCCGTCCGCTTCGACGACGGGACCGGCGCGGCCGCCCACGTGCCCGGCGTCGAGGCGGCCTGGATCCTCTCCGAGCGGGACGAGCTCGCGGCGGCCTACCGGCTCGACCTGTTCCGCCCCATCGGCGCGACCGCGTTCCAGGGGGCCGAGGCGCACGAGGCCAAGGCCATCTACCGGCGCAAGCTCGACCGCCGCTACGCGCTCGAGCTCGAGGGCGGGCCGGCGCTCTGGACGCGCGGCGGCCAGGTCTCGGTCGTGCCCGAGGGCGCGGCGACGCTGCTCTACAACCACCGCTGGGTGGACCTGCGCTTCACCGCCCAGCACGGGCTCGCCCTCGGGGCGCTCGCCCACCCCGGCCTCTACGACGCGGTGGAGGCGGGGGTGGCCTGGCGCGCCGGCCGCACCTGGCGGCTGGCGGCCGACTCGGGCGTCTGGCGCGGCGGGGACGTGCCCACCGGCGACAACGCCGTGACCGGGTACCTGCTGGGCGGCGAGCTCACCTACCTGTTCGGCAACGGCCTCTCGATGGGCGTCGCGGCGAGCCGGTTCGCGCGCTTCGACGATCCCTCGCCGGCCCACGCCCGCAACCTCGTGGGACTTCGCGTCGGGTGGGAACTGAAGCCGAGATGACGGGAGAGGAACGCATGGAACGCACCTACACGCTGCAAGAGCTCCTCGCCGCGCTGAAGCGGCGGCGCTGGCTGGCGCTGGCCGTCTTCGCCGGGGCCTTCGCGGCCGCGGCCGCGATCATCCTGCTCCTGCCGAGCGAGTACCGGGCCGAGTCGGTGGTCCAGGTCGAGCCGCACCGGCTCGCGCCGGAGTACTTCCCGGCGAACCCCGCGACCGGCTTCGACGACCGGATGCGCACCCTCAAGCACGGCATCCTGGCCCGGCCGGTGCTGGAGCGGGTCCTCCGCGGAACCGACCTCTACCCGAAGCTCGCGGGCGACATGGACGAGGCGGTCGCCCAGCTCCGCAAGCACGTCGAGGTCCGGCTCGAGGGCGAGGTCGCCGCCGGCCCGCCGGCCCTGCTCTTCGTGGTCGAGGTGCGGGGCCGCGACCGGGAGAAGGTGGCCAAGGCCGCCGGGCTCCTGCCGCGCTACTACGCCGAGATGACGTTCCAGGTGCTCGCCGATCAGTCGAAGGCGCTGCACCGGACGCTCTCCCAGCAGGCCGCCGACATGGGCCGGCAGCTCACGGCCGAGGAGGCGAAGCTCCTCGCCTTCAAGGCCGCCCACGCCGCCGAGCTGCCCGAGTCGGCCGAGGCGAACATGCGCGCCGCCGCCCGGACCGAGTCGGAGATCGAGCAGCGGCTCGCCAACCTCGCCGACGCCCAGCGGCGGAGGCTCGCCGTGCTGGCGTCGATCCCGGAGGCGGAGAGCGACACCGGCCGCGCCCAGATCGGCGCCGAGGACGTGCTGCGCCGGCTCCAGACCGCCCGCGCCAGCTACGGCGACGAGAACCCCGAGGTGAAGCGGCTCGCCCGCCAGTACCAGGAGGCGAGGCAGCGCGGTCAGGACGAGGTGACGCGCTACCAGAAGGAGCGGATCCAGGCGCAGCTCGGCCGCATCGACGGCGAGGTGGCCGAGCACCGCGCCGCCCTGGAGCGGCTGCGCGCCGACCAGGCCCGGTTCCAGCAGCGGCTCGACGTCGCCCCGCGCTGGGGCGCCGAGCTCGCGAACCTCTCGCGCGACTACGAGGTCCTGCGGGCCAAGTACGCCACCACCGTCGCCAAGGCGGCCGACGCGGCCGCCGCGCAGGACCTGCTCCAGGCCGACGGGCTCGCGAGCCTGTTCCGGTTCGTCCAGCCGGCCGTCGCGCCGGAGCGCCCCGCCGGCCCGGCGCGCCTCTCGCTCCTCCTCGTGGCGCTCCTGGGCTCGGCCGCGCTCGGGCTCGTGACCGCCGGCGCGGCGGAGCTCCTCGACAGCTCGCTGCGCGGCCCCGAGGACGCGGCCGACTTCGGCGTCCCCGTCCTCGCCGCCATCCCGCGCATCGGCCCGCGCAAGACCGCCTGACCTCACCCGGAGCACGCAGCCAGAAAGGAATCGACCATGTCCATTCCCGCCGAGACCCTGGGCATCCGCCCCGCCGTCCGCCCCGACGCCGTGGGCGGCGTGACCACCCTGGCGCCGTCCGACTCCGCGGCCGCCGAGCAGTACCGGGCGCTGCAGCACCGCCTGGAGCGGCTCGCGGCCCGCCGCCCGATGCGGGTGGTGGCGATCACCTCCTCCGCTCGCGGGGAGGGGCGCACCACCACCGCGCTCAACCTGGCCCTCACCGCGGCCGAGGACGGGCGCGAGGTGGCGCTCGTCGAGTGCGACCTGCGCAAGCCGTGCCTGGCGCAGCGGCTCGACCTCGCCCCGCGCGCCGGGCTCGCCGAGGTGGCGCTCGGCACGGCCGAGCTCTCGCAGGCGCTCTGCCGCGTCGGCGGCCTTTCGGTGCTCTGCGCCGGGGAGGTGAAGGACCCGGGGGCCGTGCTGCGCAGCCCGCGGCTGCGGGCGGTGATCGACGCGCTCCGGCAGAGCTGCGGGCTCGTGATCCTCGACGCGCCCCCCGCGCTCGCCTTCGCCGACGCCGAGCGGCTCGCCTCGGCCGCCGACGGCGCGGTGCTGGTGGTGCGCGCGCAGGAGACGCCGCGCGAGGTGGTCCGGCTCGCCCTCGACACGCTCGGCGACCGGGCGGTCGGCATCGTGCTCAACCGCGTCAACGCGGGGGCGCTCCCGCACGGCAAGTACCTCTACGCCGACCCGACGGCGGCGTGAGGCCGGCGGTACCGGACTCGGCGCAGGAGGATCCAAGAGGCGGCGGAGGGCGCCGCGCCAGTGCGAGGAAGACGAGCGGAGCGGCCAACGGGAGGGGTCCCGCCGCAGGCGGGGAGGGGAGGGGGCGCAGCCCCCTTGGGATCGAGCGAGGTCAGCAGCGGCTCATCATGGTGCGCGTCTTCAACCACTGGCTTTCTCCGCGCAAGGCGGCCTTCTTCGTCGCCGAGGAGACGGTCCTCGTGCTGGCGCTGCTCGCCGGGGCCGCGCTCGGCCCGGTGGCGGCGCCGCACCCGGTGGACGCGCGCCCGGACGTGGCGCCGGCGGTCCTGCGGGCCACGCTCGCGGCGATGGCCTTCGCCGGCTCGCTCTACTTCGGCGACCTCTACGACCTGCACGTGGCCGCGCGCGACCGCGCCGAGGGACGCCGGCTCCTGCGGGCGCTGGGCGCCGCGGTGGCGGCGCTCGCGGCCGCCTACATCGTGCTGCCCCACCTGGTCCCGATGGGCTGGCTGCCGCGCGGCTCGCTCACGCTCGCGGCGGCCGGCGGGGCGCTCGCGGTGATCGCGGTCCGCGCCGCCATGCCGGCGGTGCTCGGCGCGCCCATCCGGATCCTCCTCCTCGGCGCGGGGGACCGCGCCCGCCGGCTGGCGCGCGCCATCGAGGAGGAGGGCGATCAGCTCTTCGAGGTGGTCGGCTTCCTCGCCACCGGCGCAGGCGAGGGGGGCGCCTCGCCGCTCCTCTTCATCGGCCCGCTCGGCCCGGTGGTGGCGCGGACGCGGGCCCAGATCGTCGTCGTGGCGGTGGAGGATCGGCGCGCCGGGCTGCCGGTGGACGAGCTCCTCGCCTGCCGCACCCGGGGCGTGCAGGTCACCAACGACGTGAGCTTCGCCGAGGCCACCCTGAAGCGGCTCCCGCTCGAGCTGGTGCGCCCGTCGGCGCTGATCTTCGACGAGGGCTTCCGGGTCAGCCGCACCCGGCGGGCGGTGAAGCGGGCGCTCGACCTCGCCGCGGCGACGGCGCTGCTCGTGCTGGCCGGGCCGGCCATGGCGGCCACCGCCCTCGCCATCTGGGTCTGCGACGGGCGGCCCATCTTCTACTCCCAGGAGCGCACCGGCGCGCTCGGCCGCGGCTACCGGATCTGGAAGTTCCGCACCATGCGGCGCGACGCCGAGAAGATGGGGGCGGCCTGGGCGGCCGACCGGGACCCGCGCGTCCTCCCCATCGGGCGCTTCCTGCGCCGCAGCCGGCTCGACGAGCTGCCCCAGCTCTGGAACGTGCTCCGGGGCGAGATGAGCCTCGTCGGCCCCCGGCCGGAGCGGCCGATCTTCCTCGCCGAGCTGAAGCGGCACTACCCGCTGTTCGCCATGCGCGAGCTGGTGAAGCCCGGGCTCACCGGCTGGGCGCAGCTCCGGTACGGCTACGGCGCGAGCGTCGCCGAGATGGGGCGCAAGCTCGAGTACGACCTCTACTACATCAAGAACTGCTCGCTGTTCCTCGACCTCGTCTGCCTGTTCCACACCGCCAAGACCGTCCTCTCCGGCCGGGGGGCGCGGTGATCGGCACGGCCCCAGCCACCGCGCCGGCCGCCGGCGCCGCCCTCTACGCCACCGAGCTCCTGCGCGGGCGGGCCGCCTTCGACGCGCTCGCGCCGGAGTGGAACGCGCTCCTCGCGCGCGGCCCCTGCGATCTCCCCTTCGCCCGCCACGAGTGGCTCTCGGCGTGGCTCGACGCCTTCGCCCCGGAGGCGCAGCCGCTCGTGGTGACGGCGCGGGACGCGGCGGGGCGGCTCGCCGGCGCGGCGCCGTTCCTGCGGGAGCGGCGGCTCGGGGTGCGGCGGCTCGTGGCCCCGGCGAACGATCACTCCTGCCGCTTCGAGTGGGCCCTCGGCCCCGACGCGGTCGGCGCGGCCGCGGCCCTCTGGGCGCACCTGCGCGATCGGGTCGGCTGGGACCTGCTCCTGCTGCGCGACCTCCCGCGCGACGGCCCCACCGGGACCCTCGTACCGGCGCTGGCCGCCGCCGACGGCCACCTCACCGGCCGCTGGGAGTCGATGCGCTCGCCCTGGATCGCGCTCGGCGGCGCGGCGGTGGAGGAGCGGCTCTCGGCCAAGTTCCGGGCCAACCTGCGCCGGCGGCTCAAGAAGCTCTCCGAGCTGGGGGCGGTCTCGGTGCGGCGGGCAGGGGCCGGCGAGGAGGCCCGGGTGATGCTCGGCGAGTTCCTCGCCCTCGAGGCCGCCGGCTGGAAGGGCGAGCGCGGCACCGCCATCGCCCGCGATCCCCGCACGCGCCGCTTCTACGAGCGGCTCGCCGAGGTGGCCGCCGCGCGCGGCTGGCTGGCGCTCCGCGCGCTCGACCTCGACGGCCGGCCGGTGGCGATGCACTTCGGCCTCGTCTACGGCGGCGCCTACTACCTGCCGAAGCCGACCTACGACGAGGGGCTCGGGCCGTGCTCGCCCGGCCAGCTCCTCTTCCGGGAGGTGGTGGCCGAGTGCGCGGCGCGGGGCCTCGCGGCGCTCGACTTCCTCGGCCCCGACATGCCCTGGAAGCGCGACTGGGAGCCCGCGCACCGGCCGCACGACTGGGTCTACGTCTACCGGCCGGGCCTGGCCGGCCGCACCATCTACACGATGAAGCACTGCGTGAAGCCGCTCGCGAAGGAGGTGCTGCGGTGGTGGCGATGACGGTGGCGGAGCCCCTCGCCGGCCCGGCCGCGGCTCCCCCGCGCTCGGCCGCCTGGCGGGCCGGGCGGCGCTGGCTCCCCTGCCTGCCGACCCTCTGGCCCGAGATGCTGGTGCCCCGGCGCCGCCCCGAGGCGCCGCCGTTCCCGTTCTCCGCGGGCCGGGCGCGCCCGTACTACTTCGCGCGAAACGCCGTCTTCCACGGCGCGCGGCTGCTCGGCCTCGCCGGCGCCGAGGTGCTCGTGCCGGCCTACCACCACGGCGTCGAGGTGGAGGCGCTGGAGGCGGCGGGGTGCCAGCCCGCCTTCGTGCGGGTGAACGCGCGCATGGAGCTCGACCTCGAGGACCTCGAGGCCCGCGTCGGGCCGCGCACGCGCGCCCTCTACGTCATCCACTACGCCGGCTTCCCCCAGCCCATGCGCGAGATCCGGGAGATCGCCCGGCGCGCCGGGCTGCCGGTGGTCGAGGACTGCGCGCTCGCCCTCTACTCCTGCGACGGCCCGGTACCCCTCGGCCTGCTGGGCGACCTCGGCGTCTTCTGCCTCTACAAGACCATCCCGGTCCCGAACGGCGGGCTGCTGGTCGTGAACGGCGAGCTCGCGGGCGAGCCGCCCCCCGTCCTCCCCGCGCCGCTCGCGAGCACCGCCTCGCACGCGGGCGGCGCGATGCTGGCGAACGCCGCCTTCCGGCTCGGCGACGCCGGGCAGGCGCTCCGGCAGGGCGGCCGCCGCCTGGCCCGCGCCGTGCGCGGCGCCGCCCGGGTCGAGCACGTCTCGACCGGCACCATGCACTTCGATCCGGGCGCCGTGGACCTCGGGATGAGCCGCCTCTCCGCCGCCATCGCCGCCAACCTCGACCACCGGGAGATCGTGGCGGCGCGGCGGCGCAACTACCGCCTCGCGCAGGCCCGGCTCGAGACGCTCTCGCCGCCCGTGCACCCCGAGCTCCCTCCCGGCGTCTGCCCGCTCTTCTACCCCTTCCTCTGCGACGACAAGGACCGGCTGAAGCGGCGGCTCGCGGCGCGCGGCGTGGAGACGGTGGACTTCTGGCGGACCGGCCACCCGGCCTGCCCGGCCGAGCGCTTCCCCGAGGTGGCGATGCTCCGGCGCCGGGTGCTGGAGCTGCCCATCCACCAGGACCTCTCCCCGGAGGACGTGGCCTACCTGTGCGACGCCGTCGAGGAGAGCCTCGCGTGAGCCTCTACCTGCGCGTGTCGGAGAGCGCGGAGGCGGGGCGGCTCGCCTCGCTCCGGGCCGAGTGGACCGAGCTCTTCGACGCCGCCGGGCAGCCCACGCCGTTCCTCTCCTGGGAGTGGCTCTTCACCTTCTGGCGCGCCTTCGGGCAGCGGCGGGACGTGCGCATCCTCGAGGCCCGCGGCCGGACCGGGCGGCTCGAGGGGCTCCTCGTGCTGCAGGGGCGGCGGCCGGCGCTGGGGCCGCGCCGCTGGTCGCTCCTGGGCAACGGCCTCGCCGGCGCCGACGCGCTCGACGTCCTGGCGCGGCCGGGGGCGGAGCCGCAGGTCCGCTCGGCCATCGCCTCGCACCTCCTGCGCACCCTGCCGGAGTGGGACGCGCTCGACCTCGAGGATCTCCCGGCCGGCAGCCCGACGGTCGAGGCGCTGACGCGGGCGCTCGCGCCGCACGGGGTCGAGGTGGA
This sequence comes from Anaeromyxobacter paludicola, assembly GCF_023169965.1. Lineage (NCBI taxonomy): Bacteria > Pseudomonadati > Myxococcota > Myxococcia > Myxococcales > Anaeromyxobacteraceae > Anaeromyxobacter > Anaeromyxobacter paludicola. The sequence continues at coordinate 1,432,273 of NZ_AP025592.1, read as the reverse complement.
GGTGGCGCCGCGCTTCACCTGCCCGGGGTTCGCGCTCCGCGGCGGCTTCGCCGAGCACCTCCGCCGCATCGCCCGGCGCGAGACCTACGGCCGGCGCTGCCGCTGGCTGGCGCGCCAGCCGGGCTTCCGGATCGAGGTGGCCACCTCGGTGGGCGAGATGGCCGAGGCGATGGAGGACTTCCTGCGCCTGCACCGGCTCCGCTGGGCGCCCGAGGGCGGGTCCTACGGGATCCCGCCGGGGAGGGTGGAGGAGTTCCACCGGGCCGTGGCGCCGCTCCTCGCCGCGCGCGGGTTCATGCGGCTCTACCGGCTCTTCGTCCAGGGCCGCTCGGTGGCCGCGGTCTACGGCCTCGAGCTGGGCGGCCGCTTCTACTACTACCAGTCCGGGATGGATCCGGCCTGGTCGCCGCGCAGCCCGGGCATGGTGCTGACCGGCCGGACCGTCGAGGACGCCTACGCCCGCGGCCTCGGCTACTACGACTTCCTGCGCGGCACCGAGGCCTACAAGCGGGACTGGGCGGACGGCGGGCAGGAGACGGTGGCGCTCCGGCTCCGCTCGCCGGGGCTCCGCGCCGAGGCGCTGCAGGCGGCCGAGGGGGCCTTCCGGGCGGCGCGCGACGTGGCGCGGCGGGTGGCGCCGGAGCGGATCTGGCTCGCGCTGCGGCGGGCGCGGCGGAACCTCGGCCTGGGCGCGATGGGCGCCTTCGAGGGGCGCTAGGAGGGGCGGGCATGGCGGAGCGGGCCGACGACAGTCCGAGGTGGATCCTGCAGCGGACCGCGAAGGCGGCGCTGGCGGGCGCGCTCTGCTCCGCCGGGGCGCGCTGGGCGGTGAACGCCTGGCGCCGGCGGCTCGCCGGGGGCGGCCGGGTGATCATCCTCTCCTACCACCGCGTCACGCTCGACTTCCGGGCCGACGCCCAGCAGTCGCTCCCGTCGCTGCTCATCTCGGCGCAGACGCTGAAGCGGCAGCTCGAGCAGCTCGCCCGCGAGCGGGACCTGGTCTCGCTCGGGGACGCGTGCCGGCTCCTGCGGGAGCGGGCGCCGCGCCGCGCGGCGCGGGACGCCGTGGCGATCACCTTCGACGACGGCTACCAGGGCTGTCACGACTTCGGCCTGCCGGTGCTGGAGGCGCTCCGGGTCCCGGCGACGATGTTCGTGCCGACGGGCTACCTCGGCACCGCGCGGCGGCTCCCGCACGACCGGCTGCTGGCGAGCCTCCGCGAGCTGCGGCGGCGGGGGCTCACGCCGGGCCAGGCGGGGCTCGCGCCGCCGCTCCAGGCCGCGCTCGACCGCTGCGCCGGCCCGGGGCCCACGACCACCATGGAGCGGCTCATCGCGGCCCTGCCGCACGACGCGCTCGAGGCGGTGGCGGCCGCGCTCGAGGCGCGGCTCGGGATGGCGGAGGAGGAGCTGGAGCCGGGCACCCGGATCATGGGCTGGCCGGAGGCCCGGGCGCTGGAGGCGGCCGGCGTGGAGCTCGGCGGCCACACCGTGAGCCACGCGGTCCTCGCCAACCTGCCGCCGGCCCGGGCCCGCGCCGAGATCGAGGGCTCGTTCCGCGACCTGGCGGAGCGGCTCGGCCACCGGCCGCGCCACTTCGCCTACCCGAACGGCTACCACACCCCGGCCGTGCGCCGGATGGTGGCCGAGGCGGGCTACGAGGCCGCGGTGACCACCGAGGACGTCGAGAACCGCCGCGGGGGCGATCCGCTCCGGCTGAAGCGCAAGGTGCTCTGGGAGAACAGCACGCTCGGCGCCGCCGGCTACAGCGAGGCCCTCGCGAGCTGCAACCTGGAGGGCGTCTTCGGGACCATCGGGCTGCAGCGGCCGGTGAGCGGCGAGCGGCCGGACGCGCCCGACGCGGCGGAGGGGAGGGTGGCCGGTTGAAGATCGCGCTGGTCGGCAACTGGCCGCCGCCGCACGGCGGGATCGCGGTCCACGTGGCCGGGCTGGCGCGCGCGCTCAGGCAGCGCGGCGCGCGGGTGCGCGTCCTCGACATCGGGGAGGGGGATCACGCCGGCCCGGAGCTGGTGCGGGCCCGCGGCCCGGCGGCCTTCGGCGCCGCGCTGGCGCAGGCCGCCGTGGAGGGCTGGCTCCTGCACGTCCACACCAACGGCGCCAACGTGAAGAGCTGGCTCGTCGCCCTCTCCGCCGGGCGGGCGCGGCGGCCGTTCGGCCCGCGCGGCGTCCTCACCATCCACTCCGGCCACTGCCCGCCCTGGCTCGCCGCCGCCGCGGACCGGCGGCTCCTCGCCCGGGCCGCCTGCGCCGGCTACGGGAAGGTGGTGGCGGTGAGCGAGGCCATCGCCGCCGGTCTGGCCGGCGCCGGGGTGCCGCGCCGGGTCCTGACGGTGCTCTCGCCCTTCTCGCCCTCCCTCGCCGAGCCGGGCGCGCCGCCGCCGGAGCTCGCCGCGATCCGGGCGCGCCACGCGCCGCTCTACTGCGCCGCGCTGGCGCCGGGGCCCACCTACGGCGAGGACCTGCTCGTGCCCGCGTTCGAGCAGGTCCGGGCCGGCGCGCCCCGCGCCGGGCTGGTGGTGTTCGGGCCGGGCACCCGCGCCGGGCTCGCCGCGCGCCGCGGCGCCTCGGCCGGGATCCACGCCCTCGGCGAGCTCGAGCACCCCGCCGCCGTGGCGACGGTGCGCGGCTGCGACGTCTTCGTCCGCCCGAGCCGCACCGACGGGGACTCGGTCAGCGTGCGCGAGGCGCTCGCGCTCGGGCGGGTGGTGGTGGCGAGCGACGTCGGCCACCGGCCCCCCGGGTGCCTCCTGTTCCCGTCCGGAGACGTGGCCGCCCTGGCGGCGCTGCTGGCCGAGGCCGGGCGGTCGCCGGCCCCGCGCGCCGGCGTCGCCCCGCTGCGCGACCCGGTGGACGACCTGTGGGCCATCTACGCGGCCCTGCAGGGCGGTCCCCCCCTTCCGAGCGGTGGCCGCGTCGGAGCGCGAGCGCCCACCTTGTAGCCGTGCGAGCACTCCGGGGCCGGGACATCGTCTGCTTCTCGAACGACTGGGACGGGGATCCGCTCTCCAAGACCCACATCATGCGGATCCTGGCGCGCGACAACCGGGTGCTCTGGGTGAACTCCCTAGGCAACCGGGCGCCGCGGGCCAGCGCCCACGACGTCCGGCGCGCCTGGGAGAAGCTGCGCGACGCGGCCCGCGGCGTGCGCGAGGTGGAGCCGAACCTGCACGTGCTGCCGCCGCTCTACGTCCCGGCCTACGGCTCGGAGGCGATCCAGGCCTTCAACAGGGTCGCGCTGCGGCTCCAGGTGCTCGGCGCGATGCGGCGCCTGCGCATGCGCCGCCCCATCAGCTGGTCCTACCTGCCGACGGCGGCGGCGGTGGCGGGCACGCTCGGCGAGGAGCTGGTCGTCTACCACGTGGTGGACCAGTTCTCGGCCTTCAGCGACGCCTCGCCGGCGGTGGCGGCGCTCGAGGAGCGGCTGCTCCGGCGCGCCGACCTCGTCATCGCGAGCGCCGAGCCCCTGCGCGAGGCCAAGGCCCGGGTGAACCCGCGCACCGTGCTCGTGCGCCACGGCGTGGACTTCGAGCACTTCCGCAAGGCGCTCCTGCCCGAGACCCGCGTCCCCGAGGACCTGGCGCGCCTGCCGGGGCCGGTGATCGGGTTCCACGGCCTCGTCGCCGACTGGATCGACCTCGAGCTCGTCCGGGCGGTGGCCGACGCCTTCCCGCGGGCGTCGGTGGCGCTGGTGGGCCGGTGCGTCACCTCCACCGACCCGCTCGCGGGCGCGCGCAACGTCCACCTCCTCGGCCGCCGTCCCTACGCCGACCTCCCCGGCTACTGCAAGGGGATGGCGGTGGCGATCACCCCCTTCCGGCAGAACGAGCTCGCGCTGCACGCCAACCCGCTCAAGGCGCGCGAGTACGTCGCCGCCGGCCTCCCGAACGTCTGCACCGACCTCCCCGAGCTCCGGGCCATCGCCGGCTGCACGGTGACGCGCACCCGCGCGGAGTTCCTGGAGGCGGTGGGGCGAGCCCTCGCCGAGGGCGGGCCGCGGGCGGCGCAGTCGGAGCGGATGCGCGCCGAGAGCTGGGAGGCGAGGGTGGACGAGCTGCGCGGCCACGTGGCGGCGCTCCTCGACGGCCGCAGGGCCGCGTGACGCGGCGGGAGAGCGAGGCGAGCATGGCGATGGCGCAGGTGGGAGCGGCCGGGCTCGGCTGGGCGGCGCCGCGGGACGGCGGGGCCGCCGCGCGGGCCGCGGCGCGCTGGGGCGCCCTGGCGCAGGCCGGCGCGCTGCTCTTCGTGGCGCAGCTCTACGCCAGCCCCGCTTACTGGTTCCCGACCGTCGAGGTGCTGCGGCTCGGGCTCGCGGCGACGCTCCTCGGCGGCGGCGCGGTCCTGGCCCGGCGGCTGGTCTCGGGCGAGCGGCTCCGGCTCGGCGGCCCGGCGGCGCTGCTCCTCTTCGGCTACGCCGCCATCGCGTGGCTCTCCGTGCTCTGGTCGATCGACCCCGCCGCCTCGCGCGCGGCGGGCCTCGAGATCGCGAAGCTCCTCGTGGTCTACGTGGCGGTGCTGAACGCGCTCGACACGCCGGCGCGGATCCGGACCTTCCTGGCCGTGGGCGCGGTGGCGTCGCTCGCCCCCGCGGTCGGCGGCGTGCGGACCTGGCTCGCCGGCGACCACCTCGTCGAGGGGACGCGCACCCACTGGGCCGGCATCTACGCCGACCCGAACCGGCTCGCCATGGGGCTCGTGGTCGCGCTCCCGTTCGCGATCGCCGCCTTCGGCGCGACCCGCCGCCGCTGGCTGCGGGCGCTGCTCGGCGCGGCCGTCGCGGCGCAGCTCGCCGCCATCGTCCTCACCGGCTCGCGCTCCGGCATCGTCGCCGCGGCGCTGGCGCTCGGGCTCACCCTCCTGCGCGGCCGGCTCTCCTCGGTGCTGAAGGGGATGGTGGTGACGGCGGGCCTGGTGGCGGCGGTGCTCGCCTTCGCGCCGCGGACCTTCTGGGAGCGCTCGAGCACCTTCTCCGACCTCTCCGCCGACGCCTCGGTGGAGGGGCGCGAGAACGCGTGGAAGGTGCTGGGCTCGATCGTCGATCAGCGCCCGCTCAACGGCGTGGGCGCCGGCGGCTTCATCCACGCCTGGGACCGGTACGCGCCGCTCTCGGCGGGCGGCCACCACCTCGTGGCCCACAACATCTTCATGGAGATCCTGGGCGAGCTGGGCGTCTTCGCCCTGCTCGCGTTCTTCGGCTGGGTCGGCGTGGTGCTCTGGCGGACCTGGCGCGCCGGCGCCGACCCGGTGCTCGGCCGCGAGGCGCGGGCCGTCTTCGCCGCGCTCGCGGGCTACCTCCTCTGCGAGCTCGTGAACGGCTACTCCTACTCCTACTCGCTCTACTTCCTGTTCGCGGTGGGGCTCGCCACCTCCCGGCTGGCGGCGCTGCACGGCCGGATGGCGGCGGCGGAGCGCGCCGCGTGACCGGCCCGCGCAAGGTCCTCGTCTTCCAGAACCGCTTCCTCTACGGCGGCCAGGAGCGGCAGACGCTGCTGCACCTCCGCACGCTCGACCGGCGCCGCTGGGAGCCGCTCGTGGCCTGCTTCAAGGCCGAGGGGGAGCACCTCGCCGAGCTGCGCGCGCTCGAGGTGCCGGTGGTGGAGATCCCCATCCGCTCGCTCGCCTCCGCCGGGACGGCGCTCGAGATCCGGCGGCTCGCGGCGCGCATCCGCCGGGAGCGGATCGCCCTCGTCCACGCGCAGGACTTCTTCACCAACGTGGTGGGCACCTTCGCGGCCCGGCTCGCGGGCGTCCCCTCCGTCGTGACGCGGGTGGACCTCGCGCACGCGCTCGACCCGGTCCGCTACCAGCTCCTCCGGGCCGCCTCGCACCTCGCGACGCGGGTGCTCGTGAACGCGCTCTGCATCCGCGACCTCTGCCTGCGCGACGGCGTGGATCCGTCGAAGCTGGTGGTGCTCCGGAACGGGCTCGACCTCGCCGCCTTCGACGCGGCCGCCGCCGCGCCGCCCGGGCCCGGCGCCCCGGAGCCCGGCGGGCCGCTCGTGGTCAACGTCGCCAACATGCACCACCCGGTGAAGGGGCAGCCCGACCTGCTCCAGGCCATGCGGCTCGTGCTCCGCGAGCTCCCCGAGGCGCGGCTCGCGCTCATCGGCGGGGGGGCGCGCCGGCCGGCCCTGGAGGCCCAGGCGGCCCGGCTCGGCATCGCCGGGCGGGTGAGCTTCCTCGGTCACCGCGCCGACGTGCCGGCGCTCGTGGCGCGGTCGGCGGTGGTGGTCTCGGCGAGCTACGCCGAGGGGATCTCGAACGCGGTCCTGGAGGGGATGGCGGCGCGCCGGGCGGTGGTGGCGACCGCGGTCGGCGGGACGCCGGAGCTGGTGCGCGACGGCGTCACCGGCTGGCTCGCCCCCCCCGGCGCCCCGGCCGCGCTGGCGGCCCGGATCCGAGGCGCCCTGCGCGATCCGATCGCCGCCCGCCGCGTAGGCCAGGCGGCGCGCCGCCTCGTGGCCGCCGAGTTCGGCGTGGAGGAGATGCGCGCCGCCTACGACGCGCTCTACGAGTCCCTCGCCGGCGCCGACGCCGCGCCCCCGTCGCGCTGGGTGGCGGCACCGCGGCGCCCGCCGGCCGCGCCGCGTCGGGCGGAGGCACTGCCTGCGGACGGCATCTCGCCCTAGAAAAACGCCCGGGCCGCTCGGCCCGGGCGCTCACTGGTGGCCTGGACGGCTCTCGGCCCTAGGCGTACGGCGACGTCGTCTTCGAGATGGTGAGCGGCGGGGCGTTCTCGCGCCGCTTCAGGCTCGCGCGGATGAAATCCTTGTTCATCTGCGCGATGGTCTCGAGCTTGATGCCGGCGGGGCAGACCGCCGCGCACTCGCCGATGCTGGTGCAGTGGCCGAAGCCCTCGGCCTCGATCTGGCCCGCCATGTTGATCACGCGGACGTAGCGCTCGGGCTGGCCCTGGGGCAGGAGCGCGAGCTGCGTGACCTTGGCGCCGGTGAAGAGGGCCGCCGAGGCGTTGGGGCAGGCCGCGACGCAGGCGCCGCAGCCGATGCAGGCCGCCGCCTCCATGGCCCGGTCGGAGTCGACCTTGTTCACCAGGATCGAGTTCGCCTCCGGCGCGGAGCCGGTGCGGACCGAGTTGTACCCGCCGGCCGCGATGATGCGGTCGAGGGCGCTGCGGTTCACGACCAGGTCCTTCACGATCGGGAAGGCCGCGGCGCGCCAGGGCTCGAGCCGGAGCTTCTGCCCGTCATGGAAGAACCGCATGTGCAGCTGGCAGACCGTGCCCGGGTGGTTCGGGCCGTGCGCCTGGCCGTCGATGAGGAAGCCGCACATGCCGCAGATGCCCTCGCGGCAGTCGTTGTCGAAGGCGACCGGCTCCTCGCCCCGGGTGATGAGGTCCTGGTTGAGGACGTCGAGCATCTCCAGGAACGACATGTGCTCGTTGGCCTCGACCTCGTAGTTCACGAAGCGGCCGGGGTCGGACCCGTTCTTCTGGCGCCAGATCTCGAGTGTCAGTCTCACTTGTAGCTCCGGGTGGCGAGCTGGATGTTCTCGTAGACGAGGGGTTCCTTGTGCAGCACCGGGGTCTCGTTGGGCCCCTTCCACTCCCAGGCGGACACGTAGGCGAACTCCGCGTCGTTGCGCTTCGCCTCGCCGTCCGGCGTCTGGTGCTCGACGCGGAAGTGGCCGCCGCACGACTCCTCGCGCTTGAGGGCGTCGTAGCACATGAGCTGCGCCAGCTCGAAGAAGTCGGCCACGCGGCCGGCCTTCTCCAGCTCCTGGTTCAGCTCGGAGCCGGTGCCGGTGACGCGCAGGTCGCTCCAGAACTGCTGCTCGAGCTTCGGGATCTCCTCGAGCGCCCGCTCCAGGCTCTCCTTGCTGCGGGCCATGCCGCAGTCCTCCCACAGGACGTTGCCGAGCGCCTTGTGGAAGTGATCGACGCTGTGCTTGCCGCCGATGGCGAGGAACTTGTCCATGCGGCCCTGGACCTCGCGCTCGGCGTCCTTCACCGCCGCGTGGTTGGTGTCCACCTTGGAGAGCCCGCCGGAGGCGATGTAGTCGCTCACCGTGTAGGGGAGGACGAAGTAGCCGTCGGCGAGCCCCTGCATGAGCGCGCTCGCCCCGAGCCGGTTGGCGCCGTGGTCGGAGAAGTTGGCCTCGCCGCCCACGAAGAGCCCCGGGATGGAGCTCATGAGGTTGTAGTCCACCCAGAGGCCGCCCATCGTGTAGTGGACCGCCGGGTAGATGCGCATCGGGACGACGTGCGGGTCCTCACCGGTGATCCGCTCGTACATCTCGAACAGGTTGCCGTAGCGCTCGTCGATGACGCGCTTGCCGAGCCGCTTGATGCCGTCCCCGAAGTCCAGGTAGACGCCGAGGCCGCCCGGGCCCACGCCGCGCCCCTCGTCGCAGGCGTACTTGGCCTGCCGGCTGGAGACGTCGCGCGGGGCGAGGTTGCCGAAGGACGGGTAGACGCGCTCGAGGTAGTAGTCGCGCTCGTCCTCGGGGATCTCGTTGGGCGGGCGGTGGTCGCCCTTCTTCTTCGGCACCCAGACGCGCCCGTCGTTGCGGAGCGACTCGCTCATCAGCGTGAGCTTCGACTGGTAGTCGCCCGACTTCGGGATGCAGGTGGGGTGGATCTGCGTGTAGCAGGGGTTCCCGAAGAAGGCGCCCTTGCGGTGGGCCCGCCAGATCGCCGTGCCGTTGCAGCCCTTGGCGTTGGTCGAGAGGTAGAAGACGTTGCCGTAGCCGCCGGTGCAGAGCACCACCGCGTCGGCGACGTGCGACTCGATCTTCCCGGTGACGAGGTTGCGGGTGACGATGCCGCGGGCGCGGCCGTCGATCACCACCAGCTCCAGCATCTCGCGCCGCGAGTGGTGCACCACCGTGCCCGCCTGCACCTGCTTCATGAGCGCCTGGTAGGCGCCGAGGAGCAGCTGCTGGCCGGTCTGGCCGCGGGCGTAGAAGGTGCGCGACACCTGCGCGCCGCCGAAGGAGCGGTTGCCGAGCGTGCCGCTGTACTCGCGGCCGAACGGCACGCCCTGCGCGACGCACTGGTCGATGATGTTCACCGACACCTGCGCGAGCCGGTAGACGTTCGCCTCGCGGGCGCGGAAGTCGCCGCCCTTGATGGTGTCGTAGAACAGCCGGTAGATGCTGTCGCCGTCGTTCTGGTAGTTCTTGGCGGCGTTGATGCCGCCCTGCGCGGCGATCGAGTGGGCGCGGCGCGGGCTGTCCTGGAAGCAGAAGGACAGGACCTTGTAGCCCATCTCGCCGAGCGAGGCGGCCGCGGAGGCCCCGGCGAGGCCGGTGCCGACCACGATGACGGTGTGCTTCCGCTTGTTGGCCGGGTTGACGAGCTTGAGGTGCGCCTTGTGCTCGTCCCACTTCTTCTCGAGGGGACCAGCCGGGATCTTCGAGTTGAGTTCGGTCATGTCGTCCTTACCTGAGCAGCCCGGTGAGCACCGCGATCGGGACGGAGATGTTGGCGAGGGCGATGAGCGTCGCGAGGATCGCGGCGCCCTTCTGGATCATCGGCGTGTAGCGCGGGTGCGACATGCCGAGCGACTGGAAGAGGCTGTAGAGCCCGTGCCAGAGGTGGAACCCGATGCCGACCATGGCGACGACGTAGGCGACCACCGCGAGGGGATAGGTGAAGCCGCTCGTGACGTTCTGGAAGGGCCGCACCTCCTCGTACTGGCCGAGGTGGGCCACGCCGACCGTGAGGTCGAGCACGTGGTAGATGACGAACGCGAAGATGAGGATGCCGCTCCAGATCATCGTCCGCGACGCGGTCGTGGAGACCACGTTCACCCGCTGCGCGTAGGCGATCGGCCGGGTGCTCGCCTTGCTGAGGTAGAGCTGGACGCCGGCGATGGCGTGCACCCCCACGGCGACGAGCAGGACCACCCGGGCCGTCCAGAGCAGGCCGGCGTTGGTGTGGAGCAGCTCGGCGTAGCGGTTGATGACGTCCGAGCCCATGTAGATTTGCATGTTGCCCAGCAGGTGGGCGAGGACGTACAGGGACAGGATGATCCCCGTCAGCGACATCAGCGCTTTCTTGCCGATGGGGTTGTTCCAGAAGGCGAGCAACGCGCCCGTCGGCTTCGGGGCCGACGTCTCGATGCTCTTGGTACCAGCCACGCTCATCGCCAACTCCACGTGAGAGGGAAGGAAAACGGCCTGCGTACCTCAGCAGGAACTGCCGTGACCGTCGAGTGCCTCAATCGGGGGCACCTGCCGGCCCTTTTCGTCCAAGGCTCGCCATCCTACACGCTTCGATCCGCACTGAGAGGAAAAACGAATGTCGCCGAAATCGATTTGCGTCTTCTGCGGTTCGGCGCCTGGGAAGCGGCCGGCGTACGTTGACGCGGCGCGCAACCTCGGCGCGCTCCTCGCCCGGCGCGGCATCACCCTCGTCTACGGCGGCTCGAGCGTGGGGCTCATGGGCGCCCTCGCCGATTCCGCGCTCGCGGCCGGCGGCCGCGTGATGGGCGTCATCCCGAACGCCCTCGAGGAGAAGGAGATCGGGCACAAGGGGCTGACGCAGCTCGAGGTCGTCCCCTCGATGCACGCGCGCAAGGCCCGCATGGCCGAGCTGGCGGAGGCGTTCGTGGCCCTGCCGGGCGGCTTCGGCACGCTCGAGGAGTTCGCCGAGATCCTCACCTGGGCCCAGCTCGGCCTGCACCAGAAGCCGTTCGGGCTCCTCGACGTCGAGGGCTACTACCGGCCGCTCACCTCGTTCTTCGACCACGCCGTGGAGGAGGGCTTCGTCGGCCGGGCGCAGCGCGATCGGGTCGCGGTGGCGGCCGACCCGGCGGCCCTGCTCGACCTGCTGGAGCGGGCCGCGCCGCCCCTGCCGGGTCCGGCGTGGATCCGGCCCGAGCAGACCTGAAATCCCGGACCGCGCCCCCCGAGAGCCGGAGCCTGCCGCGCCCGGGGGTGTAGACTGTCGGTCACGCGGGCCGGTCGTTTCCCGCGCTGCGTCGCTGCTTCGGGGGAGCGCGATGACCACCGTGGTCCCGGCGGACGAGCTGGAAGCCCTGACGCGGCTGCGCCAGCGCGAGGAGGCGCTCGACCAGGCGCTCGCCCAGGCGCGCGCCGAGGCCTCGGCGCGGGTGGAGCGCGGGCGGGCCGAGGCGGCGCAGCTGCGGGCGGCGGCGCGCGACGCCCTCGCCCGCGAGCTGGCCGAGCTCGAGGCCGAGCTCGTCCGGACCCTCGCGCGCGACGCCGAGACGGTGCGCGCCCGCGCCGCCGGCGAGGTGGTGGCGCTGCGGGACCGCGCGGCGCGCCGCCGCGACGAGGTCGCCGACTGGCTCGCCGGGCTGGTGGCCGGAGGCGCTCCGTGATCCTCCCGATGGTCAAGGTGCAGGTCATTGGGCCCAGGCGCCTCCTCTCCGAGGCGCTCCGGTTCCTCCACGGCCAGGGCGTGCTCCACCTGCGCCGCCCCGGGCCTGGCGCCGCCGCCTTCCTGCGCCCCGTGCCCCTCGGCGGGGAGGAGGCCGCGCGCGTCCGCTCGCTCGAGGCCTCGCTGCGCCGCATCGAGGCCGCCCTGGCGCTCCTGCCGGCCCGGGAGGCGAGGGCGGCGGCGCGCGCCGAGGGGGCGGCGCCGCGCGGCGCCGCGGGGGCGCCGGAGCCCGAGGCCGACTCGGCCGAGGTGACGCGGCGGATCGAGGCGGTGGAGGGGACGCTCGCCCAAGCGGCGTCCCGCAAGGCGGCGCTCGCCGAGGAGTCGCGGGCGATCGCCCAGGCGCGCCGGGCCCTGACCGCTTTGTCGCCGCTCTGGAAGCTCATGACCGACGCGCCGGGGACGCGGAGCTTCGGCCTGCTGCTGAAGCGCGGGGGCGAGGAGGCGCTGCCGCTCCTCGAGCGCGAGATCGCCCGGCTCACCGACGGGGCCTACGACCTGCACGCCCGCGCCATCGCGGGCGGCGAGACGGCGCTCCTCCTGGCGGTGCCGCGCTGGCGCGCCGCGCAGGTCTCGGGCCTCCTCTTCGAGCGCGGGGTGGAGGAGCTGAAGCTCCCGCCGGCCTTCGCGGGCCGGCCGCCGGCGGAGGTCCTGCTCGCGCTCGCCGACCGCGAGCACGTGGGGATCCCCCGCGAGCGCGCGGCGCTCGACGCCGGCCTCGCCACCCTGGCGCGCGCCGAGGCCGCGGCGCTGGAGGCGGCCGCGGGGCGCGCGCGGGAGCGGCTCGACGCGCTGCGCGCCATGGGCGACTGCGCCGAGACCGGCCACGCCTTCGTGGTCACCGGGTACCTCCCGCGCGAGCGGCTGGCGGCCCTGGCGGAGGGGATCCGGGGCGCCTGCGGCGGTCGGCTCACGCTCTTCGAGTATCCGGTCTCCCGGCGGGAGCTCGAGGAGGTGCCGGTGGTGCTGCGGAACCCGGCCTGGCTGCGCCCCTTCGAGCGGCTCCTCGCCCTCGTGCCGCCGCCGCGCTACGGCTCCATCGACCCGACGCCCTGGCTCGCCTTCACCTTCCCGTTCTTCCTCGGGCTGGTCCTCGGCGACGTCGCCATCGGGCTCTTCGTCGGGACCGCCTCGGCCTGGGCCTTCTGGCGCTTCCGCCGCGGCGGGGTGGGGCGCGACGTCGCCGTGGTGGGGCTCGCCTGCGCCCTCTCGACCGTGGCCTTCGGCTTCCTCTTCGGCGAGGTGCTGGGCGACGCCGGCGCCCGGGCCGGGCTCCACCCGATCTGGATCGAGCGGCGGGGCGCCATCCTCACCCTGCTCGCCGCCACCGTCGGGGTGGGGCTCGCCCACGTCGCGCTCGGCCTGGCGCTCGGGGTGGCCGAGGTGCTGCACGGCGGGGAGCGGCGCGAGATCCTGGGCCGGCTGGCGCGGCTCGGGCTGCTCGCCGGGGCGGTGCTCGCGCTCGGCGGCGGCACGGGCTTCCTGCCCTCCTGGGCCGCCCGCGCCGGCTACGCCGTGCTGGCGGTCTCGGCGGTGACCGGGATCGCGGCGGACGGGTTCCTCGCCCCGCTCGAGCTCGTCATGTTCCTCGGCAACGTCCTGAGCTACGCGCGGCTCATGGCGCTCGGGCTCGCCTCGGTGCTCCTGGCCGAGGCCGCCAACCTCATCGCCGCCACGCTCGATCCGGCGGTGCTCGGGATCTGCATCGCCGTGCTGCTCCACGCCGTGAACGCCACGCTCGGGCTGCTCTCGCCGGCCGTGGCCTCGCTGCGCCTCCACTACGTCGAGTTCTTCGAGAAGTTCTACGAGTCGGGCGGCACCCCGTACCGCCCCCTCGGCGGCACCGCCTGACGGGGAGGGGGTCCCCATGGACAAGATCTTCATCGTCTGCTCCGCCGCGGCCACGGTCGGCATCTGCGCGCTCGCCACCGCCTGGGTGCAGTCGCGCATCGGCTCGGCCGGCGCCGGCGCGCTCTCCGAGAAGCCCGAGCTGCGCGGCGCCATCCTGGTGATGCTCGCCATCCCGGAGACGCTCGTCATCCTCGGGTTCGTGGTGGCGGTCCTGATGCTCACCGCGAAGGCGTGACCCCATGGGCGCGCCGGAGCTGGTCCGCGCCCTCGAGGAGGAGGTGCGCCGGCAGTCCTCCGAGCTCGTCGCCGCGGCGGAGCGCGAGGCGGCGCGGCTCCAGGAGGAGGCGCGGCGCGCCGCCGCCGCGGAGCGCGCGCAGGCGCTCGCCCGGGCCCGCGCCCTCGCCGACCGGCGCCGGGCCGCGGAGCGGGCGCGGGCCGAGGCGGCCGCCCGCCGCGAGCGGCTGACGGAGCAGCGGCGGCTCCTCGACGAGGCCCGCCGGGCCTGCGCCGAGGCCCTGCCGCGGCGGGCCACCCGCGAGTCGGCCATCCGGGTCGCGGAGGAGCTCCTGGCGGCCGCGCCCGAGGGGCCGCTCACGCTCCACGTCGATCCGGGCGCCGTCCCGGCCGTCACCCTGTTCGTCTCCCGGGCCCACCCGGAGCTCGCCTCCCGCTGCGCCGTGCGGGCCTGGCCCGAGCCGCGCGGGGGCGCGGTGCTCGAGGCGGAGCGCGCCACCCTGGACGGCAGCTTCGCCGCCCGGCTGGAGCGGGCCTTCGCGCTGCGCGAGGTGGAGATCGCGGACCGGCTCCTGGGAGGGCGCGATGGCCCGGCTTGACTTCGCGAACGCGAAGCTGGGCGCGCTCCGGAGCCGCCTCTGGGGCCGCGGCGAGCTCCGCGAGCTCGCCGTGGAGCGCGGGCGCGAGCGCGTGGAGGCGGCGACGGCGCTCCTGGCGCGGGCGGCCGACGAGCCGCGGCGGATCCTCTCGTGGGTGGAGGGGCGGCGGCAGAAGGCGCTGCTCCTCGCCTGGCTCGCCCTCGACGACTCGCGCGCGCTCCGGGCCGCGCTGCGCGCCATCTCGCGCGGCCTGACCGAGGCGGAGGTGCGCGCCGCCGCCGGGGCGCCGCTCACCTGCGCGGCGCGCGAGCTCGAGCCGCTGCTGCGGGCGCACGACCTGCCGGCCGCGGCGGCCGCGCTGCGCGAGCTCTCCGGCTTCGCCGGCCGGGCGACGCGCCCGCTCAAGCTCCCCGGCAAGCGGGCCGAGCACCTCCTCCCGCTCGAGCGGGCCCTCTCGCAGCGCGCCTTCGCGGAGGCCGCCCTCGCGGCGCGGCGCGCCGGGGGCGAGGACGGGCGGGTGCTGGCGGCCGCCGTGGCCGACGAGGCGGACCTCGCCAACCTGGCGGTGCTCACGGAGGCCGTGGTGGCCCCGGCCGCGGCGGCCCCGTCGTCGATCGCCCTCGCGCCCCGGTTCTCGCGGCCGCTGCGGGTGGAGCGGCGCCACGCCCGGCGCGCCGGGGCGGGCGGGCCGGTGGCCGACCTCGTCCCCGGCGGCGACCTGCCCGTCGAGCGGCTCGACTCGCTGGCCGAGCTGCCGCTCGCGAAGCGGCTCCCGCTGCTCGCGGCCCTCGCCGAGCGGCGGTTCGGGGCGGGCGCCGGGGCGGTCGTGAGCGGCGAGCCGGGCGAGCGGGATCGGCTCCGCCAGGAGCTGCCCTTGCGCCGCCTGCACCGGGCGGCCCGCGCCGCGCCGTCCTCGCTGGCGGTGCCGCTCGCCTACCTCGCCGCCGCGCGCGCGGAGCGGGGGCGCGTGCGGCTGGCGCTGGCCGGACCGGGGCCGGGGCTCCCGGCGGCGCGGCTCGCCGACCTGCTCGAGGGGGCGCATGGCTGAGCTCGGACAGGGCGCCGCGGGCGCGACGGCCGCGCCGCGGCGGGCCGACCGGATCGTGGCGGTCGCGGTCAGGCCCGGCGAGGGGCTCGGCTTCCGGCTCGCGGGGGTCGAGGTGGTGGAGGTCGGTCCGGGCGAGGAGGCGGCGAAGCTGCGGGCCTTCCTGTCCCGGCCGGAGATGGGCGTGGTGGCGGTGGAGGAGCGGGTGGTGGCGGAGGTCCCCGAGCCGGTGCTGAAGCGGCTCTCGGAGCGGCCGGTCCCGGTGCTGCTCCCCTTCTCGCTGCCGCGCGGCGGCGCGGGGGAGGGGCCGGGCCAGGCCTACGCGGCGGCGCTGGTCCGCCGCGCCATCGGGTACCAGGTGAAGCTGTCGGGGAGGGCGAGGCCGTGACCGGAACCTTGGTGCGCATCGCCGGACCGGCCGCCGTGGCGCGCGGCCTCGGCGCGGTCGGGCTCAACGAGATCGTGCTCGTGGGGCGGGAGCGGCTGATCGGCGAGGTGATCCGGATCGAGGGCGAGGACGCGACGCTCCAGGTCTACGAGGACACCACCGGGCTCGAGCTGGGAGAGCCGGCCGAGCCGACCGGCGAGCCGCTCACGGTGGAGCTCGGGCCGGGGCTGCTCGGGCAGGTCTACGACGGCGTGCAGCGCCCGCTCGCGCAGCTCGCCGCCCGGGCCGGCGACCTCCTCGCGCGCGGCCTCACCGCCCCGGCCGTGGACCGCGCCCGCCGCTGGCGCTTCGAGCCCGCGGTGCGCCCCGGCGAGCGGATCGCGGGCGGCCAGGAGATCGGCACCGCGCGCGAGCCGGGCGGGGCGGCCGAGCCGGTGCTCGCCCCGCCCGACGCCGGCGGCGTGGTGCTCGAGGTGGGGCCGCGCGACGCCGGCCCGGACGACCCGGTGCTGCAGATCGAGGGGGGCCGCCTCCTCGCCCTCACGCACCGCTGGCCGGTGCGCCGCCCGCGCCCCGCGCGCCGGCGGCTCGACCCGGGCGTCCCGTTCCTCACCGGGCAGCGGGTCCTCGACTGCTTCTTCCCGCTCGCGCGCGGCAGCGCCGCCATCGTCCCGGGCGGCTTCGGGACCGGCAAGACGGTGCTCGAGCAGAGCCTCGCCAAGTTCGCCGCCGCCGACGTGGTGGTCTACGTCGGCTGCGGCGAGCGCGGCAACGAGATGGCCGAGGTGCTGGACGAGTTCCCGCGCCTCGAGGACCCGCGCACCGGCGGGCCGCTCATGAACCGGACGGTGCTGGTGGTCAACACGAGCAACATGCCGGTCGCGGCGCGCGAGGCCTCCATCTACACCGGCGTCACCATCGCCGAGTACTACCGCGACCAGGGCCGCTCGGTGGCGCTCATGATCGACAGCACCTCGCGCTGGGCCGAGGCCCTGCGCGAGATCTCGTCGCGGCTCGAGGAGATGCCGGGCGAGGAGGGCTACCCCACCTACCTCGCCTCGCGCCTCGCGCAGTTCTACGAGCGGGCCGGGCGCGTGGAGACCCTCGGCGGCGCGGAGGGGTCGGTCACGCTGGTGGGCGCCGTGTCGCCGCCGGGCGGCGACTTCTCCGAGCCGGTGACCCAGGCCTCGCTGCGGGTGGCGAGCGCGCTCTGGGCGCTCTCGGCCGACCTGGCGCACCGGCGCCACTTCCCGGCCATCGACTGGACCCGCAGCTTCACCCTCGACGCCCCGGCGCTGGCCGGCTGGTTCGAGCAGAAGGCGGGCGAGCGCTGGCGCGGGCTGCGCGACGAGGCGATGGCGCTCCTGCAGCGCGAGCGCGAGCTGCAGGAGGTGGCGCAGCTCGTCGGGCTCGAGTCGCTGCAGGACGAGGAGCGGCTCTGCATCGAGTCGGCGCGGCTCCTGCGGGAGGGCTTCCTGCGCCAGAACGCCTACCACGAGGTCGACCAGACCTGCTCCCCGCGCAAGGCGGCCTGGATGCTCGACCTCACGCTCTCGTTCCACCGCACCGCCGCGAAGGCGGTGAAGGACGGGGTGCCGCTGCGCTCGATCCTCGAGGCGCGGCTCGACGAGCGGTTCCTCCGGCTCGGGGAGACCCCCGACGACGACCTCGACGCGGTGGGGCCGGCGCTGCGGGGCGAGGTGGACGCGGCGCTGTCGCGCCTTTCGGCGGAGTGACCATGGATCTCGTGACCCGCAGGCTCCGCTCGGCATCCGGCATCGCCGGCCCGCTGCTCTTCCTCGAGGAGGCGCGGCGGGCGCGGCTCGGCGAGCTGGTCCGCATCCGCTTCCCGCAGGGGGAGCGGCGCGGGCAGGTCATCGAGCTCGACCGGGGCCGGGCGGTGATCCAGGTGCTCGAGGAGACCCGCGGCATCGCCCCCGCCTCCTCGGAGGTGGAGCTCGCCGGCGAGGTGGCCTCGCTCGGGGTGGGGCAGGACCTGCTCGGGCGCGCCTTCGACGGCGCCGGGCGGCCGGTGGACGGGCTGCCGCCGCCGGTCCCCGAGGCGCGGGTCGGCATCCAGGGCTCGGCCATCAACGTGGTGCGGCGCGCCAAGCCCGAGGAGTTCATCGAGACCGGGCTCTCCACCATCGACGGGCTCGAGACCCTGGTGCGCGGGCAGAAGCTCCCCATCTTCTCCGGCGCCGGGCTCCCGGCGGCCCGGCTCGCCTCGCAGATCGCGCGGCAGGCGCGGGTGCACGGGGGCGAGCCGTTCTCGGTGGTGTTCGCCGCCATCGGCGCGCCGCACCGCGACTGCGCCGCCTACCTCGAGTCGTTCACCGAGTCGGGGGCGCTCGACCGGACCGTGCTCTTCCTCAACCGGGCCGACGACCCGCCCATCGAGCGGCTCATGACGCCGCGCTGCGCGCTCACCGCGGCGGAGCACCTCGCCTTCGTCCACGGCATGCACGTGCTCGTGGTGCTCACCGACATGACGAGCTACTGCGAGGCGCTGCGGGAGGTGGCGCTCGCGCGCGAGGAGATCCCGGGCCGGCGCGGCTACCCGGGCTACATGTACACCGACCTCGCCACCCTCTACGAGCGGGCGGGGCGGGTGGCGGGCAAGCCGGGATCGGTGACGCAGCTCCCGGTGCTCACCATGCCCGACGACGACATCACCCACCCCATCCCCGACCTCACCGGCTACATCACCGAGGGGCAGCTCGTGCTCTCGCGCGACCTCGACCGGGCCGGCGTCTACCCGCCCATCGACCCCTTGCCCTCGCTCGCCCGGCTCATGAACGCCGGCATCGGCAAGGGGCGCACCCGCGAGGACCACCGCGGGCTCGCCGACCAGCTCTACGCGGCGTACGCGCGCGGCCGCGACGTGCGGCGCATGGCGGCCATCGTGGGCCGGGGCAACCTCGGCCAGGACGAGAAGCGCCACCTCGAGTTCGCCGACCGCTTCGAGCGCGAGTTCCTGAACCAGGGGGACACCTTCCGGACCATCGAGGAGACCCTCGATCTCGGGTGGCGGATGCTCGACGGCTTCCCCGACGACGCGCTCACCCGCGTGAAGCGGGAGCTGGTCGAGCGGTACCGGCGGCGCCTGGAGGGAGGGTCGCATGGAGCGGATCGCGACGACGCGCATGGGGCTCATGGAGGTGCGGGCGCGGCTCTCGATCGCCCGCCAGGGCGCGAAGCTGCTGCGCGGCAAGCGTGAGGTGCTCGCGGCCGAGTTCTTCCGGCTCATGAACGAGGTGGTGGAGGCCCGCACCCGGCTCGACGAGCGGCTCGCCGCCGCCGCGGGGGCGCTCACCCTGGCCCGCTGCGCCGACGGCCCCGCCTGGCTCGAGTCGCTCGCGCTCCCGGCGCGCCGCGACGTCGCGGTGGCGGTGGAGGAGGGGCAGGTCTGGGGCGTGGCGGTGCCCAAGGTGACCGCGCCGCCGGTGACCCGCGCGCCCGAGACGCGCGGCACCCCGCTCGGCGACTGGAGCGCCATGGCGATCGAGGCCGCCCGGCTGCACGAGGAGGCGCTCGAGGTGCTGCTCGGCTTCGCCACCCGCGAGCTGCACCTCAAGCGGCTCGGCGAGGAGATCCAGGAGACGAGCCGGCGCATCAACGCCCTCGAGCAGCTGGTGCTGCCGCGGCTCGGCTCGGAGGCCGCCCGCATCGCGCTCGCCCTCGAGGAGCAGGGGCGCGAGGACGTGGTGCGGCTCCGGAGGGGGAGGGGTTAGCGCCCCGGCGAGGGGCGGCCCGGCCCGGCCCGTCGCCGCCTCCCGCCACGCCGTCCGGAAATCCCGACACGGGCCGGCTCAAGCGCGCGGAACGACGGGCGTCTTCCCCTGGCAGGCCCGATGCACTCCCTCTCGCCAACCAGCCACCACGCAGCACCGAAGGAGAACGCCATGACCCGCAAGACCTCGACCCTCGTTGGCGCCGGCGCCGGCCTCGTCCTCTTCCTCTTCGCCGGCCTCCTTCCCGCGATGTACTACGGCGGCTTCGCGGGCGTGCTCCTGGCGGGCGGCATCTTCGGCACGCCGCTGCACCCCACCTTCCTGGTCCGCGCCCTCATCTACTTCAGCACCGCGATGGGCGTGGTCGGCGTCGGCTCGCTGTTCGCCATCGGCGGCGCGGCCGCCGGCGCGGCGGTCGGGGCGCTCGTGAACGCCCCCGCGAAGGCGGCCAAGGCCGAGGCGAAGTAGCCCCCCAAGCATGACGTGCCGCCGCCCCGCGCCCCGCCCATCCTCGCTTCTCCACCGGGAGGAGGCCGAGGATGGGCGAGCGACGTCGCGCGATCGGGGCGCTGGCCGCCCTGTCTCTCTGGGTCGCCGCCGGTCCGGCCGAGGCGGAAGGGACCGCGCCGAGCTACCCGGGCCAGAAGGAAGGCGACTGGGAAGCGCGCGACTTCCGCTTCCAGGGCGGCGAGACCCTGGCGACGGTCCGGCTCCACTACGTCACCCTCGGCACGCCTCGGCGAGACGCCGCCGGGCGGGTGACCAACGCGGTCCTGCTCCTGCATGGAACGAGCGGCACCAGCCGCAGCCTGCTCGTCCCGACCATCGCCGGCGAGCTCTTCGGGCCGGGCCAGCCGCTCGACGCCTCGCGCTGGTACGTGATCCTGCCGGACGGGCTGGGCCGGGGCGGCTCGACCAAGCCGAGCGACGGACTGCGGGCGCGCTTTCCGAGGTACGGCTACGGCGACGTGGTGGCGCTGCAGTACCTGCTCGTGACGCAGGGGCTGGGCGTGGACCGGCTGCGGCTCGTCGCCGGCACCTCGATGGGCGGGATGCAGACGTGGATGTGGGCGGAGCGCTACCCGGACAGGGTGGACGCCGCCATGCCGATCGCCTGCCAGCCCATCGCCATCTCGGGGCGCAACCTGCTCTTCCGGCACATCCTGACGCAGGCGATCCGCGCCGACCCGGAGTGGCGCGGGGGCGACTACTCCTCCCAGCCGAAGGGATGGCTCGCCACCGCGCCGCTCTGGCCCATGATGCTCGACAGCCCCGCGCGCCTGCAGTCCCGCGGCCCCACCCGCAAGGCGGCGCTGGCGCTCTACGACGAGCTCCGCGCCGGGATGGAGAGGCACGACACCAACGACTTCCTCTACTGGGTGGAGTCGTCGTGGGACTACGATCCGGAGCCGGGGCTCACCGCCATCCGCGCCCGCGTCCTGGCGCTGAACTTCGCCGACGACGCGATCAACCCGGCCGAGATCCCGGTGGAGCCCCTCGTGAAGCGGGTGCCGCGCGGCCGGTTCGTCCTCGTCCCCGCGAGCGAGCGGACGCGGGGGCACAACACGCTCGCGCTGGCCGCCGTCTGGAAGCCCTACCTCCTGGAGCTGCTGCGCGAGCTGGACGGCCGCTGACGCCGCTCGAGCCCGACGCCGGGTCTGGCGCTACCCCAGCCGCACCCGCCGCAGCCGCAGCGCGTTCCCGATGACCGTCACGCTCGAGAAGCTCATCGCGGCGCTGGCGATCATCGGGCTGAGGAGCACGCCGAACCAGGGGTAGAGCACCCCCGCCGCGAGCGGCACCCCGGCCACGTTGTAGGCGAAGGCCCAGAAGAGGTTCTGGCGGATGTTGCGCATCACCGCCCGCGAGAGCCGGCGGGCGCGCACGATGCCCCCGAGGTCCCCCTTCACGAGCGTGAGCCCGGCGCTCTCCATCGCCACGTCGGTCCCGGTGCCCATGGCCACCCCGACGTCGGCGGCGGCGAGCGCCGGGGCGTCGTTGATGCCGTCGCCGGCCATGGCCACCCGCTGCCCCGCGCCCTTGTGGCGCGCCACCACCGCCGCCTTCTCCTGCGGCAGCACCTCCGCCTCCACCTCGTCGATCCCGACCGCGGCGGCCACCGCGAGCGCGGTGGCGCGGCTGTCGCCGGTGACCATCACCACCCGCAGCCCCTCCTCGCGCAGCGCCTTCACCGCGCCGGCGGCCGACGGCTTCACCGGATCCTCCACCGCGAGCAGCCCCGCGAGCCGCCCGCCGACCGCCAGGAACACCACCGTGGCGCCCCGGGCGCGGAGCCCGTCGGCGCGGGAGTGGAGCGGGGAGGTGTCGGCGCCGAGCCCGGCGAGGAAGGTGGCGCTCCCGAGCGCGGCGGGCCGCCCGGCCACCTGGGCCTCGATCCCCTTCCCGGGCACGGCGCGGAAGTCCTGGACCTCGAGCGCGCCCGTCGCGCCGCCGAGCCGCTCCCGCTCCCCCGCGAGGATGGCCGCCGCGAGCGGGTGCTCGCTCCCGCGCTCGAGCGCCCCCGCCACCCGCAGCACCTCCTCTTCTTCGACCCCCTCGGCGGCCGCCACCTCCGTGAGGCGCGGCTTGCCCTCGGTGAGCGTGCCGGTCTTGTCCACGAGGAGCACGTCCACCTTCTCGAACCGCTCCAGCGCCTCGGCGTTCTTCACCAGCACGCCCGCGGCGGCGCCGCGGCCGGTCCCCACCATGATGGCCATCGGCGTCGCCAGCCCGAGCGCGCACGGGCAGGCGATGATGAGGACCGCCACGGCGGCCACCAGCGCGTGGGCGAGCCGCGGGTCCGGGCCGAGGAGCGCCCAGGCCGCGAAGGCGAGCACCGACGCCGTCACCACCGCCGGCACGAACCAGCCGGCCACCTCGTCCGCGAGCCGCTGGATGGGGGCCCGGCTCCGCTGGGCGTCGCCGACCATCCGGACGATCTGCGCGAGCAGGGTGTCCTTGCCCACCCGCTCGGCCTCCATCACGAAGCCGCCGTTTCCGTTCACCGTCGCGCCGGTCACCGGATCGCCGGGCCGCTTCTCCACCGGGATCGGCTCGCCCGAGACCATCGACTCGTCCACCGACGAGCCGCCGGAGAGCACCCGCCCGTCCACCGGGACCTTCTCGCCGGGGCGGACGCGCAGCCGGTCTCCCGGCCGCACCTCCTCGACCGGCAGGTCCACCTCCTCGCCGGAGGGGCGCACCAGGCGCGCCGTCTTGGGGGCGAGCCCGAGCAGCGCCCGGAGCGCGCCCGACACGCGGCTGCGGGCCTTGAGCTCGAGCACCTGCCCGAGCAGGACCAGCTCCACGATGACCGCCGCCGACTCGAAGTAGACCGGCACCGCGCCGCCGTGGCCGCGGAACGCCTCCGGGAACGCCTCGGCCGGGAGCAGGGCCGCCGCCGCGCTGAAGGTGTAGGCGGCGCCGGTCCCGAGGCCGATGAGCGTGAACATGTTGAAGCGGCGGCTGCGGAGCGAGACCCAGGCCCGCTCGAAGAACGGCCAGCCCGCCCAGAGCACCACCGGAGAGGAGAGGGCGAGCTGGACGAGGGCGAACGGCCGCGCCCCGAGGCCGTGGGTGAGCGGCATCCCGAGCAGCATGTCGCCCATCGCGAGGAGCAGGACCAGGGCGGTCGGCCCGAGGCCCCACCAGAAGCGGCGGCTCATGTTCTCGAGCTCGGGGTTGCGCTCGTCGGCGAGCGGCATCCCGCCCACCACCATCGGCTCGAGCGCCATGCCGCAGATCGGGCACGGGACCGGCTCCTTCTCGCGGACCTCGGGATCCATCGGGCAGACCCAGACCACCTCGCCGCCGGGAGGCGCGGCCGGCGCCGGGCCGGCCATCGAGCCGGGCCCGCGGGCGAGGAAGCCCTCCGGATCGGCCGCGAACTTCGCGAGGCACTTGGGGCTGCAGAAGCCGTAGGCCCGGCCGGCGTGCTCCAGGCGGCCGCCCTTGGGCGCCTTCGGGTTCACCTCCATGCCGCAGACCGGGTCCTTCCAGAGGAAGTCCTCGGGCG
This sequence comes from Anaeromyxobacter paludicola, assembly GCF_023169965.1. Classification (NCBI taxonomy): domain Bacteria; kingdom Pseudomonadati; phylum Myxococcota; class Myxococcia; order Myxococcales; family Anaeromyxobacteraceae; genus Anaeromyxobacter; species Anaeromyxobacter paludicola. The sequence continues at coordinate 1,409,024 of NZ_AP025592.1, read as the reverse complement.
CGGCCTCGAACCGCTCGCGGCAGCGCGCGCCGCAGAACGGCAGCACGAGCTTGCCGCGGGTGACGGTGCCGCCCGGGGCGGTGGCGGGATCGACCTCCATCCCGCAGACCGGGTCGTGGGGCGCGGGAGGCGTGGCGGCGGCGGCGAGGGAGGTGGGCGCGTTCTCGGTCATGGGGGTCCGGGATCCTAGTCGTTGCACGGCGCGGGCCGCACGCATTCCGCGCCGGGGCCGCCGAAGCGCGCCGGCGACGGTGACGCCGCCGGCCACGGCGTGACCGCCGGGGTGACGGTCCGGGCCGCCTGCGTGGGAGCCGGTCGCCGCCCGGGCGGTTCACGAAGGGGCGCGGGCTGCCCCGGGGCCGGGCCGCGCGACGGGACGGGGGTCCCGGCCGGCGCCCTCAGATCCCCGGCGCGGGGCGGGCCGGGGCCGGCGGGACGTAGCGGCTCACCGCCGCGATGACGTCGTCGAGGTCGAACGGCTTCTCGAGCCAGCCCTCGGCCCCGATCTCGGTGGCGCGCGCCTTGGCGTTCTCGGCCGCCGTGATGACGAGGATGGGCGCGCCGCGGTCCCAGCGCCGCCGGAACTCGCGGGCGAACTCCCAGCCGTTCATGCGCGGCATCCGCATGTCGAGCAGGATCACCCCCGGCATCGCCGCCTCGACCTGCTCGAGCGCCTCCAGCCCGTCGGCGGCGCGGCGCACCGTGAAGCCCGCGTCGAGGAGCACCATCTCCATGAGCGCCGACAGGTCGGCGTCGTCCTCGACCACCAGCACGTCGCGTCGGCCCGTCATGTGGTCTCCTCGGCGAGCGGGAGGCTGAAGGAGAAGGTGGACCCCTCGCCCGGCTCGCTCTCGAACCAGATCCGGCCGCCGTGGCGGGCGACGATCTCCCGGCTCATCTCGAGCCCGACGCCTAGCCCGCCGTAGTCCTCGGAGGTGCCCGCGTGGGCGCGGTAGAAGCGCTCGAAGACGTGCGGCTGCCGGTCCGCCGGGATGCCGAGGCCGCGGTCCCGGATCGAGACCACCGCCTGGCCCTCGGTGACGCGCACCGTCGCGTCCACGTCGCCGCCCTCCGGGGAGAAGCGGACCGCGTTGTCGATGAGGTTCACGAGCACCTGCTCCACGCGCTCCCGGTCGGCGTTCACCGGGGCGGCGGGGCAGGGGTGGAAGCGGAGCCGGTGCCCCGAGGCCACGGCCTGCATCCGCTGCACCACCTCGTCCGCCAGCGGCACGAGGTCGAAGGCGGTCCGGCGCAGCTCGGCGTTGCCGAGCCGGAAGCGCGAGACCTCGAGCAGGTGCTGCACCAGGCGGTTGAGCCGCTCCACCTGCCGGATGACGGTCTGCAGGGCGGGCCGCTCGCTCTCCTGCCGCTTGGAGATGAGCTGCGCGTAGGCCTTCACCACCGCGAGCGGCGTCTTGAACTCGTGCGCCGCGGTCGAGAAGAACTCCTCGCGCAGGTCCTCGAACCGCTTCTCCTCGGTCCGGTCGCGCAGCACCGCCACCGTGAGCCGGACCGGCCCCTGCTCCTCGCCCCGCACGGGCGCCGTCGAGACCCGCAGGAACACCTCGCGCCCGTCCGGCCGCAGGTAGCGCGCCTCGTAGTGGACCGACTCGCCGGCGAGGGCGCGGCGGGTCGAGAGGCGCTCGAGCGGGATGGGCTTCCCGTCCTCGTCGCGGAGCCGGCCGCCGCCGGCGAGCTCCGACAGGTTCCGGAGCAGGTCCTGCGGAGGATGGCCGAGCAGCTCGGCCGCCGCGGGGTTGGCCGCCACGACGCGCAGGTCCCGGTCCACCACCAGCACGCCGTCGCTCATGCTGTCCACCACCGCCCGCATCTGCCGCTCGATGCGGCGCAGGCCGGCCGAGCCGTGGCGGATGAGGGCGTAGAGCAGGACCGCGGTGACGAAGACGTACCCCCAGCCCTTGGCGGTGGCGTAGTAGCCCCGCTGGACCGGATCCTCCACCAGCGCCTCCATCAGCCGGTCGGAGAAGAGGATCCAGATGGCGCCGATGAGGGCGTACAGCGTGGCGATGCGCAGCGGGGTCACTCCGGGAACCGGGAGCGGCGACGTCGGCGGGTGGGCTCCCGACGGCTCCGGCGGCGGCAGGCCGTGGATGGGGCCCGGCGGCCCGGGTGGCTGTGGCGTGGCAGGCACGGATCGCGCAGACGGCTCCCGGCCCATCATCGCAGCGTGCGCGGTTCTTCGCGCCTGCCCAATACGGGGCAGGTGGCGATTTCACCCCGGGGCGGAGGTCAGGTGCCCTGGGGCAGCGCTCGCCGGGCCGGGAAGGCAGGCAGGGACGCGGCGGCCGCCGGGGCGCGGCTCGCCGGGACCCGCATGATCGGGGTGGCCTGGTACCGGACGTCGATGACCACCACCTCGTCGCCGTCGCTCCGGGCCTCTCGCCGGGAGAGGCCCGCCTCGTCGAGCTGGACGCCCCCGCCGTACCGCGCCAGCAGGGGGGCGAGGTAGCGGCGCATCACCTCCCGCCCGCCGGCGCGGTCGAAGGCGACGTAGTGCCAGCCGCACTCCGGGTGGTCGTGCCAGCGCCCCGGGGAGAGCGGGCGCGAAACGTGGTCGTACAGGAGCTCGATGACGTCGAAGAGCTCGGGCTCGCCGTAGCCGCGCCAGCGCGCCTCGACCGGGAAGAGCCCGGCGCGCCCGGCGAGCAGCTCGAGCTGCTGCCGCGGCTCGGGGCCGAGCCGGCCGGGCGTGAAGCCCGACGGGCACTCCACCCCCATCCACTCCTGGAAGAAGCCCTCGCGCCGGAGGTGGCGCAGGACGGCGACCACCTGGGGCTTCAGCTCCTCGAACGACAGCGGCGCCGCGCCGGTCCGGGCCGAGTAGTACAGGTGTGGGGTCATCGGCGCGCCTCCCCCGAGCGCGGGATCATCTTACACATCGGGCGCGGAACGCGTCAGGAATCTGACGGGGGCGCGGCGGCGCCGTGGCGACGCGGCCCGCCGGGCACGCCCCGATGGCCGGAACGGGCGTGCTATAAGCCGCGCCGTGTCCGGCCCGGAGATCCTCGTCGTCGCTGGGGAAGCGAGCGCAGACCTGCACGCGGCGCGCGTGCTGGAGGAGCTGCGCCAGCTCCGCCCGGACGTGCGGGCCTTCGGCGTCGGCGGGCCGCGGCTCCGGGCGGCCGGGCTGGAGGCCCTCCACCCGGCCGAGGCCATCTCGGTGATGGGGTTCGCCGAGGTGCTCCCCGCCATCCCGCGCATCCTCGGCATCCTGCGCGACGTCGCCCGGGCGGCCGAGGCGCGCCGGCCCCGCGTGGCGCTCCTCGTGGACCTGCCCGACTTCAACCTGCGGCTCGCGAAGCGGCTCAAGCGGCTCGGGGTGACGGTCGTCTACTACGTCTCCCCCATGATCTGGGCCTGGCGCCGCGGCCGGGCCCGCCAGATCGCCCGGGTGGTGGATCGGATGCTCTGCATCCTCCCCTTCGAGGAGCGCTTCTACGAGGGGACCGGCGTCTCGGCCCGCTTCGTCGGCCACCCGCTCGCGGAGCGGCCCGCCCCGGCGGCCCCGGCCGCGTACCGGGCCGCCCTCGGCCTCGAGGCCTCCCGGACCACGGTGGCCCTCGTCCCCGGCAGCCGGCCGAGCGAGCTGGCGCGCATCTTCCCGCCCATGCTCGAGGCCGCCGAGCGGATCCGCGCCGGCCACCCCGACGCGCAGTTCGTCGTGCCGGTCGCCCCGACGCTGGCCGCGGCCGCCCTCGCGCCCTACCTCACGCGCCACCCGGCGCTCCCGGTGAAGCTCGTGGACGGCCGGGCCGACGAGGCGGTCGGCGCGAGCGACGCGGCGCTGGTGAAGAGCGGCACCTCCACCCTCGAGACCGCCCTGATGCTGCGGCCGATGGTGGTGGTCTACCGGCTCTCCTGGCTCTCCTATTTCATCGGGCGCGCGTTCGTCCGGCTCGCCCACTTCGCCCTGGTGAACATCCTCGCCGGGCGCCGCCTCGTGCCGGAGCTGCTCCAGCGCGAGGCGAGCCCGGAGCGGATGGCGCGAGAGATCACCCACCTGCTCGACGACCCGGCCGCCCGGGCGGCGCAGCTCGCCGGCCTCGCCGAGGTGCGCAGCTCCCTCGGCGGCCCGGGGGCGGCGCGCCGCGTGGCCGAGGAGATCGCGGGAGCACTCCGATGACCCACCCCGACAACGACCGCCGGCCGGCGCTGGTCTGCCTGCCCACCTACAACGAGCGCGACAACCTCGCCCCCATCGTGGAGGCCATCCTGGCGGCGACGCCGGAGGTGGACGTCCTCGTCATCGACGACAACTCGCCCGACGGCACCGGGGCGCTGGCCGACGGGCTGGCCGCGCGGACCGGCCGCGTCCACGTGCTGCACCGGGCCGGCAAGGAGGGGCTGGGCAAGGCCTACCTCGCCGGCTTCGCCTGGGCGCTCGCGCGCGGGTACGAGCGCGTGCTCGAGATGGACGCCGACTTCTCCCACGACCCGAAGTACCTGCCGGCCATGCTCGCGCTCTCGAAGGACGCCGACCTCGTGCTCGGCTCGCGCAACGTGCCGGGCGGCGGGACGGTGAACTGGGGCCTCGGCCGGCGGCTGCTCTCGAAGGGCGGGAGCCTGTACGCCCGCACCATCCTCGGGCTCGAGGTGCGCGACCTCACCGGCGGCTTCAAGTGCTTCCGGCGCGAGGTGCTCGAGGCCATCGACCTGCCGACGGTGCAGTGCTCGGGCTACGCCTTCCAGATCGAGCTCACCTTCCGCGCGGCGCGCAAGGGCTTCCGCATCCGCGAGCTCCCCATCACCTTCGTGGACCGGCGGGTTGGCCAGTCCAAGATGTCGCGGCGGATCGTGCTGGAAGCGATCGCGAAGGTGTGGTCCATTCGCCTGAGCGGGTTCCACTAGGCGGAAGGGTCGGCGTTGCGGCAGGTGCTCTACAACGGGTTCGTCGCGCTCTCGGCCGTCTTCGTGGTGGTCGATCCGGTCGCGGCCGTGCCCTTCTTCCTCGCCATGACGAGCGAGGTGGACCCGGTGCGCCGGCGCGGGGTGGCGCGCCGCGCCGCCTTCGTCACCTGGCTCGTGCTCACCGGCTTCGCCGTCGCCGGCGCCGCGCTCTTCCGGGCGCTCGGCATCAGCCTGCCGGCCTTCAAGATCGCGGGCGGCGTGCTGCTGCTCATCATGGCGGTGGACATGCTGCAGACCCGCGCCTCGGAGGCCCGCATCACCGAGGGCGAGGTCCAGGCCGGCGCGCGCAAGGAGGACATCGCCATCGTCCCCCTGGCGATGCCGCTCCTCGCCGGTCCGGGCTCCATCGCCACGGTCGTGGTGCTCATGACCCGCGCCCGCTCCGGGCCGTGGTGGGGGACCCTCCCGGTGCTCTTCGCGGTGCTGGTCACCTCGGTGGCCGCCTACCTCGTGCTCGCGGGCGCCTCGCAGGTGGATCGGGTGCTCGGCCACACCGGGATGAACATCCTCCAGCGCGTGGCCGGCCTGCTGCTCGCCGCCATCGCCATCCAGTTCATGCTGGACGGGCTCGGCGACGTCCTCCCGCAGCTCATCCGGCGCGCCTGACGGCCCGTGGAGCAGGCCCTGGGCGCCCGGCCCGCCGGCCGCCGCGCAGGTTCCCGAATTTCCTGGGAGTGCATGCCGGGCGGTCCCGAAAAGGGGCAGCCCGCTCCTCCCTTTCGGTGGTAAATGGAGGTGAGGCACAACGGACAAGGGGCATACATGCCGAACGACCGTGTGATCCGAACCTTCGCCATCGTGGGTGCCGACGGGTCTGGAAAGACCGCCCTCGTGGAGAACCTGCTGCGCTTCGCCGATCCAAAGCGCGCCTCCGCCGAGGGCTCGACCTCCCGCCTCGACGCCGAGCCGGAGGAGAAGAAGCGGAACTTCACCCTCAGCATCCACCCGGAGAGCTTCGAGCACGAGGGGCGGACCTTCCACGCCCTCGACTGCCCCGGCTTCGCCGCCTTCCTCACCGAGGTCGAGTGGGCGCTCCAGGTCACCGACGGGGCCGTGCTCGCTCTCTCCGCCGCCGAGGGGGCCCACAACCACGCCGAGCGCGCCTTCGACGTGCTCTCCGAGTCGGGGCGCCCCACCATCGGCCTCATCGGCCGGCTCGACCACGAGCAGGCCGACTTCCTCAAGACCCTCACCGACATCGAGAGCTCGCTCAAGGTGAAGGCGGTCCCGCTCGTGCTCCCCATCGGGCAGGGGACCCGGCTGAAGGGGCTCGTGGACCTCGTCACCATGCGGGCCGAGCTGGTGGACAAGACCTTCGGCAAGGAGACCGAGGTCGAGATCCCGCCGGAGCTGAAGGCGGAGGCGGAGGCCTACCGGACCACGCTGCTCGAGGCCGCCGCCGAGGCCGACGACGCGCTGCTCGGCAAGTACCTCGACGGCGAGCCGCTCACGCCCGAGGAGATCTACCGCGGCGTCGCGGCCGGGGCGGCGGCGCAGCGGTTCCTGCCGGTCACCTGCTCGGCGGCCAAGCTGGGCGTCGGCCTGCGCGAGCTGCTCGACATCGTGGTGAAGGTGCTGCCCGGCCCCGAGTCCCGGATCGTGAAGGGGAAGGACCTCGGCGGCCACGAGGTCACCGTGCCGGCCACGCCCGAGGCGCCCTTCGCGGCCCAGGTCTTCCGCACCTCCATCGACCACTTCGCGGGCCGGGTGGACTACGCCCGCATCCTCTCGGGCACGCTGCGCCACGACGCCCTCCTCATGAACCCGCGGACGCGGGTCGAGGAGCGCGTCGGCCACTTCTACCGGACCGACGGCGCGCAGACCTCCGAGGTCGCCGAGGCCGGACCGGGCGACATCGTGGTGCTCCTCAAGCTCAAGGACGCGCGCACCGGCGACACGCTCTGCGACCGCGACCACCCGCTGGCGCTCCCCGAGTTCCGCCCGCCCAACCGGCCGGTCGCCTACGCCATGCACTCGAAGGGCGGCGACGACAAGGCGGCGGCCGCGCTCCACAAGCTCGTGGAGGAGGACCCGTCGCTCGAGCTGGTGCGCTCGCCCGAGACCGGCGAGATGCTGCTCAAGGGGATGGGCCAGGCGCACATCGAGGTGACCGTCGAGCGGCTCAAGCGGAAGCACCAGGTCGAGGTCACGCTGGCCACGCCCACGCCGGCCTACCTCGAGACCATCACCGCGCCCGCCAAGGCGCAGGGCAAGTTCAAGCGGCAGACCGGCGGGCACGGCCAGTACGGCGACGCCCACGTCGAGCTCTCGCCCAAGCCGCGCGGCGAGGGCTTCGAGTTCGAGGACGCCATCGTCGGCGGCGTCATCCCCCGCCAGTTCATCCCCTCGGTCGAGAAGGGCATCCGCAACTCGATCGGCTCGGGCCCGCTCGCGGGGTACCCGGTGGTGGACTTCAAGGCCAAGCTCACCTTCGGCAGCTACCACGACGTGGACAGCTCGGACATGGCGTTCCAGGTGGCGGGCTCGATGGCCTTCAAGAAGGCCGTCCACGAGGCCCGCCCCATCCTGCTCGAGCCGATCATGCGGCTCGAGATCCGGGTGCCGGAGGAGTACGTCGGCGCGGTGATGGGCGACCTCAACAGCCGCCGCGCCCGCGTCCAGGGCATGGAGCCCGTCGCCCGCGGCGTGCTGGTCCGGGCGCTCTGCCCGCACGCGGAGGCGATGAGCTACGACGCCGACCTGCGCTCGCTGACGCAGGGGGCGGGCTACTTCACGATGGAGCCCTCCCACTACGACCCGGTGCCGCCGCACATCGCGCAGAAGATCATCGAGAAGCGGCGCGCCGAGGGGAAGGTCAAAGGGGTCGAGGAGTAGGGCAGGGCGAGGGTGCCAACGGGGCCGGTCTGCTCTAGGATGGCGCCGCCTTGAGCGCCTACCTCCGCCTGCTCGGCTTCACCCGCCCGTACCGCTGGCGCTTCGCCGGCGCGCTCGGCTGCATGCTCGTGCTGGCCGCGGCCACCGCGGCCTACGTGAACCTGCTCGGGCCGGTGCTCGAGTTCCTCTTCACGGGGCGCACCGGCGCGGTGGCGAGCCTGGGCCGCTTCCTGCCGTCGTCGCTCGACTTCCCGGGGTGGCTGGCGCGCGCCGATCGCGAGCAGCTCCTCGGCTGGCTCCCGCCCATCATCGTGGGCGTCGCCCTGGTGAAGGGGGCCGCCTACTTCGGCCAGTTCTACCTCATGGGCATGGTGTCGCAGCGGGTGGTGGCCGACCTGCGCACGGCCCTCTTCGACCACCTGCTCCGGCTCTCGCCCGCCTTCTTCTCGCGCCGCCACTCGGGCGACCTCATGAGCCGCTTCTCCGCCGACGTGCAGGCGGTGGACACGGCGGTCTCCTACGCGCTCGCGAGCTACATCCGCGACGGGCTCACCATCCTGGTGATGCTCGTGAACTGCTTCGTGCTCGACTGGCGGCTCTCCCTCATGGCCTTCGTGGCCGTGCCGGCCACGCTCCTGCCCATCGCCCGCTTCGCGCGCCGCCTCAAGAAGGTGACCGCGCAGTCGCAGGGCGCGCTCGGCCACATCGCCGAGATGGTGCAGGAGGCGATCTCCGGCATCCGGGTGGTGCAGGCCTTCGGCATGGAGGGGTGGGAGTCGCGCCGCTTCAAGGAGGAGAACCAGCGCTGGATCCGGATCATGCGCCGCAGCTTCTTCGTGCGGGCGCTCTCCTCGCCGCTCATGGAGGCCATCGCCGCGGTGGGGCTCTCGCTCGCCATCTGGTGGGTGGGCGGCCGGATCCTCCACGGCGAGCTCGACGCGGGGAAGTTCTTCTCCTTCGTCGCCGCGGTGCTGCTCCTCTACACGCCGGTGAAGCAGCTCGGGAAGGTGGGCCAGATCGCGCTGCAGGGCGCCGCCGCCGCCGAGCGGATCTTCGAGGTGCTCGACGCCCGGAGCGGCGTGCCCGACGCCGGCACCCGCGCGCTGCCGCCGTTCCAGGGCGCCATCCGCTACGAGGAGGTCGGCTTCTCCTACGGCGACCGGCCGGTGCTGCGCGGCGTGAGCTTCGAGGTGCGCCGCGGCGAGGTGGTGGCGCTCGTCGGCGCCTCCGGCGGCGGCAAGACCACCGTCGCGAACCTCTTGCCGCGCTTCTGGGACGTGCAGCAGGGGCGGGTGACGGTGGACGGGCTCGACGTCCGCGAGGTCCCGCTCGCCGCCCTGCGCGCGCAGGTGGCCCTGGTCACGCAGGACACCGTGCTCTTCAACGACAGCGTCCGGGCCAACATCGCCTACGGCCGGCCGGACATCTCGGCGGACGAGGTGGAGCGGGCGGCGCGGATGGCGCACGCGCACGACTTCATCGCCGCGCTGCCGGCCGGCTACGACACCGTGATCGGAGAGAAGGGGGTGCTCCTCTCCGGCGGGCAGCGCCAGCGCATCGCCATCGCCCGCGCCTTCCTCAAGGACGCGCCCATCCTGGTGCTCGACGAAGCCACGAGCGCCCTCGACGCCGAGAGCGAGCGCGAGGTGCAGCGGGCGCTCGAGGGGCTCATGGGGCTGTCGGGCGAGGGCGGGCAGCGGACCACCCTCGTCATCGCCCACCGGCTCTCCACCATCCGCGGCGCCGACCGGATCGTGGTCCTCGCGGGCGGGCGGGTCGTCGAGACCGGCCGCCACGACGAGCTGGTCGCGCGCGGCGGCGAGTACGCCCGGCTCTACCGGATCTACGAGGGCGGGCACGGGGAGGCCGCGCCGGTGGTGCGGGCCGCGCCGTGAGCGGGCGCCGCGCCCTCGGCGCGCTCGCGCTGCTCCTGCTCGCCTGGGCCGGGTTCGGGCTCTGGATCCGCTCGCGCCGGGCGCCCGAGCTGCCGCGGCCGGCGGGCGAGGTCCGGGGCGCGTACCACGTCCACACCCGCAAGAGCGACGGGCGCGGGACGCTCGACGAGGTGGTGGCGGCCGCGCGCCAGGCCGGGCTCCAGTTCGTGGTGATCTCGGATCACAACGTGCTCGCGCCCGAGGACGCGGGCTGGCGCGGCGGGGTGCTGGTCATCGAGGCGAGCGAGGTCTCCTCGCCCTACGGGCACATCGTGGGGCTCGGGCTCCCGCGCGCGCTCACGAAGGAGGAGCGGCTCCGGGACACCCTCGGCAGCATCTCCGCGCTGGGCGGGGCGGCCGCGCTGGCCCACCCGCTCCACCCGAAGCGCCCCTTCGCCCGCTGGAGCCGGCACGACTGGGTCGGCTTCGAGGTGATCTCGAACGACAGCTTCTGGGGCAACACGCTCCACGGCCGCCACCTCCTGCGCGCGCTCGCGGCGGTGCTGGCGTTCCCCTGGGACGACGCGCAGTCGCCCCTCGCGCTCTACCGACGGCCCGACGCCGAGCTCGCCCGCTACGACGCCCTCGACCCGGCCGAGCGCCACCCGCTCCTCTGCTCCGCCGACGCGCACGGCTGGCCGAGCTACCGCGCCGCCTTCCGCGCGTTCTCGATGCACGTCCCGGTCCGGCTCACCGGCGACGCCCCCGAGGACTCCGCCCGGGTGATCTCGGCCCTGCTCGAGGGGAACGCCGCCTGCGTCTTCGACGGCGTGGCGCCGGCCTGGGGCGCCGACCTCCGGCTCGACCCGGCGCGCGACGCCTTCACCTTCACGGCCGAGCAGGCCGCGCCCTCGCGGGCGAGCTACGTTCTCCTCCGCGACGGCCAGCCCTTCGGGGCGGCCCGTCCGGTGCCCGGCGGCGCCCGCTTCGAGTGCGGCGGCCCGTGCCCGCGCGGCGCCTACCGGGTCGAGGCGCGCTGGGGCGGCCGGCCCTGGATCTTCACCAACCCGGCGTACATCGAGTAGAAGCGGGGGGCCGTGCACTTCGTCTACGCCGTCGCGAGCTACGTGCTCTTCCTGGCGCTCCTGCCGGCGCTGCTCTTCCACCCGAAGCTGCGCCACGGCATCCCCTTCCGGCTCGGGCTGTACCGGCGCTCCATCCGCCGCACCCTGCGCCGCGCGCGGGGCGGCCCCCGCATCTGGCTCCACGGCGCCTCGGCGGGCGACCTGCTCTCGCTGCAGCCCATGATGGAGGAGCTCAAGGCCCGCGAGCCCTCCTGCCGCATCCTGGTCACCACCATGACCAACAGCGGCCTCGCCATGGCGCGCAAGAAGCTCTCCTCGGCCGACATCGTGCTCTACGCGCCCTACGACCTCCCCGGCGCCACGCGGCGCGCCGTGGCGCGGCTCCAGCCCGACCTGCTCGTGCTCGAGTACACCGAGATCTGGCCCAACCTCATCCGGGCGGCGCGCCGGGGCGGCGCCCGGATCGCCCTCACCAACGGCCGCTTCAACCCGCGCAAGCTGCCCCGTTACCGCGCGCTCTTCCGGGCCATCGGCAACCCGCTCGCGTCGATCGACCTCTTCCTCATGCGCTCCGACGAGGAGGCGAAGCGGGTCCTCGGGCTGGGCGCGGCCCCCGACCGCGTCTGGGTGACCGGGAACACCAAGTTCGACGCCCTGGTGCTCGACCCGGGCGCGGGGCGCGACGAGGCGCTGCGCGGCGAGATGGGGCTCCCCGAGGGCAGCCTGGTCTTCATGGCCGGCTCCACGCACGAGGGGGAGGAGGAGCGGGTGCTCGAGGTCTACCGCGGGCTGCGCCAGCGCCACCCGGCGCTCCGGCTGGTGGTGGCGCCCCGCTACGTCGAGCGGGCCGGGCGGATCGTGGCGCTCGCCCACGAGCGGGGGCTCAGCGCCCGGCTCCGCAGCGCCGGCGCGGCCGGGGGCAGCGCCGACGTGACCGTGCTCGACACCATCGGCGAGCTCGCCACCGCCTACGGCCTCGCCACCCTGGTCTTCGTCGGCGGGAGCTTCGTCTCCCGCGGCGGGCAGAACGTGCTCGAGCCGGCGGCGCGCGGCAAGCCGGTGCTCTTCGGGCCGCACATGGAGAACTTCCAGGACAGCGTCACCGTGCTCGTCGGCCGCGGCGGCATCCAGGTGGCGTCGCCGGCGCACCTGCAGCAGGTCGCCGCCGAGCTCCTCGACCGGCCCGACACCGTGGCCGAGCTCGGCCGGCTGGCGCGGGCCGCCGTCACCAGCACGCGCGGGGCGAGCGCGCGCAACGTGGATCACATGCTGAAGCTCCTGCGGCGGGGGAGGGCGGCGGCGTGAGCGCCCCGAGCCCCCGCGCCATCCTCCTCGTGCGCTACAGCGCGCTCGGCGACGTGGTCCTCGCCACGAGCCTGCTCGCGCCGCTCAAGGAGCGCTTCCCCGAGGCGCGCCTGGAGTGGGTCACCGATCCGGCCTTCGTCCCGCTGCTGCACGGGCTCCCGGAGCTCGCGGCCGTCCACGCGCTCCACCGCGACGTCCCGGAGCGGGCGCTGCAGCTCCGCGACCAGCTCAAGGGCCGGTTCGACGTGGTGGTGGACCTGCAGAACAAGGTCCGCAGCGCCGTGGTGGCCCGCGCCGCCGCCCCGGTGCGGCTCGTGTTCCGCCGCCGGTCGCCCGGGCAGGCGGTGCTCTCGCTCGTGGGCAAGGATCAGATCCTGCAGCGGGCGCACGCCACGCGGCTCTACGCCGAGGTGCTGGCGCCGCTCGGGGTCACCGGCCCCGGGCCGCTCCGGATCCACCTCTCCCCGCGCGCCCGGGCGCTCGCCGCCGACGCCCTCGGGAAGGCGCGCGCGCCGCTCGTCGCCATCGCGCCCGGCGCCCGCTGGGCCACCAAGCGCTGGCCGGCGCAGGCCTTCGCCCGCGTGGCGGACGCCCTCGCCGCGGAGGGCGCCGCGATCGTCCTCGCCGGCGGGCCGGGCGACCGCGAGGCGCTCGAGGCGGTGCGCGCCGCGATGCGGGCGCCGGTGGCGGCCGACCTCTCGCCCTTGCCGCTCGACGCCCTGGCGGCGGCGCTCGCGCGGGTGGACCTGCTCGTCGCCAACGACTCCGGCCCGGTGCACCTCGCCGCCGCCGTGGGCACGCCCTCGGTGGCGGTCTTCGGGCCGACCTCGCCGGTGCGGTGGGGCCCGCCCGCGCCGAGCCGCGTGGTGGCCCTCGGCATCTCCTGCGCGCCCTGCTCCAACCACGGCGGGCACGTCTGCCCGCGCGGCCACCACCGCTGCCTCGCCGACCTGGAGCCGCGGGCCGTCCTCGAGGCCGCGCGCGAGCTCCTCGCGTGAGCCGGCTCGAGCGGTACTGGTGGCGCGACGGCCCGCCCCCGGGAGGGCGCGCCGCGGCCCTGCCGCTCGCGGCCGGAGAGGCGCTCTTCCGCGCCGGCGGCGCCCTCCGGCGCGCCCTCTACGACCGGGCGCTGCTCCCGTCCTTCCGCGCGGCCGTCCCGGTGGTCTCGGTGGGCAACCTGGTCGTGGGCGGCGCCGGGAAGACCCCGGTGGCGCTCGCCATCGGCGCCCGGCTCCTCGCGCGCGGGGAGCGGCTCGCGGTGCTCTCGCGGGGCTACGGCGCCGAGCGCTCCGGCCCGCGCGTGGTCTCCGACGGCGAGCGGCTGCTGCTCGACGTGCGCGGCGCGGGGGACGAGCCGACCCTCATCGCCCGCCGGCTCCCCGCGGCGCGGGTGCTCTGCGGCCCCCGGCGCGCCGAGCTGGCCCGGCGGGCGGTCGCGGACCTGGGCGCGAGCGCGCTCCTGCTCGACGACGGCTTCCAGCACCGGGCGCTGGCGCGGGACCTCGACGTGGTGGTGCTCGACGCCGCCGATCCCTTCGGCAACGGCCGGCTCCTGCCGCGGGGCCCGAACCGCGAGCCGCCCTCGGCGCTCGGGCGCGCCGGCCTGCTCTGGCTCACGCGCGTGGACGCCGGCCACCCGGAGGTGCTCGAGGGGCTGCGCGAGCTCGCCCGGCGCCTCACCGGGCGCGGGCCGGTCGAGTCGGTCCACGCCCCCGTGGCGATCCTCGACGGGGCGCTCGAGCACGCCGCCGACCTGGGTGCGCTCCGCGGCTGCCGGGTGCTGCTCCTCACGGCCATGGCCCGCCCGGAGCGCTTCCGCGCCACCGTGGAGCAGCTCGGCGCCGAGGTGACCGCCGAGCGCTCCTACCGCGACCACCACTTCTTCTCGGACGCCGAGGTGGAGGCGGCGCTCGACGACGCCGCCAGGGAGCGCTGCCACTTCACGCTCGTGACCGAGAAGGACGCGGTGCGCCTCTCGCCCGCCGCGGCCCGCCACCCCCGCCTGCGCGCCCTCCGCATCCAGGCGCAGGTGGCGGCCGGGGAGGGGGAGCTCTCGGCGGCGCTCGACGCGGCGCTCGCCGCCGGGAGGGGCGCGTGACCCCGCTCCTCTCGCGGCTGCCGCGACGGCTCCTCCTGGCCGTCTTCGGCGCGCTCGCGTGGCTCGCCTGGGCGCTCCGGATCCGGCGCCGGGTGGTGCTCGAGAACCTGCGGCTCGCCTTCCCGGAGAAGGGGGAGGCGGAGCGGCGCGCCATCGCCCGGGCCACCTACCTCCACCTCGGCGAGGTCGCGGCCGACTTCCTGCGGGTCCCGGCGCTCTCCCGGGACGAGCTGGCGGGCATCTTCGAGTACCAGGGCTGGGAGGCCTTCGAGGCCGCCCGGGCGCGCGGGAAGGGGGTCATCGCCTGCACCGCCCACTTCGGCAACTTCGAGGTGCTCGCCGCCGCCCACACCCTGCGCGGCGTGCCCATCACCATGATCAGCCGGAAGATGGGCCGCTCCGGCGCCAACGACCTGTGGCGGGGCGTGCGCGCCCGCGCCGGCGTGGAGGATCTCGTGGCGAGGCGCGGCGAGACGCTCCGGGCCGCGCGCGCGGCCCTCGCCCGGGGGCGGACCCTCGGCTACGTCATCGACCAGAACCAGCCGGCGCGGCGGGCCGTCTTCCCCACCTTCTTCGGCGTGCCGGCCGCCACCGCGCCGACGCCGGCGCTCCTCGCCCTCCGGACCGGCGCCGCGGTGATCTTCATCCTGAGCGTGCCGCTCGGAGGCGGCCGTCACCGGGTGGTGATCGAGGGTCCGCTGGAGGTCCGGCGCACCGGAGCGCTCGACCGGGACGTGCTCGCGTTCATGCAGGATCTGAACGACCGGCTGGAGCGGCACGTCCGCGCCCACCCCGACCGGTGGTACTGGCTGCACCGTCGCTGGAAGACGCGCCCGCCGGTCGAGGCGGCCGCCCCCGCGTCGATTGACCCCTCCGAAGGGGCGCGGTAGAGACTCGCCCCATGCGCCGCCCTGCCGAGGTCACCCTGGCCGCCCTCGCCCCCGTCGTCCGGCGGCTGGGCGAGGCCGAGGCGGTGGTGGCGGGCGACCTCGTCGCCGACGAGTACGTCTACGGCGAGACCGAGCGGATCAGCCGCGAGGCCCCGGTGCTCATCGTCCGCTACGAGCGGAGCGAGCTGCGGGCCGGCGCCGCCGCCAACGCCGCCGCCAACCTGGCCGCGCTCGGGGTCCGGGTGCGGCTGGTGGGCGTGGTCGGCGAGGACGCGGTCGGCGCCGCCCTCCTCGAGGTGCTCGAGGGGGCCGGCGTGGACGTCTCCGGGGTGCTGCGGCTCGCGGGCCGGCCCACCGAGGTGAAGACCCGCATCCTCGCCGGCGGGCGGTCCACGCGCCGCCAGCAGATGCTGCGGGTGGACCGGGCGCCGCCGCCCTTGCCGGCCGCCGCCGAGCGGGCGCTGGCGCGCGAGGTCGCCCGGGCCGGCCGCGGCGCCCGGGCCGCGCTCGCGAGCGACTACGGCTCGGGGACGCTCGCGCCGCCGGTGGTCGAGGCGCTGCGCAAGCTGCGCGCGCGCGGCGCGTCGGTCTGCGTGGACTCGCGCTACCAGCTCGCCAGCTTCGCCGGCCTCACCACCGCCAAGCCGAACGAGCCGGAGCTCGAGGCGGTGAGCGGCGTGCGGCTCGACGGGCCGGCCTCCTTCGACCGCGCCGCGCGCGCCCTCCTGCGCAAGCTCGGCTGCGAGGAGGTGCTCGTCACCCGCGGCCGGCTCGGCATGTCCCTCTACGCCAAGGGCGAGCCGCCGGTGCACCTGCGGGCCCACGGCGAGCGCGAGGCGGTGGACGTCACCGGCGCCGGCGACACCGTGGGCGCCGCGTTCACCGCCGCGCGCGCCGCCGGGGCGAGCGCCCTGGACGCCGCCCGGCTCGCCAACGTGGCGGGGGCCCTGGTGGTCGCGAAGCCCGGCACCGCCACCGTCTCGGGCGCGGAGCTCCTGCGGGAGCTGGAGGGTTGAGTGCCGGGGGCGAGGCACTGATGTCCAAGCGGCTCCGGCTCGACGAGCTCCCCGCGCTGCGCGCCGAGGCGACCCGCGCCGGCCGCCGCGTCGCGCTCGCCAACGGGATCTTCGACCTCTTCCACGTGGGCCACCTGCGCTACCTCGAGGGCGCGCGGGCCCTCGCCGACCTCCTCGTGGTCGCGGTCAACTCCGACGCCTCCGCCCGCGCCAACAAGGGCCCCGGCCGCCCGGTGGTCCCGGAGGACGAGCGGGCCGAGATCGTCGCCGCGCTCGGCTGCGTGGATCACGTGGTGGTCTTCGACGCGAAGGACGTCGTGCCGGTGATCCGGGCGCTGCGCCCCGACGTGCAGGTGAAGGGGACCGACTACACGCCCGAGACCATCCCCGAGGCGGCCGAGGTGCGGGCCTACGGCGGGACGGTGGCGGTGGCCGGCGATCCCAAGGACCACTCGACCACCGCGCTCCTCGCCCGCCTGGGGGAGCTCGGCCGGTGAGCGCCGCGCCGGTGCGCCTCGGCGGCTTCGTCATCCACGGCGACGCCGCGTCCACGCTCGGGGACTGCCTCGACGCCCTCCGCGCGACCTGCGACGAGGTGGTGGCGGTGGACTCCGGCTCGACCGACGGCTCCGCGGCGCTGGTGGAATCCCGCGGCGCCCGCCGGGTGGCGCTCCCCTGGCGCGGCTACGGCGCCGCCCGCGCCGCCGCGGCCGCGGCGCTGCCCGGCTGCGACTACCTCTTCTTCCTCGACTCCGACGAGTACCTCGAGCCGGCGGCGGTCGAGGCGATCCGGGCCTGGAAGCGGGAGGGGGCGCGCACGCCGCACGTGCGGCTCGTCCGGCGCGACTGGGCGGAGCTGCCCGGCCACCGCTTCCTCTTCCGCGAGGAGCGGCACGTCCGGCTGGTCCAGGCGGGCGCGGCGCGCTGGGAGCCGCGCATGGTGGTGCACGAGGCGCTCGCCCGCGCCGAGGCGGCCGACCTCCCGGCCCACGTCGAGCACCGGTTCGTCTCCGCGCCCGAGCTCCGGCAGGAGAAGGAGGACCGCTACGCGCTCCTCTGGGCGCTCCGGGCGCGGCTCGAGGGGCGCCGCCGCAAGCCGGCCTTCCCGCAGCGGCTCGCGCACGCGCTCCGGAACGCCGTCCTCAAGGGGGCCGCCCTGCGCGGCGGCCTCGACGGGCTCGCGCTCTCCTGGCGCGTGGCCCGCTACCACGCCGAGAAGTACCGGCGCCTCGCCGAGATCGAGCGCGGCGAGTGGGCGGAGGAGCTCGCCGCCCTGCGCGAGGGCCGGCTCGAGGAGCTCTTCGCCCGGGTCGCCCGCCTGGAGTCCCGCCACCCATGACCGTCTCCGGCTTCACCTTCGTCCGCAACGCCGTCCGGCTCCGCTACCCGGTGGAGGCCGCCATCCGCTCCATCCTCCCGCTCTGCGACGAGCTGGTGGTGAACGTGGGCGTCTCCGACGACGGCACGCTCGAGCTCGTCCGCGGCATCGACGACCCGCGGCTCGTGATCTTCGAGACCCGCTGGGACGAGACCCAGCTCGCGCACGGCCGGGTCCTGGCCGAGCAGACCGACCTCGCGCTCGAGCGCTGCCGCGGCGACGTCTGCCTCTACGTGCAGGGCGACGAGGCGGTCCACGAGGACGACCATCCGGCCCTCCGCGCCGCGCTCGAGCGGCTCGCCCGCGAGCCGGGGCTGGAGGGGCTCCTCTTCGACTACGTCCACTTCTACGGCTCGCTCCACAGCACCGGCATCTCGCGCAAGTGGTACCGGCGCGAGGTGCGGGCGGTGAGGAACGGCATCGGCGTCCGCTCCTGGCGCGACGCCCAGGGCTTCCGGGTCTGGGACCCGCCGGCCGGCTTCCAGGGCGAGCGGCCGCGCACCCTCAAGCCGGGCGACCCGGCCCGCAAGCTGCGCGTCGCCTCCTCCGGCGCGCGCATCTTCCACTACGGCTGGGCGCGGCCCCCCGCGGCGCAGGCCCAGAAGCTGGCCGAGCTGGAGCGGCTCTACCACGGCGAGGAGGCGCGCCGGCGCCGGCTCGAGACCGGCTTCGCCTACGACCCCGGCGAGAAGGTGCGCCCGTTCACCGGCACCCACCCCGGGCCCATGCGCGCGTTCGTCGCCGAGAACGACTGGCCCTTCGAGCCGCGGCCGCGGGTGCTCCGCTTCAACAAGCTCGACAACCTCCGGGAGGACCTGCTGGACCTCTTCGAGGCCGCCACCGGCGTCCGGATCGGCGAGTACCGCAACTACCGGCTCGTGAAGTGAGGATCCTCGAGCTCCTCTCCTCGCCGTACTGGACCGGCCCCGCCGAGCCGATGGCCTCGGTGGCGCGCGAGCTCGTCCGGCGCGGGCACGAGGTGCAGCTCGCCGTGGAGGGGCGGCGGCAGGGCGACCTGCGCGACCGGCTGCGCGGGCTCGGGCTCGACGTGCGGGAGGGGCTCACCCTGAGCACCCGCTCCGGCCCCCTCGCCACGTGGCGCGACGTCCGCGCGCTCCGGCGGGCCGCCCGCGAGTACGACGTCCTCCACGCGCACTTCTCGCACGACCACGCCCTGGCGCTCCTCGCCGGCGCGGGGACCGGCCGCCACCGCGTGGTGCGCACCGTGCACTCGAGCCGCTCCCTCTCCCGGCGGCCCCTGCAGCGGCTGGCCCACCGGCGCTCCGATGGGCTCGTGGCGGTCTGCCCGGCGCACGGTCGCGAGCTGGTCGAGGGGTTCGGCCTCCCGCCGGAGCGGGTCCTCGTCACTCGCGGCGCCGTGGACGGGGCGCGGTTCGCGCCGGACGGGCCGGATCTCCGCGCCGAGCTCGGCCTCGCCCCCGGGCAGCCGGTGGCCGGCATCGTGGCGCGCGTGAAGCCGGATCGCCGCCACGGCGAGCTGGTCGAGGCGTTCCGCGGGGTGGTCGAGCGGCTCCCGGAGGCGCGGCTCCTGGTCGTCGGGCGGGGGGAGGGGCTGGCGGCGGTCCGGGCCCGGGTGGCGGCCCTCGGCCTCGAGCGGGCCGTGATCTTCGCCGGCTACCGCACCGGCGCCGAGCTGCCGGCCGCCTACCGGACCTTCGACGTGAACGTGCTGCTCGCCGAGGGGAACGACGGCACCTGCCGCGCGCTCCTCGAGGGGATGGCCTGCGGCCGGCCCGGGATCGCCTACCGCTTCGGCGCCCCCGAGGACGCGATCCTCGACGGCGGCACCGGCCTGCTCGCGCCGGACGGCGACCTCCCGGCCCTCACGGCCGCCCTGACCGCGCTCCTGTCGGACCCGGCCCGGGCCCGCGCCCTGGGGCGGGCAGCGCGGGCGCGCATGACCACCCTGTTCACGGAAGAGGCGCGAGGGGCGGCCGTCGAGGCGTTCCTGCGCCGGATCCTCTCCTTGCCGCCCGCCCGTGCTCGGGGGTAGTTTCGCCCACCGGAGGAACGCATGGCGCTCGCGCCGGAGCTGAAGGAAATCCTGGCCTGCCCCCGCTGCAAGGGGGAGCTCGCCTTCCACGAGGAGCAGGGAGAGATCCACTGCGAGCGCTGCCGCCTCGTCTACCCCATCCGCGACGACATCCCGGTGATGCTGATCGAGGAGGCGCGGCCCCTGCCGTAGGGAGACTCCGATGATTCGCAGCATGACCGGCTTCGGGGCGGGACACGGCGCCAGCGGAGGCGAGGAGATCGACCTCGAGATCCGCTCCGTGAACCACAAGTTCTGCGAGGTGAAGGCGCGGCTGCCGCGCGAGCTGGCGGTGCTCGAGCTCGAGGTGATCCGCGCCGTCAAGGACCGGCTGGCCCGCGGCGGGGTCGAGGTCTCGATCCGGCGCGGCGCCGGGCGGGCCGCGCTGACGCCGCGCGTGGACGCCGGGCTCGCCGCCGAGTACCTGCGGGCCTTCCGCGACGTCGGGGCCCGGCTCGGGCTCCCCGGCGAGGTCCGGCTCGAGGACGTGCTCCGCGCCGACGGCGTGGTGAGCCTCGAGGAGCGGACGCTCGACGTCGAGGCGGCCCGCGCCGCCGTCGCCGCGGCGCTCGGCGGGGCCATCGACTCGCTCACCCGGATGCGCGAGCGGGAGGGGGAGGCGCTCGAGAAGGACATCTCCAGCCGGCTCGCGCTCGTGGAGTCCTTCGCGGCGCGGGTGGAGCAGCTCGCCCCGCGCAGCGTCGAGTACCACCGCGACCGGATCGCCGAGCGCGTCTCCGAGCTCACCCGCGGCTTCAACCTCGATCCGGCCCGCCTGGCGCAGGAGATCGCGCTCTTCGCCGACCGGATCGACGTCGCCGAGGAGGTCACGCGGCTGCGCAGCCACGTGGCCCAGATGCGCGGGCTCATGGCGGGCGGCGACCCGGCCGGCCGCAAGATGGAGTTCCTCGTCCAGGAGATGCACCGCGAGGTGAACACCATCGGCTCCAAGTCCCAGAGCGCCGAGATCGCCGCCGCCGTGGTGGTGGTGAAGGCGGAGATCGAGCGGATGCGGGAGCAGGTCGCCAATGTCGAGTGAGCCCGGGCTGCTGCTCGTGCTCTCGGCGCCCTCGGGCGCCGGCAAGACCACGCTGGCCCGCCGCTTCGTGGCCGAGCACCCGGAGGCGGCCTTCTCCGTCTCCGCCACCACGCGCGCGCCCCGCGGGGCGGAGCGGGACGGGGTGGACTACCACTTCGTCACCCCGGAGCGCTTCTCCGGGCTGGTGGAGGAGGGCGCCTTCGCCGAGTGGGCGGAGGTGCACGGCCAGCGCTACGGGACCCTCCGTCGCACCGTGGACGAGACGCTGTCGCTCGGGCGTATCGCCGTGTTCGACATCGACGTGCAGGGCGGCGCGCAGCTCAAGGCCCTCTGGCCGGCGCAGGCGCTCACCGTCTTCGTGCTGCCCCCGAGCCCGGCCGAGCTGGAGCGGCGGCTGCGCGGGCGCTCCACCGACGCCGACGAGGTGATCGCGCGCCGGCTGAGGGCGGCGCGCGCGGAGGTGGAGCGCGGGCTGGCCTGGTACCAGTACGTGGTCGTGAACGACGCGCTCGACGACGCCTACCGGGCGCTCGAGGCCATCGTCCGGGCGGCGCGGGCGGAGCTCGGCGGCGCGCCCGATCCGGCCGCCACCGCCGAGGCGGAGCGTCACCGGCTGGCCCGGCTCGACCTGGCCGCCTGGCGCTGAGCGCCGGATCCAGAGGGGCCGAGGGGGCCGAAGCACCGGGCGAGAGCTGGCGCGCGGGCTGGCGCAAGGGGCGGGCGCAAGGGGCGGGCGGCCGTTTCGTAGAAAGGCGCGGCTCGTCGCGAGGAGCCCTTGACGGCGGCGGGCGACCCCGCTAAAAGCTGCCTCCCCACGACGGAACCGGGCGCGGAAGCGCTCCGGGGAAGCCGCCGGGCAGGCCGCCGATAGGAGGCCTGGGAGTCAGCCGGGAAGGTTCTCGGAAGTTCGAGAAAAAGTCGGTTGACGGAGCGAGGCGGAAGGATGTACAAGCCGCCTCCACTTCACGGAAGGGGCTGCGGTCCAGGGCGCTTGACGGGAAGCAAGGGCCGCGTAAGATGAGCGGCTCGCCGGTGAAGAAAAGAAGTCGGGCAGGTGACGACTTCGGCTTGACCGGGAAAACGGAGCGGCGTATAAGCCCGGCTCCGCTGACGAACGGAGCGATGTCTTCGTGACACCGTGAAGGTCGTTGACCCGGCGAGGGAGGATCTCGGCGGGTGAAGAAGCTCGGTCTTTGAAAACTAAATAGTATGCCTACGACGGAATGCGGACCCGCATTCCCTTTGAGTTGCAACTATAAGAAGTACACCAACGTCAGCCTGCTCCTACGGGAGCGGGGGCGATGGATCAAAAACTCTTAATTGGAGAGTTTGATCCTGGCTCAGAACGAACGCTGGCGGCGTGCCTAACACATGCAAGTCGAGCGAGAAAGCCCGCAAGGGTGAGTAAAGCGGCGCACGGGTGCGTAACACGTGGGTAATCTGCCCAGAAGCCCGGGATAACTCCCCGAAAGGGGTGCTAATACCGGATGAGACCACGGGGACTTTGGTTCCTGAGGGAAAAGGCGGCCTCTGTACACAAGCTGTCACTTCTGGATGAGCCCGCGGCCCATCAGCTCGTTGGCGGGGTAATGGCCCACCAAGGCTACGACGGGTAGCTGGTCTGAGAGGACGATCAGCCACACTGGAACTGAGACACGGTCCAGACTCCTACGGGAGGCAGCAGTGGGGAATCTTGCGCAATGGGCGAAAGCCTGACGCAGCAACGCCGCGTGTGTGATGAAGGTCTTCGGATCGTAAAGCACTGTCGGGAGGGACGAATAAGGTTACGGCTAACATCCGTAGCTGATGACGGTACCTCCAAAGGAAGCACCGGCTAACTCTGTGCCAGCAGCCGCGGTAATACAGAGGGTGCAAGCGTTGTTCGGAATTATTGGGCGTAAAGCGCGTGTAGGCGGCCTAGTAAGTTGGGTGTGAAAGCCCTCGGCTTAACCGAGGAAGTGCGCCCAAAACTGCCTGGCTTGAGTACCGGAGAGGATGGTGGAATTCCCGGTGTAGAGGTGAAATTCGTAGATATCGGGAGGAACACCAGTGGCGAAGGCGACCATCTGGACGGATACTGACGCTGAGACGCGAAAGCGTGGGTAGCAAACAGGATTAGATACCCTGGTAGTCCACGCTGTAAACGATGAGCGCTAGGTGTTGCGGGTGTTGACCCCTGCAGTGCCGCAGCTAACGCATTAAGCGCTCCGCCTGGGAAGTACGGCCGCAAGGCTAAAACTCAAAGGAATTGACGGGGGCCCGCACAAGCGGTGGAGCATGTGGTTTAATTCGACGCAACGCGCAGAACCTTACCTGGTCTTGACATCCTAGGAAGCTGCCAGAGATGGTGGTGTGCCCGCAAGGGAGCCTAGAGACAGGTGCTGCATGGCTGTCGTCAGCTCGTGTCGTGAGATGTTGGGTTAAGTCCCGCAACGAGCGCAACCCCCGCCGTTAGTTGCCATCATTCAGTTGGGCACTCTAACGGGACTGCCGGCGTCAAGCCGGAGGAAGGTGGGGATGACGTCAAGTCCTCATGGCCTTTATGACCAGGGCTACACACGTGCTACAATGGCCGGTACAAAGGGTTGCCAAGTCGCGAGACGGAGCTAATCCCAAAAAACCGGTCTCAGTTCGGATTGGAGTCTGCAACTCGACTCCATGAAGTCGGAATCGCTAGTAATCGCGGATCAGCACGCCGCGGTGAATACGTTCCCGGGCCTTGTACACACCGCCCGTCACACCATGGGAGTCAGTTGCTCCAGAAGTGGCTGAGCCAACCCGCAAGGGAGGCAGGCCCCTAAGGAGTGGCTGGTAACTGGGGTGAAGTCGTAACAAGGTAGCCGTAGGGGAACCTGCGGCTGGATCACCTCCTTTCTAAGGAGCAATGGAAGGCGCTTTCGGGCGTCGAGCCATTCAATCCTAGGTCAGCCCCGAGCTTCGGCTCAGGGAGGCTGCTCGAGGGGAGCGAAGTCTGCAGACCGCGTAGGGCATACTATTTAGTTTCCAGGGACCGAGGTGTCGGCGAGGCCGGCGCAGCAGGTTCTTTGAAAAGCTCTGTGGAGAGTCGGAAACGAGGAAGTGAGGGCGGTGCGCCCGAGAGCGAACTGGGGCCTATAGCTCAGTTGGTTTAGAGCGCACGCCTGATAAGCGTGAGGTCGGTGGTTCAAATCCACCTAGGCCCACTCCGACATCCCAAGCTTGGGGCTGTAGCTCAGATGGTAGAGCGCCAGCTTTGCAAGCTGGATGTCGCCGGTTCGATTCCGACCAGCTCCACCAGTGATTCAGCCGGGACTTTGGGTCCCGGGGGTCCGCCGAGGCAGGCGGGCCGTCGAAGCACTCTGACAACCGAATACGAAGGGTAGCAATGCATCGACCAGCTGGTCTTTGCGGAGTCCGGACGCCGGTAGGGGTTTGGACCTCGACCTTGACGCACAGGTCGCTCGAGCGAGAGCTCGAGAGGCATGAGTTGAGGGTGACCAAG
Source organism: Anaeromyxobacter paludicola (assembly GCF_023169965.1). NCBI lineage: Bacteria > Pseudomonadati > Myxococcota > Myxococcia > Myxococcales > Anaeromyxobacteraceae > Anaeromyxobacter > Anaeromyxobacter paludicola. The sequence continues at coordinate 1,385,041 of NZ_AP025592.1, read as the reverse complement.
CTACTAAGGGCATGCGGTGGATGCCTTGGCTCTAGGAAGCGACGAAGGACGTGGGTAGCTGCGATAAGCTACGGGGAGCCGCTAACCAGGCTTTGATCCGTAGATTTCCGAATGGGGCAACCCGGCACGGGTAATGCCGTGTCAGCCTGCGATGAATTCATAGTTGCAGGCAGCGAACCCGGGGAAGTGAAACATCTCAGTACCCGGAGGAAAAGAAAGTAAACAACGATTCCGTGAGTAGTGGCGAGCGAAAGCGGAACAGCCCAAACCGGTCGGACGCGAGTCCGGCTGGGGTTGCGGGGCGCAGTGGGGATGACCCGGAGAAGGCGGCGTAATGAGTCGTCTACGCGATAGGTGAACCGTCTGGAAAGGCGGGCCACAGAAGGTGACAGTCCTGTAACCGAAATTGCGTGTAATTCTCTGACTGCGTACCCAAGTAAGGCGGGACACGTGAAATCCTGCCTGAATCTGCGAGGACCATCTCGTAAGGCTAAATATTCCCTAGAGACCGATAGTGAACTAGTACCGCGAGGGAAAGGTGAAAAGAACCCCTGTTAGGGGAGTCAAAAGAACCTGAAACCGCCTGCCTACAAGCAGTTCGAGGGCTATGCCGCGCAAGCGGAATGCCTGAGAGCGTACCTTTTGCATCATGAATCGGCGACTTAATGGTTGTGGCGAGCTTAAGGCGATAGCCGGAGGCGCAGCGAAAGCGAGTCCGAAATGGGCGCTGAGTCGCAATCATTATAACCCGAAGCCAGGTGATCTACTCATGGCCAGGTTGAAGCGCGGGTAAAACCGCGTGGAGGACCGAACTCATGGAGGTTGAAAACTTCTGGGATGAGCTGTGAGTAGGGGTGAAAGGCCAATCAAACTTGGTGATAGCTGGTTCTCCCCGAAAGATATTTAGGTATCGGCTCGAGGAATTCAGTTCAGGAGGTAGAGCACTGGAACGGCTAGGGGTCCTACCAGATTACCAAACCGTACCAAACTCCGAATGCCTGAAACTGTTACCTCGGGACGCAGTCAGTGGGTGATAACATTCATTGGCAAGAGGGGAATAACCCAGATCGTCGGCTAAGGTCCCAAAGTTCATGCTAAGTGATCACAAAAAGGATGTGACAGCGCTTTGACAATCAGGAGGTTGGCTTAGAAGCAGCCATCCTTTAAAGATAGCGTAATAGCTCACTGATCAAGCGAGGTTGCGCCGAAAATGTATCGGGTCTCAAGCATGGCACCGAAGCCACGGGATCGCGCGCAAGCGTGATCGGTAGGGGAGCGTAGAACCGACAGCGAAGCTGGATCGCAAGAACCGGTGGAGTCTGTTCTAGAGCTGATGCCGATATGAGTAGCGACAAAACGAGTGAGAAACTCGTTCGCCGTAAGCCCAAGGTTTCCTGGGGAAGGTTAATCCGCCCAGGGTTAGTCGGAACCTAAGTCGAGGCCGAAAGGCGTAGATGATGGATGACAGGTTAATATTCCTGTACCACCCCGTAGGCGATGAAGCGAGGGGGGACGGAGAAGGGTAGCGCAGCCACCTGCCGGTCGTGGTGGTTCAAGCCCGTAGGCGGGGTTCCTAGGATGACAACGGGGGCCCGATAACGCCGAGAGGTGACGACGTGGCCGCAAGGCCTGAAGTGCGTGATCCCATGCTTCCAAGAAAATCCCCGCGTGGAGCCTGCGAGGTGTCCGTACCGCAAACCGACTCAGGTGGGCGAGGAGAAAATCCTAAGGCGCTTGAGAGAACTCTGGTCAAGGAACTCTGCAATTTACCACCGTAACTTCGGAAGAAGGTGGGCCTGGTTTGGTGAAGGGACTTGCTCCTGGAGCTGAGCTGGGTCGCAGCGAAATGGCGGTAGCGACTGTTTAACAAAAACACAGGACTCTGCAAACACGTCAAGTGGATGTATAGGGTCTGACTCCTGCCCGGTGCCGGAAGGTTAAGGTGATTCGTCAGGCCGCAAGGCCAAAGCGATGAACCGAAGCCCCGGTAAACGGCGGCCGTAACTATAACGGTCCTAAGGTAGCGAAATTCCTTGTCGGGTAAGTTCCGACCTGCACGAATGGAGTAACGACTTCCGCGCTGTCTCGACCAGGGACTCAGCGAAATTGAAATAGCTGTGCCGATGCAGTTTACCCGCGGCAAGACGGAAAGACCCCATGAACCTTTACTACAACTTGCCACTGACACTAGGAATTGCTTGTGTAGGATAGGTGGGAGCCTATGAACCCCGGGCGCTAGCTTGGGGGGAGGCAACGGTGAAATACCACCCTGGCGATTTCTGGTGTCTAACCTGGACCCCTCAACGGGGTTGGGGACAATGGCTGGTGGGTAGTTTGACTGGGGCGGTCGCCTCCCAAAGAGTAACGGAGGCGCGCTATGGTCCCCTCAGCCTGATTGGAAACCAGGCGACGAGTGCAATGGCATAAGGGGGCTTGACTGCGAGACCGACAGGTCGAGCAGGTGGGAAACCAGGTCATAGTGATCCGGTGGTTCTGTATGGAAGGGCCATCGCTCAACGGATAAAAGGTACTCTGGGGATAACAGGCTTATCGCGTCCAAGAGTTCACATCGACGACGCGGTTTGGCACCTCGATGTCGGCTCATCGCATCCTGGGGCTGGAGCAGGTCCCAAGGGTTTGGCTGTTCGCCAATTAAAGCGGTACGCGAGCTGGGTTCAAAACGTCGTGAGACAGTTTGGTCCCTATCTGCCGTGGGCGTAGGAGAAGTGAGAGGATCTGTCCTTAGTACGAGAGGACCGGGATGGACGCACCGCTGGTGTACCAGTTGTCTCGCCAGAGGCATCGCTGGGTAGCTATGTGCGGAACGGATAACCGCTGAAAGCATCTAAGCGGGAAGCCAACCTCGAGACGACTTCTCCCGGGCGAAAGCCCCTGAAGCCCCCTCGAAGACGACGAGGTTGATAGGCCGGAGGTGTAAGCGCTGTGAGGCGCTCAGCTGACCGGTACTAATCGGGCGTGAGGCTTGGTCTCTCTTTTTTCAGGCCGAAGACGCTGAGGCGTCGAGGTCGAGGTCGAAGCTCCTCTTAGGAGTGAGCCGGCCAGCAGGACCCGCTGGAAGAGCATTACTACCCTTCGTATGGTTGTCAGACGGCTTCGGCCGACAATTTAATAGCTTTGCGGTGGCTATATCGGTGGGGTCACACCCGTTCCCATCCCGAACACGGAAGTTAAGCCCACCAGAGCCGATGGTACTGCACGGGAAGCCGTGTGGGAGAGTAGGTCGCTGCCGCATCTTTTCTCGAAGGGCCCGCCTCAACCGGCGGGCCCTTTTTTTATGCCCGCGCGCGGGGGAACGGGGCGGGGTAGACTGCCGCGCTCCGCGGCACGGCCCGGGTAGACTGCCGGGCGACGGGGCTGGGCGGGCTGCGCGCGACGCGCAGCGGGGCTGGGCAGACTGCTGCGCGCTGCGGCACGGTGCGGGAACTGGAAGGAGCTGGCGTATGGCGAACATGACCCTCGGCATCATCGGCGGGACCGGCCTGGGCGAGGCGCTCGGCGCCCTCGGCGCGGGGCAGGAGCACCGGCTCGAGACCCCCTTCGGGCCGACCTCCGGGCCCATCGTCACCACCGAGGTGGGCGGGGTGCCGGTGGCGCTCCTCTCGCGCCACGGCCCGGGCCACGCGCTCAACCCCTCGCGCGTGCCGTACCGCGCCAACATCTGGGCGCTCAAGTCGCTCGGGGTCACCCACATCCTCGCGAGCGGCGCGGTCGGCAGCCTGCGCGAGGAGCTGCAGCCCCGGCAGCTGGTGATCCCGGACCAGGTCATCGACAAGACCTTCCGGCGCGCCGGGACCTTCTTCGACGACCTCGCGGTCCACGTGGAGTTCGCCGCGCCGTTCTGCAACGGCCTGCGGAGCGCGCTCGTGAAGGCCTCGACCGGGCTCCCGACCCGCGTGCACCAGGGCGGCACCTACGTCTGCATGGAGGGGCCGCAGTTCTCGACGCGCGCCGAGAGCGAGCTCCACCGCTCCTGGGGCGCCTCGCTCATCGGCATGACGGTGATGCCGGAGGCGCGCCTCGCCCGCGAGGCGGAGATCTGCTACGCGCTGGTGGCGCTGCCCACCGACTACGACTGCTGGCGGCCGCACCCGGCCCACGTGGACCAGGCGAAGCTCATCGAGGAGATCCTGGGCAACGTGAAGGTCGCCACCCAGAACGCCATCGAGCTCATCCGTCGCGCCATCCCGCACGTCGTCGCCGCGGCGGAGAAGCCCTGCCCGTGCCAGTCGGCTCTGGCGCTCGGCATCTGGACCGACCGGAGCCTCGTCTCGACCGAGACCCGCCGGCAGCTCGAGCCGATCCTGGGCAAGTACCTGCGGTAGGACCGCGCGCTAGGGCGGGGAGGCGCCGGCGCCCTCGTCCCGCAGCGCCCGCGTCACCACGCCCAGGTCCGCGACGAAGCGAGCCCGCTCCCGGCGGCGCGCCTCCGGGTCGGGCGCCCGCAGGATGGCGCTCGGGTGGAGGGTGGCCAGCACGATGGGCGCGAGCGGGGAGGGGAGGAGCTCTCCGCGGTGCTGCGTGACCCGGAAGGCGCGGCCGAGGACCGACTGCGCCGCGGTGGCGCCGAGGAGCACGAGCGCCCGCGGTCGCACGGCCGCGAGCTCCGCCTCGAACCAGGGCCGGCAGGCGCGGATCTCCCCCGCGTCGGGCTTCTGGTGGATGCGCTTCTTGCCGCGCGCCTCCCACTTGAAGTGCTTCACCGCGTTGGTCACGTAGACCCGGCGCCGGTCGAGCCCGGCCTCCGCGAGCGCCTCGTCCAGCAGCCGCCCGGCCGGGCCCACGAAGGGGCGACCGGAGAGATCCTCGGCGTCTCCGGGCTGCTCGCCCACCAGCATCACCGCCGCGTCCCGGGGGCCCTCGCCGAAGACCGTCTGGGTCGCGCGCGCGCCGAGGTCACAGGCCCGGCAGCCGGCCGCCGCCGCGCGGAGCGCCGGCAGCGTGCGCTGCGCCGGGACGAGCGGCGCGGCCGTCTTCTCGTCGGGAGCCCGGGCCACGCCCGAATGCTAGTGACCGCGGCGACCCACCGCCGCTCCGGGCAAGGTGAGCGGCCGAATGGCAACGCGCCAGGTCGCGGCCGCCGCCGAGCCGAGCGACGACGAAGCCACGCCGCCGACGCCGAGGCCGGAGCCAATTCGCCGAGGCCGGAGCCAATTCGCCGAGGCCGGAGCCGATCCGCCGAAGCCAGCGCCAAGCCGCCGGCCGCCGGCCGCCGAAGCCCGCGGCCCCAGGAGCCGGCGCCGGGCATCCGCCGGCGCGCGCAGGGCCAGCCCGCTACGAGGCCGCCGGCGCGCGCAGCGCGAGCGCGGCCAGCTGCTTCACGTTCTCCGGGCAGTCCACCCCGGCCGCGTCCGCCACCCACTGGACCTCCCCGTACTCGTCGCACGCGGCGAGCGAGCGCGAGGCGACGTCGGCCACGAAGGCGAAGTTGAGGTGGAGCCCCTTCGCGCCGGCGGGGTGCTCCTCGTAGCCGATGAGCCCCGGCGGCGTCCCCGCCACCCCGAGCCCCTCGGGGAACCGGCCCTCGAGCCCGGTCTCCTCGCGGAGCTCGCGCACCGCCGCCTCGAGCGGCGTCTCGCCCGGCTCCACCTCGCCGCCCACCGGCAGCCAGGTGCCGAGCCGGCGGTGGCGCACCAGCAGCACGGCGCCGGCGTTCCGGCAGAAGATCGAGACCGAGAAGGCCTTGCGCACGGCGGCTCCGGGGAGAGGGGGCGCGTCAGGCGCCGGTGACGAGGTCCCGCAGCCCGGTGACCACCAGCCAGGCGGTGAGGACGATCATGACGACGGTGGTGAGCCACGCGACGCCATTGAACCAGGGGCCGTTGCGGTGCGGCCCCATCAGCTTCTCCTTGTTGATGAGGAGGAGCATGAAGATGAGGATGAACGGCAGGAGCATGCCGTTCACGACCTGCGACAGCAGCATGATCCGGAGGAGCGGCAGGTGGGGGATGAGCACCACCGCCGCGCCCAGCGCCACGATGAGCGTGTAGAGCGAGTAGAACTGCTTCGCCTCGCCCCACTTCCGGTCGATCCCCGACTCCCAGCCGAACGCCTCGCAGATGTAGTAGCTCGTCGCCAGCGGCAGGATGGTCGCGGCGAAGAAGGAGGCGTTGAAGAGGCCGAAGGCGAAGAGCCAGCTCGCGTACTTCCCGGCCAGCGGCCCGAGCGCCATGGCGGCCTGGTCCGCCGTCTCCACCCGCACCCCGGCCTTGAAGACGGTCGCGGCGCAGGCCGCGATGATGAAGAAGGCCACCACGTCGGTGATGATGCAGCCGACGATCACGTCGAGGCGGGAGTGGCCGTAGTGCTCGGGCTTGATGCCCTTCTCCACCACGGCGGACTGCAGGTAGAACTGCATCCAGGGCGCGATGGTGGTCCCGACCACGCCCACCAGCATGGCGACGTACCCGCCGCTGGCCTGGAAGGAGGGGGTGACGGTCGCCCGGAGCACCGTGCCCCAGTCCGGGTGGGCCAGGATCGCGCTCACCGGGTAGGCGACGTAGAACAGGCAGGCGACGAGGAACACCTTCTCGACCTGCCGGTAGGTCCCCTTGAGCACCAGGATCCAGACCGCGACGGCCGTGATGGGCACCGAGATCCAGGGCGGAACGCCGAAGATCTGGATGCTGGCGGCGACGCCGGAGAACTCGGCGATGGTGTTGCCGACGTCGGCGACGAGCAGGGCCACCATGATCCAGAAGGTGACCTTGACGCCGTAGTTCTCGCGGATGAGGTCGGCGAGCCCCTTGCCCGTCATGACCCCCATGCGCGCGCTCATCTCCTGCACGACCACGAGCGCGATGGTGATGGGGACGAGCGTCCAGAGCAGGGCGTGGCCGTACTGCGCGCCGGCGAGCGAGTAGGTGGTGATCCCGCCCGCGTCGTTGTCCACGTTGGCGGTGATGATCCCCGGCCCGACCACCGCCAGGAAGACCATCAGGTTGCGCCAGGGCTGACGCCTGGGGCGGGCGGCGCCGCCGGCCAGCTCAGCGCTCACCCAGGACCTCGGACAGGATGTCGTCCACGGTGACGATCCCCTTCAGTTCGCCGGCCTCGTCCACCACCGGGACCGAGACCATGTTGTACTTGGACGCGGCCTCGGCGAGATCGCGCAGCTCGGCCTCGGGCACCACGGTGGCCGGGACCTCGCGCATGAGCTTCCCGACCAGGTCCGCCGGCTCGGCCGAGACCAGGTCCTTGAGCGTGCAGATCCCCTCCAGCCGCCCGGCGCCGGTGGTGACGAAGATCTCGTGCAGGATGGGGAGCTCGTCGGCGCGCCGCCGCACCTCGGCCAGCGCCTCGGCGGCGGTGGTGTCGCGCCGCAGCTCCACCAGGTCGGTGGTCATGAGGCCGCCCGCCGAGCGCGGGTGGTACTCGAGCAGCTGCCGGACCTCGTGCGCCTCGGGCCGCTCCATGGCCTCGAGCAGCTCGCGCCGGGTCTCGCCTGGCAGCTCGGCCAGGACGTCGGCCGCCTCGTCGGGCGCCATCTCCTCGAGGATGTCGGCCGCCTTCTCCGGGGAGACCCCCTCGAGCAGCTGGGTCGTCACCTCCGGCGACGCCTCCTCCAGGGCCTCGGCGGCGGTCTCGACGTCCAGGCGGTCGAACAGCACCGTGCGCTGCTGGCGGTCGAGGTCCTCCATGATCTCGGCGAGGTCGGAGGGGTGCAGGTCGGCGAGCATCCGCTGCGCCACGTCGATCCGCACCTTGCCCGGCGCGCTCGAGAGCGGCTGCACCAGCTTCCAGGAGAGCAGCTGATCGGCCTCGAGGTAGCGGGCCTGGGGGCGCACCAGCCGGACGGCGCCGTCCACGGCGCGCTCCCAGCCCATGCGGCGGACGAGGCCGCGGAAGCCGACGTCCACGTGGACCAGCCGGAGGGCGCCCTTGACCGACAGGAAGTGCAGGTCGTTCACCCGCACCACCTTCGCGCCCTCGACGTCCACGATCTGCTGGTCGAGGATCTCCTCGACGAGCCGGATGCGATCGGCGGCCGACGCGGGCTGGAACGCCTGGGCGGCCGTGGCGTCCACCTCGAGCTGCCCGGCGCGCCGGGCGCGGATGGCGGTCCAGGGGAGCTGCACCCGCTCGCCGCCGCGCCGGACCACGATCGCCTCGACGGGCGGGTAGGTCTCGCTGGTGGCGACCACGGCGTCGCTCACGCGCCCGAGCGGCCGGCCCGCGGCGTCCCGGACCTTCGCGCCCAGCAGCTCGGAGAGGTAGAGGAAGCGGGGCTCCTGGCTGGCTTGCTTCTGGGGCACGGGGCACCTCGCTGCGTGGAGCGGAGCCGGGGATCGGCGCGGTCGGCGGAGGCGCTGCTCGAAGCTCCTCGGCGCGGCCGCCCTGCGAGCGGGGCTCGAGCGGAACGGGGCTCATTAAGCCATGCCGGAGCAAGCTGTCAACGCCGGGCGACGGCGCCGCGGCGGAAGTTCGCGCGCGAGGCGGGAGGGCCGCCGGAGGGCGCGAATCCGCGCGCCCTCAGGCGTGGGCGGGCGCGGCGCCGAGCGGCTCCGCGATCGGGCGGGGCCGGGTGCGCGCCTCGACGACCTCGAGCAGCAGCCGCAGCTCGATCGGCTTCTCGAAGTAGCCGTCCAGCGCGAGCGCGCGGACCCGCTCGCGCGCGTGCGGGTCGGCCGTCAGCATGACCACGGGGATGCGGCGCAGGGCCGGGTCGCTCAGCATGGCGGCGCGGGTCTGCGCGCCGTCCATGTACGGCATCATGCAGTCCATCAGCACCAGCGAGGGGGCGCGGTGCGTGTGGAGCCAGGCGAGCGCCTCGATGCCGTTGGAGACCGTGGCGACGTCGTAGCCGGCCTCGCGCAGGCAGTCGCGGAGCGCCTCCTGGATGTCGCGGTCGTCGTCCACGACCAGGATCGTGACCTTGGCGGCCATGACGCCGTACCCCTCGGACCCCGGCGACCGCGCGGCGGCGCGGCCCTGACCGGGTCATCCGGTCGTGGTCCACGCGCGTACGGTAGGCACCGCCTGGTTGGCTGGCAAGCTCACGTCCAGACTTCCAGCGGCGTGTTGGGTCCGCCTGCACGGGGGGGCCCGAAAAGGGAGAGGGGCGCGGGATCGACTCCCGCGCCCCTCTCAAGATGGCTCCCCAGGCATGACTCGAACATGCGACCCGGTGATTAACAGTCACCTGCTCTGCCGACTGAGCTACTGGGGAACGGCAGGTGCGCGAATCTAGAGTGCACCCGGCTGGTTGTCAACGCCCGAGCGACATCCGGCGCGCGGTTGCCATCGGGCCCGCCACCGCTGCTATGCTCGGCTCCGGATGCTGCCGGATTTCTCCGAGAGCCCCTCGCGCGCCCACTTCGCCGCCCTCATCGGCCGGAGCGACATCCCCCTCGCCGAGGCGGCGCTGGCGGTCGCCGAGGAGGAGTACCCGCGGCTCCAGCCGGAGCGGTACCTGGCCCGCATCGACGAGCTGGCTGGGAAGCTGGCCGACCGGCTCCCGGCGCGCCGGTCCGCCGCGGGCACGCTCCGGGCGCTGCGCCAGATCCTGTTCGAGGAGGGCGGCTTCCGCGGCAACGAGGGCGCCTACTACGACCCGCGCAACTCCTTCCTGAACGAGGTCCTCGACCGGAAGCTCGGGATCCCGATCACCCTCTCCATCCTCACCATCGAGGTGGCGGGGCGGGTCGGCCTCGAGCTGCAGGGCGTCGGGCTCCCCGGCCACTTCCTCGTGAAGTACGTCTCGAGCCGGCGCGAGGTCTACGTGGACGCCTACCGCGGGGGCGAGATCCTCTCCGCCGACGAGTGCGAGGCCCGCTTCCGCGCCCACCACCGCGAGGACTGGGAGCCGAGCTACCTCGACGCCGTCTCGCCGCGCCAGATCCTGGGGCGGATGCTCCACAACCTGAAGCGGATCTACGTGGAGGCGGGCGACGACGTCCGCGCGCTCTGGGTCATCGACCGGCTCCTCCTGCTCGCGCCCAACGACCTCTCGGAGCGCCGGGACCGGGGCCTGCTCGCGGCCCGCCTCGGCGTCGTCGGCGCGGCCCGCCAGGACCTCTCCGCCTACCTCGACCGCGCGCCGGGCGCGGCCGACGCCTCCGACATCCAGGCGCTGCTCACGCAGCTGGAGCACCGGAAGAGCTTCCTCAACTAGCGGCGCCCCGCCGGGCGGCTTCTCGGTCAGCGCCCGCCCGGCTCCTCGTGCCGGGGCGGCTGCAGGTAGGCCCGGATGAGGAGCCGCTCGACCGGCTCGCCGCCGACGAGGTGCCGCTCCACGATCTCGGGCACGTCGGCCGGCGTGACGCCGCCGTACCACACGCCCTCCGGGTAGACCACCATCGCCGGCCCGTGCGCGCACGCGTCGAGGCAGCCGGAGGCGTTGGCGCGGACGCCGCCCTTGAGCCCGCGGCGCTTCAGCTCCGCCTTGAGCGCCGCCCGCACCTCGAGGCTGCCGCGGCAGGCGCAGCAGCCGCGGGGGTCGTCGTCGGGGCGCCGGTTCTCGCAGACGAAGACGTGGTGGCGGAACCGGCCCATGCCCATCCTCATACCTCCGGGCGGCGCCGGGCGCCACGCTCGCTCCGACGTCCGCTGGCGGGGCGCGCGCCGGGGCGGCCGCCCGGGCCGCGCGCGGGCACGGGCCTTAACCTGAGGCGAGGAGGGGAAGCCATGGGCGTCGCGAAGGGAGGGTTCATGGGCTACCGCAACGCCCACTTCACCCGCGAGCAGTTGATCGAGGACCTCTCCTTCGGCGCCGGGCGCGACCCGGGGTGGGAGCTGCCCGACTTCGACCTGCCGGCGACCGACGGCGCGCGGGTCGCGAAGCGCGACCTGGCGGGCCGGCCGGCCCTCCTCACGTTCGCCTCGATCACCGACCCGATGTCGGCCTCCGCGGCGCCGGTGCTGAAGAAGCTCCACCGCCGCTTCGGCCGCGACGTCCGCTTCCTCACCGTCTACGTGCGCGAGGCGCACCCCGGCGACCGGATCCGCCAGCCGGCCACGGCGGAGTGGAAGCTGCGCCACGCCCGCATGCTCCGGGACCGCGACGGCCTGCCCTGGCAGGTGCTGGTGGACGACCTCGAGGGCGGGTTCCACCGCGCGCTCGGCGGGAACAGCAACGCTGCCTTCCTCGTGGACCCGAACGGGCGGGTGGCGTTCCGCTCGCTCTGGTCGAACGACGAGCGGGTCCTCGGGGGCGCCCTGCGGGCCATGGTGGAGGGGCGCTCGGGGGCGCCGTTCGAGCGCGAGCGCCGGGTCGTGCCGATGGCGCGCGGGCTCGCGCGGGTGGACGAGGTGGTCCGGGCGGCCGGGCCGGCGGCCGTCGAGGACCTCCGCCGGGAGACCCCGCTGGTGTTCGCCGCGGCGGAGCTGGCCTGGTTCTTCCGCGCGCTGACGCCGCTCGGGCGGGCGGTGGTGCTCGGAGGCGCGGCGCTGCTGGCGGGCGCGGCGCTGGGCGGGGTCCGGCTGGCCCGGCGGGGCGCCTAGCGGCGCGGACCTCGGCAAAGGCTCGTTGGCGCGGAGCGCGCCAGCCGCTACCATGCCGCCGTGCCCGGCTTTCGCGCGGTGGTCACCGACCTCGACAACACCCTCTACCCGTGGGTGGACTACATCGTCCCGAGCCTCGAGGCGATGGTCGCGTCGCTCGAGGCCACCACCGGCCTGCCGCGCATCCGGATCGTCCAGTCGCTCAAGGCGGTCTACACGAAGTACGAGTCGAACGAGTACCCGTTCGCCATCCAGGAGTCGGACATCTTCCAGCCGTACGAGTCCGACTTCGACTCCTTCAACCAGCTCGTGGTCGATCCGGCCCGGCGCGCCTTCAAGGCGGCGCGCGAGCGCTACCTGCGCCCGTACCCGGGCGTGCCGGAGGCGCTCGCCGCCATCCGCGCCCGGGGGCTCCTGCTCGTGGCGCTCACCGACGCGCCGCGGAACGCCGCGGAGCTCCGGCTCAAGTGGCTCGGCATGGACCGCCTCTTCGACGCGGTCTACACGCTCCCCGGCTACTCGCTGCCGGAGAACGTGGACCCCGCCATCCGCCGGCGGCAGGCGCTCGGGCACTACCGCTCGGCGACCCGCGTCTGCGAGCTGCCGCGCGAGGCCGAGAAGCCCTCGCCGGAGGGGCTGCGCCGGATCCTGGACGACTTCGACCTCCCGGCGCGGGAGGTGCTCTACGTCGGGGACAACGTGCTCAAGGACATGCCGATCGCGCGGGACCTCGGCGCGACCGGCGTCTGGGCCGAGTACGGCACCTACGTCTCGAACGAGTACCGGGAGCGGCTCGCCATCATCTCGGCCAAGGCGGTCACCCGCCGGCACGTCGCCGAGGAGGGGCCGGCCCGCTGGCCGCTCGCCATCTCGAGCTTCAGCCAGGTGGTGGAGGTGCTCGACGGCGCGCGCTGGTCCACGCCGGCGGCGCGCCCCTCGCCGGCCGCGAAGCGGCGCCGGCGCTGAGCGGCAGGCCGGGAACGAGCGCGGGAGCCGGCGTCGCCGCCGGCCCCCGCCGAAGCTCCGATCTGCCCGAGCCCCTGCTCGGCCGCCGGGCCTGAGCCCGAGCCTGCCGCGCTCAGCGCCCGGGGGCGCGAAGCGGCCCGCCTTCGATCAGTGCTCGTGCCCGCCGGCGCCGTGGACGTGGCCGTGCTGCAGCTCGTCCGGCGTGGCGGCGCGGACGCCGCGGACGGTGATGTCGAAGTGGAGCGTCTTGCCCGCGAGCGGGTGGTTCATGTCGATCGTCACCGTGTCGGCGGTGACGCCGGTGATGACGAAGTTGATCTGCTCGCCGTCGGGCCCCTGCGCCTGGGCCTCCATGCCGACCTCGGGCGTGAAGTCGGGCGGGAAGGCGTTGCGCGGGACCTGCTGCACGCCGCGGGCGTCGTGCTCGCCGTAACCCTCGCCGGGGGCCACCACCACCTGCTTCGAGTCGCCCACGCCCATGCCGGACAGGGCGTTCTCGAGGCCGGGGACGATGTTCCCCTCGCCGTGGATGTAGGCGAGCGGCTCGCCGGGCTCCGACTGGTCGACGACCTTTCCGTCCCCGAGGTGCAGCCGGTAATCGATCTCCACCACGCTGCCCTTGCCGATCTGCATGAAGCCTCCAGAAGAGTGAAGGCCGAGTCATACCGGAGGCGCTGGGCGGGTGCACGCACGTTCCGCCCCGGGGAGGCCGTTTGGGAGCCGGCTGACGGGGGGACGGGCGGACCGCCTACCACCAGCCGAAGCGCCGGCGCAGGATCCACTCCGCCCCGAGGGTCAGGCAGAGGGCGGCCAGGAACCACCCGCGATCCCAGATCGGCACGTCCTTGCGCCGCCCCACCTCGACCACCTCGGGATCCGCGAGCGGGAGGTCGGGGAGCGAGCGGGAGGGCAGGGCGAGGAAGGCCCCGCCGGTCGCGTCCGACACCGCGCGGAGCAGCTCGGGCCGGGGCGCCGCGTCGGCGTCCTCCGGCCCGGAGGTGCGCACCGCGGCGGCGCCCGACGCGCTCTCGGCCGGAGCGTCGGCCGGGCAGGGCGTGCCCTCGCGGCAGCGGGTGCGCGCCCGCGCGACCACCCGGTAGGCGCCGGGGCCCGGCGGCGCGAGCTCGAGGTGGGCCGCGCCGTCGGCGCCGGCCTTCCCCTCGGCCCGGGCGACCACCTTGCCGTCCTCCGAGACGAGCTCGGCCGAGACCGGGGCCCCGGCGGCGGGCCCGTAGTCGGCGCCCCGTGCGGTCACGGTGACGCCGAGCGGCTCGCCCGGCTCGACCTGCGGCCGGTCGGGCTCCACCTTCACCGGCGTGAGCTCCGGGTCCCGCACCAGCCAGCGGAGGGCGTTCGACCAGAACCGCTGGTAGGCGCGGGACGAGCCGGTCGCCTCGGCGGCGAGGAAGCCCCAGTACCAGCTGCTGTCGGTGGTGACGGCGAGCGCGCGCCCCTGCCCCGCCTCTCGCACCGCCACCACCGGCGCCGGGCGGCCGAGGACCTGGGCCGCCGGCGCCTCGAGCAGCACCTGCGCGCCGGACTCCGGGGGCAGGGCGCGGGTCAGGTTGAGCCCCGGCAGCGGCGGGAGCGCCGCCCAGGCGGCCTCGTTCGGGCCCTCGCCGGGGACGAGGCTCGTGAGCGGGTGGCGGCGGCCTTCGGGGGTGAGGCGCGGCCGGACCGCCTCCGCGGTCACGCCCAGCCCGGCGGCGGCGTCCACCGGCAGCACCTCGGCGAGCGGGGTCTCGCCGTAGCGCCCCTCCCCGAAGCTCTGCTCGCCGCCCAGCATGGCGAACCCGCCGCCGCCGAGCACGTAGTCGCGCAGGCCGGGCAGGAGCCGCTCGATGTCGAGCGCGCGGTAGGGCTGGTAGGCGAAGTCCACGAAGAGGACGGCGTCGAACGTCTTGAGCTGCGTCCCGAAGATCTCGTTGACCGGGAACGGGATGAGGGAGAGGTCCTCCTGCGGGCCGGCGTTGTCGCCGGCGGTCCGGAGGATGAAGAAGCTCACCAGATCGACGTTGGGATCCTGCTTCAGGAGCCCGCGAAGGAACCGCTCGTCCCAGCTCGGGCGGCCGGCCACCAGCAGCACCCGCACCCGATCCCGGATGACGCGCAGCACGAAGGAGCGGGCGTTGTTCTCGGCCACCGCCTCGCCCGGGAAGACCGGGGCCGCGACGGTGAAGACGAAGGTCCCGGTGGTGTCGGGCGCGAAGGAGAGGGGGAGGGTGTAGCGCTCCTTGCCCGGCTCGAGCCGGACGGTCCCGGCGGCCACCACCGCCCCCTCCCGCCGCAGCACCACCCGCACCTCCTCGCGCGAGAAGCCGCGGGCGGTGAGGGTCACCTCGGCGGTCACGGTGTTCCGCACGAAGGCGAAGTCGTCCACCGCGACCCGCTCGATGGCGAGGTCCTTGGGAGCGCCAGACCCGGCCGCGGCGGCGGTGACCGGGAACCCGAGCGCGCGCAGCTCGGCGCGCGCCGCCGGGGAGAGCCCCTGGGCGAGCGCGGCGTTGTCGGCGCCGTCCGAGACGACGAGCGCGCCGGCGAGCCGGCGGCCGGAGCCGGCCGCGCCCTGCGAGAGCGACTTGAGCGCGCCGAGGAGGTCGGTGCGCCCGCCCTGCGGCGGCCGCGGCGCGCCCAGCGACGCCGGGTCGGACGCGGCGAGCTCCCGGTCGAAGGCGTACCACTCGAGGTTCACGCGGTCGGAGAGCCGCTCGAGGTCCGCCCGGTGGGCCCGGACGAAGGCGGCGGCCGCGGCGGCCCGGCTCTCGCCCCCGGGCTCGACGGGGAAGGCCATCGAGCGCGAGGTGTCCACCAGGATCGCGAGCCGGTTCTTCACGCGGGCGGTCTGGAGGAGCTGCACCGCGGGCTCGGCGAGCAGGAAGAGCGCCAGGAGCGCCGAAGCGGCCCGGAGCGCGACCAGCAGGGCGCGCCGCCCCGGCCGCGCCTCGGACCGCAGCCCGCGCCAGGCGAGCGCGACGGCGAGCACCGCGGCCGCGGCGAAGAGCGCGAGCGCCCAGCGGGGGAACGGAGAGAGCAGCGTCAGCCGCCAGGCGTTGTAGGCGGTGGTCGCGCCGCTCAACTGCGCCTCCGGAGGATGAAGGGCAGGTGGACGGCGTCGTCCTTGTAGTCGGTGCAGAGGGCGTACATCGCGAGGTTGACGCCGAGGCGGAAGGCGGTCTCGCGCTGGGGCTCGCCGCCCGGGGTGCACTCGTACTCCCAGTCGCCGAAGGCGCCGCGGGCCCAGGCGCCCGCGAGGTCGTTCTGGGAGTAGACGACCGCGAGCCGGCCGTTCAGCACCTGCGCCTCCAGCCACGGCTTCGCGAGCACCCGGCCGCCCTGGTGGTCGAGCAGGTAGAAGGACTTGTAGAGCACGTGCTCCCGGGCGACCCGGGTGAGCGGCGAGGCCGGGAGCAGCCGCGCGAGCTCGCGCCGGACGGAGGCGTCGAACCCGGCCCCGTCGGAGCCGTCGGCCGCGTCCACCAGCAGGAACCCGCCCTGCTGCAGGTGCCGCCGCAGGGCGGCCAGCTCGGGCTCGGGGAAGGGCGGCAGGGCCCCGTCGCCCGAGAGGTAGAGCATCGGGGTGCGGTGGAGGCCGGGCTGCCCGAGCCGGACCGGCGCGGCGTCCTCGCCGGCCTCGATGCTGGTGCGCTGCACGAGCTCCCAGCAGAGCCGGCGCAGCCCGGTGGGGCGCGGGTTCCAGCGCCCGCCGTGCTGGATCTGGCCGATCACCAGGCGGGCGGTGTCCCCGAAGGCGCGCGCCCGGCGCGGCAGGGCGAGGGCGGCGGCGCCGCCGAGGGCGGCTCCCAGGAAGGTTCGTCGGCGCATCGCGAGGGGTAGATACTACGTCGCCGGGGGCGGCGGCGCTCGCTGCGAGAGGGCCCGCCGGCCCGAAAGGTGAGGGGCCCGGGACCCTCTGCTAGGATCGCCGGGCATGGTCGATCTACCCGGAATCGGCGCCTCCCTCCTCGACGGCGTGACCACCCTGTCGCAGCACGCCGCCGCCCTGCGGGAGCTCCCCTGGCCCGCCGCGGCGGCGCTGGTCGCGATCGGCGCCGGCGCCCTCGCCGCGGGCGCCCGGCACAGACGCGCGGTGGCGGCGCTGGGCGGGGCCGTGTGCGGCTTCGCGGCCGCCCACTTCCTCGCCCGCTTCGTGGTGCCGCTCGACCTCGCGCCGGAGGTGGCCGGCTACGGCGGCGCCCTCCTGCTCCTCGCCGGTTGCGCCGCCTTCCCGCCCGCGTTCGTCGCGCTCGCGGGGGCGCTCCCGGGCGCGCTCGTGGGCGAGCACTTCCGCCTCGCCGGCCACGCCTGGTGGGGCATGGCCGCCGGCGCCGCCCTGGGGGCCGCGCTCGCCTTCCTCGTGCCCCGGCTCCTCGCCGCCTGCACCGCCGCGGCGGTGGGGGCCGCGCTCGCCTGCACCGGGCTCGTGGCGCTCTCTGGCGCGCTCGAGCCGCTCGAGATCCTCTCCCGGCGGCCGTTCCTCACCGCCGGCCTCTGGGGCGCGCTCGCGGTGGCGGGCGCCGCCTTCCAGCTGCAGACGGCCTGGGGCGGGGGCGAGGGGACGGCCGCGCCCGGCGGCCGCAAGCCGGGCAAGGCGGGCAGGCGGCCCAAGGGGAAGGCGCCGCGGGCCCGCGCCGCGGAGGGCGCGGGGTAGGGCCGCCCGGGAGTCCCGGACGGCCCTCCCGGGCTAGAACGACCCGAGATCCTCCCGCTCGAGCGGGATCAGCTCCGCCGGCGTGAGCGGGATGCCGGCCGCCGGCCGCCGCGCGGCGGGAGCCGCGGGCGCGCGGAGGGGGAGCCGGGGGGCGGGCGCGCGCCGCGGCGCGCGGGGCGCGGCGGCCGCGCGGACGGCGCCGCTGAGCTCGAACGCGCCGACCATCGCCGCGAGCTCCTCGGCCTGGCTCGAGAGCTCGCCCGCCGCGGAGGAGGACTCCTCCGAGCTGGCGGCGTTCTGCTGCGTCACCTTGTCCATCTGCGAGATGGCCTCGTTGAGCTGCTGGAGCCCGTTCGACTGCTCGCGCGCGGCCGCGGTGATCTCGGCGACGATGTCGGTCACCTTCCCGATCGAGCCCACGATCTGGGAGAGCTTGTCCGAGACCTGCCGCGAGGTCTGCGCGCCCTCGCCGGCCTGCTTCACGGAGTCGCGGATGAGCTCCTCGGTCTTCTGGGCCGCCTCCTTGGACCGCATGGCGAGCGAGCGCACCTCCTCGGCCACCACCGCGAAGCCGCGCCCCGCCTCGCCGGCGCGGGCCGCCTCGACGGCCGCGTTGAGGGCGAGGAGGTTGGTCTGGAAGGCGATCTCGTTGATGTCCTTGATGATCTGCGAGGTGCCCTCGGCGGAGGCGCGGATCTTGGCCATGGCGCCCTGCATCTGCTCCATCGACGCGGCGCCCTCGAGCGCCGCGCCCTTCGCGCCCTGCGCCAGGGCGTTCGCCTGCCCCGCGTTCTCGGCGCTCGACTTCGCCATGCCCGCGACCGACTCGAGGCTGGCCGTCGTCTGCTGCAGCGAGGCGGCCTGCTCGGAGGCGCCGCTCGCGACCGCCTGGCTGGACGAGGCGATCTGGCCGGCCGCCGAGGAGACCTGGCCGACCGCCGCGCTCACCTGCGACAGCGCGCCGTCGAGCGCCTCGGCGGTGGCGTTGACCGCGTCCTTGAGCCGGGCGTGCTCCCCCTGGTAAGCGCCCTCGACCCGGGCGCGCAGGTCGCGTCGGGCGAGCCGCTCCAGGGTCGCCGTGGTCTCGTTCATCGGCGCCACGACGGCGTCGAGCGTCCGGTTCATGCCGTCCACGATCTTCCGGAACTCGCCCTGGTGCCGCGCCGCCTCGGCGCGCCGCTGCAGCTCGCCCTCGACGGCCGCGTCGGCGAGGAGGTTCACGTCGCCGAAGACCGCGTCGAGCGCCTGCTTCACCCCGGCGAGGTCCTTCCCGATGCGGGCGAAGTTCCCGCGCATCTCGGTGGTGTGCGCGTCGCCCTCGCTCACCGCGAGGTCGAAGGCGAGGTCGCCCGAGGCGAGCCGCGCCAGGTTCCCGGTGAGCCGCTGCACCTCCTGCTTCGTGTAGTCCCGCACCCGGATGAGCGGGGTGAGATCGGTCACCACCTCGACGAAGCCGACGCGCTCCCCCTTGCGGTTCACGAGGAACGAGGTGTCCTGCTTGCAGCCCATGCCGCACCAGTCGAAGAAGCTCTCGGCCTTGCCCTTCTTGAGCTGCACGATGCCGCAGGCGTCGGTGTTGCAGATGTTGGCGGAGGCGTTGCTGCAGGCCTTGCCGACCGCGTCCTTGCGGTCCTTCACCTTGCCGGCCTCCACCATCAGCTTCTCGAACGGCTTGTTCATGAAGGTCCACTTCATGTCGGCGTCGGTGACGTGCACCGGGAACGGCACCGCGTCGATGATCGCCTCGTACCAGGCCGCCCGGTCCGCCATGCTGTCGAGGGTGGCGTTGATCCCCTCCACGATCTTGCGGAAGTCGCCCTGGTGGCCGGCCGCGTCGGCCCGCCGCTCGAGGTCGCCCGCCACCGCCGCCCGCGAGAGCGTCCCGACGTCGGCGAAGACCTTCTCCATCGCCTGCCTCACCTGGCCGAGGTTGCCGTCGATCCGGCTGAAGTAGGCGTGGGCCTCGGCGGTGTGCGGGTCGGCCTTCTGCGACTGGAGGTCGAAGCGGAGATCGCCCTGGGCCAGGCGGGCGAGGTTCCCGGCGAGCCGCTCCACCCCGACGCGCGTGAAGTCGCGCTGCCGGATCATGGGGGTGAGATCCTGCACCACCTCGACGTAGCCGATGGTCCGGCCCTTCCGGTCGAGCAGGCGGGAGGTGTCCTGCTTGCAGCCCATGCCGCACCAGTCGAAGAAGCTCTCGGCCTTGCCCTTCTTGAGCTGCACGATGCCGCAGGCGTCGGTGTTGCAGATGTTGGCGGAGGCGTTGCTGCAGGCCTTGCCGACCGCGTCCTTGCGGTCCTTCACCTTGCCGGCCTCCACCATCAGCTTCTCGAACGGCTTGTTCATGAAGGTCCACTTCATGTCGGCGTCGGTGACGTGGATCGGGAAGGGGACCGCGTCCACGATCGCCTCGTACCAGGCGGCCTTGTCGGCGAGGACCTCGACGGCCGCGTTGAGCGCCTCGACCACCCGCCCGAGCTCGCCGGGGTGCCGCGAGGGCTCGGCGCGCGCCTCGAGCCGCCCGGCGGCGAGGGCCTCCCGCAGCCCCTCGATCTCCGCCAGCAGCGCCGCGCCCGCGCGGGCGCTGGCCCGGGCGTGCGCGACCCCGGCCCCGAGCGCCGCGACGAGGCTGGCGGCGAGCAGCGTCCAGAGCGCCACCTCGAGGGCGGCGGGGCCGCCGCCGAAGCGCAGCGCCGCGACCGCCAGCGTGAGGACCAGGGCAGCGCCGAGCGCGCCCAGGGACGCGCGCGCGAGGCGCGGGGGGAAGCGGGTGGGGCCGGGCATGCGGGAGCTCCTGTGAGCGGGCCGCGGAGGACGGCCCGTGGCGCTGTGCCTGTGCAGCCCGCGTGCCGGGTTCCCCCGGACTCGACCCCGCGGGCGCGTGACCCGAGAATCGGCCCGTCCCCGCGCGCGATTTCCCGCGAGCCGGGGCCGCTCGCGCCCGCGCCTCGGCCCGGCGGCGCCGGGTCCGGCCTGACCCGAGCGGCGACCCGGCGACCCCCGCGCCGGACCGGCCCGGCCGGACGTCGGCGCCTCGCGACGGCCGCTACAGCGGCGCGATCCGCAGGTCGTCGAAGTAGACGTCGGCCTCCCAGCCGGAGAAGCCGAAGCGGTCGTGCCCCGGGCCTTCGAGCGGCGCCGCGTCGTCGAACGAGAGGAACGGCGCGCCGTCCACGAGCCAGCGCAGGGTCCGGCCACGGCGCTCCAGCCGCATGTGGTAGGTCCGGCCGATCTGGACCTTGCGATCGCTCCGCTCCACGCGGTCGCGGCCGTGCTCGTCGAGCCTCGCGATGGCGGAGATCTGGTTCCCCCAGCCCCCGAAGATGCAGACGTAGCCGGAGGCGTGGTTCCGCCCGTCGCCGAAGACCTCGAACTTGATGTCGCCGGCGCGATCGCCGGTGCCGGTCTCGCTCCGGGCGTCGAACTCGATCGCCACGTCGCGCGGCAGCCGCAGCTCGAGCCAGAGCGGGTTGTTCTTCGGCCCGGGGGAGAGGAGCTCGCCCTTCACGATGCGCCAGTGCCCGCCGGTGGTGAACCAGCCGGGCCCGAGGCGGGCGCGATCGAAGCGGTCCTGGTAACGCGGCCCCGGGACGGTCGCGGCGGCGGGGCCGCGCAGGGCGAGGTGGAGGAGGGCGGCGTTGGCGGCGAGCACGCAGGCGGCGACGGCGACCCAGCCCCGCCAGCCGAGGCGGCGGTCCGGGCTCGCCGCGGGGAGCGGCGGGGGGAGGCCGGCGCTGGCCGAGGGCTCCATCATTCCGGCGGCCCGAGCAGCTCGAAGTCGGGGATCTCGGCCTTCAGGTACTCGCGCAGCCTGCGGGTCAGCTTCGACTCGATCTGGCGCGCCCGCTCGCGGGTGAGGCGGTACCGGTCGCCCACCTCCTGCAGCGTGAGCGGCTCCTTGCCGTCGGGCGGGAGGAGCCGGTGCTCGAAGATGTAGCGCTCCTTCTCGTCCTCGATGGTCCCGGCGAAGGCCTGCAGCTTCTCCCGGAAGAGCCGCTTCAGCTGCTCGCCGGCGAGCTGCTCGTCGGGCGATCCGGACTCGCCGGGGAGCCGGTCGAGCCGCGTCCCGCGCTGCTCGTCCTCGTCCCCCACCGGCGCGTCGAGCGAGAGGTCCTCGCTGCCCATGCGGGCGCTCATCTCCTCGACGTCCTTCTCCTCGACCTGGAGGTTGCGGGCGAGCAGGCGCGGCGTGGGCTCGACCCCGCGCGCGATGAGCTTCTGCCGCTCCTTTGCGAGGTTGAAGAAGAGCTTGCGCTGGGCCTGGGTGGTCCCGAGCTTCACCATCCGCCAGTTGTCCATGAGGTAGCGGATGATGTAGGCGCGGATCCACCAGGCGGCGTAGGAGGAGAGCTTCACCCCCTTGAACGGATCGTACTTCTTCACCGCCTGCATGAGCCCCATGTTCCCTTCCTGGACCAGGTCCAGGAGGTTGAAGGCGGTGCGGTGGTACTCGTGGGCGATCTTCACCACCAGGCGCAGGTTGGCGGCCACCAGCCGGTAGGCGGCGTCCACGTCGCCGGTCCGGGAGTAGCGGACCGCGAGCTCGTGCTCCTCCTCGCGCGAGAGCACGGGGTGGCGGGCGACCTCGGCCATGTACGCCCGGAGGGGATCGTAGCGGGCGAGCCCCGCGTCGCCGCGCGGGACGGGTGCCGGGAGCGCCGGGCGGGAAGGCTCGGCAGGCTTCTCTGGACGATCGGTCATGGTGCGCGGCGCGCCCCCGCGGGAACTTTCGGCCGCCTGGAATCGTTGTGATATAGAGGTGACGCCTTGCTTGCAAGGCCACACTGGCGCATGGCGTTTCGCAGGGTGGCGCGGGCCCCGGTCCCCTCGACCGGGGCCGACGCAGTCCAGCGAGCCGCCATGCGCCCCTGACTCAGAGAGTGCGCATGGAAGACCAGAATATCCCCGCGGGCGCCGAGGCGCCCGCGTCCGAGTACGTTTCGCAGGCCTCCTTCGACGACCTCGGGCTGTCCGAGGAGCTCCGCCGCGCCATCGCGGAGAAGGGCTACGTCCAGCCCACGCCGGTGCAGGCCCGCACCGCCCGCCCCATCCTCGACGGCAAGGACGTCATCGTCCGGTCCAAGACCGGCACGGGCAAGACCGCCGCGTTCGGCATCCCCATCCTGGAGAAGGTGCCGGGCGGCCGGCGGCAGCCCTCCGCGCTCGTGATGTGCCCCACGCGCGAGCTGGCGCTCCAGGTCGCCGAGGAGCTGGCCGGCCTCGCGAAGCACAAGGACCTCACCGTCCTCGCGGTCTACGGTGGCACCGGCATGGGCGAGCAGCTCGACAAGCTCCGGGCCGGCGCCGAGATCATCGTCGGCACCCCGGGCCGGATCCAGGACCACATCCAGCGCGGCACGCTCAAGCTCGACCACGTGCTCGTCTCCTGCCTCGACGAGGCCGACGAGATGCTCGACATGGGCTTCTACGAGGACGTGACGCGCATCCTCGATCGGCTGCCCGACGACTGCCAGCAGCTGCTCTTCTCGGCCACCGTCCCGGCCGACATCGAGCAGATCATCCAGAAGTACCTGACGAGCCCGGAGACCATCCTCCTCTCGGGCGACGAGTACCGGGTGGACAACATCCGGAACGTCATCTACCCCACCGTGGACGCCTACCCGAAGCCGCGCAACCTCCTCTACATGATCGAGGCGGAGGAGCCGGAGTCGGCCATCGTGTTCTGCAACACCCGCAGCGACACCTCGCTGGTCACGGCGGTGCTGAACCGGAACGGCTACGACGCCGAGCTCCTGAACGGGGACCTGCCGCAGAAGGAGCGCGAGCGGGTGATGGCCAAGGTGAAGAAGGGCGAGCTGCGCTTCATGGTGGCGACCGACATCGCCGCCCGCGGCATCGACATCTCCGACCTCACCCACGTCATCAACTACTCGCTCCCGGAGGACCCGGCCGTCTACCTGCACCGGGTCGGCCGGACCGGGCGCATCGGCAAGAAGGGCACCGCCGTGTCGCTGGTCTCGGGCGGGGAGATGATGACCCTCAAGGCGCTCAAGTCGAAGTACGCCATCGACTTCGAGGAGAAGGCGCTGCCCACCCCCGAGGAGGCGCGGCGCACCTGGCTCGACCGCCACGTGGCCCAGCTCAAGGACGGCATGAGCGCCTCGATCTTCGAGGCCTTCATCCCCCTCGCGCAGGAGCTCAAGTCGCGGCAGGACGGCGAGTGGCTCATGGCCTACGCCCTCAAGTCCTTCTTCTCGCACCTGCACATGGAGAAGGTGCAGGCGCTCCAGAAGGCGGAGCACAAGAAGGAGGAGCACGAGCGCAAGGCGTCGGGCGAGGAGCCGCCGCACGAGGCGCGCGAGCGCGGCCCGCGCCGGGAGCGCAGGGACGGCGAGCGCGGCGGGCGCGAGCGGCGCGAGGGCCGCGGGCGGGGTGAGCGCGGCGAGCGGAAGGGGCGCGAGCACCGCGAGGATCGCGAGCGGCGCGAGCGGGCGCCGAGCGTGCCGGGCACCGCGGCGGCCGCGACTCCCGACCGGGACGCGGCGGCGCCGGAGCCCGGCGTGCGCGAGGTGTCCATCGCGGCGGGGGAGGGCGCCCCGGTCGCGGCGGAGCCGCGCCAGCCCGCCCGCGGGAAGGTCTTCCTGAAGCTCGGCGAGAAGGACGGCGCCGACGAGGCCAAGGTCCGCGCGGCGGTGGGCGCGCTGGCGCCGGACCTCCAGCTCCTCGGAGTCGAGGTCCGCGGCAGCCACAGCTACCTCCTCGTGCAGCCCGAGGCGGTCGAGGGAGCCGTGGCGGCGCTCGACGGCAAGGAGTTCGAGGGCGTCAAGCTCGGCGCCGAGAAGGCGCGGCGGCGGCGGAGCAGGTAGGCCCCCGCGGCAGGGCCGGCGCGGCGCGCCGCGCCTCTCCCCCTCTCCCGCGCAGCGGGGAGGGGCAGGGAGGCGGCGCCCGCGACCTCAGACGACCGGCTGCGCCTCGAGCTTCTGCACGAGCGGCGCGACCTTCTTCTTGAAGTCGGCCCGGTACTCGTTGGGCAGCGGCGCCTCGCGCGGCAGCTTGATGCCGAGCGGGTTCAGGAAGGCGCCGTCGCGCTTCACCGCGAAGTGGAGGTGCGGGCCCGAGGCGAGGCCGGTCTGGCCGACCGCGCCGATGACCTGCTTCTGCGAGACGTGCGTGCCCGCCCGCACCGCGATGGCGGAGAGGTGGCAGTAGACGGTGTCGAGCCCGTTCCGGTGGTGCAGGGTGACGGCCTTGCCGCACCCGCCCTGCCAGCCGGCGGTCTTCACCGTGCCGTCCGACACCGCCCAGACCGGCGTGCCGGTCGGCGCGCCGTAGTCCACGCCCTGGTGCGCCCGCATGTACTGGAGCACCGGGTGGAAGCGCATCCCGAAGCCGCTCGTGACGTGGGCGTACTTGAGCGGCGACTTGAGGAAGCCGCGGCGCGCGCTGTTGCCCTGGTCGTCGTAGTAGGCGACCTGCCCGGAGGGATCGACGTAGCGGAAGAGCCGCTTGCGGCCCACCGTGGAGCCGACGTACTCGGCGGCCTGGATCTCGCCGTAGCGGAGCAGCTTGCCGTCGGCGTAGACCTTCTCGACCAGCATCTTCATCCGGTCGCCGCGCTGGATGTCCCGGTAGAAGTCGACGTCGAACGCGAGGACGTCGGCGGCGGCCACCGCGAGCGACGGGTCCTCCCCGGCCTTCACCAGCGACTCGTAGAGGGAGGACTCGAGGGTGACGTCCACCCGCGCGAGCTCGGTCTTGAGCTCCACCGGCCGCTTCTCGGCGGCGAGCTGCCCGTCGGCGGCCCGCTGCACCATCCACTCCTGCGCCGGGCCCTGGCGGTAGGTGATGCGCTGGATCCCGCTCTGCCCCTCGACCCGCTCGAGCCGGATCTGATCGCCCGGCCTGGCGCGCCGGAAGGGGAAGACGCCCCCGAGCACCTTCACCACCGACCGGACCTCGGCGGCGTCGAGCGCGAGCCCGTACAGCGCCTGGGCCAGGGTCTGGTTGCGGCCGAGCCGCACGATCTCGACGGTGAGCCGCTTCACCGGCCCGGCGTGGGCCGCCACCGCCTGGGCCACCGCCCGGGCGCCGGGGGGCGCGGCGGGGAGGGGGAGCGGGAGCGACCCGACCTCGACCGGCGTCGCCGCGCCGAAGGGCGCCACGGCGGCCGCGATCTCCGGCGGCAGCGGGGCCTGGGGCGCGGCGGTCGTCGCGGCGGACGGGCCGGAGGGGGCGGCGGGGCGGTGGAGCCACCGGGGCGCGGCGCAGAGGAGCGCGACGAGCGCGCCGAGGGCGGCGGCCGCCAGGGCGAGGCGGCGGAGGGGGTCGGAGGGGAGCCGGGTCACGCGGCCGCCATGGTAGCCGATCGCCTCACCGGATCCAGGCACAAACGGACGGCGATGTGCGTCCCGGGGCGAGCGGCGCCCACAGGCGCGCTCACAGCTCGATCTTGCGGTCGGAGTGCTCGCGGCCGTCGAAGCGCATCAGCGTCCCGCGCCCGTCCACCCGGGTCACCAGGTTGACCGGGCGGCGCCAGATCCGCTCCACGTGGGCGAGGGTGTCGCGCGCGTAGTCGAGCTTCAGGTCCACGCCGTCGTGCTTGTGGATGAGGAGGAGCTCGCCCCGATTCTCGAAGTTGCCGTCCTCGACCGCGATGGTGGGCTGGCCGAAGTTGGTGAGCATGTGGAGGAGCTTCTCCTTCACCTTCTTGAAGTCGCGCTCCAGCACCTCCCAGCGCTGGTGCTTCTCGCTGTAGCCGTAGGTGAAGAGCCGCTGCGCCAGGCAGAACTCGAGGGTGAGGAACTCGTCGATGAAGGTGACGTCGTTGTAGTGCTTGCGGACCTCGAAGATCTTCTCGCGCCCGAGCCCGAGCTTGCGGTCCCAGCCGCGCCGCTCCTCGTACGAGTCGCAGTCCTCGTAGTCCTTGCCGAAGCGCCCCTTGTTCCAGCGGTCCTCGATGTCGCGCCAGAGCTCCACCCCGAGCTTGTAGGGGTTGAGCTGGCCCGGGCTGGTGGCGAGCGTGCCCGAGTGGTGGTCGGCGTAGTCGATGAGCTCGGCGGCGGTGAGCGCCTTCTGGGTCATGATCGTGGAGTGCCAGTAGGTGGCCCAGCCCTCGTTCATGATCTTGGTCTGGCCCTGCGGCGCGAAGTAGTAGGCCTCGTCGCGCAGGATGGCGAGCACGTCGCGCTCCCAGTCCTCGAGCGGCGCGTGCTCGAGCAGGAAGAGCAGCACGTCGCGCTCGGGCCGCTCCGGCACCTTGCGCGCCCGCTGCGCCGCCTCGTCGAGCCGGCGCTGCTGCTCCTCCAGGAACTCGGGCGGGTTGATGTAGTCCTGCATGTACTCGCGGTCGGTCTTGAGCCCGCGCGCGAGCTGCGGCTCGTCGGCCCGGTCCCCGCGCTCGGCGCGCCGCTTCACGTAGGGCGACTGGTAGTCGATGAGGTTCTCGAGCGACAGCCCCCGGTCGATGAACTCCTCGACCTTCTCCACCCCGAGCCGGTCCTGGTAGCGGCGCACGCGGGTGGCGTGGTTCGCCATCTGGTCCATCATCTTCCGGTTGGTGTGCCGGAACATGAAGTTGTTCTTGAAGAAGTCCACGTGGCCGTAGACGTGGGCCATGACGAGCTTCTGGTCCACGTCCATGTTCGACTCGAGCAGGTAGGCGTACGAGGGGTCGTTGTTGATGACCATCTCGTAGATCTTGGAGAGCCCGTACTCGTAGCCCTTGGAGAGCCGGTCGTACTCCATGCCGAACCGCCAGTGCGGGTAGCGGTTCGGGAAGCCGCCGTAGGCGGCCACCATGTTGATCTCGTCGAAGCCGAGCACCTCGAAGACGGTCTCGAAGAAGTCGAGCCCGTACTCGCGGGCGTACCGCTCCACCTGCACGCGGATGTCGTGCAGGTGCGCGGGGAGGTGGGTCTGCTTCTGGCTCACGCGGCGCTCCTCTACTTGCCCTTCCCGAGGAACTGCTTGATGGAGCCGTAGATGGCCTCCTTGTCGGCGATCTCGGACAGGGCGACGTTCTCCTGCGGCCCCACCGTCTCCCGCAGGTCCTTGATGAACTGGCCCGAGCCGTACGGGCTCTCCACCTGGCCGTAGCAGAAGAGGTTCACGTTCGGCAGGATGCCGGTGCGCAGGAGGTCCACGCAGAGCCGCGTGTCGTCGGCGCTCCAGTTGTCGCCGTCGGAGAAGTGGAACGGGTAGACGTTCCAGGCCGCGGCGCCGTAGTCGGTGTCGATGATCTCCCGGCAGAGCTTGTAGGCGGAGGAGATCATCGTCCCGCCCGACTCGCGGGTGTGGAAGAAGGTCTCCCGGTCCACCTCGCGCGCCACCGCGTCGTGGATCACGTAGCGGGTCTCGAGCCCCTTGTAGTGCCTCCTGAGCCAGGTATCGATCCAGAAGGACTCGATGCGGACGACCTCCTTCTGCTCGTCGCCCATCGAGCCCGACACGTCCATCATGTAGATGACGACGGCGTTGGTCTCGGGGAGCGGGACCTGCTTCCAGGTGCGGTAGCGCCGGTCCTCGCGCATCGGCACGATGACCGGCTTCTTCCAGCTGTAGGCGCCGCTCGCGATCTGCCGCCGCAGGGCCTGCTTGTAGGTCCGCTTGAAGTGGCGCAGCGACTCCGGCCCGGACGGCGAGATCCCGGTGTACTTGAGCTTGGTGGTGACGATCCGGTCCCGGCCGCGCGGCTCGATCCGGGGGAGCTGCAGCTCCTCGCCCAGGATCTCGGCCAGCTCGTCGAGCGAGACGTCCACCTCGAGCAGGTGGTGCCCCTCGCCCTGGCCGGCCTGGCCGGTGCCGTCCCCCTGGCCCGCCGAGAGCGGGTCGCCGGGCTGTCCGTCGCCCTGCGCGACCCCGCCCTGCTGCTTCTCGCCGAAGCGGAAGTGCGGGATGTCGATGGTCGGCACGGGGATGGTGATGAAGTCCTTCCCCTTGCGGCCGATCATCTCCCCCTTCTGCACGTACTTGCGCAGGTTGTTCTTGATGCGGCCGCGGACGATGTCGCGGAAGCGGGCGTGGTCCTGCTTGATCTTCAAAGACATGCGGGCCCCGGGAATGCCCCGCGCTAGTCCTTCGCGTCGCCGCGCGCGAAGATCGAGGCGACGAAGTTGAGGACGTCGGTGGAGCAGATCTCGCAGTAGCCGTAGTTCTTGATGAGCCGCTGCTTCACCACGTCGATCTTCTCCTGGGTGTCGCGGTCCACCACCGAGGCCACCAGGTTCTTGAGCTTGATCGAGTCCTTCTGGTCCTCGAAGAGCTTGAGCTCCAGCGCCTTGTGGAGCCGCTCGTTGGTCCGGTAGTTGAAGGTCTTCCCCTCGATGGCCAGCGCGCCGATGTAGTTCATGATCTCGCGCCGGAAGTCGTCCTTGCGGCTCTCGGCGATGTCGATCTTCTCCTCGATCGAGCGCATGAGCCGCTCGTCCGGCTCCTCGTACTGGCCGGTGTACTTGTTCCGGACCTTCTCCTTCTGCGTGTACGCCTTGATGTTGTCGATGTAGTTGGCGCACAGCTTGGTGATGGCGTCCTCGTCGGCGCTGATGGCGCGCTGGACCTCGTTCTTCACGAGATCCTCGTACTCGCGCTTCACGTCGGTGAGGAGGTCGCGGAACTTCTTCCGCTGCTCCTCCGAGCTGATGAGCGAGTGCTGCCGCAGGCCGGCCTCGAGCTCGTTCAGGACCATGAACGGGTTGACGCAGCCCTCGCCCTTGTCGGAGACGAGCGCGTTCGAGATCTTGTCCTGCACGTAGCGCGGGCTGATGCCCTCCATGCCCTCGCGCGCCGCCTCCTTGCGCAGCTCCTTGATGTTGTCCTCGGTGAAGCTGGGCAGGCTCTTGCCGTTGTAGAGCTTGAGCTTCTGCAGCAGCGTGAGGTTGTGCTTCTTCGGCTCCTCGAGCCGCGTCAGCACCGCCCACATCGCGCCCATCTCGAGCGTGTGCGGCGCGATGTGCTTGCCGCGGATCCGGCGCGAGTTGTAGTCGCGCTCGTAGATCTTCACCTCCTCGGCGAGGCGGGTGATGTACGGGATGTCGATCTTGACGGTGCGATCCCGCAGCGCCTCCATGAACTCGTTGTTCTGGAGCTTGCGGTACTCGGGCTCGTTGGTGTGGCCGAGGATCACCTCGTCGATGTCGGTCTGGGGGAACTTCTTCGGCTTGACCTTGTGCTCCTGCGTCGCGCCGAGCAGGTCGTAGAGGAACGCCACGTCGAGCTTCAGGATCTCGACGAACTCGATGATGCCGCGGTTGGCGATGTTGAACTCGCCGTCGAAGTTGAAGGCCCGCGGGTCGGAGTCGGAGCCGTACTCGGCGATCTTGCGGTAGTTGATGTCGCCGGTGAGCTCCGTGGAGTCCTGGTTCTTCTCGTCCTTGGGCTGGAAGGTGCCGATGCCCACCCGGTCCTTCTCGGAGAGCACGAGCCGGCGGACCTTGATGTGGCCCATCACCTTGGACCAGTCGCCCTTGTACTCCGTCATCAGCTCCTTGTAGACGAAGCGGCAGGCGGGGCAGAGGTCGCCCGTGTCCGGGATGGTGAAGCCGCTCTCCGGGGGCGCGATCTCCCCGTACACCTGCGCGCGCCACTCCTGCGGCACGAGGTGGAGCGGCTCCTCGTTCATCGGGCAGGGCATGACCTCGCGCCGCTTCTGGCCGTCGAGGTTCACCCGCTCGATGTCCCAGGCGAAGCTGTACAGCGCGCCCTCGGCGGTCTTGGAGTAGGCCTCGAGCCCCTTCTTGAGCAGGCGGGCGATGGTGGACTTGGAGGAGCCGACCGGCCCGTGGAGGAGGATGACGCGCTTCTCGGTGCCGTACCCCTGCGCGGCGCTCTTGAACACGTTCACCAGCTTCATCAGCGGGACGTCGAGCCCGTAGATGGCGTCCCGGCCGCCGAAGTCCGGGTCGGTGAAGAAGTTGTACCGGATGAGCTTCTTCTTGTTGTCGAGGTACTCCGTCTTCCCGTGCGAGAGGATCATCTCGTAGACGCGCTGGAAGGCGGTGCGCGTCACCTTGGGATTCCGCCGCACCAGGTCGAGGTACTCCTCGAACGAGCCCTCCCAGTGCTGCTCGGAGTAGCTCTGCCGGTCCTGCATCGAGGCGATGCGGGACACCCAGCTGCCGGTCGTCGTCAGATCTCGCGCTTCGCGCATCCAATCTCCCGAATCGGCGGGCTGCCAGCCGATGAAGGGGAGGATAAGAAGCGCTCGCCACGGATGCGAGCGGACGCGCCCCTGCGGCCTGCATGGGGCGATCCGGCGCGCTGCCTACTCGGCGCCACCCCCGGCGGGACGGTGCGCGGCCCGTCGCCGGAAGAACTCCACCTGCCACTTGCGCACCGCCGCGTTGTGGCAGGCGAGGTCCGGGCAGAAGACGTGCGTGCCGTCGTTGCGCGAGACGAAGTAGAGGTCGTCGCACGCCGACGGGTGGAGCGCCGCCACCAGCGCCGCCTCGCCGGGGCTCGCGATGGGCCCGGGCGGCAGGCCGTCGCTCGTGTAGGTGTTGTACGGGTGCGCCGCCAGCAGGTCGGCGCGCGTGATGTTCTGCGACCAGCGGCCGCCGCGGCGGAGCATGGTCGCGTACATTACGGTGGGGTCCGTCTGCAGCCGCATGCCGCGCCGGAGCCGGTTGTGGAACACGCAGGAGATGTGCGGCCGCTCCTCCGGCCGCCCGGTCTCCTTCTCGACGATCGAGGCGAGCGTGACCGCCTCCTTCTCCGAGAGCCGGACGCCCGGCAGGCGCTGCGCCTCGGCCTCGCGCAGGGCCGCGCGGAACCGCGCCACCATCGCGTCCACCACGGCGCGCGGCTTCGGGTTCCTCGTGAACGCGTAGGTGTCGGGGAAGAGGTAGCCCTCGAGGTTGGGGAAGGGGACGCCGAGCTCGCGCGCCACCGCGGGGTCGCGCATGGTCGCGAGGAGGTCGCGGGCCTTGCCGAGCCCGGCGTCCTCGACGATGGCCGCGATCTCGTCCATCCGGAGCCCCTCGGGCACGGTGAACTTGTAGGTCTTCACCTCGCCCCGGTAGACGCGCTCCAGCACCTGGTCCGGCGTGAGCGGCCCGGCGAACGCGTACTCGCCGGCCCGCAGCGCGCGCTTGTCCCGCTTCAGCCAGCGGACGTAGCGCCAGGCGATCCGCTCGTCCGACAGGACGCCGCTCCGGGCCAGGATGCGGACCACCGCGTGCGCCGAGGAGCCCGCCGGGACGTCGACCAGCTTCTCCTCGGCCGAGCCGAAGGGAGTCGCGGCGAAGGAGAGGAGCGCGGCGCGCTCGTACAGGAGCCAGCCGGCCAGGAGGGCCGCGCCGGCGAGGCCGGCGAGGAGGAGCGCGCGGAGCGGCCTCACGCGGACCTCCCGTCGAGCCAGCCCTGGAGGATCACCGCGGCCGCCTCGGCGTCGATCACCGCCCGCTGGTCGCGCGCGGAGAGGCCGCGCTCGCGCAGCCGCGTCTCCGCCTCGAAGGTGGAGAGCCGCTCGTCGAACAGCGCGACCGGCACCCCGAGGGCCGCCTCGAGCCGCGGCGCGAAGCGGCGCGCCAGCTTCGCCGAGGGCCCCTCGGTGCCGTCCATGTTGAGCGGCAGGCCGAGGACGGCCTGGGTGACCTCGTAGTCGTCGGCCACCTGCTTCACGGCGGCCAGGTCGGCCTCCTCCCGCGTGCGACGGACGGTGTGCAGGGCGCGGGCCGTGCGCAGCACGTCGTCGGCGAGGGCGAGGCCGATGGTGGCGCGGCCGAGATCGAGGCCGAGGTAGCGCATTCGGCGCGCAATGTAGGCGGCGCTCCGGGGCCAGTCAAACGTCCGCGTCGCGGCCGGGAAGCCGCCGCGCGGCCGGCGCCGGGCGCGGCGGCCTCTCGAAAACCCGCGCAGCTGGCTCCTTCCCGCGCGGCCGGCGCTTGGCACGCCGCGCGCTAGGTGCCCTCCACGTCACGCACTTCCGCCAGGAGGCCACATGAACGTCAGCCCGGGTTCGCCGCCGTCCGTCGCACCGCCCTCCACTTCACCGGCGGAGGCGGGCGGCCTCCTCGCGCCGGGCAGCCTCTCCCGCGGCGCCGCCGCGGCGGCCGCGGCCGGCGTCGCCGCGGCGGCGGAGGCCTTCCGGGCCGTGCTCGTCGCCGACCCGCCCCGGGCAGGGACCGCCGGCGCGTCGCGCCCGGCCGGCAGCGGCTGGACCGTGGCGCCGGACGCAGCGGCCGGCGCGGAGCTTCCGGGATACGCGAGCGCCGGGGCGGGAGCGGAGGAGGGCGCCACGCCGCGGGCGACGACCGGCGCCGCGCCAGGGACGGCGGCAGGGGCGCCCCCGACGCTCTCGGCGAAGTCCGGTGCCACTGCGAAGGCCTCTACCGCGAGCCGGTCGAGCACGGCGGCGAAGACGGGCAGCGCGAGCAAGAGCGCCGCCGCGAAGACGACCACGACCAAGAAGACGAGCACGACGACCAGCAGCCGCGGCGAGTACGCCTTCCTCGACGACAAGAAGCTCAGCATCGAGGAGAAGCTCTTCCGCTTCATGAAGCTCACCCAGCAGAAGGGGGACGCCGAGCTCGTGGCGCTCATGAAGAACTACCGCGAGCTGCACGGCACGAGCGCGCGGACCAGCGGCGCGAGCTCGAGCGGCGCCGGCGGCGGGGGGACGGCCGCGCCGAAGCAGGACGGCGGCGGCGGGCTGTTCGGCTTCCTCGGCGACGTCGCCGGGTTCGTCGGGGACGCCGTCGGCGCGGTGGGGGGAGCCGCGGCCAAGCTGGCCGGCCAGGCCGGCGGGCCGCTCCTGGCCGCGGCCGCGACCGCGCTCGGTCAGCCGGAGCTCGCGCCGCTCGCGCTCGCGGTGGGGGGCGACGTCGGCGAGGCCGTCGGAGGGGTCCTCACCGGTGTGCTCGGGTCCGGAAGGAAGTCGAGCGGCGGCTCCAGCTCGGCCTCGACCTCGAGCGCGTCGAGCAGCTCCGGCGCGAGCGACGCCGGCTCGCCCGACGAGAAGCTCGACATGCTCGAGATCCAGCGCGCGGTCGAGAAGCAGAACCAGATGTTCACCCTCATCTCGAACATCCTCCGGAGCATGCACGAGACCGGGATGGCCGAGATCAACAACATCCGCTAGCGGAGGAAGCTCATGGACGACGCGAAGGTGGTGGCGAGGCCCACGCTGGCCGAGCTGCAGGGGATGACCGCGGAGCTGGGGCGAGGGATCGCCGGGCTGGCCCGGACCGAGCTCGAGGAGGGGCGCCTGGAGGCGGCCCACGACCTCCTCGAAGGGCTCGCGATCACCAACCCGAAGGACCCGATCCCGTGGGCCATGCTCTCGCAGGTGGAGCGGCGCCGCGGGCGGCTCGTCGCGGCCCGGCTCTGCGCCGAGGTGGCCGTCCGGCTCGCGCCGGACGACGAGCAGGTCCGGCTGGTCCGGGCGGAGGCGCTGCTCGCCGATCCGCGCGAGGCGGGCCGGGGGCGGGGAGAGCTCCGGGCGCTGGCGGAGGCGCCGGGGGCGCCGGGCGAGCGGGCGCGGGCGCTGCTCCGGGCGATGGGGGAGCTGCCGCTCGAGGGCGCGGCGCTCGCGGCAGGGTAGCGCGCCCGCGGCGCGGAGGTGTGGCCGGTGGGCGGGCGTCCCGGCCGGCCACCGGCCGCTTGCCCCCGCCCCGGGCGGACCGTATGCTCCGGCGCCTTGAGGGTGCCCCGGAGATGATCCGCTTCTTACTGGTCTGCGCCGCGGGCGCCGCGGGGACCGGCGCGCGCTACCTCGTGTCGCTGGGCGCCGCCCGCTGGCTCGGCACCCGGTTCCCGTTCGGAACCCTCACCGTCAACGTGGCCGGCTCCTTCCTCCTGGCCGTCATCACGGTCCTGGGGCTCGAGGCCGGCGCGCTCTCGCCCGACGTCCGGGTGGTGCTCGCGGTGGGGGTGATGGGGGGCTTCACGACCTACTCCTCCTTCAATCAGGAGACCCTCGGGTTCCTGCAGCGGGGCGCGCTCCTCCAGGCCCTCGCGTACCTGGGGCTCACGGCCACGAGCTGCCTGGTCGCGGGCGTGCTCGGGACGGCGCTCGCGAGGTGGGCGACCGGGGCGTGACCACGATCAAATTCCCTGGTGCCTTCGGGCACTTTGGGCGGTCGGAGGGACGCACACAGAGTGCGCGAATGCTTGACGCTCCGTGCCCATATCAGGGATAGTCCGCCACCGGGCTGGGGCGCGATCCCTCGGCTGTCGGGCCGCTCTGGTCCGACCACACCACGACCAAGGAAGCGGAAGCATGGCGAACGGCACCGTGAAGTGGTTCAATGACGCGAAGGGGTACGGTTTCATCTCGCAGGAGGGGGGCGAGGATGTGTTCGTCCACCACACCGCGATCAACATGGACGGTTTCCGTACCCTGAAGGAGGGGGAGCGGGTCGAGTTCGAGGTCGTGCAGGGCCCCAAGGGACTGCAGGCCGCCAACGTGCGCCGTTCCTAGGTATCCGCACCGCAGCCACACGCGAGCGGCCCTCCGGAATCCGCGAGGGCCGCTCGCCCGTTATGAGACGTGAGTTCGAGAGAAGGGGTTAGATGAGCGAGAAGGAAGCGGGCATCGAAGTCCAGGGTACGGTCGAGGAGGCCCTCGCCGGTGGCATGTACCGAGTGAAGGTGGATCAGGGCCCGGTCGTCCTGGCCTACGCGTCGGGGAAGATGAAGAAGTTCCACATCCGCATCATCCCCGGCGACCGCGTGAAGCTGGAGCTCTCCCCGTACGACCTCTCCCGCGGGCGGATCACCTACCGCGACAAGTAGCGCCGCCGAAGTGCGCCGCGGGTCCGCCGCACGCTTCGGGGCGGAGCCCGGATGGCCTCACCACGCAGAAACTGGCTCGACTGGGAGCGCGGCCTCGCCGTGCTGTTCATGGTCGAGGTGCACACGCTCGACGCGTGGCTCGCGCCCGGGGTGGGGCAGGGGCTGCTGCGCGACGTGCTGCTCATGATGGGCGGGTTCGCGGCGCCGTCCTTCCTCTTCATGTCCGGCCTCTCGCAGCAGCTCGCCGACGCCTCGGCGGCGCGGCGCGGGGTCGCGCCCGGCCCCAGGCTCCGGGGCGCCCTCTCGCGGGCGCTCTGGCTGCTGGGCGTGGCGTACGCCTTCCGGTTCGCCGAGTTCGTGCTGGGCGGGGCCTTCCGCGTCTCGGGCGGCTGGCGCGACATCCTGCGGGTCGACATCCTCAACGTCATCGCGCTCTCGCTCGCGCTCGCCGCGCTGCTCGGGTGGGCCGCGCGGGGCCGGGCCGCCTTCCCGGCGTTCGCGCTCGCCACCGCCGCGATCGCCGCCGCCGCGCCGCTGGCGGCCGCGTGGCAGCACCCGGAGAGCCGGCTCCTCGACTACGTCTACGCCACCTTCCCGCGGGCCAACTTCTCGCTCGTGAACTGGTCGGCCTTCCTGCTCGCCGGGAGCGCCGTCGGGCGGCTCCTGCGGGATCGCGACCGGCCCGCGCTCCTGCTCGCGCTCGGCGCGGCCCTCTTCGCGGGGGGCTGGCTCGGCGACCTCCTCCCCGCCGTCTACCGCCACCAGGACTTCTGGCACACCTCCCCGGCCTGGTTCGCCATGCGGCTCGGCGGCGTCCTCGCGCTCACCGCGCTCTGCCAGCTCGTCCCGGCCACCGCCGCCCCGGCGCTCTCCGCCCTGCGCACGCTGGGGCGCCACTCGCTGCTCGGGTACATCGCCTCGATCGAGCTCACGTACGGGTTCTGGTCGCACCCCGTCCACCGCGCGCTCTCCCTGACCGGCACGCTCCTCGGCATCGCCGCCATGGTCGCGGTCACCTGGGCGGCCTCCGCGGTCGCGGAGCGCTGGGCCGCGTGGCGCGAGGGCCGGCGCCCCGCCGCGCCGCCCCCGCCGCCGACCCCCGCCGTCGCGGCCTGAGCCCGCCTCCGCGGCGCGGCTCCCGCCGTCGCGGCGCAACCCTCGCCGCCCCGCCGGCCGACCTCACCCGCGCGCGAAGGCGAGCGGCGCGTCCAGCGCCTCCTGGAGCTGCGCGTCGTCGATGGCGTCCACCGCGCGCAGCTTGAGGAGCAGCTCGCGCACGCGGGCCTCCCAGGCGTCGGTGAGGGCGCCGCGCGCGTAGTACATGTGGTAGCGCACCGGGTTGGGGATGATGCTCGCGAGGAAGGCCGCCTCCTTGGGCGTGAGCTCCCGCGGGTCCTTGTCGAAGTAGTGCCGGGCCGCCTCGCCGATGCCGAAGACGCCGGGGCCCCACTCGACCACGTTGAAGTAGATCTCGAGCAGCCGCGCCTTCGGCACCGAGGCCTCGAGCGCCACCGTGAGCAGGGCCTCGCGGGCCTTGCGCGAGAGCGTGCGCTCCGGCGTGAGGAAGAGGTTCTTCGCGAGCTGCTGGCTGATGGTCGAGGCGCCGCGGACGAGCCGCCCGGCGTCCACCCCCTCCGCGAAGGCGTTCCGCAGCTCGTCGAAGTCGAAGCCGTGGTGGCCCCAGAACGCGGCGTCCTCGGAGGTGGTGACGGCGCGGACGAGGTGCGGCGGCAGCGCCGCGAGCGGCACGAAGCGCGGGTTCTCGGGGCCGATGACGAGCTCGCGCGGAGGCCCGTCCTGGACGTTGGGCCGGTAGCGGAAGCTGCGCGACAGGAACGACCGCGGGTCGCCCGAGAGGCGCGAGAGGTCGAGGGCGGCGTCGAGCTTCCAGGCCTCGGCGCGCCGCAGCGGACCGGCGAGCGCGAGGTGCCCGGAGAGCGCGCCCGTGACCCGGGGCGCCTCGTCGCCGGGGCGGAGCGCGGGCGGGAGCGCCGCCAGCAGCGCGTCCCAGGGGAGCCGGTCCGCCGAGAGGTCCACCGCGAACCGCGGCTCGGTCCCGAGCGCGAGGTCGGCGTCCACCGCGATCCGCGCCCGGCCCGCGTCGCCGAGCGTGAGCTCGCCCTCGCGCAGCAGCACGGCGCGGTCGCGGGACGCCCAGGCCACGACGCCCTGGAGCCCGGCGGTGAGCGGGCCGAGCGGCTCCGGCCCGAGCGCCGCCCCCGCCAGCAGCGCCTGCCTCACGTGGACCGAGAGCCGCGCCTGCCCGTGCTCGGCCTGCAGGCCATCGGCCCGAAGCTCGAGCGAGAGGAAGCCGCCGCGCGGCTCGACGGGGAGGCGCCGCGCCAGCGGGGCGGGGAGCTGCGAGAGCGCCACGCCCGCCACGTGCAGCCGGAGCGTCCGGGGGGACGCCAGCCCGACCTCGGCGTCGGCGAGCCCGCCGCCGCTCCAGCTGGCGCGCGCGACG
This sequence comes from Anaeromyxobacter paludicola, assembly GCF_023169965.1. NCBI lineage: Bacteria > Pseudomonadati > Myxococcota > Myxococcia > Myxococcales > Anaeromyxobacteraceae > Anaeromyxobacter > Anaeromyxobacter paludicola. Next base: position 1,347,812 of record NZ_AP025592.1, on the reverse strand, counting down.
GCGGTCCGCGCCGCGCCGGCGCCTTGCACGCGCACCGTGGCGTCGAGGGGGCCGAGCTCGAGCTGCTCGAGGCCCGTGCCCTCCCCGGGGAGCAGCAGCCGGACCCGCGCCTGCCGCACCCGGAGCAGGGGGAGCCGTCCCTCCGAGCGCTCGGCGGGGGCACGGGCGCGGGACCGGAGCCGCTCGGGCAGGCGCGCCAGCTCCTCTCCGCGCGGGCCGCCCTCGAGCGCCACGCCGTCGAGCAGGATCGAGGCGGGCTCCGGGTGGCCGGCGAGGAGCCGGGCCCAGGCGGGGCGGATGGCCACCCGATCCACGACGAGCACGGGCGGCCGGCCGGGCGCGCTCGCCGGGAGGGAGAGGCCGCGGATCACGAGCCGCAGCCGCCAGTCGATCCCGACCTGGCCGAGCCGCGCGTCCGGCAACCGCGCCCGGAGGCGCGCGACCACCTCGCGCTCCAGCCGGTCCTCGCCCGCGCGCACCGCGCCCGCCAGCGCCAGCGCGGCGAGCGCGGCGAGGGCGACGGCGGCGCGGAGGTGTCGGCGCCCCGGCGCGCGGCGCGGCGCGTCGGGAGCCGGCCCGGGTGAGGGCTGGGGCGACGCCGGGTCCGTGGCGGGCATGCGCCGGAGCTTATGCCGCCGTCCGCCCGGTGGGTCAATGGCGCGGAGGGAGGCCGAAATTTCCGATCGCGAGGCGGGAAGCGACGGTCCCCCGTGCGTTAGAATCTGGTAAGCCGTCCCTCGCTCGGGCGATCTCTTCGTGGCCTTCCTCGGTCCCATGCTCCGCCGCCGGCGGCTCCCGTCCCGCCCCTGGCGGCGACTGCTCCTCGCGCTCGCGGTGTCGCTGCTCGCGAACGCCCTCGTGCTGTCCGAGGTGCACCTCGACTGGCTGGGGAAGGACGCCGGGGCCGCGGCCCCGCGCCCGGTGGCGCTCGCGCCGCTCTCGGCCGCGCAGTGGCAGGCGAACCGGAGCGTGGGCGCGAGGCCGCCGAGCTCCTCCGCCCGCCCGCCGCTGGCGCCGCTCGTCCCCGCCCCGCCGGTCCCGCCCCGGGTGACGCCCGAGGCGCCGGGGCAGGTGGTGGACGTGGAGCCGTCGAAGAACGACGCCGCGCCCAAGGACAACCGGTTCGTCTCCGAGCGGAACAACACCGTCGAGAAGGAGACCCGGTCGCGCGACGCCCGCGCCGGCTACAAGAACACGCTCGCGAAGCCCTCGGCCCCCGACGCGCCCCAGGTCGCGCGCCCCCTGGAGCGGCTGCGCGAGCAGCTCGAGAAGTCGCCGCCGCGGGTGGCCGGCCAGCAGGGCAACCCGAAGGCGGGCGGGCGCGCGGGCGGCGGCGGCCCGGCGGGCGCGGCCGCGGAGCCCCCGCAGCGGAAGCTCGCGCTCGGCGAGGATCCCAACGGCATGTTCCGGCTCCGCCCGCCGAAGCCCGGCCTCGAGGGCCGCCCCGGCGGTCAGGGCGGGGCAACCGGCGCCGCGGGCGCGGCCGGCGAGGCGGGCGCGCAGAAGGAGGGCGAGCCCGGCCGGCCCGGGAAGCTCGACCTGCACCCCAGCGCCTCGACCTACGACAAGCTCGCCGGCGGCCCGGCGCCGGATCGGCTCGACGGGGTGGAGGAGGGGGAGGGCACCTACCTCAACACCCGCGAGTGGAAGTACGCCGGGTACCTGAACCGCATCAAGCAGGCGGTCGCGAACGAGTGGCACCCCGGCGACGCGCTCTCGGTGCGGGACCCGACCGGCCGGATGTACGCCTACAAGGACCGCATCACGCTCGTGGACGTCACGCTCGATCGCTCCGGCGCGCTCAAGGACGTGCAGGTGCACAAGTCGAGCGGGGTGGACTTCCTCGATCGCGTGGCGCTGGACGCCTTCCGCAAGGCCTCGCCCTTCGTGAACCCGCCGCCGGGCATGGTGGACCAGCACGGCGAGATCCGCTTCGGGTTCGGCTTCTACCTGGAGGTGGGGTCGGCCGGGCTGCGGGTCTTCCGCCAGCCGCTCCCGGGGGAGTAGGCCTAGAGGTTGAAGGTGCCCTTCAGCCCGAGCTGGAGCCAGTCGTGGATCGCCTTGTCGGCGATGTCGGTCCCGCTCCGGCTCGAGAACTGGCCCACGGTGAAGGCGGCGTACGGCCCGTAGGACAGGCTCTTCCCCCACTGGTAGTCGAGGCCGAGCTGCACATTCGCGAACTCGAAGCCTCGGGCCGTGACGTCGCCGGCGCCGCCGCCGAGCGTCGCCGTGGCCCACTCGTACCCCGCGCCGAGCCCGGCCCAGGGGACCCACTTCGCGTCGGGCAGGATCCGGTAGAGCACCTCGGCGCCGAGCCGGAGGTCGCGCGCCGAGCAGTCGGCGCCGGCCGGGCAGTTCGAGCCCATCCAGGCGAAGCCGTACTGGAAGAACGCCGCCACCGTCCAGCGCGGGTCGAAGCGCCAGCCGACGTCGAGCTGGACCGGGACGGCGCCCTTGTAGACGTCGGAGAGCCCGGCGCCGCTGGCGTAGTCGCCGAGCGGGATGGCGTAGGCCACCCGCAGGGCCAGCGTGAGGCCGCTGTCGTGCGAGGAGATGAGGAGCGGCAGATCCTCGATGTCGTCCGCCGCGCGGGCGGCCGGGCTGGCGAGGAGGGCGGAGGCGGCGAGGCAGGCGAGGAGGCGGCTGGGCGCGCGCATGGCCGAAGCCTAGCGCCGCCCCGCCGCCTCGCGGGCCCCTCGCGCGGGGTCGCCCCGTCCGGGAGGCCGGCTACTCGACCTTCATGCCGGGGGTCCAGCGGAGGACCGGCTTGCGCGCGGCGCGCGTCTCGTCGAGGCGCGCCCGCACCGGCTTCGTCGGGGCGGCCTTCACCGCCTCCGGCGAGGTCGCGGCCTCCTCGGCGATGGCGCGCATCGCGGCGCAGAACCGCTCCAGCGTCTCCTTCGACTCGGTCTCGGTCGGCTCGATCATGAGCGCGCCGTGCACGACCAGCGGGAAGTAGACGGTGGGCGGGTGGAAGCCGTGGTCGATGAGCCGCTTGGCGACGTCCATGGTGGTGACGCCGGTCGGCTTGAGGTTCTTGTCGGTGAAGACCACCTCGTGCAGCGAGTCGGTCCCGTACGGCAGGTCGTAGGCGTCCGCGAGGAGCGCCCGGACGTAGTTGGCGTTCAGCACCGCGAGGTGCGCGGTGCTCCGCAGGCCGTCGGGGCCGAGCTCCCGGATGAGCGCCCAGGCGCGCACGAACATCCCGAAGTTGCCCCAGAACTCGCGCAGCTTGCCGATGGTCTGCGGCCGCTCGGCGGGGTCGGTCACGAGCCGGTAGCGCTCGCCCTCCCGCGCCACCACGGGGAGCGGCAGGAAGGGGACCAGCGCCGCCTTCACCGCCACCGGGCCCGAGCCCGGACCGCCGCCGCCGTGCGGCGTGGCGAAGGTCTTGTGCAGGTTGAACTGCATCACGTCGAAGCCCATGTCGCCCGGGCGCGCCACGCCGAGCAGGGCGTTCATGTTGGCGCCGTCCCCGTACACGAGCCCGCCCTTGGCGTGGACGATCTCGGCGATCTCCGCGATGTGGGTCTCGAAGATGCCGAGCGTGTTGGGGTTGGTGATCATGATGGCGGCGACGTCCTCGTCCATCACCGCCCGCACCGCGTCGGGGTGGAGCCGCCCGTCCTCGCCGCTCTTCACCGGGACCACCTCGTAGCCGTTCAGGGCGGACGAGGCGGGGTTGGTGCCGTGCGCGGTGTCGGGGATCAGCACCTTCTTGCGCGGGTTGCCGCGCGCCGTGTGCCAGGCGCGGATGACCATCATCCCGCAGAGCTCGCCCTGCGCCCCGGCCGCGGGGGAGAGCGAGGTGGCGTCGAAGCCCGAGATCTCGGAGAGCGCCCGCTCGAGCCGGTACATGAGCTCGAGCGCGCCCTGGGCCATCGACGGGTGGGCGAGCGGGTGCGCGCCGGCGAAGCCGGGCAGGCGCGCCAGCGCCTCGCTCGACTTGGGGTTGTACTTCATGGTGCAGGAGCCGAGCGGGTAGAACCCGGTGTCGATGCCCCAGTTCCAGGTCGAGAGGCGGGTGAAGTGGCGGACCACCTCGAGCTCGCCCACCTCGGGGAGCCCGTCCACCTCGGGGCGGAGCAGCTCCGCCGGGAGCTCGCGCGCCGGGTCGGCCTCGCTGCCGCGCTTCGGCAGCGAGACGCCGGTGCGCCCGCGCGAGCCGCGCTCGAACAGGAGCCCCTCCTCGAAGGCGAGGCCGCGGGTGGCGTGCCCGAGCCCCACCTCGTCGCGGGCCGCGGAGGCGGCGCCCTTCTCCATGTCGGGCTTCCAGCCGGTCGGGTTGGCCATCTAGCTCCTCACCGCCTTCGCGAACAGGTCGATGAGCTCCGGGTCGTGGAGCTCGGTGGCGACGCAGAGGAGCGCGCCCTTCAGCCGGGGGTCGTCGGGGTAGAAGCGGGCCAGCGGGGCGCCGGCGGCGATGCCGCGCGCCGCGAGCCGCTCCACCACCGCCTCGGCGTCGCCCACCTCGAAGGCCCGCTCGTTGAACGCCGGCCCGGAGAACACGGACGGGCAGCCCTGCCGCTCCATCGCCTCGGCGAGGAGCCGGCCGCGGGCGTAGTTCACGCGCGCGAGCTCGGCCAGCCCCTTCTTCCCGAGCAGGGCGAGGTGGATGGTCGAGGCGAGCGCGCAGAGCCCGGCGTTGGTGCAGATGTTGGACGTGGCGCGCTCGCGCCGGATGTGCTGCTCGCGGGTGGACAGCGTGAGCACGAAGCCGCGCCGCCCCTGCTTGTCCACCGTGGCGCCGCAGATCCGGCCCGGCATCTGGCGCAGGTGCTCCTCGCGGAGCGCGAAGAAGCCCGGCGCCGGCCCGCCGAAGGAGACCGGGTTGCCGAAGCTCTGGAACGTGCCCACCGCCACGTCGGCGCCGAGCGCCCCGGGGCCCTGGAGGAGCCCCAGCGCCACCGCCTCGCAGGTGACCGAGACGCAGAGCGCGCCCTGGGCGTGCGCCACGGCGGCCGCCTCCGGGAGCGCGTCCACCACCCCGAAGAAGTTCGGGTAGCCCACGAGGACCGCCGCGGTCTCCTGGTCCACCGCCGCCTTCAGCGCGGCGAGGTCGGTGCGGCCGTCCGCGCCGTAGGGCACGGTGACGATCCGGTCGCCCGAGGAGCGCAGGTAGGTCGCGAGCACCTTGCGGTACTCGGGGTGCACCGCCGCGCTCACCACCACCTTGCTCCGGCCGGTCACGCGCGTCGCCATCAGCGCCGCCTCGGCCATGGCCGTGGCGCCGTCGTACATCGAGGCGTTGGCCACCTCGAGCCCGGTGAGGAGGCAGACGAAGGTCTGCCACTCGAAGAGCGCCTGCAGCGTGCCCTGCGAGATCTCCGGCTGGTACGGCGTGTAGGCGGTGAAGAACTCGCCCCGGAGCAGGAGCTGATCCACCGCCGGCGGGACGTGGTGCGGGTAGGCGCCGGCCCCCACGAAGGGCGGGTGCTCCACGTCGTTCCGCGCGGCCAGCCGGCGCAGCTCGGCGAGGAGCGTCACCTCGTCGGCGGCCGGGGGGAGCTCGAGCGGCCGCGAGAGCCGCAGGGGAGCGGGGATGGAGCGGAAGAGGTCGTCGAGGCTCTTCGCCCCGGCGGCCTCCAGCATCTCCCGGACGTCGCCCTCGGTGTGGGGATGGTAGCGCACGCGCCTAGGCCTGCTCTTCCTCGACGAACTTGCCGTAGCTGGCGGCGTCGAGGAGCTCGGCGAGCTCCTTCTCGTCGGAGATCTCGACCTGGATCATCCAGCCTTCCTCGTAGGGATCCTCGTTGATGGTCTCGGGCGCGTCGGCGAGGGGGTCGTTCACCTCGACCACCTTGCCGGAGACCGGCGCGAAGAGCTCCGAGACGGCCTTGGTGGACTCGACCACGCCGAACGATTCGCCCTTCTTCACGGCGTCGCCGACGTCGGGGAGCTCCACGTACACGATGTCGCCCAGCGAGCTCTGGGCGTGGTCGGTGATGCCGATGATGGCGCGGTTGCCCTTCACGCGGCACCACTCGTGCTCCTTCGTGTACTTCAGGTCATCGGGGAGGGTCACGGCTTGCTCCTCTCGTAGAACGGGGTTTTCACGACCTTGGCCGCGGCCGGGCGGCCGCGGATCTCGACGGCGAAGCTGGAGCCCTCGGCGGCGAGGGCGGGGGGCACGTAGGCGAGGCCGATCGAGGTGCCCAGGCTGGGGGAGCGGGTGCCGCTCGTCACGGTCCCGACCGGCCGGCCGTCCTGCAGCACCGGGTAGCCGTGGCGGGCGATGCCGGCGTCGGTGAGGACGAAGCCGACCAGCTTGCGCGAGAGCCCCTGCTCCTTCTGCCGCCGGAGCGCGTCGCGCCCGATGAACTCGCCCTTGTCGAGCTTCACGACCCAGGCGAGCCCCGCCTCGAGGGGAGTGGTCTCGTCGTCCATGTCGCTGCCGTACAGCCGGTACGCCATCTCGAGCCGGAGCGAGTCGCGCGCGCCGAGCCCGCAGGGCGCGATGCCGGCCGGGGTCCCGGCCTGGAGGAGCGCCTCCCAGAGCCGCGGGGCCTGGTCGGGCCGGCAGAAGAGCTCGAACCCGTCCTCGCCCGTGTAGCCGGTGCGGGCGACGGTGCAGGGCACGCCCGCCACCTCGGCGTCGGCGAAGCGGAAGGTGCCGATGGCCGAGAGGCGCGCGCCGGTGAGCGGCTGCAGCACCTCGGCCGCCTTGGGCCCCTGGAGCGCGAGCTGCGCCCAGGCGTCGGACTCGTTCTCGACCGCGGCCCCCTCGCCGGCGTGGTCGCGCAGCCACTCGAAGTCCTTCTGGCGGTTGCCGGCGTTCACGCAGACGAGCAGGTCCACGGCGGAGCGGCGGTAGACGACCACGTCGTCCACGATCCCGCCGCTCTCGCGGCAGAGGCAGCCGTACTGCGCCTGGCCGTCGGCGATGCGGGAGAGGTCGTTCGTGAAGAGCCGCTGGAGCGCCGCGAGCGCGCCCGGGCCGCGGAAGACGACCTCGCCCATGTGGGAGACGTCGAAGAGCCCGACCCGCGCGCGGACCGCCTCGTGCTCGGCCAGGATCCCTGCGTACTGGACCGGCATCTCCCAGCCGGCGAACTCGACCATGCGCCCGCCCTGCTGGACGTGCTGGTCGTAGAGCGGTGTGCGGAGCGGCATGGATGGCCTTGGAAAGGGGGCGGCGCGGATTCTAGCGGCGGAGGCGGGGGGGTCAAGCGAAGCCGGGCGGGGGGCGCCTTTTCTCGGGGTGCGGGCCGCCTTGCGAGGGACGAGGCCGGCCGCATCTTCCCCGGAGGGGGTCGAACGTGCGCGTGGCGAGGACGATGGGATGGCTGGCGGGCGCCGCCGGAGCGGTCGCCCTGGCGAGGGTGCGCCGGCACCGGGTGGCGGGGAAGGCGGTGCTGGTCTCGGGCGGCTCGCGCGGGCTCGGGCTCTGCATCGCCCGCGAGCTCGCCCGGCGCGGCGCGCGGCTGGCGATCGCGGCGCGCGACGTGAGGGAGCTCGAGGCGGCGCGCGTCGAGCTCGCGGCGCTGGGCGCGGAGGTGGTCCCGATCGCCTGCGACGTCGCCAGCGAGGAGGACGCGGCCCGCATGGTGCGCGAGGCCGAGGCGCGCCTCGGCCGGGTGGACGCGCTCGTGAACGTCGCCGGGATCATCCAGGTCGCCCCCGCGGAGGGGCTGCGGCTGCAGGACTACCGGGACGCCGTGGGCGTGAACTTCTGGGGCACCGTGCACGCCACCCTGGCGGCGCTGCCGGCGATGCGGGCGCGCGGCGACGGCGCCGTGCTGAACGTCACCTCGATCGGCGGCGCGGTGGCGGTGCCGCATCTCCTCCCGTACACCGCCGGCAAGTTCGCGCAGGTCGGCTTCTCGGAGGGGATCGCCGCCGAGGCGGCCAAGGACGGCGTCCGGGTGACGACGGTGGTCCCCGGCCTGATGCGGACCGGCTCCTTCCTGCGGGCCCTCTTCAAGGGGCGGCGCGAGGCGGAGGTGGGCTGGTTCGCGGTGGCCTCCTCGCTCCCCTTGCTCACGGTGGGCGCCGGCCGCGCCGCGCGCCGCATGGTGGACGCGCTCGAGCGCGGGGAGCGCTACGTCGTGGTGGGCTGGCCGGCGCGGGCGCTCCGGCTCCTCCACGCGCTCCTCCCGGGCGCCACCATCCGCGCCATGGCGCTCGCCAACCGGCTCCTGCCCTCGCAGGGCGGCGTCTCGGCCGACGAGCCGGCGCGCGAGGGGCACGCGCACCGGCCGCGGGTGGCGCGCTCCTTCCTCACCGCGCTGGGCGACGCCGCGGCGGCGCGCAACCGGGAGCGGCCCCGCGAGGCGTAGCGCTCACCGTCTCAACGCCAGCAGCCGACCGGCTCGCAGCGGCCGGCGCCGCGGGCGCGGCAGCAGTGGAGGCTCACGCCGCCCGCGTCCTCGAAGCGCACGCCCCAGCCGTCCTCGAAGAGCTCGAGCGCGGCGAAGCCCCAGCTCGTGGAGGCGAAGAGGAGGCGGGCCTCCGGCGGCCGCACCGCCTCGAAGCGCTCGCGGGGGCGCTGGCGGGAGCCGTTGCCGGAGACGAAGACGTCGTAGCCTCCCGGCGCCCGGAGCTGCTGCAGGTCGTGGTCGTGGCCGGACAGCCAGGCGGCCACCGGACCCTCGAAGGCCTCCTGCAGCCGACGGACCCGCTCCCGGTAGCTGCCGTCCTTCCAGTCCGAGACGTGCTCGCCGGCGGTCGCGGCCGGCTGGTGCGAGACCACGAAGCAGCGCCGCGCGCCGCAGCCGCGCGTCGCCTCGCGCACGAAGGCCACCTCGCCGTCGAGCGTGAAGCCGCCGTAGTCGCGCACCAGCAGGTTGCCGTCGATGGCGACGAAGCGGGCCGGCCCCCGGTCGAGGACGTAGTGCCGCCCGGGCATCCGCCAGAGCGGCCCCTCGTGCGCCACCTCCAGGCAGGCCTTGGTCCGGCTCGCCGCGGCCGGGTCGCCGGACAGGACGCGGCAGGCGCCGGTGGCGGCGACGTCATGGTTGCCGAGCACGGCGTAGAAGGGGAGGGGCTTCGCGCCCTCGGCGAGCGGCGCGAGCGGCGCCTCGAGGAGCCTGCGGAACCGGTCGTCCGCCGGTGGCCGGAAGCCCGGCGCGACGGTGTTCCCGTCGGGCGCGAAGGCGCAGCGGTCGGCCCCCGGGAGCGCGGCGTCGGGGCCGCACTCGTACAGGTTGTCGCCGAGGTGGAAGGCGAGGTCGAACGGCTCGCGACGGTGCGCCGCGACCACCGCCGCGGCCAGCGACCGCTGCTGGCAGGTCGCGTCCCCGAAGTCGCCGAGGAGCAGCACGCGCAGGAGCGGCCGCGGGATCGACCGCGCCACCTCGTCCTCCGAGAGGGCGGAGGGAGGCGCCGGCGGCAGCGGGGCGCGGACGGTGTAGCCGCCGCCCCCGGCGCAGCCGCAGCAGCCCGACTGGAGCAGGCCGACCGCGAGGAGGAGGCGCGCCGCGCCCCGGATCACGTCCGGGTCCGGGCCAGCTCCACCGTGTTCACGAGCAGCATGGCGATGGTCATGGGACCCACGCCGCCGGGCACCGGGGTGATGGCGGCGGCCCGCTCGGCGGCGGCGGCGTACTCCACGTCGCCACAGAGCTTGCCGTCCGGCTTGCGGTTCATGCCGACGTCGATCACCACGGCGCCGGGCTTCACCCACTCGCCGCGGATCATCTCGGCCTTGCCGATGGCGGCGACGACGATGTCGGCCCGCGCGACCTCGGCCGCGAGGTCGGCCGTGCGCGAGTGGGCGATGGTCACGGTGGCGTGCTTCTCGAGGAGCATGAGCGCCATCGGCTTCCCGACGATGTGGGAGCGGCCGATGACGAGGGCGCGCTTGCCCTTGGGGTCGCAGCCGGCCTCCGCGAGGAGGCGCATGACGCCGTGCGGGGTGCAGGGGCGGGGGGCCGGCTTCCCGAGGCAGAGGGCGCCGACGTTGAGGGGGTGGAAGCCGTCCACGTCCTTGCCGGGGTCGATGGCGTCCAGGATCTCCGACTCGTCGAGCCCCTTCGGGAGCGGGAGCTGGACCAGGATGCCGTCCACGGACGGGTCGGCGTTGAGCTGGCGGACGAGGGCGAGCAGCTCCGCCTGGGACGTGGTGGCCGGGAGGTGGTGCTCGACCGACCGGATCCCCACCTCCTCGCAAGCCTTCCGCTTCCCGCGCACGTAGACCGCCGAGGCCGGGTCGTCCCCGACGCGGACCACGGTCAGGCCCGGCGTCCTGCCGCGCGCCTCGAGCTCCTTCACCGCCGCCGCCACCTCGGCCCGGACCTGGGCCGCCACCTGCTTGCCGTCGATGATCATGGGACGCGCAGTATAGCTTCGGGGGTCCTCAAAGAGGAATGCGCTCGCTCCCGCCCTGCGCCTAGAATGGCCCGGAAGGCCAGTGACCCGACGGAGGCACCATGGACGTCCAGGTGTGCAAGGTCTGCAACACCCCGCTCGACGCGCAGGGCGCCTGCGTGACCTGCGACGCGACCGCCGAGGGGCTCGCGCTCCTGCTCCGGTCCGGCTACGCCTCGGTCAAGGAGATGATGGAGCTGCTCGAGGAGCAGGGGTTCGCGCCCGAGGTGGAGCAGGTGCCGGCCCGCCGCCCGGAGGAGCGGCTGCATCCCCTCTGGAACCTCTACGTGCCGAAGGATCAGTCGGAGGGGGCGCTGGGGTTCCTGCGCCGGGACTGGGCCGATCTGCTCAAGGATCCCGAGGCGGCCGCGGCGGCCGAGCGCGGGCTGCGGGGAGTGGATCTCGACCAGGGGGGCGAGGTGGAGTGCCCCGCCTGCGGCCACCGGTTCGTCCTCGACCCCGCCCAGCCGGAGTGCCCGGACTGCGGGCTCTCGCTCGGCGCGCCGGCGGAGGCCGCGCCGGACGAGGCCGAGGGCTAGCCGACCAGCACCGCCGCCTGGTGCGCCGCGGGGACCTCGCCGCCCTCGCGCAGAGGCGCGAGCTCCTCCGCGCGGTGGCGGGCGAGGTCGAGGAGGAGCTGGCCGGCCTCTCCGCGATCGGCGAGCCGCGGGTCCTCGACGGTCGCGAGCAGGGCGGCGGCGCGGGGCAGCTCGGCGGCGGCGAGCGGCGTCGGGGCGAAGGCGCGTCCCAGCCGCTCGTTGGCGAGCGCCGTCAGGTAGAGCGCGGAGAGCCGGGGCGGCTCGCGGTCGGAGCGCTCCGGCGGCGCGAGCGCGAGCTCGCGGGCGATGGCCGCGAGCCCCTCGCAGAGGTCGAGGGCGGCGGCGGTCCGGGCCAGCTCCTCGGCCGAGAGGAAGTGGCGCGGCACGAAGGCGCGCGCGGCGAGATCGCCCCACTCCTCGCGCGGGAGGTCCAGGCCGGGGAAGAACGCCGGCCGGCGGCGCGTCAGGGCGGCCATCGCCTCGCCGAGCGGGGCGTCGAGGAGCGGGAGCGCCGGGGTCCCGGCGCCGCCCGCCTGGAACAGCCGCTCGGCGCGCCAGCGCAGCTCGAGCGTGCGCAGGAACCCGTGCTGGAAGACCCGCTTCAGCGGCGTCTCCTCGAGCACGGCCGCCGCCCGCGCCTCGTCCCCGCCGCTCAGCGCCTCGAGGCCGAGCTCGAGCTTGGCGCGGGCCGCCTCCACCGCGGCGCGGACCGCGTCGGGATCGCCGGGGTCCACCGCGTCGGCCACCAGCACCGCGTTGGCGGCGGCCACGAGCTCCACCTCGAAGGCGTCGCGCGCCTGCGGGCCGAGCCGGTCGGCGGCCCGGTCGAGGAGCGCGCCGCGCCGGAACGTCGCCAGCCAGAAGCCGGGCGGGCGGGCCGGGGACCCGGCCGGCGCCGCCGGCTCGCGCGGCGGGCGCGCGAACCACGAGAGCGCCTCCTCCGGGCTCGGGTAGCCGAGATCCGCGAGCCGCCCGTCGCGCCAGCGCCGCTCGGTCTCCTCGAGCTCGGAGGGGAGATCCCAGGCGAGCGCCGAGAAGAGGCGGGTGGCGGTGAACGGGTCGTCGGCGATGAGGTCGTCCACGATGCCGCGGACGGCGAGGTACTCCGTGCCCTCCACCAGGAACTCGAGCACGTACTTGCCCTCGGCGGTCCGCATGAAGCGGCTCGAGGTGAGCACCGGGTCGGGCTCGGCCTCGAGGTCGTGGACCCGGAGCGCGCCGCGCAGCACGAGGTGGAGGAGCTCGCGGTCGAGCAGGCGGAGCTTGGCGGCCCAGCGGCGGGCCGCCTGGGGCGACTGGTTCGAGCCGGCGCGCGCGGCGCGGAGCCAGGGCAGGGCGCGGCCGGGGACGAGCGCGCCCCCCTTCCAGGCGTCGAGGTCGAGGAAGGTGCGGAACTGCTCCGCCGAGGCGAGCTGGACGAGCGAGGCCGCGTCGCCGAGCCCCAGCTCGCGGACGGTCAGGTAGAGCTCGTCGGCGGGGAGGGCGCGCACCAGGGCCTGCGGGTCGGGCGCGTCGAGGATGAGATCGAGGCGCCGCTTCCCGGTGACCTGGGAGAGGCCGGCGCGGGCCGTCGCGAGGGCGGCCGGGTCGATGGGCTTCCGTTCCTTGTGGCTCACGTTCTGCCTCCGAGGTCCGCGATGGCGGCCCGCACGACGTAGCCGTGCCGGCCGAGCGCGCGCGACGCCCGCGCCGGGGTGACGCCGGTGGCCTCCACCACGAGGCGGACGGCCCGCGCCCGGAGCTTGGCGCTCGTCGGGACGAGGTCGAGCATGCGCCCGCCCGGCGCCCGCCCGGCCCGGATCATCGCGGCCGAGGAGAGCAGGGTGAGCGCCATCCGGGCGGCGGCGCCGGCCTTCATGCGGGTCGAGCCCGCGATCCGCTCCGGGCCGGTGTCGAGGAGGACGAGGTGGTCCACCCGCGCCCGCGCGCCGCGCCCGCTGGTGAGGAGCGCGGTCGCGGCGCCGCGGCGGCGCGCCTCGGCCAGCCCGGCGAGGACGAACGGCGTGCGGCCCGAGGCGGACACCCCGACCACGACGTCCCGCTCCCCGGCGCGCGCGGCGCGGATCGCGGCGGCGCCGGCGGCCCGGTCGTCCTCGGCCCCCTCGACGGCGCGCGAGAGCGCCCTCGCGCCGCCGGCCACGAGCGCCACCGCGCGCGAGGGCGCGGTGCCGAAGGTCGGCGGCCACTCGGCCGCGTCGGCGGCGGCGAGCCGTCCGGAGGTGCCTGCCCCGAGGTAGAGGAGGCGCCCGCCCGCGGCGATCGCGCGAGCGACCGCGTCCACGAGCGGGGCCAGCGCCGGGAGCGCCTCGCCCACCGCGCGGACCGCCTCCTCGTCCCCGGCGTGGAGCCGGGTGAGGAGCGACCGCGCCGGCAGGCCGTCGAGGCGGCGTCCGGCGGGGTGCAGCGCTTCGGTGACCGGGAGACGAGCCGTACCGCGCTCGCGGCGCCTACGCGCCGGCGACGGACTGGGTGCGACCGCGCCCAGCCTTCACCACGCGCCCCGCCTTGAGGCAGCGGGTGCAGACGCGGATGTGCGACACGGTCCCGTCCTTGACGGCGCGGACCGAGCGCAGGTTCGGGAGGGAGCGGGTCTTGGTCTTGTTGTTCGCGTGGGAGACGTTGTTGCCGACGAGCGGCCCCTTCCCACAGATTTCGCAGCGGCGTGCCATGGCGTGTTACCCCTGAAAGAGCGCGGACTTCTAAGCTACTTCGGCGGGAAGATCAAGCTACTTCCGGCCGAGGACCTTGCCGAGGAGACCGGTGACCGCCTGGGCGGCCTGCACGCCGGCGTGGAACTCGCCCTCGAGGCCGAGCCCCGGGACCACCTCGCGGCCCGCGAAGAAGAGGTTCTTGTAGGGCGTGCGGGGCTGCAGCCCGGTCACCCCGAAGGCCTGCTCGCCCTCCACCCGGTAGAGCGGGTGGGGGAGCAGGCGCGAGCCCCGCCGGTCGTGCGCGGCCAGCGCCGGGACCGACTGGCGCACCAGGTGGCGCTCGAAGAAGGGGACGGCGTCGGAGATGGCCGCGAGGACCTGCTCGCCCACCTCGCGGAGGAACGGCTCGCCGCGCTCCCGCGCGTCGGCCGGGACGAACCCGGCCGCGCAGACCACCCGCTCGTCCGGGACCACCTCGCCCTGGCCTCGCCGGGTGTCCTTGCGGGCGGGGAGGACCTGGAGGAGCACGGCGTTGCCGAGGTCGTCGGGGCCGCGCGCGTCCCGGAGCGCCAGCACGGTCGAGCCGAGCGCCGGGGGCAGGGCGGCCTTCTTCACCACCAGGTTGACCGTGAGGAGCTGCCGCTCCGGGCGCACCGGCTCGAGGAGCGGCGCGAGGCGCGACTCTCCCTGCGGCAGGAGCCGCCGGACGGCGGGCGCGTCGGTCGCGAGCACGAAGGCCTTGGCGACGAAGTGGTCCTTGTGATCGACGAGCCGCAGCGAGGCCACCTTCTGGCCGTCGAGCTCGAGCGCCTCGGCCACCGCGGCCGGCCCCTCGCCGCCCCCGAGCAGCTCCCCCCGGTGCTCGCCGATGCGCTTGCGGATGAGCTCGCGCAGCCCCTCGTAGCCCCCCGGCATGCGGAAGGTGCCGTGCAGGGCGCACCCGAGGAGCCGGTTCAGCGAGAAGGGGGAGGGCGCGCCGTCGAGGTAGGTGAGGAAGCGCTGGGCGGTGAGGAGCGCGGCGGCGAACGGGTGGTTCTCGAGGCCGGCGAAGGGGCGGGCCTCGTCCACGTGCCCCTCGGGGCCCGCGGCCACGGCGCGCAGCGCCTTCGAGAGGGCGCGCCGCTCGCCGAACCCCTCGGGCGGCAGCGGCGGGAGCTCCTTCAGGAAGGGGGTGGCGGCGGCGAAGAGCTTCTCCACCGCGCCGAGCGCCTCGGTCAGCCGGGCGGCGTCGGCCGGCCACTCCCGGGCGAGCTCGCGGGCGCGGAGCGCCGGGTCGCGCGGGACGTCCACCCGGTGTCGGGGCAGGAGGAGCTGCAGGTCGGGGGCGGACGGCTCGAGCAGCCGGGCCACGTCGGTGTGGAGCCCGAGCTCGACCAGCGCCGCCTCGGAGGCGGGCGTCTGGCGCGGACCGAACAGCACCGCCGGCGCGTAGGGGAGGAGGTAGCCGCCGTCGAGGTAGGTCGCGCCGACGCCGTCGTGATCCACGTGCAGCACCCGGTAGCCGCGCTTCGCGAGCAGGGCGCCCGCGACCGCGCCGCCGAGCTGCGAGCCGACGACGCACACGTCGTAGACGCGCTGGGTGGAGGGGGGCTTCAGGATCTGGGCCATGGCGGTCCTTCGAGTCTAGGCGAGGTCGCCCTCGTGCAGGACGCGCAGCCCCAGCCGGGCGAGCCGGGCGGCGCAGACCCCCTCTCGCCCGCAGGAGGGGGAGCCCTCCTTGAGGATGGCGAGGCGGGCCCCCGCGCGGAGCGCGGCCTCGGCCGCGATCCCGGCGCCGCGCACGAACGCGGCGGTGGCGTCGTCGCCGGAGCGCGTGACCACGCGCGCCCGCCCGTCGAGCACCGCGGCGCCGTCGCCGCCCGCGAGGTCGCACGGGGGCCGTGGCGTGCCGAGGCCGCCCGCCTCCTCGGGGCAGACCGGCACCACCTCGCGGCCTGCGACCGCCGCGAGCACGCGCGGATCTCGCCGGTCGCCGCCGTCGTAGCGGCAGCGGGCGCCGAGGAGGCAGGCGCTCACGAGGACCGGGCCGGGGAGGTCGAGCGGGGTCGCCACGGTCCGCTCAGGGGCTGTGAGGGGAGCTCGTCACGGGCGCTCAGTCGTGCGGGCTCGAGAGGCCGCGCGCCGGCACGGCGGCGCCCGCCACCCGGACGCGCCGCCCCTCCACCGAGAGCCGGCCCGCGGCGAACCAGCCCACCGCCTGCGGGTAGATCCGGTGCTCCTCGGCCAGGATCCGGGCGGTGAGGGCCGCCTCGTCGTCCTCCGGGAGCACCGGCACCACCGCCTGCGCGATGATGGGGCCGGTGTCCACGCCCTGGTCCACGAAGTGGACGGTGCACCCCGCGAAGCGGGCGCCGTAGGCGAGGCACTGCGCCTGGGCCTTGAGCCCGGGGAAGGAGGGGAGGAGCCCGGGGTGCACGTTCATCACCCGGGGACAGCCGCGGCTCTGCGCGGTGGGCCCGAAGGCCTCGATGAAGCCGGGCGAGAGCAGCCGCATGAACCCGGCGAGGCAGACGAGGTCCACCCCGGCCCCGGCGAGCCGCTCCGCGAGCCGCGCGTCGTACTCGGCCCGCTCCACGCCCTTCGACGGCAGGAGGAGCGAGGGGACGCCGGCGGCCTCGGCGCGGGCCAGCGCCCCGGCGCCGGGCACGTTCGCCACCACCAGCGCCACCTCGGCGTCGACGCGGCGGGCGGCGCAGGCGTCGAGCAGGGCCTGGAGGTTGGTGCCGCCGCCGGAGGCGAGCACCCCGAGCCGGATCACCGCACGACCTCGCAGGTGGCCTCGCCCTCGCCCTTCTCGATGCCGCCCACCACCCAGGCCTCCAGCCCCTCGGCCCGGAGCGCCGCGATGGCCGCGTCCGCGTCGGCGGGCGCGGTCACGATCGTGAGCCCGAGCCCCATGTTGAAGGTCCGGAGCATCTCGTCGTGCGGCACGCCGCCCACGCGCTCGATGAGGTCGAAGATGGGCGCCCGGGTCCAGCGCCGCTCGTCGAGCACCGCCCGGGTGCCGTCGGGCAGGTTGCGCGGCACGTTGCCGGGGAGCCCGCCGCCGGTGATGTGGCCCACCGACTTCACCGCCACCCGGTCGAGCACGGCCAGGAGCTGCTTCGCGTAGATCCGGGTCGGCTCGAGGAGGACGTCGGCCACCGAGCGGCCGGCCAGCTCCGCCGGGCAGGCGTCGAGCGGGTAGGCCTCGAGCAGCGCCCGGCGCGCCAGCGAGTAGCCGTTCGAGTGGAGGCCGGAGGAGGCCACGCCGAGGACCGCGTCGCCGGGGGCGACCGAGCGGCCGTCGAGGATCCGCGACCGCTCCACGCAGCCGACGGCGAAGCCGGCGAGGTCGTACTCGCCGCGCTCGTAGAAGCCGGGGAGCTCGGCGGTCTCGCCGCCGATGAGGGCGCAGCCGGCCTGCCGGCAGCCCTCGGCGATGCCCTTCACCACCAGGGCGCCCTGCTCGGCGGAGAGCTTGCCGGTCGCGAAGTAGTCGAGGAAGAAGAGCGGCTCGGCGCCCACCACGGCGATGTCGTTCACGCACATGGCGACGAGGTCGATGCCGATGGTGTCGTGGCGCGCCGCGGCGAAGGCCACCTTGAGCTTGGTGCCGACGCCGTCGGTGCCGGAGACCAGCACCGGCTCCTTGTACTTCTTCACGTCGAGGGCGAAGAGCCCGCCGAACCCCCCGATGCCGGCCAGCACCTCGGGGCGCAGGGTGGGGCGGGCGTGCGGCTTGATGAGCTCGACCAGCCGGTCGCCCTCGTCGATGTCCACGCCTGCGTCGCGATAGGTGAGCGCCATGCGCCCCGCTTACCAAGCGCGAGCGTTCCGGCGCAAGGGATTCCGGGGGCTTCCGCCGCCTTTCCGCGCCGCATCGCGCGTTGACAGTCGGAAGAGAGGTCGGCTAACACCGCCCCCACGGCCAGGAGGGGCCGCCCATGAGCGCCGTCGAAGAGCAGCTCTTCCAGAGGTTCGGCAGGGAGTTCCCCAAGGGCTCGATCCTCTTCCGCGAGGGCGAGCCCGGCCGCGACATGTTCGTCATCCAGTCCGGCAAGGTCCACATCGCGAAGACGGTCGGGGACGTGGAGAAGATCCTGACCACCCTCGGGGGCGGCGAGTTCTTCGGGGAGATGTCGATCCTGAACAACCGGCCCCGCTCGGCCACCGCCGTCTGCGCGGAGGACTGCCGGCTCATCGTCATCGATCCGCGCACCTTCGAGACCATGATCCGGTCCTCGGCCGAGATCGCGCTGCGGATGATCAAGAAGCTCGCCACCCGGCTGCAGGCGGCGGACGACCAGATCGAGAACCTGCTCCTGCGGGACGGCTCGGCCCGCGTGGTCCACTTCCTCCTCAAGGAGGCGGAGCGGGGCGAGAGCGCGGCGGGGGGCCGCCGGGTCGAGGTGCCGCCGGCCGACCTGCCGGCGCGGGTGGGGGTGGAGCCGGCCACGGTGGACGAGGTGGTCGGCAAGCTCGTGAAGGCGCAGCTCGCCGTGGCCGGACCGAGCGGCTTCACCGTCCCCGACCTCGGGCGCCTCGCCCACTTCCTCGAGTTCCTGCGGATGAAGGCGCAGTTCGGGGACATCGCGTGATCGTGGACGTCCTCGGCGCGTCGGGCGGGGAGCTGCCCGGCCACCGGACCACCTCGTTCCTCCTGGACGGGGTGCTGGCCGTGGACGCGGGCGCGCTCACCGCGAGCCTGCCGCTCGAGGCGCTGCTCCGGGTCGAGGACGTGGTCCTCACCCACTCCCACCTCGACCACGTGAAGGACGTGCCGCTGCTCGCCGACCTGCTCACGGGGCGGCGCGATCGGCCGCTGCGGGTCCACGCCTCCACGGCCTGCGCGGCGACGCTGCGCGACAGCGTCTTCAACGACCGGCTCTGGCCCGACTTCACCCGCATCCCCAGCCCCGACCGGCCCACCGTCGAGCTCCGCCCGTTCGAGCCCTCCCGGCCGTTCCAGGTCGGGCGCTACCGGGTGGAGCCGGTGCCGGTCACGCACAGCGTGGACTGCGTCGGGCTCATCGTCTCGGACGGGGCGGCGGCGCTGGCGGTCTCCGGGGACACCGGCCCGACCGAGCGCTTCTGGGAGCGGGTGAGCGCGGCGGAGCGGCTCTCGGCGCTCTTCGTGGAGCTGAGCTTCCCGAGCGCGCTGCAGTGGCTGGCCGACCTCTCGGGCCACCTCACGCCGCGCACCCTGCAGGCGGAGCTGCGCAAGATCTCGCGCCCCGCCGTCCCGGTCTACCTCTACCACCTCAAGCCGGCCCATCAGGCCGAGCTCGAGCGCGAGCTCCAAACCCTCGGCCTCGACGGCGTGACGATCCTGCGCGCCGGCGACCGGCTCAACCTCTAGGTGAACATGGCCTGGTTCCAGAAGACTGCCAACAAGGTGAAGGCGAAGACCCCCCCGGTGCCCACCAAGGGCGAGGGGCTCTTCCACAAGTGCGACGCCTGCAGCGAGGTGGTCTACAAGCAGGAGTTCGAGGCGCACTTCAACGTGTGCCGCAGCTGCGGCCACCACGAGGCGCTGCCGGTGCGGCGCCGGCTCGAGATGGTGCTCGACCCGGGCAGCTTCGAGGAGCTCGACACCGAGCTCGCGCCGGCCGACCCGCTCGGCTTCAGCGACGCCAAGAAGTACAAGGACCGGGTCAGGAGCACCTTCAAGAACACCGGCCTGCGCGACGCCTTCCTCTCCGGGGTGGGCGCCATCGACGGGACGCCGGTCTCGATCGGCACCTTCGCCTTCGAGTTCATGGGCGGCTCGATGGGCTCGGTGGTCGGCGAGAAGGTGACGCGGGTGTTCGACCGGGCCTACGAGATGAAGGCCCCGGCCATCGTGTTCAGCTCCACCGGCGGCGCCCGCATGCAGGAGGGCATCTTCTCCCTCATGCAGATGGCCAAGACCTCGGCGGCGCTCCACCGCTTCCGCTCGGTGCGCAAGCCGTACGTCTCGGTCATGCTCCACCCGACCACCGGCGGCGTGGCGGCCAGCTTCGCCTGGCTCGGCGACGTGGTGATCGCGGAGCCCAAGGCGCTCATCGGCTTCGCCGGCCCGCGCGTCATCGAGCAGACCATCCGCGAGAAGCTGCCCGAGGGGTTCCAGCGCAGCGAGTTCCTCCTCGAGCACGGCATGATCGACGCCATCGTCCCGCGCCCGGAGCTGCGCCAGAAGCTGTCCCAGCTCCTCTCCCTGCTCGGCTAGGCCGCGGTCCGGCACCACCTTGGATCCCCGCACCTACCTCTCCTCGCTGAAGCCGCTCGCCATCCGGCTGGGGCTCGGCAGGATGGAGCGCGCCGTCGCGGCGCTCGGCCACCCCGAGCGCGCCTTCCCGGTCCTGCACGTGGCCGGCACCAACGGCAAGGGCAGCACCTGCGCCATGTCGGCCGAGGCGCTGCGCCGGGCCGGGCACCTCGTCGGCCTCTACACCTCGCCCCACCTCGTCCGCTTCGGCGAGCGGATCCAGGTGGACGGGCAGCTCATCTCGGACGAGGAGCTCGGGCGCGCCGTGGCGGCGGTCCGCGCCGCCTGCCCGTGGCACGACGCCGGGAGCGAGGACGACCGGCTCACCTTCTTCGAGTTCGCGACGCTGCTCGCCTTCGTGCACTTCGCCGAGCGGCGGGTGGACGTGGCGGTGGTCGAGGTCGGCCTCGGCGGCCGCTTCGACGCGACCAACGTGGTGCGGCCGGCGGTCACCGCCGTCTCGCGGATCGGCCTCGACCACGAGGAGCTCCTCGGGGGCACGCTCTCGGCGATCGCGGGGGAGAAGGCCGGCATCTTCAAGCCGGGGGTGCCGGCGGTGGTCGCGGCGGCCCAGCCCCCGGAGGCGATGGCGCGGCTCCGCTCCGAGGCCGCCTCGCGCGGCGCGCCGTTCCACGTCGCCGCCGAGGGCTGGGACGGGCTCGTCGCGCTGCGCGGCCCGCACCAGTCCGGGAACGCCGCGCTCGCCGCGGCGGCGCTCCGGCTCCTCGCGGCGGGCGGCGTGGCCGTGCCCGAGGAGGCGATCACGGCCGGCATCGCCACCGCCCGCTGGCCGGGGCGGCTGGAGGAGGTCGGCGGGGTCCTGCTCGACGGGGCCCACAACCCCGACGGCGCGGCCGCCCTCGCCGCCGCCCTGCGCGCGCTCCACCCCGGCCGTGCGGTCGAGCTCGTGTTCGGCGTGCTCGCCGACAAGGACCACCGCCGCATCCTGGCCGCGCTCGCGCCGCTGGCGCGGGGGCTCCACCTGGTCGCGCCGGCCTCGCCCCGCGCCCGCCCGCCGGAGGACTACGCGACGCTGGCGCGCGCCTTCGGCCCCCGCGTGGACGTGCACGCGAGCTGCCGCGAGGCGCTCGACTGCGCCCGGGCGGCGGCGGCCGACGGCGCCCTGGTGTGCGCGGCGGGCTCGCTCTACCTCGTGGGTGAGGCGCGCCAGCTGCTCGGCGGGTAGCCGGGCCAGCGCGGGCAGGGCAGGGGACGAGGCGGGCGCCGGGCGCGCCCCCTTGTCGGATTTTGGGGCTCTGCCCAGCTTTGCACCGGTGCGACAGCCCTTCTTCCACCCCGACGCCTTCGGCCCGCCGACCCCCCGCATCGACGAGGTGGACCTGCGGACGCTCCACCGCCGGAGCCGCTACGAGGTCCGGACGGAGGACGGCTGGAACCTCGCGGTGACCCGCTACCAGCCGATCCGCCAGCTCTTCCCGCAGCCGATCTTCGGCGAGCCGATGCTGCTCGTGCACGGCTTCTCGCAGAACCGGCACGCCTGGACCTGCGGCGAGTTCGTGAAGCACATGCTGTTCTACGGGGCGGACATCCACATCCTCGAGCTCCGCGGACACGGCCTCTCGTCGGTGGAGCGGCAGCGCGAGAGGGCGCGCGAGGAGGGGACGGCCCTGCCGGCGGACCTCGACTACGGCTGGGACGTGGACAGCTACTTCCTCCACGACGTGCCGGCCGCGGTGCGGGCGGTGAAGCGGGTCACGCGGCGCGAGAAGATCTTCTACTGCGGCCACTCGCTGGGGGGGATGCTCGGGTACGGGTACGCCGGGATGTCCGATGACCTCGCCGGGCTGGTCACGGTCGGCGCGCCGTGCGACCCCGGCAAGGGGTTCCTGCCGGTGCGGCTGCTCTCGTTCCTCGGCCCGCCGTTCGAGCAGCTCGTGGACGCCGCGCTGGCGGCCGCGTGGGGGCAGGCGGCGCTCGCCTTCGCCTTGCGCCGGAGCTTGCGCCGCGCCGCGGCCGGGCTCCCGATGCTGGGCGAGCGGCTCGCGCTCCTGCTCGGCGAGCAGGGGGAGGCGCCGGCCCGGCGGCGCTTCCGCTACTACCCGACCGACGCCGCGCTCCACCTCCTCGAGCGGGCCCTCACCTCTCCCGCCGCGTGGGAGGCCTGGGCCCGCGTGGCGCGCCACTACGCCTTCATCGCCAACCCGGGCCGCTTCACGCCGCGCGAGATCCGCTCGATCCTGCGCGAGGGGGCGGAGCGCGAGCCCCGCGGCGTGGTGGCGCAGATGGCGCGCTGGTTCCGGCGCGGCGAGCTCGTCTGCTACCGGACCCGGTACGACTTCAAGGCCCACTACGACCGGATCACCATCCCCATGGCGATCATCTTCGGCGACCTCGACCCGCTCGCCGGCATCCGCTCCACCCGCGCCATCTTCGCGGCGGCGCGCAGCGAGTACCTGCTCTGGCGGCCGGTGAAGGGGAACAGCCACCTGGAACTGACGATGGGGCGGGACATCCGGCAGATCTGCTTCGACGTGAAGAACCTCGTCGAGTACGCGCGCAAGGCTTGAGATGGTATCCTCCCGGGGCGCCCCCACACCCCAGGAGCATCCCGATGCGCCTTCACCCGCTCGCCCTCGCCGCCGCCCTGTCCGCTGCCGGAGTGGCGCGCGCCGAGAGCCAGGGACTCAACGCCATCCGCCGCATCGAGGTGCGCGAGTCCGAGGGCGCGGTGGCCATCCGGGTCGAGGGGTCCCGGCCGCCCAGCTTCACCACCTTCGCGCTGCAGTCGCCCGCCCGGTTCGTGGTGGACTTCGCCGAGTCCCGGCTCGACGGCGCACCGCGCGCGCTCGGCGTGGAGGACGGCGTGGTGGCCGCCGTGAGCAGCGCCGCCTACCCGGAGCGCTCCAGCGCCCGCGTGATGATCTCGTTCGCGCGCGACACCGAGCCGCCGCGGGTCCGGACGGAGGGGAACGCCCTCCTCGTCGAGGTGACGAAGCCGCCGGCGCCGAAGCCGCTGCGGGTCGCCTCGGCGGCGACGCCGAAGGAGACCGCCGTCTCCGCGCCGGCCGGTGCTCCCCCGGCCGCCCCGGCGCCGGCCCCCGCCGCGAAGCCGGCCCTCCTCGCGTCGGCGGCTCCCGTGAAGGAAGCCCCGCCGGCTCCGGCCGCGGCCCCTGCCCGGGTCGCGCCGGCTGCCGTGGCCGCCGCCGCCACTCCGGCGGTCGACCCGGCTCCGGTCGTCGCCGCGGCTCCGGTCGCTGCCCCGCCTGCGGTGATTGCAGCGGCTCCGGCCGCTCCGCCCACGCCGGTCGCCCCCCCGGTTCCGGTCGCTGCCCCGGCTGCGGTGGCTGCCGCGACTCCGGCGGCTCCGGTGGCTGCCCCTGCTCCAGCGGCTCCCGCCCCGGTCCTCCTCGCGCAGGCCGCGCCCGCGGCGACCGAGGCGGCTCCGGCCGCCATCGTCGCCCCCCGCCTCGTCAGCGACGAGGATCTGAAGAAGGAGGCGGAGTCCCGCGCCGAGCGGATCCGGGCCCGGGTCCGCGCCGAGGAGGAGGCCCGCGAGCACGCCCTCGCGGAGGAGCGCGCGCGCAAGCAGGCCGACGTCGAGGCGGCGCGCATGGCCGAGCTGGCGCGCGCGGAGGCCGCGCGAGCCGAGCTCGAGGAGAAGGAGCGGGCGCGCCTCGCCGAGGAGTCCGCCGCCCGCGCGCGGGCGGAGTCGGATCGCCGGGTCAAGGCCGAGCAGGCGGCCCGGGCGGAGGCGCTCGCCAGGGCGGACGCCGCTGCGAAGGCCGAGGCGGCCGCGAAGGTCGAAGCCGCCGCGAAGGCGCAGGCGGCCGCCAGGGCCCAGGCGGCTGCGGACGCCGAGGCCACCGCGAGGGCGAAGGCCGCTGCCGACGCGGCCGCGAGGTCGGAGGCCCTCGCCAGGGCGGAGGCCGTCGCCAAGGTCGACGCCGCGGCGAAGGCGCAGGCGGCCGCCCAGGTCGAGGCGGCCAGGGCCCAGGCCCAGGCCAAGGCCCAGGCCGAGCTCGCCGCGAGGGCGTCGGCCGAGCAGGCCGCGCGCGCCGAGGCGAAGGCCCACGCCGACGCCGCCGCGGCGCCGGTCGCGCCGGCCCCCGTCCGCCTCGCCGCCGCGGCGGCGGGGCCGGCGCCGAAGGCTCGCCGGGAACCCCCCGCGCGGCCCCAGCTGGTGGAGGAGGTCGGGTTCCGCCAGCTCCCGGAAGGCTCGCGCGTCTACGTCCGGACCCGCGGCGCGCCCCGCTTCACCGTGGTGGACGGCGGGGAGAAGGTGGTGCAGCTCCGCTTCGAGAACGCGCAGCTGAAGAGTCGCAGCGACGTGCGGCTCCTCGACACCTCCTTCTTCCGCTCGGCGGTGGTGGCGGTCGCCCCGAAGCGCCAGGGCGCGAGCTACGTGGTCGAGATCCGGCTTCGCGAGAAGGTGGCGTACCAGCAGAAGATCGAGGGCGATCTCCTCGCCGTCGACTTCGCGCCGCCGTCCGCGGCCCCCGCCGCGCCCGTCCAGAAGGTCTCCGCGCCGGAGCCGGCGCCGGAGCTGCCGATCCCGCTCGGGAACTAGCGGGTCGAGCCGGATGCGCATCCTGCCGCTCCGGCGAGCGGATCGCGGGGGCTCGCGCCGGTGTGCCCCCGGCCGGGCCCCACGCGCGGCGCGCCCCGACTTCAACGCGGTCCGCGCGCCGGGTCCGGCTCCGGGTATCCTGGGCGGCGCCGTGAGCCCGAGCACCCGCCCTCCACGAAGGCGCTCCGCCGCCCCGATCCTGCTGGCCGTCGCCCTCCAGGCGCTCGGCGGTCCGGCGCTCGCCGCCCCGCCGGCCGACGCGCCCGGGCCCGTGGACGTCGAGGCCCCCGAGGCGAGCTTCGATCAGCAGACCGGCCGGTACTCCCTCACCGGCGGCGCCGTGGTCCGGCGCGGGGCGCTGACCCTCCGGTGCGAGCGCGCCGGCTACGACCCCGAGACCGGCGAGGTGGACGCCTCCGGGAACGTCCTCCTGCTCGAGCCGGGCCGGGCGCTCGGCGCGAGCACCGCCCACCTCGTGCTCGACGGCCCCTTCTCCGCGACCGACGTCACCGGCTTCCTCAAGCCCGGCACGCTCGACCTCTCCTCCGCCCGCACCCTCGCCGAGGCGCGGGATCGCGGCCTCAACCGCTTCACCCTCCGCGGGGAGCGCGCGAGCGGGGAGGGGGATCGCTTCGACGTGGAGCGCGGCCGCTTCACGCTCTGTGACTGCGGCGGCGACGCCCCGCCGTCCTGGGAGATCCGCTCCAGCCACGCCGACGTCATCCCGGGCCAGCGCGCCATCCTCTCCTGGCCGGTCTTCTACCTCACGCCCCGCTTCCTCTTCGTCGAGCGGCCCGTCCCGTTCTTCGCGCTCCCCTGGTTCTACCTGCCGCTCGGCGACCGGCAGAGCGGGCTCCTCTTCCCGGAGTTCGCCATGGGGGGCACCGTGGGCTACTCGCTCGCGGAGCCGATCTTCGTGACCCTGGGGGAGAGCGCCGACGTGACCTTCACGCCCCAGTGGATCTGGGGGATCGGGGACGCCGCCGCCCGCGCCGGCACGCGCGGCGTGAAGGGCGGCGGCGGCGCGATCGAGCTGCGCGCCGTGCCCGCCGCCGGCACCGACGCGCGGCTCCGGCTCTTCTACCTGGACGACACCCAGCGCGACTACTACGGCGGGACCCCCTCGCCGGCGCATGGGGGGCGCCTCGACCTGGCCGCGCAGCTCGACAGCCGGCTCGGGCCGCGCGAGCGGCTCCGGCTCGACGCCGAGCTCTTCGCCGACCCGCTCCACCCGGCCGACTTCACCAACGACGTCTTCCTCCGCCAGAACCCGTACCGCCGCTCGGCGCTCGCCTTCACCGAGCGCGGCGACGATCTCCTGCTCTCGGCCGAGGCGGCCTACTACCAGCCCTTCGCCGGGGTCGGTAACAACTGGTTCTTCCCGGTGGACCCGGCGAGCGGGATCGCCCGCCCGGCCTACGGCGGCTTCGGGAGCCGCATCCCGGTGTTCCACCGGCTGCCCTCCCTCACCGCCACCCTCCTGCCGGTCGAGCTGCGCGGTCCCTGGACCTTCTCGGGCACCGCCAGCCTGACGCGCTTCGCGCCCATCCACGGCGCGACGGGCGACGAGGGCGCGAGCGGCGTCGGGCCCGGCGATCGCGAGTGGCCGGCCCGGACCAGCCTCGACGCGTCGCAGGGCGACGGCCGCTGGGAGACCGGAGAGCGGCTCGCCGCGACCCGGCTCGCGGCCCGCGGGGAGCTGCGCGCCGACTACCTGCTCGGGCGCTGGCTGCGCCTCGAGCCCTACCTGCGCGCCACCGGGCTCGGCTACGCCTTCTCCGAGGCCAAGGCGGCGCAGGCCAACGGCTGGCTCGCGGCGGGGCTCGTGGCCGAGACCGAGCTCTCGCGCCGCTACGGGGAGGGTGCCTCGGCGCGCCGCCACTCCATCGTGCCGAGGCTCGAGTGGCGCGCCGGGACCGCGCCGCTCGGCCCGGCGCTCCCGGCCTACGCCTACGACGAGCTCGACGACGCGCCGCCCCGGCCGGGCGAGCCGCTCGTCACCTACGCCGCGACGCCGACCCAGGCCGCCCTCGTCCTGCCGGTCCGCACGCTCACCGCCATGCCCTACGGCGGCTTCAACCAGCTGCGCGCCTCGGTGCGGTCGCGGCTCGTCGGGCCGCCCGGCGCGTTCCCGTTCAACGCCGAGGTCGAGGCGGGGCAGGACGTGGACCTCTCGCGCCTGGCGCGCTCGGAGACCTACGGGCGCCTCGGGCTCACCATCGGCCCCGCCACCGCGAGCCTGCTCGCGAAGGGGTACGCCTTCGGCGCGCCGAAGCCCGACCTCGCGCCCGGGCTCACGGCGACCAGCGCGCCGCCCTCCACCTGGCTCGACCCGTTCACCGCCTTCGCGGCCGGCCTCACCGTGGCGGACGGGCGGGGCGAGGACGTCCACGTCGGGCTGAGCTCCGTCGGGGCCGGCGGGTCGCCGCAGTCGGCGGCCGGAATCGAGCCCCTCTTCGACCAGCGGCCCTACACGCAGTCCACCAACACCGCCAGCGCCGGCGCGCGGGCCAGGTACTCGGGGCTCTCGGCGGCCTACGAGGCCTGGTTCAACCCGACCACCATCCCCGAGACCGCCATCTGCGGCGCCGGCAAGAAGACCAGCACCTCGCCCCACGTCTGGCAGCACCAGGCGAGCCTGACCTGGGACTCGCCCTGCCACTGCTGGAAGGCGGCGGTGGTCTTCGCCGCCAACGAGTGCGTCGGGCTCGACAAGCCGACCTACACCTTCCTGTTCGACTTCTCGCAGTTCTTCGCCCAGGCGAGCGCGCTGCGCTGAGCCGGCGAGCGGCAGCCGCCCTTTGCGGGACGGGCCGTGACCTTCCGTTGACATCGGGCGCGCTCCGCCGCTATCGACCGACGGTAAGGAGCGGACCTTGCCCGGCGCCCGCAACGGAAAGCGCAGCCCTCCACGCCCCGAGCCGGCTCCGTCCGCGGAGGAGCCGGAGAAGCGGCGCGCCATCCTGCACGCGGCGGTGCGGGTCTTCGCGGAGAAGGGTTACCACGGCTGCCGGATCGCCGACGTCGCCAAGCAGGCCGGGGTGGCCTACGGCCTCGTCTACCACTACTTCCGGAACAAGGACGAGCTGCTCGAGAGCGTCTTCGCGGAGCAGTGGACCATCTTCATCAACGCCATCCGGGCGATCGCCGAGGGGCCGGGCTCGGCCTCCGAGCACCTGGCCTCGATCTGCCGCTTCGCCGTGGACGTCTACAAGACCTCCCCCTCGGCGGTCCGGGTGCTGCTGCTCGAGGTGGCGCGCACCCCCAACGTGCTGCGCGCCGGCTCCACGGCCCAGACCTTCCAGACCGCGGTGGCCCTCGTGGCCGGCATCGTCCGCCGCGGCCAGCGCGAGGGCGACCTCCGCGGGGACGCCGACCCGACCGTCGCCGCCGCCTCGCTCCTCGGCGCGCTCGAGCTCACCCTCACCGCCGCCGTGGTCGGCCTCGTCGAGGGCGCGCGCGAGGAGGACGCCGAGCGGCTCAAGGCGGAGGTGGTCGGCTTCGCCCTCCACGGGCTCTCGGTGCGGCCGCGCGGGTAGCCTCCGGCCCCGCCCCCCGCCCGTGGCAGCCTGCCGGTTCCGTTGACCCGGGTCAGGTCGGCTGCTACCTCTAGCACCCCCCTTCCCACATCCCTGCTGGAGGCCCCCATGGCGCTCAAGAGCTACCTGTTGACTCCCGGTCCGACCCCCGTCCCGGAGCGCATCGCGCTCGCCATGGCGCAGCCCATCCTGCACCACCGCGCGCCGGCCTTCGAGAAGCTCTTCGCCCAGGTCCGCGAGGACCTGAAGTGGCTCTTCCAGACCAAGCAGGACGTGCTCGTGTTCCTGTCGTCCGGCACCGGCGCCATGGAGGGCGCCGTCACCAACTTCCTCCGCCGCGGCGACAAGGCCATCGTGGTGAACGGCGGCAAGTTCGGCGAGCGCTGGGGCAAGATCCTGAAGGCGTACGGGGTCGAGCCGATCGAGCTCAAGGTGGAGTGGGGCAGGGCGGTGGAGCCGGCCCAGGTGGCGAAGGCGCTCGAGCAGCACCCCGACGCCAAGGCGGTCTACGTCCAGGCGAGCGAGTCGTCCACCGGCGTGGCCCACCCGGTGAAGGAGATCTGCGCCCTCACCCGCGACCGCCCCAACACCCTCACCGTGGTGGACGCCATCAGCGCGCTCGGGGCCTTCGACCTGCCGATGGACGCCTGGGGCATGGACGTCCTCCTCTCCGGCTCGCAGAAGGCGCTCATGCTCCCGCCGGGCCTGGCGTTCGCCGCCGCCAGCGAGAAGGCCTGGAAGATGGCCGAGACCTCCGACCTGCCGCGCTTCTACTTCAACTGGAAGAAGGAGCGGGAGATGCAGGCGAAGAACCAGACCAACTACACGCCGGCGGTCTCGCTCATCGTCGGGCTCGCCGAGGTGCTGCGCTGGCTCAAGGAGGACGGCCTCGAGAAGACCTTCCGCCGGCACGAGCGCATGAGCCTCGCCGCCCGCGCCGCGGTGACCGCGCTCGGGATGAAGCTCTACACCGACAGCCCCTCGATGGCCCTCACCACGGTGATCGCGCCCGAGGGCATCGACACCGACAAGCTCGTGAAGGTGCTGCGCGACCGGTACGGGGTGACCCTCGTCGGCGGGCAGGACCAGGCCAAGGGGAAGATCTTCCGCATCGCCCACCTCGGCTACTTCGACGAGTTCGACATCTGCACCGCCATCACCGCCATCGAGCGCGCCCTCGCCGACATGGGCGCCAAGGTGGAGCTGGGCAAGGGCGTGGGCGCGGCGATGCGGAGCTTCGCCGAAACGGCCTAGCGAGAGGAGCCACATGCCGAACCGGGTGCTGGTCGCCGACGACCTGTCCGCGGAGGGGATCCGCATCCTCCGCGAGGCCGGCCTCGAGGTGGACGTGAAGGTCGGGCTCCCGCCCGACGCGCTCGCCGATCTCATCGGCGACTACGACGCGCTCGCGGTGCGGAGCGCCACCAAGGTCACGGCGAAGCTCCTCGAGCGCGCCGCCCGGCTCAAGGTGGTGGGACGGGCCGGGGTCGGCGTGGACAACGTGGACCTCGACGCCGCCACCCGGCGCGGCGTGGTGGTGATGAACACCCCCGGCGGCTCCTCGGTCACGGTGGCCGAGCTGACGGTCGCGCACATCCTGGCGCTGGCCCGCCACGTGGCCCAGGCCACCGCCAGCGTCAAGGGCGGCAAGTGGGAGAAGAAGCGGTTCCAGGGGCGCGAGCTCGCCGGCAAGACGCTCG
Organism: Anaeromyxobacter paludicola; assembly: GCF_023169965.1. Taxonomy (NCBI): domain Bacteria; kingdom Pseudomonadati; phylum Myxococcota; class Myxococcia; order Myxococcales; family Anaeromyxobacteraceae; genus Anaeromyxobacter; species Anaeromyxobacter paludicola. The sequence goes on along the minus strand of NZ_AP025592.1, from coordinate 1,318,318 downwards.
GCGTGGTCGGCATCGGCAACATCGGCTCCATCGTGGTGAACCGCTGCCGCGCCTTCGGCATGCGCGCCGTCGCCTACGACCCGTTCATCTCGGCGGACGCCGCCGCGCGCCTCGGCGTCACCCCCGTCACGCTCGACGAGCTCTGGGCGCAGGCCGACGTCGTCTCGCTCCACGTGCCGCTCACCGAGCAGACCCGCAACCTCGTGTCGGCCGACGTGCTCCGCCGGCTCAGGCCGGGCGCGCTGCTCGTGAACTGCGCGCGGGGAGGGCTCGTGGACGAGGCGGCGCTGGCCGAGGCGCTCGCCGAGGGGCGGCTCGGCGGGGCGGCCTTCGACGTGTTCGAGAAGGAGCCGCCCGCCCCGGACCACCCGCTCCTCCGGAGCGAGCGGTTCATCTGCACGCCGCACATCGGGGCCTCCACCGAGGAGGCCCAGGCGGCGGTCGCGGTCGGCATCGCCGAGCAGCTCGCGGCCTACCTCGCCCGCGGCGAGGTGAAGAACGCGGTGAACCTCCCGGCCGTCTCCCCCGAGGCGCTGGAGCGGGTCGGGCCGTACCTCGAGCTCGCGCTCCGGCTCGGGTCGCTCGCCGCCCAGCTCGGGCTCGGCCTCGGGGGCGTGGAGGAGGTGAAGGTGGAGTTCGCGGGCGAGCTCGCCTCGGCGCCGCAGCGGCCCCTCACCGCGCGCGTCCTGCGCGGCCTCTTCCAGCACTTCCTCGAGGAGCCGGTGAACGAGGTGAGCGCGCCGGCGGTCGCCAGGGACCGCGGGATCGCCGTGCGCGAGGAGCGGAGCGCCGACGCAGAGGACTACGTGAGCCTCCTCACCGTCCGCCTGCGCGGCCAGGCGCGCGAGGTGGTGGTCTCGGGCACCGTCTTCGGACGCAAGGAGCCGCGGGTGGTGCGGGTGAACCAGTTCCGGCTCGCCGCCGAGCCCGAGGGCGACCTCGTCATCTGCGAGAACGACGACGCGCCGGGCGTGGTGGGGAACCTGGGCGTCGCCCTCGGCGAGGCGGGGGTGAACATCGCCCGCATCGCCCTCGCCCGGGCCGACGACCGGTCGGCGGCCTTCTGCCTGCTCAACGTGGACTCGCCGCCCGGCCCCGAGCTCCTCGAGCGGCTGCGGCGCCTGCCTCACGTGCGCTCGGTCCGGGTCGCGCGCATCTAGCGGGCGCACGCGGCTCCCGCGCCCGGACGCCCGCCGCCCGCGCCGCCCGTCTCCCCGCCCGGCGTCCGCCGATCCTCTCGCCGGCGCTCCCCGGGAGGCTTGTGCCCCCGATCCAGGCTGCGCACCATGGGTGTACTCAGGAGGTCACTCCCATGGCAGCGGAAACTCTCTCTCGCGGCGGGTTGCCGCGCGTGAACTGGGCGCCGGTGATCGCGGGCGTGCTCTGCGCGCTCGCGGCGCACGTGGTGCTCGGGCTGTTCGGCGCCGCCTTCGGCTTCGCGGCGCGCCCGGCCGACTCCTCGGCGCTCGGCGTCCTCGCCGGGATCTGGGGGATCCTGGTCCCCCTGGTCGCCAGCTTCATCGGCGCCTGGGTGGCGGTCCGGATCGCGCACGACGCCCAGCCGGCCAGCGCCTACCTCGACGGCGCGATGGTCTGGTGCATCGGCATCATCGCCGGCGCGGTCTTCCTCGCCTCGGCGCTGGGCACGGGCGCGCTCACCGCCGGCAGCGCGGCGAGCGGGAACGCCCCCCTCCAGGCGCTGTCGCGGCGCGACACCCCGGCCAACCGGGCCCGCGCGAGCGAGACCGCGGACGACGCCGCCAGGGGCGCGGCGGCGGGCGCGGGCGCGGCGGGCATCGCGGCGCTCTTCGGGCTGGGCGGCGCCATCGCCGGCGCCGCGGTGGGCCGGCGGATGCTGACGGGGGAGGGGCTGCGGCGCGGGCACGCCCGGGGCGACCGGACGCGCGAGGCGACCGCGGCGGACGAGCGGGCCTACCGCGAGCAGCTGCTCGGCTCCGACGTGCCGCGCGAGGGGAGCGTCTTCACCACCACCTCGCGCCACACCGAGGTCCGGCCCGACGACCCGACCGTCCACCACTGACGTCGCGCGGAGTTCCCTGGCGGGCGCCGAGAGGCTAGAGTCGCGCCGCGATGCTCGACCTCTCCCTGCCCGCAGGCCTCCGGGACCTGCTCCCCGACCACTCGGCGCACCTCGCGGAGCTCTCCGGCAGGCTGCACGACGTCTTCTCCTCGTTCGGCTATCGCCGGGTCTTCCTGCCGACCCTCGAGCGGCTCGAGGTGGTGGAGCGGGGGCTCTCGCCGGCCGCCCTCGCCGGCGTGCTCAAGTTCGTCGAGCCCGGCTCCGGCGAGGTGGTCGCCATCCGGCCCGACATCACCCCGCAGATCGCCCGGCTCTACGCGACCCGCGCCGACGCGCTCCCGTCGCCCGCCCGGCTCTGCTACGACGGGCCCGTGCTGCGCGCCCGCGAGGCGCGCGCCGGCCGGCCGCGCGAGGTCTACCAGGCCGGCGTCGAGCTCCTCGGGGCCGGCGGCCCCAGGGCGGACGCCGAGGCGCTGCTGCTCCTGGCGCGCTCGCTCGAGACGGTCGGCCTCTCCGGCACGGTGATCGAGGTGGGCCACGCCCGCTTCGCGGCCGAGGTGCTCGCCGCGGCCCGGCTCGGGCCGGCGGCGCTGGCGGTGGCGCACGAGGCGCTCGCCCGCAAGGACGCGGACGGGCTCGCGGCCGCGGCGCGGCGCGCGCGGGGCCCGGCCGGGGCCCGCGAGGCGATGCCGCTCCTGGTCTCGCTCTACGGGGAGGGGGCGCTCACCCGCGCCCGCGCCCTGGCGAAGGGGCTCCCCGGCGCGGCCTCCGCGCTGCGGGAGGTGGAGTCGGCGCTCCGGCTGGCGCGCCGGCGCGGCCTGCCCGAGGTCACGGTGGATCTCGGCGAGGTGCGCGGGCTCGGTTACTACACCGGGATCGTCTTCGCCGGGTACGCGCCCGGGGCGGGCAGCGCCGTGGCCGCCGGGGGCCGCTACGACGGGCTCCTGGCCCGCTTCGGGCGACCCGACCCGGCCATCGGCTTCGCCGTGGACCTGGAGTTCGCCACGCAGGCGCTGGAGCGCCAGGCGGGCCGCGGTCGCCGGCCGCCTCGACGCGCCGCGTCCAGGGCGGGGCGCCGCGCGTCCCCCTAGGTGGCGGGACCCGCGGCCCCCTGGTATGGTCCGCCCGCGCTCGCCGGGCGGGCGCCACCTTTCATCTCTCTCGAGGAACGACATGCCGAACGTGGTGGTCATCGGAGCGCAGTGGGGTGACGAGGGCAAGGGCAAGTTCGTGGACCTGCTCACCCTCAGGGCCGACGTCGTCGTCCGCTTCCAGGGCGGCAACAACGCCGGGCACACGCTCGTGGTCGGCGGGCAGAAGACCGTCCTCCACCTCATCCCGGCCGGCATCCTCCACCCGGGCAAGTCCTGCGTCATCGGCAACGGCGTGGTGGTCGATCCCGAGGTCTTCGTCGAGGAGATCGACGCGCTCAAGCAGCGCGGCTTCCTGAAGGACGAGGGGCAGCTCGTCCTCTCCCTCGACGCCCACGTGATCATGCCGTGGCACAAGGCGATCGACGTGGCCCGGGAGCAGCGCGCGGGCGCCGGCAAGATCGGCACCACCGGCCGCGGCATCGGCCCGACCTACGAGGACAAGGTGGCCCGGCGCGGCATCCGGGTCCGCGACCTCCTCGACGAGGCGCGGCTCGCGCGCAAGGTGAAGGACCGGCTCGCCTCCGCGAACGAGGAGCTCTCGCGCCTCGGCGCCCAGGTCGCGCTCGACGAGGCGGCCATCGTGAAGAGCCACGCCGCGCTCGGCCGGCGCCTCGCCACCTACGCCCGCGACGCCTCGCTCTGGCTGCACCGCGCCATCCAGCAGGGGCGCTCGGTGCTGTTCGAGGGCGCGCAGGGGACGCTCCTCGACGTGGATCACGGCACCTACCCGTTCGTCACGAGCTCGAACACCGTCGCCGGCAACGCGGTGGTCGGCTCGGGCGTCGGCCCCACGGCCATCGACCGCGTCATCGGCATCACCAAGGCCTACTCGACCCGCGTCGGCAGCGGCCCGTACCCGTCGGAGCTGCTCGACGCGACCGGCGAGAAGCTGCGGCAGCTGGGCGGCGAGTTCGGCGCCACCACCGGCCGCCCCCGGCGCACCGGCTGGGTGGACGCCCTCGCGCTCCGCTACGCCGCCCGCGTGAACGGGCTCGACGGGCTCGCGCTCATGAAGCTCGACGTGCTCACCGGCTTCGAGCAGCTCCAGATCGCGGTCGCCTACGAGCTCGACGGCAAGCGCGTGGACGAGATGCCGAGCGACCTCGAGGACCTCGAGCGCGCGAAGCCGATCTACGAGGCGCTCCCGGGCTGGACCGAGGACCTCAAGGGCGCCCGCCGCTGGAGCGACCTGCCGGTCAACGCGCAGCGGTACGTGGAGCGCGTGGCGGAGCTCGTGGGCGTCAAGGTCATCGCGGTCTCGGTGGGGCCGGACCGGGACGAGACCATCGTCCTCGAGAACCCGTTCGACGCCTAGCGCGGGACGGCGAGCCAGCCCGCGGCGAGCGCGAGGAGCCCGGCCGCGGCGAGGAGCCGCAGCCGGAGGCGCCGGGGGTGGCTCGCGCCGGCGGAGGCGGGCGCGGGGCCGGCGCGGGGAGGCGCGGGGCGCACCACCTGGAGCTCCGTGCGGCCGATCCGGATCCGGTCGCCGTGGCGCAGCGGCCGCGGGCGGCGGAGCCTGCGGCCGTTCACGCGGACGCCGTTCTTGCTCCCGAGGTCCACCAGGACTTCCCCGGCGGCGCGCGCCTCGACGCGCGCGTGGCGGCGCGAGGCGGCCGGATCGGCGAGGCGGCAGTCGGCGTCCAGGGCCCGCCCCAGCGTCACCCCGTCCGCGAGGGGCACCGTCTCGCCGGCGCCGGGGCCCGCGACGACGCGCAGGTGCGGGAGCTCGGCGGGGAGGGGCTCGCCTCGCAGGATGCGTCCGGCCAGGGTGCGGGTGCCCTCGGGTCGCCCGCCGGGTTCGTTCGCGCGCATGGCCGGGGACGATTCACGTCCCGTGCCGCGGTGGACGCTCGCCCGGCCGGCGCTCCGGGGGCTCACCCGCTCAAGGCACGTGCGGCAGGATCGACCAGCGGCTCTCGGCCTCCGAGCGCATCGAGGGGTCGCCCAGGAAGCGCAGGTAGCCGTTCGCCTCGAGCGTGTCCACGAGCTGCTCGGCCTCCATCTCGGAGCAGCGGAGCTCGTGCGAGATGACGTCGCGGAAGTAGCTGCGGCCCCGCAGGTAGCCGACGGGGGGCTCGTTGGGCGGGATGTGGCGCTGGATGGACGCCGCGAGCTCGGCGAGGTCGATGTCGTCGATGTCCATCCCTGGAACCTAAAGGCGGGGAGGGGACCAGGCCAGCGCATCCAGCCAGCGCGACACCTCCATTCGGGTGACGCTCCGTCCGTCGGAGGCGAACGCCACGGCCCCCTCGTCGGTCCGCAGGAACCGCGCGCCGGCGCCGGTCCAGGTGGAGACCGCCTCCGGGTGGGGGAAGCCGAACCGGTTGGAGAGCCCGACCGAGGCGACCGCCCAGCCGGGCCGCACGGCCGCGGCGAGCGCCGGGCTGACGGCGGTGCGGCTCCCGTGGTGCGGGACCTTCACCACCTCGGCCCGGAGGTCCTGCCCCGACGCCGCCAGCGCCGCCTCCCCCTCCTGCTCGACGTCGCCGGGGAACAGGAACGCGGTCGCGCCGTAGCGGACCCGGAGCACGAGCGAGGCGTCGTTCTCGGTCCAGGCGCCGGCGTCCGGGGGCGGTCCGAGCACCTCGAAGCGGACGCCGGCCCGCTCCCAGGCGTCGCCGCGCCGGAGGACCGTCGCCGCCGGGAGCCGGGCCAGGTAGGGCGCCGCGGCGTCGTCGCCCGGCCGGCCGTTCGAGAAGAGCCGCTCCACCGGCATCCCCCCGGCCACCCCGGCGAGGCCGAAGAGGTGATCGGGGTGGGGGTGGGAGAGGAACGCGGCGGTCACCCGCCGGGCGCCGGCGTCGCGGAGGAAGGGGAGCACCTCGCGCGCGCCGGGGTCGTAGCGGCCGCGCGCCTCCCCGCCCGCGTCCACCAGCACCACGGCGCCGTCGGGGAGCCGCAGCGCGGCCCCGTCCCCCTGGCCCACCGAGAGGAAGATCACCTCGAGGCCGCCGCGCTGGCGCGCCGCGAGGGCGCGCAGCGGGCCCGGGGCGAGGAGGGCCGCGACGAACAGCGCGGCGCACGCGGCGCGCGCCCGCCCCCGGAGCGCGAGCGCGCCGAGCCCGCCGGCGGCGCAGAGCGCGAGCCCCAGGCGCCCGGGGGAGGCGATCCCTACCACCGCCCAGTCCGGCCGCGCGAAGGCGTCGTCGACGGCGAGGAGGGCGGTCGCGAGCGGCCGGGAGAGCCAGAGGAACGGGGCCGCGAGCGGCGCGGCGCAGGCGCTCGCCAGCGCGGCGAGCGCGGCGGTCACGGTGAGCGCCGAGCCGAGGGGGATGCCGGCGAGGTTGGCGGCGGGGGCGAGCAGGGACAGCCGCCGGAAGTGGAAGGCGACGAGCGGCGCGGTGGCGAGGGTCGCGGCGACGCTGGCGCAGGTGCCGGCGACGAGCGCCTCGGCGGCCCGGCCTCGCCAGCCGGGCGGCGGCGAGAAGGGCAGGGCGCGGCGGAGCGGGCCGGAGAGCAGGGCGAGCCCGGCCACCGAGGCGAAGGAGAGCTGGAAGGAGACGTCGCGCAGCGCGCCCGGGTCGCTCGCCAGGACGGCGAGGCCGGCGAGGGAGAGGGTGTTGAGCGCGTCCGGCTCCCGGTCGAGGACCACCGCGACGAGCGCGGCGCCGGCCGCCACCGCCGAGCGGACCACCGGGACGTCGCCCCCGGTCGCCGCCGCGTACAGGGCCGCGCCGGGGAGCGCCAGCGCCGCGGCCAGCCGGCGCGGGTCGAGCCGCGCGGCGAGGGCGTCCCAGCGCGCGAGGAGCCTCCGGAGGAGGGCGTACAGGCCCGAGACGACCACCGCGAGGTGGAGCCCCGACACGGAGAGGAGGTGCGCGAGCCCGCTCCGCGCGAAGGCCTCGTTGGTCGCCGGATCGACGGCGGAGCGGTCCCCCGCGCCGATGGCGCGCACCAGGGCCGCCTCGCGCGGCGGGAGCCGCGCGGCCGCCGCGGCGCCGAAGCGGAGGCGGGCCGCGTCCACCGCCGCGAGCGGGGAGGGCGGCGCGAACCGGACCGGCGGCTCCCAGGCCAGGGCGAGCAGGGAGACGCCCCGGGCCCAGGCGCGGGCCGCGTCGTCCCGGCCGCCCGGGTTGAGGGGCGGCGGGAAAGGGCGGAGGCGCGCGAAGAGGGCCACCTGGTCCCCCGGGGCGAGCGGCCAGTCCGGCTCCGGGGAGAGCACCTCGAGGAGGCGGCCGGAGCGCTCGCGCAGCCGGTAGCGGGCCCGGTCCTCGGAGCGGTCCGGCAGGGACGCGACGGTCCCCTCGAGGCGGACCTCGCCCTCGGCCGGGGGAGCGCCGGGGCGCGGCCGGGCGGCCGCGGCCACCTCGGCGCCGAGGACCGCGTAGCCGACAGGCGCGAGCGGCGGGAACAGGAGGGCGAGCCCGCCGGTTGCCATGCCAGCAGCGAGCGGGATCGGCCCGGGGAAGGAGAGCCCGGCGGCGAAACCGATCGCGAGCGGGACCAGCGGGCGCGCTCGCCTCATGCCCGCAACCACTTGAAAAAACTGCACCGATTGACGGGTCGGACACTTTGTGCTAGCGTGCCCCGACTCAGCGCTCTGTCCGGTTCCCCCAAAAGTTGGTAGAGCCCGGCCCGCGCAGCGGTACGGAGGAATGAATGGCGCCCATCCAGCCTAACCACAACTTCAAGGTCGGTGACAAGGCAGTCTATCCCGGCCAGGGAGTGGGTGAGGTCATGGGGATCGAGCACAAGGAGGTCGCCGGCCAGCGGCAGTCCTTCTACGTCCTCAAGATCCTCGACAACGGCATGAAGATCATGATCCCCATGAACAAGGTCGGCTCGGTCGGCCTGCGGGAGATCATCGGGGAGAAGGACGTTCGCAAGGTCTACAGCATCCTCAAGGAGAAGGAGGTCTCGGTCGACTCCACGACCTGGAACCGCCGCTACCGCGAGTACATGGACAAGATCAAGACCGGCTCGGTCTTCGAGATCGCCGAGGTGCTGCGCGACCTGTACCTGCTCCGCTCCGACAAGGACCTCTCCTTCGGCGAGCGCAAGATGCTCGACACCGCCCGCTCCCTGCTCATCAAGGAGCTCGCGATCGCCAAGGATTGCGACGAGCAGGACGTCGAGAGCGACCTCAAGAAGATCTTCAACATCAACTGACCCCACCCGCCCCGCGCCCGGGGCGAGGCCGGAAGCTCCGCCGCGCGGCCTCAGGTCCGCGCGGCGGTCGTTTTTGGGGTAGGACTGGGCCGGTGCGGCGCTCACGCGGGCCGGTGGAGCACGGGGAGTGCCAGCCGGCCTCCGCGCCGGAGAGGAGACACCGATGATCGGCGGCGAGCGGGTGGGGGCGATCCTGGCGGCGGGCGGCTCCGGGCAGCGGGCCGGCGTGGCGAAGCAGTGGCTCGTGCTCGGCGGCGAGACGGTCCTCCGCCGCAGCGCGCGCGCCCTCGCCGCCTGCGAGCTGGTGGACGAGCTGGTGGCGGTGGTGCCGCCGGGCGACGAGCCGCGCGCCCTCGCCGACCTCGCCGGGCTCGGCAAGCCGGTGAAGGCGGTGGCGGGCGGGCCGGCCCGGGCCGACTCGGTCCGCAACGGCCTCGCCGCGCTGCCGGAGTGCGCCCTCGTGCTGATCCACGACGCGGCCCGCCCGTTCGCGACGCCGGCGCTGGCGCGCGAGGTCGCGCAGGCGGCCGCCGAGGCCGGCGCCGCGCTCGCCGCGCTCGCCGCCACCGACACGGTGAAGCGGGCCGGGCCGGGCGAGCGGCGCGTGGCCGGGACCATCGACCGGCGCGAGGTCTGGCTCGCCCAGACGCCGCAGGGCTTCCGGGCCGACGTGCTCCGGCGCGCCTTCGAGGCCGCCGGACCCGACGCCGCGCTCGCCACCGACGAGTGCGCCCTGGTGGAGCGGGCGGGCGGCGAGGTGCGGCTCGTCCCCGGGGAGCCCGGCAACTTCAAGATCACGAGCCCGGCCGACGTGGAGCGGGCGCGGGCGCGGCTCGAGGCCCCGGTGGCGATGGGGATCGGCTACGACGTCCACCCCTTCGCGCCGGGGCGCAAGCTCATCCTCGGCGGCGTGGAGTTCGAGGGAGAGGGCGACGGCCTCCTCGGTCACTCCGACGCGGACATCTGCGCCCACGCCATCGGCGACGCCATCCTCGGCGCCGCCGGCCTCGGCGACCTGGGCCGCCACTTCCCCGACACCGATCCGCGCTGGAAGGGCGTCTCCTCGCTGCTCCTGCTGCGCCACATCGCCGGCCTGGCGGCAGAGCGGGGCTGGCGGGTGGGGAACTGCGACGTGACGCTCGCCGCCCGCCGGCCCAAGGTGGCCCCGCGGGCCGACGAGATGCGCGCGCGGCTCGCCGAGGCGCTCGGCGTCTCGCCCGCCCAGGTGAACGTCAAGGCCACCACCGGGGAGAAGCTCGGGTTCGTGGGGCGCGCCGAGGGGATCGCGGCGCACGCCGTGGCCCTCCTGGTGCGCGCCGTTTGAGCCCGCTGGCGCCCGGGCGTCGGCTACACTGACCGCTGATCATGGCCATCCAGCTCTACGACACGCTCGCCGGCAAGAAGCGCACCTTCGTCCCGCTCGAGGACGGGAAGGTCCGGCTCTACGTCTGCGGCCCCACGGTCTACGACTTCGCCCACCTGGGGCACGCGCGCTGCTACGTGGTCTGGGACGTGGTGCTGCGCCACCTGCGCGCCCGCGGCTACGAGGTGAAGTACGTCCGCAACTTCACCGACGTGGACGACAAGATCATCCGCCGGGGCGCCGAGCGCGGCGAGGATCCGACGGCGCTGGCCGCCCGCTTCGCCGACGCCTTCGACGAGGACATGGACGCGCTCGCCTGCCTGCGGCCGGACGCGGCGCCCCGCGTCACCGGCCACATGCCGGAGATCGTCGCCCTCATCGAGCAGCTGGTGGCGAGCGGCTTCGCCTACGCGCCCGGCAACGGCGACGTCTACTTCTCGGTCCGCAAGTTCCCGGAGTACACCCGGCTCTCGAAGCGGAACCTCGACGACCTGGTGGCCGGGGCGCGGGTGGAGCCGGGCGAGGCGAAGCGGGACCCGCTCGACTTCGCGCTCTGGAAGGGGGCGAAGCCGGGCGAGCCGCGCTGGCCGTCGCCGTGGGGCGAGGGGCGCCCGGGCTGGCACATCGAGTGCTCGGCGATGACGCTCGCCCACCTCGGCGCGCCCATCGACATCCACGCCGGCGGCAAGGACCTCGTCTTCCCGCACCACACCAACGAGATCGCGCAGTCGGTGGCGGCGCAGGGCGACGGGCTCGAGGCCGAGCGCTACAGCCGGTACTGGATGCACAACGGCTTCGTGCAGATCGACGACGAGAAGATGTCGAAGTCGCTCGGCAACTTCTTCACGGTCCGCCAGGTGCTCGAGAAGGCCGACGGCGAGGCGCTGCGCTTCTTCCTGCTCGGCACCCATTACCGGAACGACTTCAACTTCTCCGACACGGTGCTCGGCGAGGCCGAGCGGCGGCTCGTCTACCTCTACGAGACGGTGGAGAAGGCCGAGCGGGTGGCGGCCGGCGCCGCGCCCGGGCCGGCCACCCCGCTCCTCGCGCGGGTGCGCGAGGCGCTCGACGACGACTTCAACACCGCCGCGGTGCTCGGGATCCTGGCCGAGGCCTTCACGGCGGCCAACGCCCTCGCCGACAGGAAGGGCAAGAAGTCGCCCGAGGAGAAGGCCGCGCTCGCCCGCTTCGCCGAGGAGGCCCGCGAGGTGGGGCGCGCGCTCGGGATCCTGGAGCGGGCGCCGGCCGCGGCGCTCGTCGCCATCCGCGACCGAGCGGCGGCGCGCCGGGGGATCGATCCCGCCGCGGTGGAGGCCCGGCTCGCGGCCCGGGCCGAGGCGCGCCGGGCGAAGGACTTCGCCCGCTCGGACGCCCTGCGCGACGAGCTCGCCGCGATGGGCGTCGCCATCATGGACGGGCCCTCCGGCACCACGTGGAAGGTGGAGTGACCCGGCGTTAGGACCACGTCGTGTCCTTCCACATCCAGAGCCCGCACGAGCCGACCGGCGACCAGCCGCGCGCCATCCGCGAGCTGGTCGAGGGGCTCGCGCGCGGCGACCGCCACCAGGTGCTCCTGGGCGTCACCGGCTCGGGCAAGACCTTCACCGTCGCCAACGTGGTGTCGCGCGTCGAGCGCCCCACGCTGGTCATCGCCCACAACAAGACCCTCGCGGCCCAGCTCTACGCCGAGTTCAAGGAGCTCTTCCCCGAGGCGGCGGTCCACTACTTCGTCAGCTACTACGACTACTACCAGCCCGAGGCCTACGTCCCCTCGAGCGACACGTACATCGAGAAGGACTCGTCCATCAACGACGAGATCGACCGGATGCGCCACGCGGCGACGCACGCGCTGCTCACGCGCAACGACGTGCTCATCGTGGCCTCGGTCTCCTGCATCTACGGCCTCGGCACCGCGGAGGCCTACTACGGGCTCCTGCAGCACGTCGAGAAGGGGCAGGAGTTCCTGCGCGACCGCTTCATCCGCTCGCTCATCGACATCCAGTACGAGCGGAACGACGCCGACTTCCACCGCGGCACCTTCCGGGTGCGCGGCGACACCATCGAGGTGTTCCCGCCCTACGAGGAGGAGCGGGCCATCCGCATCGAGTTCTTCGGCGACGTGGTGGAGCGGATCCAGGAGTTCGACCCGCTGCGCGGGGTGGCGCTCGCCGAGCTCGACAAGGCCGCCATCTTCCCCAACAGCCACTACGTGTCGGCGCCCGAGACCCGCGCCCGCGCCATCTCCGGCATCCGCGGCGAGCTCCTGGAGCGGCTGCAGGAGCTGCGCGGGCAGGACAAGCTCGTCGAGGCGCAGCGGCTCGAGCAGCGGACGATGTTCGACCTCGAGATGCTGGAGCAGATGGGCTTCTGCAACGGCATCGAGAACTACTCGCGCTGGCTCTCGGGCCGGAAGGCCGGGGATCCGCCGCCGTGCCTCCTCGACTACTTCCCCGACGACTTCCTCCTCGTCATCGACGAGTCGCACCAGACCGTCTCGCAGATCGGGGCCATGTACAAGGGCGACCGGTCGCGCAAGGAGACGCTCGTCGAGTACGGCTTCCGGCTCCCCTCGGCGCTCGACAACCGGCCGCTCAAGTTCGAGGAGTTCGAGGGGATGGTGCGGCAGGCCATCTACGTTTCGGCCACCCCCGCCGCCTACGAGCTGGAGAAGGCGGGCGGGGTGGTGGTGGAGCAGATCATCCGCCCCACCGGCCTCGTGGATCCCGAGGTCGAGGTCCGGCCGGTGGGCTCGCAGGTGGACGACCTGCTCGGGGAGGTCCGCGCCCGGGCCGCCGCCGGCGAGCGGATCCTGGTCACCACGCTCACCAAGCGCATGGCCGAGGATCTCACCGAGTACTACACCGACGTGGGCGTGAAGTGCCGCTACCTGCACTCGGACATCGACACCCTCGAGCGCAGCGCGCTCATCCGCGACCTGCGCCGGGGCGAGTTCGACGTGCTCATCGGGATCAACCTCCTCCGCGAGGGGCTCGACATCCCCGAGGTGTCGCTGGTCGCCGTGCTCGACGCAGACAAGGAGGGCTTCCTCCGCTCCGAGGTGTCGCTCATCCAGACCATCGGGCGCGCCGCCCGCAACCTGAACGGCAAGGTGCTGCTCTACGCCGATCACGTGACCGAGTCGATGAAGCGGGCGATGGACGAGACCGACCGCCGCCGCGAGATCCAGCGCGCCTACAACCGGGAGCACGGCATCACGCCCCAGAGCGTGAAGCGGAACATCAGCGACCTCGGCATGGCGGTCTACGAGGCGGACTACCTCACCGTCCCGGTGGCGGCCGACGGCGCCGAGTACCTGCCGGAGCAGATCCCGGCCATCGTCGCGGAGCTGGAGAAGGAGATGCGGCGCGCCTCGGAGGAGCTGGAGTTCGAGAAGGCGGCGTCGCTGCGCGACCGCATCCTGGCCCTCAAGGACCTGCAGCTCGGGGTGAAGCGGGCGGGCGCCGGGGCCGGCATGAAGGGGCTCCTCGGGAGCGGGGCCATGGCGGGGGCGGGCGCGAAGGTGGGCCGGCGGCGCCCCCAGGCGCGCCGGCGGCGCTAGCCAGGGCTCGCGCGGAGCGGGACCCTTCGCGGGAGCGGCCCCGGGCGCCGCCGCTGCGCACCGTGCTCGGCGCGCCCACGCGCGCCCGACCCGAAGCCTGGAGCCCACCCATGAACAGATCCGCGGCCCTCGCCTGCACCGCCCTCCTGGCGGCCTGCGGCGGCAGCAGCTCGAGCAGCAGCAGCGCCGTCCCCTCCGGGAAGGTGGCGAACGCCAACTTCACTCCCACGAGCGCCAACGCCGCGGTGCTCTCGTCCGCCGCCTGCAACGCCGGCGGCTTCACCGTGAACCTCTCCGCCGTCGCCCTCGGGTTCTCGAGCACCGCGAACCTGTGCGGGCGGCTCGGCCAGACCTGCACCGACAAGGCGAACGAGGTGCTCGTCACCGTCGCCATCGTCAACGCCGGCGTGACGGCGCAGCCGCCGGTGGCCGCCGGCAGCTACCAGGTGACCTCGGCGGTCCCCTCGACCCTCTCCGGGCCGTTCGCGCTCGCGTTCGTGAAGAAGAACGACGCGCAGTGCAACGACAGCCAGAGCGCCACCAGCGTCACCGGCAGCGTCAACCTCGCCACGGTGAGCGCGACGCACGTCACCGGGAGCGTCAACCTGACCCTCTCGGACGGCGGCAACCTCACCGGCAACTTCGACGTGCCGGTCTGCTCGACCCAGGGCCTGGACGTCTGCCAGGCGCTCTCGAGCTGCAGCGGCCAGGTGACCTGCCAGCCCTGACCGGACCTACCGGAGCACCTCGACCGACGCGTCGTCGAGGACGAAGCTGGTCCGCCGGCTCTCGTCCTCGTCGCCGGTGAAGCGCAGGGTGATGGTCTGCCCGCGGAACGCGGCCAGGCTCACCACCTGCTCCACCCAGCCCTGGCCGCGGTCGAGGTTCGACCAGGCGCCGAGCGGGGTGGCCCCGCCGGCCGAGACGGCCTGGAGCGCGAGCCGGTCGTAGGCGGTGCTGCCCCCCGTCTCCTCCGACTCGACGCGGAGCCAGAACCGGAGGACCGCGGCGCAGGCGTCGGCCGGCACCGAGACCTCCTGCGCGAGCGAGTCGGAGTGGTCCCGGCCGTACCCGTCGAGCCAGGCCTTGCCCGCGCCGGTCCGCGCCGGGGTCCCGGGGCTGCGGTCGAGCACGCCCGGCGTGGCCAGCCAGCCGGCGCCGTCCTCGAACCCGCCGTCCTGGAGCAGCTCCTGCGACCGGCTGCAGGCCGACACGCTCGCGCCGCCCCCCGACAGGAACCCGGCGTAGAGCAGCCGGTCGGGCGAGCCCGCCGGGAGCGCCCGCAGCGCCCCGCGCGTCGCCTCGTCGTCCAGCGCCTGCGCCACCTGCGCCGGGCTCGCCAGGGGAGCCGTCTGGAGGTACAGGGCGGCCGCGCCGGCGGCGTGGGGGGCCGCCATCGAGGTCCCGGAGAGGATCGCCGTGCCGCCGCCGAGCCAGTCGGAGGTGACGCTGGAGCCGGGCGCGAAGAGGCGCACGCAGGGCCCGCGCGCCGAGTAGCCGGCGACGGCGTCGTCCGGGTCGGTCGCCCCGATCGCGAGCGCCTCCGGGACCCGCGCCGGCGACTGCTGGCAGGCGTCGATGCCGCCGTTCCCGGCGGAGACCACCACCGTGACCCCGCTCGCGACCGCGGCGCGCACCGCGGCGTCGAGGACCGCCGAGGGCTCGCCGCCGAGCGAGAGGTTGGCCACCGCCGGGCTCTCGTGGCTCCGGGCCACGTAGTCGAGGCCGGCGACGGCGGCCGAGATCGAGCCGTTCCCCTCGCAGTCGAGCACGCGGACGGAGTGGATCCACGCGCCGGGCGCGACGCCGTAGCGCGCGCCGGCGACGATCCCGGCCACGTGGGTGCCGTGCCCGCTGCAGTCGAGGGCGCCGCGGCCGTCGTCCACGGCGGAGAAGTCGGCGCTGGCGCGGCCGGCGAGGTCGGGGTGGCTCACGTCCACGCCGCCGTCCACGACGTACACGTGCACCCCGCCGCCGTTCGGGCCGACCGCGTAGACGCCGTCGAGGGGGAGGGCGCGCTGATCGAGCCGGTCGAGCCCCCAGTCCGCGGCGGGCGCGGCGGCCAGGCCGGCGGCCGCGATCGCGGTGGCGCCGGCCGGGGAGGGCGCCGCGGCGGCGGGCGGCGCCGGGAGCGCGCCGTCCTCCTCCACCGACGCGACCTCCGGCTCGGCGGAGAGCGCCGTGGCGCCCTGCTCCGAGAAGGAGCCGGTGAAGCCGGGCAGAGAGGGCAAGGGCGCCAGGACCGACCCGCCGTGGCGCGCGGCCAGCGCCGCCGCGCCGTCGAGCGAGGCCGCGGCGCGCAGGGTCACGAGGTAGCGGCCGCCGATGGGACGGCTCGCCCGCAGGAGGCCGCGCGCCTCGCCGAGCGGCGCGCGCGCGACCGCGGTGGCCGAGGGCGGGCCGCCGGCACCGCCGCAGCCGAGCAGGCCGGCGAGGGCGAGGGCGAGCAGGCCGGGCGGGAGGAGGCGGGTGCGCATGCGGCTCCACGGCCGGAGCCGGGGCGGGGGTCCGCCAGCACCTGTACCCTCCGGCCCCGGGTGCGAGTCCATGCGCCGGGGTGGGCGGCGCCGGGCGCCCGGCGCAGGCCGGGAGGGCTTTCGGGGGAGAGGGCGTTTACACTAGGCCGCGATGGACGCCGCCCTGCGCAAGAAGCTCGACCAGCTGCCGCCCGACCCCGGCTGCTACCTCATGAAGGACCGGCAGGGCGAGGTGGTCTACGTCGGGAAGGCGTCGAGCCTCCGCTCGCGCGTCCGCTCGTACTTCGACGCCGGGCGAGGCGACGACCGGGCGTTCGTCTCGCTGCTCGACGACCTGCTGGGCGACCTCGACGTGATCGTCACCCGCTCCGAGAAGGAGGCGGTGCTCCTCGAGAACGAGCTCATCAAGCGGCACCAGCCCCGCTTCAACGTGCGGCTGCGCGACGACAAGGACTTCATCGTCCTCAAGCTCGACGAGCGGCACGCCTACCCGCGCCTCGAGGTCCGCCGCGCCCGCGAGGCCCGCGACGCCGGGGCGCGCTACTTCGGGCCCTACTCGAGCGCGAGCTCCATCCGCGAGACGCTGCGGGTGGTGAACCGGCACTTCCAGCTGCGCACCTGCTCGGACCACGTCTTCCAGCACCGCAAGCGGCCGTGCATCCTGTACCAGATCCACCGCTGCCCGGCGCCGTGCGTGTACGAGGTGCCGGCGGACGAGTACCGGCAGTCGGTGGAGGACGCGGTGGAGCTGCTCGAGGGGCGCGAGTCCGAGCTCGTGCCGAGGCTGCGCGCGCGCATGGCCGACCTCGCCGGCGAGCTGCGCTTCGAGGACGCCGCCCGGCTGCGGGACCAGCTGCAGGCGGTGGAGCGCAGCCTGGAGAAGCAGCGCGTGCTCATGGGCGACGCCGCCGATCGGGACGCCTTCGGCCTCTACCGCGAGGGGCCGGACCTCGTCATCCAGGTGCTCTCGATGCGCCAGGGGAAGCTGCAGGACAGCCGCGCCTACCCGTTCCAGGGACAGGAGTTCCCGGCCGAGGAGCTGCTCTCGTCCTTCGTGTCGCTCTACTACGACCAGAACCCGCCGCCGGAGGAGGTGCTCCTCCCGGTCGAGATCGAGGACGTGGTCGCGCTCGACGAGGTGCTGACCGACCGGCGCGGCCGGCGGGTGCGGGTGCTCTCGCCGCAGCGGGGCGCCAAGGCCGACCTGCTCGAGGTCGCCTCGCGCAACGCCGCCCAGAGCTTCCGGAGCTGGCACGAGAAGGACGAGCGGCGGGAGCAGGCGCTCGACGCGCTGACGCGCCACCTGCACCTCACCCGGCCGCCCCGCTGGATGGAGTGCTACGACATCTCCACCTTCCAGGGCGCGCTCGCCGTGGGCTCCGGCGTGTCGATGAAGGACGGCGAGCCCGACAAGGCCAACTACCGCCGGTACAAGGTGAAGGGGGTGGCCGGGCAGGACGACTTCGCCATGCTGCACGAGGTCATCACCCGCCGCCTGCGGCGCTGCCTGGCGGAGGGGTCGTTCCCCGATCTCCTCGTCATCGACGGCGGCAAGGGGCAGCTCAACGCGGCGCTGGCCGCCGCCCGCGACCTCGGGGTGCCGGTGAAGCCGACCGGGGTGCCCGGGGCGCCGTACGTCGAGATGGTCGGCCTCGCGAAGAGCCGCCTCATCGACGCCGCCACCATGGGCACGAGCCGCGTCATCGGGCGGCGGCGGGAGCGGCGCGCCGCCGTCCCCGAGGCGGCCGCCCTGGCCGACGCCGCGGAGGCCGCCGAGCGCGGCTTCGTGCCCGAGGCGCCGCGCAGCCCGGAGCGGGTCTTCCTGCCGAACCGGAAGGACCCGCTCGTGCTGCGGCAGAACTCGGCCGAGCTCTTCCTCCTCACCCGGCTGCGCGACGAGGCCCACCGGTTCGCCATCACCTTCCACCGCAAGCTGCGGCGCTCCCGCAACTTCCAGAGCGTGCTCGAGGAGATCCCGGGGGTGGGCGCCGGGCGCAAGAAGGCGCTCCTGCGCCACTTCGGCTCGCTCCGGAAGGTGAAGGAGGCGCGCGAGGAGGAGCTCGCGCGGGTGGAGGGCTTCGGGGCGAAGGCGGCGCGCGCGGTCCACGAGTTCTTCCACCCGCCGGGCGGCGCGCCGGAGCCGGAGGTGCCGGGCGACGTGGCCTCCGAGGAGGAGATCGACGCCGCCCTGGCCGCGGAGGCGGCGGGAGCGGACGGCGACGCCGGCGCGCCCGAGCCCGAGCCCGAGCCCGGCGACGCCGGCGCCGGCGCCGGCGCGGCGCCGCGCGGGACGGCCTAGCGGGGCGCCGCCGGCTTCCCGCGCGACTCGGACCGGACCAGCTTGAGCTCGATGCGGCGGTTGGCGGCCCGACCCTCCGGCGTGGCGTTCGGCTGCCGGGGCCGGGTCTCGCCGTAGCCGACCACCTCGAGGCGCCGCGCGTCCACGCCGGCCTCGACGAGGAGCTGCACCACGCTCTGGGCCCGGCCGGCCGAGAGGTGCCAGTTGCTCGGGAACTCGGCCGACTTCATGGGGACGTCGTCGGTGTGCCCCTCGACGCGGACGGCGTTGGGCAGCCGCGCCAGGATGGCGCCGGCCTTGAGGAGCGCCGCGCGGCCGGCGTCGGTGAGCGCCGCCTCGCCGCTCGCGAAGGTCACGTTGGACGAGAGGCCTACCGTGACCTCGGTCTCGGTCGCGTCCACGAAGGTGTGCTCGTCCTTGAACTGGGCCGCGATCTCGCGGGCGGCCCGCTCCAGGTCCTCGCGCGGCGGCTCCTGGCGCACCACCTTGCCGTTCGCCGAGACGACGTTCAGCGCCTGCACGAGCTCCTCCTGGTGGCTGCCGGTGAGCAGCGTGAAGGAGAACATGAGCAGGAAGAACGCCAGCAGCAGCGTCGTCATGTCGGAGTAGGTGATGAGCCAGAACGAGGTGATGTCCTCGTCCTCCTCCCGCTCCGGCCTCGACAGCTTGATCGCCACTCAGCCTCCGATGACGACGATCTCGACGCGCCGGTTGAGGGCCCGGTGCTCGGCGCTGTCGTTCGCGATGATGGGGTGGAACTCGCCGAAGCCGGAGGCGGAGAGCCGCTCCTTGGCGACGCCCTGGTCCTCCAGGTACTCGACCACCGAGATGGCGCGGGCGGTGGAGAGCTCCCAGTTGGAGGGGAAGCGGGCGGACTGGATGGGCACGTCGTCGGTGTGCCCCTCGACCCGGAGCGGGGAGGGGACCTTCGAGAGGACGGCCACGAGCCCGCCCAGCACCTCCTCCGCCGCCGGGGTGAGCTTCGCCTGGCCGGGGTCGAAGAGGATGGCGCTCTTCATCCGGATGACGAGCCGGTCGGCGGCCCGGTCCACCGCGAGCGCGTCGCGGAACTTGCTCTCGGCCACGTACTTCTCGACGTCGCGCACGGTGCGCTCGAGCTGCGCCTGGCGCGGGTCGGCGCGGGCCTCCGCCGGCGACTCCTTGAGCCCCACCACCGTCACCATGAGGATGGAGAAGATGAGGAGCTGCGTCATGAGGTCGGCGTAGCTGTAGAGCCAGGTGGCGTCGTGGAGGGGGTTGTCCGCGTCCCCCTCCTCGACGTCGCGCCGCCGCGGCGGGCGCAGGCTCACGCGCGCGCCTCTTGCGAGAAGACCTCCAGGGTCTCCCGCACGTTCTCCGGGTTCTCACCGAGCCGGATGGCGATGAGGCCGGCGACGATCTGGTCGCGCACGAGCCGCTCGTCGAGGTCCATGGTCCGGACCTTGCCGGCGAGGGGCAGGAAGAACAGGCCGGCGAGCAGCACGCCGTAGAAGGTGGCCATGAGGGCCACCGACATGCCCTGGCCGATGGCCCGCGGGTCGGTGAGCCCCTTCAGCATCTGGATGAGGCCGATGAGCGTGCCGACGAGGCCGAACATCGGGGAGTAGGTGCCCATGAGGCGGAACATGCGCTCGGCGGCGCGCCGCTTCTCCGAGAGGATGTCGGACTCGAGCCGCATGAGCTCCTCGATCCGCTGCGGCTCGACGCCGTCCACCACCAGCTGCAGCCCCTTCACGAGGAAGGGGTCGCGCAGCCGGAGCTGGGTGAGGTCGATGGAGGAGGCGCCGTGCGCCTTGGCCTGGCGGGCGAGCTGCACCATCTCCTCGGCCACCCGGCGCGGCGGCACCGAGCCGGCGACGAACATCTTGCTCACCGCCGACATGCCGTGGCCGATGGTGGTCCGCGACGAGGAGAGCGTGGTGGCGGCGAAGGTGCCGCCGACCGCGATCATCAGGGCCACGTAGTTCGTGAAGATGGTGTAGTTGCCGCCCTTGAAGACCACGGCCAGGTAGACGACGGCGATGCCGAGCACGAGCCCGAGGTAGGTGGTGGTGCGCACGCTGGGGGGTCCCTTCCGTTTACTTGAACTCCGCGGCGTGGTCCTTGAGGGCCGCCGCCACGGCGGTGTTCCTGGGGTCGAGCTCGAGGGCCTTGCGCCACTCCGCGGCGGCGTAGGCGGGCTGCTGGAACAGGTAGTACAGGGAGCCGAGGTAGGCGTGGGCCAGCGAGACCTCGGGGGTGTCGCGGGTGGCCGCCTTCATCTTCTCGAGCGCGGAGAGGGCGTCGCCGTCGATGTAGGCGACGAGCCCGGAGGCGAGGCTGCGGTAGCCGCGCACCCGCTGCTCCACCAGCTCGGCCCCCTTGCCGGCCTGGAGCGCGGCGGCGCGCCGGCCCACGAGGTCGCGATCGACGCCCTGCAGCGGCTGCTCGGTGTCGGCGAGGTCGAGCGCGCGCTGCACCCAGGTGATCCGCTTCTGCTCGAGCTGCACCGCCGTGAGGAGGCTCTCGCGCACCTCGTCGAGCGACGGCCCCGCGAGCCGGACGAGCCGCTGGCGCACCTGGGCCTTCTCGCCGCCGCCCTCGAAGAAGGCGCGCACCGTCTGCATGAGCGCCTGCGTGAGCATCTCCGCGTTGGAGATGGCCTCGTTCCGCTCCTTGAGGAGCCCGAGGGAGAGGCGCAGCTGGGCCTGCCCGGCCCCCTCGGCCTGCCACTCCAGCGGGGCGCTGCCGTCGCGCGGGCTGGTGGCGTGGCCCGGGGAGAGGAACTCGAAGACGTCGGCCTGCGGCGCCGGGCCGGCGCCGAGGGCGAGGGTGAGGGCGAGGGCGAGCGGGCTCATGTCGCTCCCGGGCTACGCGGCGGCGCGGGGGCGGATCTCCCCCGCGGCCTGGAGCTTGCGGATGGCGCTCTCGACGGCCTTGCGGGCGGCCTGGACGTCGGTCGCGGGCTTGCCCTCGACCGCCTGCGCCTCGGCCTCGAGGATGGCGGCGAAGCGCTTCGAGACGGAGCGCATCACTGCGTCGCGGACCGGCTCCGGGGCCCCGACGAGCGCGGTGGCCACGGTGGCCGGCGCGACCGCCGTCACCACCCGGCGCACGACGGCGTCCTCGAGCCGGGCCAGATCCTCGAAGAGGATCATGTGCTGCCGCACCGCCCGGGCGAGGTCCGGCGCGCTCCGGCCCAGCGCGTCGAGCAGATCGCGCTGCGCCTCCTCGGGCGCCTGCGCGAGGAGGTCGGCGAGCCGGAGGTCGCCGCCGAGCGCCACCCGGCTGCGGACCCGCTCCAGCTCCGCCTGCACCCGGATCTCCATCTCCTGGAGCGCCGTCCGGGGGATCACGCGGGCCCGGCCCAGCGCCAGCGCGAGCTGTACCTGCCGCTCGGCGGGGAGCCGCTGGAAGAGGCGCGACACCGCTTCCTGATCGAGGCCGACCTGGTCGAGGACCGCCGCGGCCACGTCCGGCTCGAGGGCGCCCACCAGCTCCGCGATCTCCTCGGCCCGGGCGCCGCGCAGGAACGCGAAGGCGCGCGTGCCGTCCTCGTCGAGCACCGCCGCCTGCGCGAGCGACACCGCCCCGGGCTCCTCGCCCGCGGCCGCGTCGGCGGGGGAGGGCTCGTCCGCGCCCCGCTTGTCCTCCATGGTGATCCGGTTCTGGCCGGCCTGGGCGGCCCGGCCCGCGACGAGGCCGAACGAGAGGATGATCGTGGCGAGCACCACGGTCCCGCAGATGAGGAGCAGGCTGCCCGGCAGGCTCGAGCCGCCGCCCTGCGCGGGGCGCGAGGCGGCGGCCTTGGGCGGGAGCTCGCTGATGGTGAGGGCGTCGCCGCGCGAGGCGTCGAGCCCGGCGAGCTCGGTGGCCACCTCCTTCAGCTTCTCCCGCTGCCCGGCCGGCATGTCCTTGTCCACGAACAGCGTCACGCCGATCCGCTCGACCTGCGTCTCGAGCTGCCGGCGCACGTCCACGCTCTTGCGCCCGGGGAGCTTCACCGAGATGTCCGGGGCGGCCACGCCGGTGAGCGGCTTGTCGATGGTGCCGAGCCCCGGAAGGGTCATCGCCTTGTGCGAGCCGATCTTCATCTCGCCGTCCGGCTCGCCGTCCTTCTGGACGATCTGCCGGACCTCGCCGCGCAGCTCGACCTGCACCGCCGCATACACCTCATGCGGGACGGCCATGGGCTGGAGCCGCTCCTCCATCCAGTTGGAGAGCTGCTTCTGGAGCTGCACGCGGGCGGCGTACACCTCGGCGATGCGATCGCCTTGACCGGCGGCGGCCGGTAAAGCAAGAAGCGCCGCAACGGCGAGGGCAACGGTTCGAGCGAGTCGGTGCATGTGATCGTCTGGGCGGCGAGGCCCACCCCTCCAATGGCTGACGGTCTCCTCTCGTACCACAGCCGGGGACGAGAACTACAGAGCATCGACCGCCAATAACTCCTGGAATTGCTCGGGATCTGGTAAAAGCTGGACTCCGTCACTCCACGAAAGGCAGGACCACCGATGCGATCGACCCGGAGCGCCATCGAGCCCATCGTCGAGGAGCTCTGCGCTCCGCTCCCCGGGCTGCCGCTGCAGCCGGGCAACGGCGGCCGGCGGGTGCTGCCGTCCCGCGACGCCGTGGTGCAGTCGGTGGAGGCGCTGCGCGCCGTCTTCTTCCCCGGCTACTTCGGTCGGCCCGACCTGCACGACGAGAGCCTGCACTTCTACGTCGGCGCCACGCTCGACCGCGCGCTCCGCGAGCTGCAGGAGCAGGTGCGGCGAGGCATCGCCTTCGCCGAGCGGCACGACTTCGAGACCTGCGAGCACTGCACCCACCGCGCCGACGCGGTGACGCGCGCCTTCATGAGCCGGCTGCCCGAGGTGCGCCGGCGGGTGGCCTCCGACGTCGAGGCCGCCTACGAGGGCGACCCGGCGCTCAAGAGCCGCGACGAGGCGATCTTCAGCTACCCGGGCATCTTCGCGGTGACGAACCAGCGCATCGCGCACGAGCTCCACGTGCTCGGCGTGCCGCTCATCCCGCGCATGATCACCGAGCACGCCCACAGCCTCACCGGGATCGACATCCACCCCGGCGCCAGCATCGGCGAGCGGTTCTTCATCGACCACGGGACGGGCGTGGTGATCGGCGAGACCAGCCGGATCGGGGCCCGGGTGCGGCTCTACCAGGGGGTGACGCTCGGCGCGAAGAGCTTCCCGCTCGACGAGCACGGCAACCCGATCAAGGGGATCGACCGGCACCCCATCGTCGAGGACGACGTGGTGATCTACTCGGGCGCGACCATCCTCGGGCGCATCACCATCGGCAAGGGCTCCTCGATCGGCGGCAACGTCTGGGTGACCCAGAGCGTGCCGCCGGGGAGCCGGGTGACGCAGGCGGAGAACCGGGAGTCGCGCTTCGAGTACGGCGCCGGGATCTGAGCCGCCGCCGCTACAGCGTGATGACCTGGTCCACCTGGGCGCCGGCGAGCGCCTGGTAGAGATCGGGGAAGCAGCCGATGGGGATCCCCTCGAAGAGCCGGTCGGCGATCTCGCGCTGGTAGCAGCACTGGTCGCAGCCCATGAGCAGCATCCCCCGCTGCTTCGCGAGCGCGTGGAGCCGCTCGCCGGTGGGGTTGCCGCGCACCAGCAGGTAGTTGTTGTCGAAGAAGAAGAACATCCCGACCACGTTCGCGCCGTGCCGCCCCTCCTCGAGCTGCGGGACGATCATCTTCTCGAGGATGAAGGAGGCGCCAGGGGTGGTGAAGACGTAGGCGACGTTCATGGCTCTGCTCCGGGCTGGGGTGGGGCGGCGAGGTCGGCGAGGGCGCGGGCGACGAGCTCGGCGCGGGCGCGGTGGGCCGGGTGGACGCCGCGCACCGCGTCGCGGAGCGCCTCCGCCGGCAGCTCGCGGGGGTGGCGCCCGCGCTCGAGGAGCTGGCAGGCCCGCTCCGCGTAGGCGATGAGGGCGGCGCACGAAGTGGACTGGAACCCGGCCCGGGAGACTCCCCCGCGACCGTCGAGCCAGACCCCGAGGCGGACCTGGCGGCCGTCGCCGGCCGCGGCGGCCACCCGGGAGGCCCCTTCGAGGCGGGCGCCATGGGTCGCGCCCTCGACGAGCTCGGAGACGGTGGGGGCGGCGGTCACGGCCCGTCTTCTGCGCCGTGGCCGCGTCCGGCGCAAGCGGAAGCGCCCCGGCGCGGAGCTCCCCGGGCGAAAGCTCGACCCGGCCCGCGGGGTTGGAGTAGAAGGGGCCGCTTATGGCAACCCATCCCTGGCACGACGTCGAGCTGCCCCGCTACATCGAGGACCCCATCCCCGCGGTCATCGAGATCGCGCGCGGGTCCAAGGTGAAGTTCGAGCTCGACAAGACGTCCGGCCTGCTCAAGGTCGATCGCATTCTCTTCTCGGCCGTGCACTACCCGGCCAACTACGGCTTCGTCCCGCGCACCTACTGCGACGACGGCGACCCGCTCGACATCCTGGTGTTCTGCCAGGAGCCCATCGCCGGCCTCGCCATCATGCGCGCCAAGGTCATCGGCGTGATGCGGATGCGCGACGACAAGGGCGAGGACGACAAGCTCGTCGCGGTGCACGCCGACGACCCCGAGTACGCCGACTACTCCGACGTCTCCGAGCTGCCGGCCCACCGCATGCGCGAGCTCAAGCGCTTCTTCGAGGACTACAAGGCCCTCGAGAACAAGCGCGTGCTGGTGCGCGAGCCGCAGGGCCGCAAGGAGGCGCTCAAGGTGCTCCGCGACGCCATCCGGCTCTACGACACGGAGCGCGACCGGCTGCTCGGCCTGGGCGGCAGCCCGGACCCGCGCGCCGGCCGGCTCGCCTCCGAGCCGAAGAAGGCGACGCGCGCCCGCGCCGCCCGGCCGTCGAGGAAGGCGAAGTAGCGGGCGGGCGCGCGAGCGCCCGTCCCGAGCCCGTCCCACCCCCGCCGCCCGGCTTCTCGAAGAGGCCGGGCGGCCCTAGTTTCGGGCCATGACGGGCGACGCCCTGCAGCGCATCGCGGCGGCCGTGACGCCGGCGGTGATGGTCTCGGCCTGCGGGCTCATCGCCCTCGGCCTCGACAACCAGGCCTCCCGCATGGCGATGCGGCTGCGCGAGCTCGCCGGCGAGCACCGGCGCGAGGAGGGGGCCGATCGCCGGCCGCACCTGCGGGAGCAGGTGGCGATCCTGGGGCGCCGCCACCGGCTCATCGCCCGGGCGCTGCTCCTCGACTACGCGGCGCTGCTCGCCTTCGTCGCCACCTCGCTCCTCTCGCTGGCGCAGGGGCTCGTCCCCATCCCGGCCGAGGTGCCGTTCCTCACCTTCCTCGCCGGCGTGCTCGGGCTGGGGGCGATGGCGGTGTTCGCCATCCTGGCGGTGAACCTCGCCGGCGCGGCGCTGCGGCTCGAGCAGCGGGAGGTGCTGCGGGACGGGGAGGGCGAGGCTCCCCTCGCCGCCGGGCTGCGCCGCCCGGCGCCGACGCGGACCTGAGCCGCGGCCTCGCCCCGGCCGCGAGCTCCCTTGTTGGGTGTTCGGGGCGGGTCGCGCTAGACTCGCGGTCGCCGTGAGAAAACCCCAGCGCGCCTCCGACTACACCTTCGCCTACGTCGCCGAGCTCCTCGCGCGGCAGGGGCTCCTCACCGAGGACGCCCGCCGCACCGCGGTCGCCCGCGAGAACGTCCAGCGCGCGCGCCTCCTGCGCGACCAGGCGAGCCGCACCGGCGGGCGGGCCCTCCGGCGGGCCGAGCTCTCGCCGGTGGAGATCATCGCCTCGTTCGGGTTCGACGACGCCCACCGCGAGTCGGAGAAGGTGGACGAGGACAAGGCGACGCGGGCGGTGGCCGACGCGGCGGGGCTCCCCTACCGCAAGATCGACCCCATCAAGCTCGACGCCCAGCTCATCACCCGGACGCTCTCGCGCCCCTTCGCCCGCAAGCACGGCGTCATCCCGATGGAGCGCCACGACGGCCGGCTGGTGGTGGCCACCGCCAACCCCTTCGACCAGGAGCTCTTCGAGAACCTGCGCGGCCTGACGGGGGCGGAGATCGAGCCGGTGCTGTCGGCGCCCTCCGACATCCACCGGGCCATCGCCGAGGTCTACGGCTTCCGGCAGCAGATCAAGGAGGCCCAGACCCAGCTCGAGGGGCCGACCGGCCCCGACGTGGGGAACCTCGAGCAGTTCGTGGATCTCTCCGGCCTCGAGGCGCTCGAGGCCTCGAGCGAGCCGGTGGTGGCCGCGGTGGAGTACCTCCTCCACTACGCCTTCGAGCAGCGCGCGAGCGACATCCACCTCGAGCCGCGCCGGGACGAGTCGGTGATCCGGATGCGGATCGACGGCGTGCTCCACCCGGTCTACCGCATCCCCAAGGGCGTGCACGGCGCCATCGCCAACCGGTTCAAGATCATGAGCCGGCTCGACATCTCGCTGCGCAAGCCGCAGGACGGGCGCATCCGCACCGCCCGCGGCGAGGCCGAGATGGAGCTGCGCGTCAGCACCATCCCCACCGCCTTCGGCGACAAGATCGTCATCCGCGTGCTCGACCCGACGGTGCTGGTGCGCGACCTCTCCGAGCTCGGGTTCCTGCCGGACGAGCGCGGGTCGTTCGAGCGCTGGCTGATGCGGCCGCACGGCCTCGTCGTCGTCACCGGCCCCACCGGCTCGGGCAAGACCACCACGCTCTACTCGGCGCTCCAGGCCCTCGCCTCGCCGGAGGTGAACGTCGTCACCATCGAGGATCCCATCGAGATGGTGCACGACCAGTTCAACCAGATCGCCGCCAACGCCAAGACCGGCACCGGCTTCGCCGAGGCGCTCCGGCACGTGCTCCGGCAGGACCCCGACGTGATCATGGTCGGCGAGGTCCGCGACGCCGAGACGGCCAGCCAGGCGGTCCAGGCGGCGCTCACCGGTCACCTCGTGCTCACCACGCTCCACACCAGCGACTCGGTCGGCGCGGTGGCGCGCCTGCGCGACCTCGGCGTCCCCTCCTTCCTCATCGGCGCCACGCTCACCGGGGTGGTGGCGCAGCGGCTCGTCCGGCAGGTCTGCCCCTCCTGCGCCCAGGACGTCCCGCTCACCGCCGACGAGGTGGCCGACCTGGGCGTGACCCACCCGGAGGACTACGCCGGGAAGCTCATCGCCCGCCGCGGCGAGGGCTGCGCCCGCTGCCGCTTCACCGGCTACTACGGCCGCACCGGGCTCTTCGAGGTCCTCCCCATGAACGCCCGCCTGCGCCACCTCGTGGCCTCCGGCGCCACCCCCGAGGTGCTGCTCCGCACCGCGCGCCAGGACGGCCTGCGCGGCCTGCGCCAGCACGCGGTGCGCAAGGTGGCGGCCGGCGTCACCTCCTTCGAGGAGGCGATGCACAACACCGCCGACGCGGAGGGCGACCGGTGAGCCTGGCGCGCGAGATCGCCGAGATCTGGTCGGCGGGTACCCCCATCGTCTACCTCGTCACCGCGGAGGAGGAGCGGGCGGTCGCCGCCTGCCGCGCCGCGGCCCGGGCCTTCGAGGCCGGCTTCGCGGTCTGGTCGAGCGCCCGCGGCCTCGACCCGCTCGACCCGGAGGCGCGCGATCCGGCCCGCCTGCTCGAGGCGGTGGCGCGCGCGCCGGCGCCGCTCGTGGCGGTGCTGCTCGACTTCCACGAGGCGCTCTCGGACCACCTCGTCAGCCGGCGCCTGCGCGACCTCGTCCCCAAGCTCGCCGCCGAGGGGCGCTGCCTCGCGGTGGTGGCCCCGCGGCTGGTCCTCGACGAGGGGCTGGCGCAGCACGCCGCCGTGCTCCGCGTGCCCATCCCCGACGAGGGCGAGCTCGCCGCCGTCCTCGACGACGTCCTCGCCCGTCACGCCGGCGGGCGGAAGCTCGACGAGGAGCCGCGGCACCGCGCCCTCACCGCGGCGCGCGGGATGTTCGCGACCCAGGCCCGCCGGGCCTTCCGCCGCGCGCTCCGCGCCGATCCCGCGCTCGGCGACAAGGGGGCGGAGGTGCTGCTGGCCGAGAAGAAGCGGTCGCTGGCGCGCGACCTCGGCCTCGAGCTCGTGGACACCGCCGGCGGCGCCGAGCAGATCGGCGGCCTCGACAGCTTCAAGGCCTGGCTGGCCGAGCGGACCCTGGCGTTCAGCCCCGGCGCGGCCCGCTTCGGCCTCGAGGCCCCGCGCGGCGTGCTCCTCGTCGGCGTCCAGGGGTGCGGGAAGTCGCTCGCGGCGAAGTCGGTGGCGGCGCAGCTCCGCGTCCCCTTGCTCCGGCTCGACCTCCCGCGGGTGCTCGGCGCCGGCGCCGGGGCCGAGGAGAGCCTGGCGAGGGCGCTCGAGGCGGCCGAGTCGATCGCGCCGGTGGCGCTCTGGGTGGACGAGATCGAGAAGGGGTTCGCCGGCAGCGCGCCGGGCGAGGGCGGCGACCCGCGCGCGGCGCGGGTCCTGGGCAGCTTCTCCACCTGGCTGCAGGAGCGGCGGGGCTCGGTCTTCGTGGTGGCCACCGCCAACGACGTGACCCGGCTCCCGCCGGAGCTCCTGCGCCGCGGCCGCTTCGACGAGCTCTTCTTCGTGGACCTGCCCGACCTCGAGGCGCGCCGCGAGATCCTCTCGCTGCACCTCGCGCGGCGGGGGCGCGATCCCGCCGCCTACGAGCTCCCCCGCATCGCCGAGCTCTGCGCCGACTTCTCCGGGGCCGAGCTCGAGCAGGTGGTGGTGGGCGCGCTCCACCGGGCCTTCTCGTTCCAGCGCGAGCTCGAGACCTCCGACCTGCGGCGCCTCGCCCAGGAGCTGGTCCCGCTCTTCGTGACCTACGAGGAGCAGATCAAGGCGCTGCGGGAGTGGGCCCGCGGCCGGGCCCGCACCGCCGGGCGCGAGGGGGCCGTGGTGGACCTGTTCCGCCGGGCCGAGTGAGCCTCCGCTGCCTCAGGGATACTGCAGGGCGCAGTAGCCGCCGGCGGCGTTCACCCAGTTCCGCTGGATGAGGTACTCCCGCCCGCCCAGCGTCAGGTTGTAGAGCGCGCCGTTGGGCGCGGTCGAGGTCGTCCCGAAGGTCCAGGCGCACTTGTCCGCGTTCTCCCGCCCGCGCCGGTCGTACCAGGCGTTCAGGTCGGGGTCGGTCACCGCCTCCTCGAGCTCGTGGGCCACGACGCTCGCCATCCCGTCGGCGCCGGCGTCCCCGTTCGGCCCGATCGTCTGCTCCATGCAGGCGCTCGGGCACTGCGTCGCGGCGTCCCCGACGAAGGCGTACTTCACGTCGAGGCCCTGCAGCGTGGCGTGCGTGTGCCAGCCGCAGTAGCTCGTGCAGAAGCCGCTCTTGGTGACCTCCGGCGAGGTGAGGACGAAGTAGACGCCGTTCGGGTCGGGGGTCTTGAGCGCGCCCGACGCGAGGGCGCCCGCGACGACGGCCTGGATGGCCGAGTCGGAGAGGTTGCTCGCTCCCTGCCAGCAGGCGCCGCTCGCCGCGGAGGTGCAGAAGCTCTCGCCCGCGAGCGCCACCGCGTTCGAGACGGGGTGCGAGGCGCCGCTCGCGTCGAGGGAGTAGTAGGTGCCGTTGATGCCGAAGTAGGGGCTGCCGCCGATCCCCTGCGCGAAGGCGTCGAGGATGGTGCGCGCGGCGGTGTCGGTCCAGGCGCCGTACCAGATGTAGTAGACGTTGGTCTGGCCCAGGATCACCGGCCCGCCGTGGTAGCCGATCCCGTTCGCGCTCGTGCCCGAGACCGAGGCCGGGCCCGGGACCTGGCCCTGGTGCGACTGCCCTCGCGGCACGGCGCCCTTCCCGTCGGGGCGCAGCTCGGGCGCGGGGTCGGGGTCGGGCTGGCCCGCCGACGCCCCCACCGGAGAGAGCAGGAGGGAGAGCAGCAGCGAGGCGCGTCCGAGCGGGGGCATGGGGTCACTCCTGGCGAGCGGTGCCGCCAAAAGCTGCGGCCGCCCGGCCCGCCGCGCGCCTGCCTGCCCCAACTGGACGCGCCGCCTCGCCCGGGAGCGCGCGCTACGTCAGCTTGTCGTAGCCCTGCCGCAGCGCGGCGAGGACGTGGTCGTGCACCTTGCCGTTCGAGGCGACGCAGTGGCCGCTCGCGACCGTCGCCTTCCCGGAGAAGTCGGTGAACCGGCCCCCGGCCTCCTCCACCAGGATCTGCAGGGGCGCGAGGTCCCAGATCTTCACCCCGGCCTCGATCCAGGCCTCGGCGCGGCCGGTGAGCACCATGGCGCAGCCGGCGAGGTCGCCGTAGCAGCGGGCCTGGGCGGCGCTGGTGGTGAGCCGGACGATGGGCGGGGAGAGGTTGGCCCCGAGCAGGAAGTGCAGCTCGCCCAGGCTCACGGTGGCGTCGCCCCAGGCCGGGATGCCGGAGACCTGGAGCCGCACCGGCGGCTCGGCGCCGCGCTGGAGGAAGCAGCCCATCCCCTTCGCCGCCCAGTAGACCTCGCCGAGCGCCGGCATCGCCATCGCGCCGGCCACGATCCGCCCCCGGTGCTCGCAGGCGACGAGCGGGCCCCAGAAGCTGCCGCCGCGCGTGAAGCCGCGCGTGCCGTCGATGGGGTCCACGATCCAGCGGGTCTCGCCGTCGCCGGGGTGCTCGCCGGTCTCCTCGCCGAGGACGCCGTGCTCCGGGAAGGCCGGGCGGATCACCTTGAGGATGGCCGCCTCCGAGTCGCGGTCGGCGGCGGTGACCGGGGTCCGGTCGGGCTTCACCTCCACCTTCACGCCGGCGCGGAAGTGCGCCAGCGCGGCGGCCGAGGCGGCCTCCACGGCGCGGCGAGCGGTGTCGAGGGCCCGGGCGAGATCGAGGTCGGACATGGCGGGGAGCTTAACCCGGCGTGCGGCGGAGCCAAGCAACGAAGCGGCGGCCCCCCGGGAGGGAGGCCGCCGCGGCACGTCGGGGAGGCGCTCGCCGCCCGGCTACTTCTTCGGGCGCATGTCGCCGGTCTTGAGCAGGCGGCTGTGCCAGGAGAACGCCTCCTCGAAGAGGTGCGGGCTCTGGCGGCCGGCGCTGGGGCTCGCGAAGGCGCGCTTCATGTAGTCGTTGAGCAGCGGCTTGTACTCGGGGGCCGCGCACTTCTCGACGATCTCCTTGGCGCGCTGCTTGGGGCTCTTGCCGCGGAGGTCGGCGAGGCCGTGCTCGGTCACGATCACCGAGACGTCGTGCTCGGTGTGGTCGATGTGCGTCGCGAACGGCACGATGCAGGAGATCTTGCCGTCCTTGGCGGTGGCCGGCGTCATGAAGATCGAGATGGCCGCGTTGCGGGCGAAGTCGCCCGAGCCGCCGATGCCGTTCTCGATGCCCTTGCCGGCGATGTGCGTCGAGTTCACGTGGCCGTAGATGTCGGCCTCGACGAGCCCGTTCATCGCGATGCAGCCGAGGCGGCGGATGACCTCGGGGTGGTTCGAGATCTCCTGCGGGCGCAGGATGATCTGCTTGCGGTAGCGCTCGATGTTGTTGTTGAAGCGCACCTGCCCCTCGGGGGAGACCGAGAAGGCGGTGGCGCTCGCCACCGTGAGCTTGCCCGAGTCGAGCATGTCGAGCATGCCGTCCTGGATGACCTCGGTGTAGCTCGTCATCTTCTCGAACGGGCCCTCGTTGAGGCCGACGAGCACGGCGTTCGCGATGTTGCCCACGCCCGACTGCAGCGGGGTGAGGTTCTTCGGCAGGCGGCCCTGCTTCACCTCGTTGGCGAGGAAGTCGAGGATGTGGCCGGCGATGGCCTTGTGCACCGCCTCGGGCGCCTTGAAGGGCGCGTTCCGGTCGGCGCAGTCGGTCTCGACGATCGCCACCACCTTGGAGACGTCGATGGTCTGGTAGGGGGAGCCGTTGCGCGAGTCGGCGGCCCAGACGTCGATGGGCTTCCGGTCGCCGTAGGGCTGGTTGATGGAGATGATGTCGTGCATCCCCTCCAGCCGCTCGTCCTGCCAGGAGTTGACCTCGAGGATGATCTTCTCGGCCTGCTCCAGGTAGATGTTGTTGGCGCCGACCGACGACGAGTACACGAGCGACCCGTCCTCGCGGATCTTGGTCACCTCGATGACGGCGAAGTTCACCTTGCCGTAGAAGCCGTTCCGCACGTGGGTGCCCGCGTGCGAGAGGTGCATGTCCTGGTACTCGACGATGCCGGCGTTGATCTTCTCGCGCATCACCGCGTCGCCCTGGTAGGGGAAGCGGAAGGCGACGGCCTCGGTGAGGCCCATGGCCTGGTCGAGCTCCGGGCCGGTGGAGGCGCCCGACAGCACGTTGATCTTGAACTTGGCCCCCTTGAGCCGCTCGTCCACGGCCCGCTTCGCGAGCGCGACCGGCACCGCCTTCGGGTAGCCCGCGCCGGTGAAGCCGCTCATGCCCACGACGGCGCCGTTCGGGATGAGGCTGGCGGCTTCCTCCGCCGACATGACCTTGCTCTGGAGAGATTTGTTCAGGATCCGGGACTTATCCGCCATTCGAGTAGGACCTCCGCTCGAGTTCACTGCGAAGAGGGGCGAGGACTGCCTTCGGAACTGGGACGCTCGGGCGTGCTGTGGGGGGTGCTGACAGGTACCGAGACGTGGGCGGCACAGTACCCCGAAAAACACCGCGGGTGGAAGTGGCGCGCCCCGGATTACCCGCCGAGGTGACGTCCGATCTCGTGAAGAAGACTGGGCAACTCCACTTCGCGCCACTGCGGATCGAGCGCCAGGCGGCCGTTCTCGGCCTCCGCCAGCGCGCCGCGCTGCGTCAGCCACTCCACCGCGTTCTCGAGCGTCGCCTTCGAGAGCGCCTCGCGCAGCGCGACGTGCCCGGAGAGGAAGCCGGCGCGCCCGCGCTCCATGGCCTCGCGCACGAGCGCCCTGCGGTCGAGCGCGACCGGCGCGCCCTCGCCCGGCGCGCTCCGGCCCGGGCCGCTGAACGCCGCCAGCACCGCCTCGCCCGCCACGCGGTAGGCCTCGAGGTACGGGCGGATCATCTCGGAGAGGAACTCCAGGACCGCGGCGTCCCTTCCCGGCGCGATCCGGCCGCCCTCCGCGGCGACCGCGCCGAGCCGGGACAGGCGGTCCACGCTCGCCTCGAAGGCCTCGTCGAAGGAGAGGCCCGACTGGTACATGAACTCGAGCTTGAGGAGCCGCGAGAGGAAGCGGGCCCGCTCCCGGACCTGGCCGGCCTCGTCCCCGCCGAGCGCGCGCACCGCGGCGGCCGCCAGGGCGAGCGACACGTACCGGTGGATGACGTTGTTCCGGTAGAAGTCGAGGACCGGCCGCTTCTCCTCCACCACCCGGTAGATGACCTCGCCCGCCGCCTCGTGCACCTCGACCAGCCGCTCGCGGGAGAGCCGGACGAGCGCGTCGGCCATCGGCCCCGGGCGGCAGGGGTCGCTCGGCGCGCCCTGCAGGTCGGGCGCGAACGGGGCGCCGTCCTGGGCGGCGACGGCGCGCAGGAGGTCCACCCGCGCCGCCAGCTCGCGCGCGGAGAGCCCGCGGCGCCGGTGCGAGAGCAGGGCGGTGGCGGCGAGCCCGACCGGCGTGAGCGTGATGGCCTGCGCGATCCCGAACGCCACCCGGTTGGCGAGGGCCTGCACCAGCTCGCGCTTGTCGCCGGTGGTGGAGGGGAGGGCGGACCGGGCCGCGGCGCTCGCCGGGGCGGCCCCCTCCTCGTCGGGCGCGAGCGCGCCGGCCCTGGCCCCGAGCCGCTCCTGCGCCAGCGCCCGCAGCGACACCGGCGCCGAGAAGCGGACGTAGACGCGCCCGTAGCGCCGGCGCAGCACCTTCCAGGTCCCGAGCAGCCCCCGGAGGCTCTCCTTCTGCTTCTCGCCCCCGGCGAGCTCGCGGGCGTAGCTGCCGCCCTCCATGAGCCGCTCGTAGTCCACCGCGACCGGCACGAAGAGCACGTCCTGGGCGGCCCCCTCGACCCAGGCGTCCACCTCCATGGAGAAGAGGCCGGTCTTGGGGAAGAGGAGCTTGCCGGTCCGGCTGCGCCCGCCCTCCAGGTAGAACTCCTGCGGGAAGCCGTCGCGCAGGAGCTGCTTCACGTAGGCGCGCAGGGTGGCGGTGTAGATCCGGTCGCCCTTCATGCTGCGGCGGATGAAGAAGGCGCCGCCGCGCCGGGCGATGGCGCCGAAGGGCCAGAAGGAGAGGTTGATCCCGGCGGCGATGTGCGGCGGCGTGATGCCGTTCACGTAGAAGAGCCAGGAGAGCATCAGGTAGTCGACGTGGCTCTTGTGGCTCGGGCAGAGCACGATGGGCGACTCGGCCGCCGCGCGCTTGACCCGCGCCAGCCCCGCCGCGTCCACCTCCACCCGGTCGTACAGCCGCGCGAAGATCCGCGACAGGATCGGCCGCAGGAGCTCGATGAACGCCGGACTGTAGCGGCTCGCGATCTCGGCGAGGTCCTTCTCGGCCTCGGCCTCCACGCTCGCGGCCGGCCGGCCCGCCTCCTGCGCGACCCGCGCCATGGTGGCCCGCAGCGAGCGGTCGCGCAGGATCTTGTCCCGCATCCGGCGGGGGCTCTTGAGCGCCGGGCCGACCACGGCCCGGGTCTGCCGCGCGAGGTGGTGGTGGAGGGCGCCGCGGACCTTGCGGCCGAGCAGCGCGTCCGGCTCGCCGCCCCGCTCGGCGATCAGCGCCGAGAGGTCGAGCGGCGCCCCGAGCCGGAGCAGCGCGCGCTTGTAGTTGAGGACGAAGGCGGCGAGCGTGGCGAAGCGCGAGGGGCGCTCGGCGGAGCCGTAGAGGATGTCCCAGAAGCTCCCCTCGAGCCGCTTCGCGCGCCGGCTCCAGAGGAGGAGGGCGGGGACGAGGAAGACCGCGCCGGCGTGCCGCCGCTGGACGTCGAGGAGCCAGGGGAAGGGATCGGCCCCGTTCTCGAGGAAGACCAGGGTGGACTGCCGGCCGCGGAGCGCCGCCTCGACGGAGGCGCGGCTGGAGCGGATGCGCAGGAGCCAGGGGAGGGGGCCGCGCAGGCCGAGCGCCGCCCGGAGCGGCGGGAGGTTCCACCGCCGCAGCAGCCAGGCCAGGTAGAGGAAGTTGAGGAGGCCCGCCGCCCGCGTCACGAAGACCAGGCTGCCCCGCGCGGCGAGGTCGGCGAGCGTGCCCGCCGCCTCCTCGGGCACCTGCACCGGCCGGAACCAGCGGTCGAGGAGCCCCCCGCGTCCGCGCGAGGTCTCGGCCCCCGCGGCGCGCGCGGTGGAGGGTGAACCGGAGGCGTCGTCCACGCGCGGCAGTCTAGCGCCGAACGGCCGCAGGGGGTCGGTTCCCGTCCGGTCTTCGCCCGACGCGACGCGTCAAGGGCGCTTCTTCACCTGGCCCTCGCGGTCGAGGTACCAGGGCTCGACGAGCAGCGGCTCGACCGCGGGGCGGTGCCCCTTCACGTCGGCCCCGAGGTCGGTCAGGGCCGAGAGCACCTCGCCGCGCACGCGGGCGTTGTCCTTGTCCCGCAGCAGGAGCGCGATGAGCGCCTCCCGCACCTTCTCGGTGAGCGGCTGGCGGGAGAGGACCCGGGTGGCGCTGATGCGCACGTCGTCGGAGAAGTCCTCGAGGAGCGGCACCAGCGCGTCCTCGATGGCCGAGGGCCGGCCGGAGCCGCCCTGGGCGGGGTGCTCGGAGAGCCAGGAGAGGAGGACCAGCTTCTTCTCGGGATCCCGGGTGTACTCGCGCCCGAGCTTGACGAGCAGGGCGAGCACGGTGGTCTCGACCTCGGCGGGCCCGGAGAGCTCGGAGAGGACGCGCAGCCCCCAGGCCACCCCGGACTCCTGCTGCAGGAGGAACTCCTTCACCGGTCCCACCGCGCCGTCGCCGGCCTCGACCAGCGCCCGGCGGACCATCTCCTTCTCCTCGTCGTCGGTGACGCCGTTCTCGGCCCGGATGGTGAAGCGCAGGCAGAGCGTCGCGAGGGCGGCGGGCGTCCCCTGGCCGGCGAGCCGCTCGATTACCTGCTGCCGGTTCTCGGCAGGGCCGTACTTCTCGGTGAGCTTCTGGGCCGCCTTGCGGAGCGCGTTCTTCTCGCGCTCCTCCTTGGAGCCGAACAGGCCGAACAGTCCCACGTGACACTCCTCCTGGCGCGAGCGCCGCCGGGCGACCTTCTACAACGACAGGCCCGCCCGCGGGTCGCCTTTGTACAGCGGCTGGAGCGGCTGCACCGCCTGCTGGAGGCGGTCGCTCGCCTCCGGGAGCACGATGCGCACGACGGCGTAGAGGTCGCCGCGGGCGCCGCCCTTGAGGTCCGGCAGCCCCTTGCCCCGCAGCCTGAGCCGCGTGCCGCTCTGGGCGCCGGCGGGGACCCGGAGCTTCACGGGGCCCTCGAAGGTGGGCATGGTCACCTCGGCCCCGAGGGCCGCCTCGGGCACCGTGACCGGCAGGTCGAGGGTGAGGTCGCGGCCGTCCCGGCGGACGAGCGGGTGCTCGCGCAGCCGGATCCGGAGGTAGAGGTCGCCCGCCGCCCCGCCGTTCGCGCCCGGCCCACCCTGGCCCGCGAGCCGGATCTGCGCGCCGTCGGAGACGCCGGCCGGGATCTTCACGCGCAGGGTGCGCCCCTCGATCCGGACGTCCCGCTCCGCGCCGGTCACGGCGTCGCGCAGGTCGATGGCGAGCTCGGCCTCCGCGTTGGCCCCCTGCGTCGGGCCCCGGCGCGCCCGGGCCCGGCCGGCCCGGCCGCCGCCGAAGATCTGGCCGAAGAGGTCGCCGAAGTCGAAGTCGCCGAAGTCGCCGACGTGCACCCGCTCGTAGTCGCCGAAGTCGAAGGGCATCCCGCCCGCCGGCGCCCCCTGCCGCTTCCACTGCCGGTAGGCCTCGGCCTTCTTCTCGTCGAAGCCGCTCCGGAGGGAGTCCGGGCCGAACTCGTCGTAGAGGGCCCGCTTCTTCTGGTCCGAGAGCACCTCGAAGGCGGCGGTGACCTCCTTGAACTTCTCCTCCGCCGCCTTGTTCCCCGGGTTCACGTCGGGGTGGTACTTCTTCGCCAGCCGCCGGTAGGCCTTCTTGATCTCGTCGGCGGAAGCGGCGCGCGCCACCCCCAGGATGTCGTACAGGTCGTGCTCGGGCACGGCAGGAAGGTAACGCGGCGGGGGGCTGCGTCAACGAACGAACCTCGGCATGGATAGAATGGCTCCCGGATGAAGCGCCCCTTCGGTATCTCGACGGCCCTGTTCCTGGCCCTCGCCGCCGGGCCGGCCCCCGCCCGCCCCGCGGATCCGCCCGCCGCCCCGCTCCCGGCCGACGAGGTGGTGGCCGTGATCCGCACCTCGACCGGCGCCCCGCCCACCGTGGTGACGCTGTCGCGCCTCGGCGAGGAGGCCCGGATCGCGCTGGTCTCGCGAGGCGCGCTCGGGGCCGCCGCGGCCGCCCTCGACCGGCCGGCGCTCCGGGCCGCGCTCGACTGGCTCGTGGACCAGACGCTGCTCTCCGACGAGGCGGCCCGGCTCGACGTCTTCCGGGTGGAGCCGGCCGAGGCCGCCGCGGAGGTGCGCCGGTTCCAGGAGCGGTTCCCGAGCCTGGCGGAGTACCGGGCCTTCCTCGCCCGCAACGACCTCGCCGAGGAGGAGCTCGCGGCGGTGCTGCGGCGGACGCTGCGGGTGGAGCGGTACGTCCAGGGGCGCCTCTCGCGCGCCGCCCGGGTGACCGACGCCGAGGTCGAGGCCGCCTGGCGCGAGCGCCCGGAGCTGGCGCGCCGCCCCCTCGACCAGCAGCGGGCCGCCATCCGCGCCCGCCTCGCCGAGGACCGGACCCGCGCCGAGCTGCGCGCGCTGCTCGGCGAGCTGCGCGCCCGGGCCGAGGTGCGGCTCCTCGATCCGCTCGGAGGGCCCGATGCGTAGGCCCGCGCCGCCCGGCGTCCAGGAGTCGCCCTTCCTCTTCCGGCGCATGGTGGAGGACGACCTCGACCGGGTGATGGAGATCGAGCTGCAGGCCTTCAGCCACCCGTGGTCGGCCGAGCTGTTCCGGCGCGAGCTCACCCACCCCTGGTCCACCGTGCTCCTCGCCACCGAGCCGCGGCCGGCCCCCGAGGGCCGCCGGGAGCAGCTGCTCGGCTTCGTCATCTACTGGCTGGTGCACGACGAGCTGCACGTGCTCAACGTGGCGGTGGCGGGGGAGGAGCGGCGGCGGGGCGTGGCCCGCGCGCTCCTCGAGGAGATGTCGGCGCGGGGGCGGCTCGCCGGCGCGGTGCTGGCCACGCTCGAGGTCCGGCGCAGCAACCGGCCCGCGATCGCCCTCTACGAGAGCCTGGGCTACCGGCGCGTCGGCCTGCGCCCCAACTACTACGTGGACGAGGGCGAGGACGCGATCGTCATGAACGCCGACCTCTAGCCGGGCTATCCTCCCCGGCCCGATGGTCGCCACGATCTGCGCGCTGCTCCTCGCCACCTCGCCGGAGGCCCGCGTGGCCGAGTCCTTCCTCCACCAGTACGCCGAGACGCGCCGCTTCGCCGCGGGGCGCCCGGCCTCGGCCCGGCTCACGCCCGACGGCGCCGCGGCCCTCTTCCTCCGCTCCGGCCCGCGCTCGCCGGTCCAGTCGCTGTTCGAGACCGACCTCGCCACCGGCCAGACCCGCGAGCTCCTCTCGGCCGCGACCCTCCTCGCCGGGGCCGCCCAGGTGCTCTCGCCCGCGGAGAAGGCGCGGCTCGAGCGGGAGCGGATCAGCGCCCGCGGCCTGACCCACTTCGAGCTGTCGCGGGACGGCCGGCGCGTGGTGGTCGCCGTCGGCGGCCGGCTCTGGCTCTACGAGCGCGGCACGGGCGCCGTCCGGCCGCTCGGGACGGGGTCGGGCGCGGTGGACCCGAAGCTCTCGCCCGACGGCGCCCGGCTCGCCTTCGTGCGGGCACACGACCTCTGGGTGGTGGACGTCGAGACCGGCGCGGAGCGCCAGCTCACGACCGGCGGCACCGCCGAGGTGAGCCACGGGCTCGCCGAGTTCGTGGCGCAGGAGGAGCTC
The DNA here is from genome assembly GCF_023169965.1 of Anaeromyxobacter paludicola. Taxonomy (NCBI): domain Bacteria; kingdom Pseudomonadati; phylum Myxococcota; class Myxococcia; order Myxococcales; family Anaeromyxobacteraceae; genus Anaeromyxobacter; species Anaeromyxobacter paludicola. The sequence goes on along the minus strand of NZ_AP025592.1, from coordinate 1,279,507 downwards.
GACCGCCGCTCCGGGTTCTGGTGGTCGCCGGACGGGCAGGCCCTCGCCTACGCGGAGGCCGACACCCGCGGCGTCGAGAAGCTCGCGCTGGCCGACCCCGTCCACCCGGAGCGCGGGGCGGAGCCCGTCCCCTATCCGCGGGCCGGCCGCGCCAACGCCCGGGTCCGGGTCGGCGTCGTCCCGGCGCGCGGCGGCGAGACCACCTGGCTCGCCTGGGACGCGGAGCGCCACCCGTACCTCGCCGCCGTGGCCTGGGAGGAGGGCGCGCCGCTCTCGCTGGTGGTGCTCGACCGGGCCCAGCGCGAGGCCCTGCTGCTCGCCGCCGAGCCCGGCGGCCGGGTGCGGACCCTCCTCGCCGAGCGCGATCCGGCCTGGGTGAACGCCCGGCCCGGCTTCCCGCGCTGGCTCCCGGGCGGCGCCGGGTTCCTCTGGGTGACCGAGCGGCGCGGCGCGCCGGAGCTCGAGCTGCGGCGGCCCGACGGCGCCCTGGACCAGGTGCTCGTCCCCGCGAGCGGGCGCTTCGAGGCGCTCGCCGGCGTGGACCCCGCGACCAGGACCGTCTGGTTCACCGGCTCCCCCGACCCGACCGCCACCCGGCTCTACCGCGTCCGGCCCGGGAGCGCGGTCGAGCCGGTGGACTTCGCCGGCGAGGGCGCCGCCTGGCGCTCCGCGACCCTGGCGCGCGGCGGCGGCGCGCTCCTGGTCTCGACCGCGAGCTCGCGCCAGCAGCCGCGCCAGGTCGCCTTCCGCACCGACGGGACGCGCCTCGCCGAGCTGCCCTCGGTGGCCGAGGCGCCGCCGCTCCAGCCCACCACCGAGCTCCGGAGGGTGGGGGCCGGGCCGGGCTTCTACGCCGCCGTGACCCGGCCGCGCGACTTCCGTCCCGGCCAGAAGCTCCCGGTGGTGGTCCAGGTGTACGGCGGCCCGCACCACCGCGAGGTCCAGCAGGTCCCGAAGCTCCTCGACCAGTGGCTCGCCGACCAGGGGTTCCTGGTGGTGAGCTTCGACGGCCGGGGCACGCCCGGCCGCGGGCGGGACTTCGAGCGGGCCATCCAGGGGGACTTCGCCGGCCCGGCGCTCGACGATCAGGTCGCGGCCCTGAAGGCGCTCGCCGCCGAGCTGCCCGAGCTCGACCTGGCGCGGGTCGGCGCGACCGGCTGGAGCTTCGGCGGGTACCTGGCGGCGCTCGCCGTGCTGCGCCGCCCCGACGTCTTCCGGGCCGCGGTGGCCGGCGCGCCGGTGGCCGACTGGCGCGACTACGACACCTGCTACACCGAGCGGTACCTGGGGCTCCTGCCGGAGGCCGCCGCCGCCTACGACCGCAGCTCGCTCCTGACCTACGCCCCCGCCCTGGCGCGGCCGCTCCTGCTCGTGCACGGGACGGTGGACGACAACGTCTGGCTGTCGCACACCCTGAAGCTCTCCGACGCGCTCTTCCGGGCGGGGAAGCGCCACGAGGTGCTGCCGCTCTCGGGGCTCACGCACATGGTGCCCGACCCGGTGGTGACCGAGCGGCTGCAGGAGCGGATCGCCGGGTTCTTCCGGGAGCACCTCGAGGCGGGTGCGCGGCCGATCCACTGAATGGCGGGGTGTGGGTGAAGGTGGACGCTGCCCTCGCTTGACCCGCGACAGATGGCGCGGCGTGTTGTAGAACGCGCCCCCCATGCTCTGGCCCGCCGCCCGCAGCCTCCTCTTCCGCCTCGACCCGGAGCGCGTCCACGGACTCGCCATCCCGGTGCTGCGCGCGCTCGGGCGGCCGGCCGTGGCGGGCGTGGTCCGGCCGGCGGCGCGGCCCGCCCTCCGGACGCGCTGCCTCGGCCTCGACTTCCCGAACCCGCTCGGCATGGCCGCCGGCTTCGACAAGGGCGAGGTGATCGCCCCCGGGCTGTTCGCGCTCGGCTTCGGCGCGGTCGAGATCGGGACCATCACCCCGCGGCCGCAGCCCGGCAACCCCCGGCCGCGCCTGTTCCGGCTGCCCCAGCACCGGGCCATCCTCAACCGGATGGGCTTCAACAACGACGGCGCCGAGACCTGCGCCGCCCGGCTCGCCGCCTTGCGGCCCGAGGACCGGCCCGGGGTGCTCGGCGTCAACATCGGCAAGAACAAGGTGACGCCCAACGAGGAGGCCGAGAAGGACTACCTCGCCTGCATCGACCGGCTCCACCCGTTCGCCGACTACCTCGTCGTGAACCTCTCGTCCCCCAACACGCCGGGGCTGCGGGAGCTGCAGGGCCGGGCGCACCTCGAGCGGCTCCTCGGCGCCTGCATGAACCGGCTCGGCCAGCTTCCCCGGCCGCCGCCGCTCCTGGTGAAGCTCGCGCCCGACCTGACCCCCGAGGCGCTCGACGAGGCGGTGGACGTCGCCCTCGAGAGCGGGGTCCAGGGCATCGTCGCCACCAACACCACCATCCAGCGGCCCGGGCCGGTCGCCTCCCACCGGCGCGCCGGGGAGGCGGGGGGGCTGTCGGGGGCACCCCTGGAGGCCCTGGCGACCGCCGCCGTGAAGCGCATCTATGTCCGCGTGGGGACTCGTCTTCCGGTCATCGGGGTGGGGGGGGTGATGACGGCCGCCTCCGCCTATGCGAAGATCCGGGCCGGTTCGTCGCTGGTGCAGGCGTATACCGGGTTCATCTACGGAGGCCCGCGTTTCGTTCCCGAGGTGCTGTCCGGCCTCGAGGCGCTGCTGAAGCGGGACGGATTCGCTCGACTGGAGGACGCGGTCGGCGCCGATTGTCGTTGATCAACCAAGCGGGCGTTCCCCTTGGGTTTCAGCCTGAGAGGGAGGAACACGAGAATCTTTTTCCCTGTTAGCCTTGACGCGATGCGTCGCAAGCGCACATCAACTCACAGGAGGCCCACCATGGCTGAGGTCAAGGCGAACGTGAAGGTCCCGGAGTTCCTCCGGGAGCCCATCGAGGCGGCGCAGGCGCGCCTGGAGGTGTTCGAGGAGGAGGCGCAGAAGGTGCTCAAGGATCTCGTCCAGAAGGGCCGCGAGAGCCGCAAGGAGCTGAAGGGGCTCGTGACCCGCATCTCGGGCGACGGCCACCTGAAGACCCGGTTCGACCGGCTGCGGGCCCAGGGCATCGAGGAGCTGCGCGGGCGGGCCGAGAGCTTCCGCGTCGAGGCGCTGGAGCGGCTCGAGGAGCTGCAGGCGAAGGCCGTGGCCTTCCTGGGCGCCGCCACCCGCGAGCAGGTGGTCGAGCTCTCGAAGGAGCTCGACCGGCTCTCCCGCCGCCTGGAGAAGACCGAGCGGAAGCCGGCCAAGAAGGCCAAGGCCGTGAAGCGCGCCAGCCGCGCGGCGGCGGAGGGCTAGGGGATGGCCGACCTGCAGGAGATGTTCAAGGAAGCCTGGTCGCAGGCGCTCGTCGGCGTGAACCGCGCCGAGGCCGAGGCCGAGAAGGTCCTCCAGAAGCTCGTGGACGCCGCCGGCATCTCGCCCGAGGAGATGAAGAAGCACGCCCGCGAGTTCGGCGAGCGGCTCGGCGCGCAGCGCCAGGAGCTCGAGCGGACCATCGACGAGGCGGTGCGCCGCGCGGCCCAGCGCTTCAAGGTGCCCACGCGCGAGGACATCGAGCAGCTGAAGCAGCGGCTCGACGCCGTGAACCAGCGGCTCGACGCCATGGCCAGGGAGAAGGACGCCGCGGCCGGGGAGAAGCAGGCTTGAGGACCTCCTGGGCGAGGGGGGTCTTCTCGGCGCTCGTGGCCCTGGCCGCCTTCGCGGGCCTGCTGGTCGTGTCGCGCCCCCTCGCCGAGTCGGTCGATCTCTCCCGGCTGTCCCGGGAGCAGTCGGCGAGCGAGCAGCCGGCCGCCGCGCCGGCCGCCTCGCCGCCCGCGCCGGTCAACTGGCTCGGCCGGATCAAGGCCCAGCTCAAGCGCCGGCTGCCGCACCTGCCCGAGTCGGATCGGTCGCACCTCGCGCAGGTGATCGTCGACGAGGCGAAGCTCGCCGAGCTCGACCCGCTCATGGTCCTCGCGATCATCGCGGTGGAGTCGGGCTTCAACTCGGACGCCACCAGCGAGCGCGGCGCCCTCGGGCTCATGCAGCTCAAGCCCGAGACCTTCGCCCACGAGGCGGAGCGGTCCGGGCTCGACGAGGACCCGAACGACCCCGACTCCAACATCCGGGCGGGCGTCCGCTACTACCGCCGGCTCTTCCGGGCCTTCAACCGGAGCCACGAGCTCGCGCTCATGGCCTACAACGCCGGCCCGGCGCGCATCCGCGAGTACCTCGACTCCGGCGAGGTGCCGGAGCGGTTCTGGATCTACCCGCAGCGGGTCCGCTCCGAGCTCAAGCGCATGAAGGGCGACGGCACGCTGCAGTCGCACCCCACGCCCGTCCCCGTGCCGCCCGCGCAGGCGCCCACGGTCGCGGAGCCGCCGGCGCTCTCCGGCAAGGCCCCGCTCGCGGTTTCGCGCTAGAACGTCCTCGTGCGCGTCACCGAGATCTTCTTCAGCATCCAGGGGGAGGGGACGCGGGCCGGGAGGCCCTGCGTCTTCGTGCGGTTCACCGGCTGCGACCTGCGCTGCGTCTACTGCGACACCGCCTACGCCTTCCAGGGCGGGCGCGACCTGTCGCGCGCCGAGATCCTGGCCGAGGTGCGCCGTCACCCCTGCAAGCTCGTGCTCCTCACCGGCGGCGAGCCGCTGCTCCAGAAGGAGCTGCCGGAGCTCGCCCGCGAGCTGCTCGCGGAGGGCTACGAGGTCACCGTGGAGACCCACGGCCAGCGCCCCATGGACGCCCTCCCGCCCGAGGTGGTCCGCATCGCCGACGTGAAGACCCCCGGCTCGGGCGAGGTGGCGAAGGACTTCGGCTGGCTCGCGTCGCTGCGTCCCCACGACGAGGTGAAGTTCGTGGTCGCGAGCGAGGACGACTGGCGCTGGTCGCTCGAGGTGATGCGGCGCCACGCGCTGCCGGGGCGGGTGGCGGTGCTGGTCTCGCCGGTGCACGGCGCCGTGGACTCGAAGGACCTGGCGCGCTGGATCCTGGAGAGCGGCGTCGAGGCCCGGCTCAACCTCCAGATCCACAAGATCGTCTGGGGCGCCACGGCCCGCGGCGTCTGACGCGCCGCGCCGCTTGACCCTGCCGCCGCGGGGCGGCTACAAGCCCGGAGAGCATGCCGTCCCTCGCGCCACTGCTCGCCGCGACCCTCCTCGCCGCGGGCGCGCCCGCCGCGCCGGCGGCCCCCGCGAGCGGCGCCGACGCGCCCGCGCCGCCCACCCGCCGCTACTTCCTCGTCGCCGAGCAGAGCCGGCCCGAGGCGGCGCAGTACGACGTGAGCGTCTTCGTCAACTCCCAGTGGATCCGCGAGGTCCGCGCGGGGGACGCGCGGCTCGTCATGGAGGTCACGAAGTTCCTCCACGCCGGCGAGAACCGGGTCACCCTGGAGGCCCGCAAGCGCCCCGACGACGGCCCCGGCCCGGCCGACGCCACGCTGCGCGTGGTGCTGGGCGAGGGGACGCCGCACGGCACCGAGGTGGCCATCGACGCCCCCGCCGTGGAGATGCGCCGCACCGCCGCCGAGACGGCGTCCTTCACGGAGGAGTATCCTCTCGTCGCCCGCTAGCCCGCGAGGTCACCCGTGTTCCAGCCCGATCCGAGCCTGCGCTTCATCCCCGCCACCCGGGAGCGGGTGGTGGCGATCGTGGAGAGCATCAACCAGCCCCAGATCTCGGTGCCCGGCCGGCCGGCGCAGGCGGTTCAGGGCTACCTCGTCGGCCTCCGCAACCCGGGCGGCAGCTTCTCCGTCTTCGTGGTCCTGTCCCTGCCCGCGAGCGGCGAGAACGTGGTCTACTTGCACGACCGCCGCGAGGTGGGCATCGAGGACTACCGCGGCACCGAGGTGGAGGGGCTGCAGTTCCTCGAGTCCATGGGCTTCATGCTCGACAACCTCAACTTCCGGAACCTCGCGCCGGAGCTGCAGGAGCGGACCCTGAAGCGGATCACCGCCTTCGGCGTCCCTCCGCCGCCCGCCGCGGCGGCGCCCCGCGATCCCCGCCAGGCGCTCGGGCGCCTGCTCTCCAGCTTCTGACCGAACCCCCATGAATCGACTGCGCCGCCCGCTGCTCCTCGCCCTCCTCGCCGCCGCCTGCTCCCACGCCCCCAGCAAGCAGGAGCGGGACTCCTCCGAGATCCACAACGGGCTCGGCCTGGAGGCCCTCCGCAACCACCGCCCGCAGGACGCCATGCGCGAGTTCGACGCCGCGCTCGCCGCCAACGAGGCGCTCCCGGAGGCGCACCTCGGCCGCGGGGTGGCCTTCGAGCTCTTCGGGCGGACCGCCGAGGCCGAGAAGGAGTACCGCCGGGCCGCCGAGCTGCGGCCGGACTACTCGGAGGCGCACAACGACCTCGGGCAGCTGCTGGCGCGCACCGGCCGGCCCAAGGAGGCGCTGGCCGAGTTCGACGCCGCGCTCGGCAACATGTACTACGAGACTCCCATCTACGCCCGGAAGAACCGCGCGCTCGTGCTGTACTACCAGCTCGATCGCAAGGACGAGGGCTTCGCCGAGATCCGGGCCGCGGTGGCGCAGAACCCGCGCAGCTGCGAGGCGCTCGAGGCGCTCGGGGGCATGCAGCTCGACCAGGGCCGGACCGGCGACGCGCTCGAGACCTTCGAGCGCTGGGCCCGGACCTGCGAGCGCGACCCGGGGGCCTGGCGGGAGATGGGGCTCGTCCACCTCCGGCGCGGCGACGCCGAGAAGGCGCGGAACGCCTTCGAGCGCTGCGTGGAGCTGGGCGGCGAGGGCGAGATGGCGAACGACTGCCGCCACCGGCACGATCTCCTCCAGTGAGCGACGGGAGGGCACATGGCTGAGCGCGAGGGACCGGTCGCGCCGTCTCCGTTCGAGGAGGGCGCCGAGGCGCCGCCCGACGTGGCCTCCTTCGGCCGCTGGCTGGAGCGTGAGCGCGAGCTGCGCGGCCTCGATCGCGAGGAGGTGGGGCGCCGCGCCAAGCTCGGCACCGGCATCGTCGAGGCCCTCGAGTCGGGGGAGCTCGCCCGCATGCCGCCCCGCGCCTACCTGCTCGGCTACCTGCGCGCCTGGGCCGGCGCGGCGGGGCTCGATCCGGACGAGGTGGTGCTCCGCTGGCAGGAGGTGGAGGGCGGGCTCGGCGCGGCCGAGGCCGAGGCGCCCGCGCGGCCCCGGCCGCGGCGCTCCCTCGACCCGCGGTTGCTGGTCGCCGTCCTCCTCGCCGCCGCGGCGCTGGCGCTGGTGCTCTTCGCCTCGACCCGCCGCCCCGCCCCGCTCAAGCTCGACCCGACCCGGACCCCGGGCGAGCGCGGCTCCTACTACCAGCCGGAGGCGGCGCCCCCGGTGACCCGGTGACCCGGCTCGAGCTCCTCGCCGTGGTCCTGCGCACCACCGACTACGGCGAGTCGGACCGGGTGGTCTCGCTCTTCACCGAGGAGCGGGGCAAGCTCTCCGCCTTCGCGCGGGGCGCCCGCGCCTCCCGCAAGCGCTTCGGCGGCGCCCTCGAGCCGTTCACGGTCCTCGTCGCCTCGCTCAAGGAGCGCCCCTCCGGCGATCTCTACGGGCTCGAGACGGTCTCGGTCCGGGCGGCCTTCGGCGGCATCCGCGGCGACCTCACCCGCATCGCCTGCGCCGGCTACGCCTGCGACCTCGCGCGCGAGCTCACCCGCGACGCCGAGCCGCACCCCGAGCTCTTCCAGCTGCTCTGCGACTACCTCGCGCTGCTCGACCGCGCCCCCGCGCGCCCGGCCGCGCTGCGGGCCTTCGAGCTCGGCGCGCTGCGCGAGGCCGGGTTCGCCCCCCGCCTCGACGCCTGCGCCCGCTGCGGCGCGCCAGTGACGGCCGGCGACGCCCCGCGCCACGCCTTCGACCTCTCCCACGGGGGGGCGCTCTGCCCGCCCTGCGCCGGGAGCGGGGCGGGGGGCACGCCGGTCTCGGCCGAGGCGCTCGACGCCCTGCTGCGGCTCTCCCGCGCCGGCCTGGAGGAGGCCGCCCTGGCCCCGCTCACCCCGGCCGCGGGGGCCGAGGCGCAGCGGCTCCTGGCCCGCTTCGTGGAGCACCTCGTGGGCCACCGGCTGGCGAGCCGGAAGTTCCTCGACGAGCTCGGGCCCATGCTGGGCTGAGGGGGGCCGCGCGCACATTCCGGCACGCGCCCCGCGGCCCGGAACCCCCCGGTCCTCTTCTCGTTTGACAGGCGTGGCGGGGGGTCCTACCGTGCCCGGTCCGGCGCCGGTCCGGCCGGTCGAATCGACGATGGAGGCGGTCGTGAACTTCCAGGAACTGATCCTCACCCTGCAGGGCTACTGGGCGAGCCGCGGGTGCATCCTCGCCCAGGGCTACGACCTCGAGGTCGGCGCGGGCACCATGAACCCGTCCACCTTCCTGCGCGTCCTCGGCCCCGAGCCGTGGAACGTGGCCTACGTCGAGCCCTCGCGCCGCCCCTCCGACGGCCGCTTCGGCGAGAACCCGAACCGGCTCCACCAGCACCACCAGTTCCAGGTGATCCTGAAGCCCTCGCCCCCGGACGTGCAGGAGCTCTACCTCGGGTCGCTCAAGGCCATCGGCATCGACCCCAAGGAGCACGACATCCGCTTCGTCGAGGACGACTGGGAGAGCCCCACGCTGGGCGCCTGGGGCCTCGGCTGGGAGGTCTGGTGCGACGGGATGGAGATCACCCAGTTCACCTACTTCCAGCAGGCCGGCGGCTTCGAGGTGAAGCCGGTGGCCGCCGAGCTCACCTACGGGCTCGAGCGGATCGCGATGTACCTGCAGGACGTCGAGAACGTGTACGACGTCGAGTGGGTGAAGGGGATCAAGTACCGCGAGGTCTTCCACCGCTCCGAGGTGGAGTTCAGCGAGTACAGCTTCCGCGAGAGCGATCCGAAGATGCTGTTCGAGCTCTTCGGCGTGTACGAGGCGGAGTGCAAGCGGCTCCTGGAGCGGAAGCTCCCGCTGCCCGCCTACGACTACTGCCTCAAGTGCTCGCACGCGTTCAACCTGCTCGACGCCCGGGGCGCCATCAGCGTGACCGAGCGGGCCGCCTACATCGGCCGGGTGCGGGCGCTCGCCCGCGGCTGCGCCGAGGGGTACCTCCGGATGCGCGAGGAGCTCGGGTTCCCGCTGCTCCGGGCGGCGCAGGCGGCGGCGAAGGGCGCGGCGCGCAAGCCCGCGAAGAAGAAGGGCAAGGCGGCCTAGCGGCCCCCCACAGGACAACGGACATGGCAGACCTTCTCTTTGAAATCGGCACCGAGGAGCTCCCGGCGGGCATGGTCCCGTCGGCGCTGCGACAGCTCGAGGAGGACCTCGGCAAGGCGCTCGACGAGGCGCGGCTCGCGCACGGCGCGGTGAGGGCGGTCGGCACCCCGCGGCGGCTCGCGGTGGTGGCCGAGGGCGTCGCGGCGAAGCAGCCCGACGCGCGCACCGAGGCCCTCGGACCGTCGGTCCAGGCCGCCTTCGACGCGGCCGGCAAGCCCACCCCGGCGGCGCTCGGCTTCGCGAGGAGCCAGGGGGTGGAGGTCGCCGCGCTGAAGCGCGCGCAGACCCCCAAGGGCGAGCGGCTCGCCGTCGAGAAGCTCGAGAAGGGGCAGAAGGCGGAGAAGGTGCTGCCGGGCCTGCTCGAGGCGCTCCTCCCCCGCATCCGCTTCCGGAAGGCGATGCGCTGGGGCGACGAGACCGTCACCTTCGCGCGGCCGGTGCGCTGGCTCGTGGCCCTCTACGGCGGCAAGGTGCTGCCGGTGCGCTACGGCGACGTCGCCTCCGGCGCCGAGACCCGCGGCCACCGCTTCGTCGCGCCCCGGCCGGTGAAGCTCAAGGGCACCTACGCCGACTACGTCGCGAAGCTGCGGCAGGCCGGCGTGATCGTGGACCCGGTCGAGCGCAAGGCGCTCGTGGAGAAGCAGCTCGCCCAGGCCGCGAGGAAGGCGGGCGGCGCCGTCCGGCCCGACCCGGCCCTGGTGGACCAGGTCACCTTCCTCGTCGAGTCCCCCACCGCCATCGCCGGCACCTTCGAGGAGTCGAACCTCTCGCTCCCGGCCGAGGTGGTGGTCTCCGAGATGCGCAACCACCAGCGCTACTTCGCGGTGGTGGACGGGAAGGGGCGGCTGCAGAACCGGTTCATCGCCGTGTCCGGCACCCCGGTGAAGGACCCGAAGGTCGCCCGCCACGGCTACGAGCGCGTGCTCCGCGCCCGCCTCGCCGACGCCCGCTTCTTCTTCGAGGAGGACCGCAAGCGCTCGCTCGAGAGCCGCGTCGGCGACCTGGGCCGCCGCACCTACCAGGCGAAGCTCGGCAGCGAGCTCGAGCGGGTGGAGCGGATCGGCCAGATCGCGCTGGCGCTGGCGGGCCAGCTCGGGCTGGGCGGCCGCGCCCCCGAGCTCGACCGCGCCGCCCGGCTCTGCAAGGCCGACCTCGGCACCGGCATGGTGGGCGAGTTCCCCGAGCTGCAGGGGATCATGGGCGCCCACTACGCCCGGCTCGAGGGGATCGACCCCGAGGTGGCCGCGGCCATCGAGGACCACTACCGGCCCATCGGCGCCGCCGAGGAGATGCCGCGCGGCGATCTCGGCGCGCTCGTCGGGCTCGCCGACCGGCTCCACCAGCTGGCCGGCATCATCGGCGTCGGCGAGAAGGCGACCGGCGCCGCCGATCCCTTCGGCCTGCGCCGCGCCGCCATCGGCCTGGTGCGCATCCTCGTGGACCGGGGCTACCACCTCTCCCTCGCCGCCGCCGTGGACGGGGCCCTGGCGGCCGTGGGCCCGAAGCTCGTGCTCCCCCGCGAGCAGGTGAAGGCGCAGGTGCTCGACTTCGTGCGCGGCCGGCTCAAGGCCCTCTGGAGCGAGGGCGCCGACGGCGATCTCGTCGAGGCGGTGCTCTCGGCCGGCTTCGACGACGTGGTGGACGCCCGGGAGCGGCTCGCCGCCCTCGCCGAGGTGAAGCGCCGGCCGGACTTCGTGCCGCTGGCGGTCGCCTTCAAGCGCGTCGCCAACATCCAGGAGAAGGCGCAGGGGGAGGGGACGGGCCGCGTGGACCCCGGGCTGCTGCGGGACGACGCGGAGCGCGCGCTCGAGGCCGAGGTGGGTCGGGTGGAGGAGGAGGTGGTGCGGCTGCGCGAGCGCCGCGACTACCCGGCCGTCCTCCGGGCCGTGGCCGCCCTCAAGCCGGCGGTGGACCGCTTCTTCGACGAGGTGATGGTGATGGTGGACGACCCCGCGGTGCGCGGGAACCGGCTCGCCCTCATGAAGCGCGTGGCGGCGCTCTTCGCCGACGTCGCCGACTTCCGGCGGATCCAGGCGGAGCTGCCGCCGGCCGAGCCCGCCCAGGCCGCGGGGGGCCGGTGAACCCGCTCTCCGGGATGCGGCGAATCGCCTTGACCCGTTTCTCCTCCCGACTAAGGTGCGGCGCCCGCGTGCGCGAATTCTTTGGTGGATGTGCGGTGCTGGGGCTGTTGCTCGCCGCCGGCTGCGGCGAGTCGGTCCGGGCGGTGGCGCCCCCGACGAGCCAGTTCTACTTCCCGACCGGCCTCTCGCTCGCGAAGCTCTCGAACGGGAAGACCGCGCTCCTCGTCGTCTCGTCCAACTTCGACCTCAACTACGACCTGAACGAGGGCGGCACGCTCATCGCCGTCGATCCGGACGCCTCGGGCGACACCCGGGCCGATCCGAACGCCGCGCTCGCGATCCTGGGGAGCGCGCGGATCGGCAGCATGGGCGGCGAGGTGGTGGTGGCCGACGCCCAGTCCTGCCCCGGCTGGACGCCGCCGTCCGGCGTCCCCCCCGCGCAGGTGCTCGTCCCCTCGCGCAACCAGAACGCGCTCTACCGGGTGACGCTCGACGAGGACACGGGGGCGCTGGCCTGCGGCGAGGGCTGCAAGGTGGCGCTCGACGTCGCCCCCGACGCGAACCAGATCGCGCTCGCGGACCCGTACGGCGTGACGCTCGCCTGCCGCGTCGTGGACGGGGTGACGCAGCAGTCGGCCTTCGTCAGCTTCCTGCGGGCCTCCGCCTACGACGGCTACCTCACCGAGGTGGCGCTCGAGAGCCCGACCACGCAGACCCGGATCTCGCTCGGGACCTCGTTCACCTTCTCCTCCACCTACGACGCGGTGATGGGCCGGCTCTACGTCACCTCGGGCTTCGCCGCGGTGGGGGACGCCCCCATCCGCTGGGTGGATCTCTACTCCGACGACGCGGTGTCGGCGGTGAACCTCTACGATCTCGTGCGCGGCGCCGAGACGCGCGGCATCGCGCTCTCGAACCCCCGCGCCGGCGCGAGCCGCCTCGCCTACGTCGCGCTCCGCCTCTACGACGCCGACACCGCCTCCTCCACCGGCGCCCGGCCCACCGACGACGTGGCCGGCGCGCTCGCCGTGGTGGAGCTCACCGAGCAGCCCTACGGCGACCCGAGCGCCCGCGTCACGCGCGTCGTCCCCCTCGACCGCGGCTCGACGCAGGTGAAGGTCCTGCCGGCGCGCGCCGGGAAGGGCGACCTCGTGGCCGTGACCAGCCCCGACGACGACAGCATGACCCTCTACGACGACGACACCGGCACGGTGGTCCGCACCTTCGCCCTCTCCTCCACCGGCACGCCCGAGCTCGGCAAGCAGCCCTTCGGCATGGCCGTCGAGCAGCGCCCGAACGTGGCCTGCGCCGGCGGCAGCGCGCCCGTCGCCGCCTGCGACCGGATCTACGTCGGCTCCTTCGACCGCGGCTACGTGAGCGTGGTGGAGCTCGATCCCGATCACCCCGGCGCCGCGCGGGTGGTGAAGCGGATCGGGAGGGAGCGATGAGCCGCCTCGCCCGGCTCGCGGCGCTCGGCGCCGCGGGCCTCCTGGCCCTCTCCGGCTGCGGCAGCAGCTCCGTCACCGTGGGGGCCCGCTTCTCCGGCCCGGCCGCGGTGGTCGCCTTCCAGGGCGTCACCCGCGCGCACCCGGGGACGCTGCAGACCTACTTCGCGGTGGCCTCCTCCCGCGGGGACGAGCTGCAGATCATCGACCCGGTCACCGAGTCGGCGGTCGTCGGCCCCGGCGTGGTCTTCCCGCTGGTCATCGCCACCGCGCCCCGGCCCACCTTCCTCGCCTCCACCTCGCTGCAGGACGGCGGCTCGGACCTGCTCGTCGCGGCCGGCGCCGGCTCGACCCTGGTGCAGCTCGTCACCACCTGGGACGAGGAGAACCGGATCTCCGGCGACGCCTCGGTGGCCTACCCCGGCGTGGACCTCTCCGACGCGGTCGCCCCGGGCAGCGTGATCCTCTCCATGGTGGCCATCCCGGCGCTCGGCCCCGACGCCACCGGCATCACCTCCGCCCAGCCCGGCAAGGCCTGGGTGGTGGTGGCGCTCACCGGCGGCCAGCTCGCCGTCGTCGAGTACCAGCGCGACCCGGGGAAGGCGTCGCTCTCCCGCTCGGCGCGGCCGGTCTGGGTCCAGCACCTCGGCTTCGAGGTGAGCCAGATGTCGGCGCTCCTCGCCAACGACGCCACCTGGCGGATCTTCTGCGCCACCTCCGACGCGCTCACCACCGCGAGCGGGGCGACGGTGCAGGGGGTGGCCGAGGTGGTCGCCGGTCCGCCCGGCCTCGGCTGGCGCGTCATCCCGCTCGACGCCCGCGCCCCGACGCGCCTGGTCGCCGCCGCCTACGTCCGGGAGCGGCTCCCGTCGGCGCCCGACACCTTCGGCGCCGATCCGAAGCTGCGGGTCTACGCGGTCCTCGACGAGGGCGCCTGCGGGGCGGATCGCGAGATCGACTGCGGCCTCGTCACCCTGGACGAGGCCGCCCGCGCGCTCGCCTCCGACCCCGCCGCGAGCGCCGTGCCTTCGCGGAACCCGGTCCCGGCGCAGCCGTTCCGGGCCCCGGTGCACGTCCCCGGCTACCCGCTCGGCATCTCCATCGCCCTGCCGCCCGCCTCGGCCGGCAACGGCATCTACGCGATGCTCGACACGAACCAGGGCTTCCCGCTCCAGCGCATCGCGCCGGGGTCCGGCGAGCGTTACACCTCCGCCGTGGCCGCGGTCCCGAGCTCGGACGGCAAGGTCTACATGGTGGACCTCGGCCGCTGGGACATGCCGAGCGACGTCTCCCTCCTCGTGAACGACTCGACCCGGGTGCGCGCCTACACCGTCACCTCGGCCGTCCCCTCGAGCGCGATCACCGGAGAGGCGCTCGGCCTCGGCGATCCCGAGGACGAGACCGTGGCGCTCACCCTGGACTCGACCCTGCTGCCGAAGCGGGTGGAGGTCACCCCGGGCTTCACCCGGGCCGAGCAGTTCCAGGTGGTCTGGCAGGGCGTGCTGCCCTCCCTGGCGTACCGGCCGGGCGTGCTCTTCCAGCTCGCCGACGGCACGCCGGCCGTCGCGCTCCAGGAGCAGCTCGGGACCGCCTGGCGGGTCACCGCGGCGCTCTCGGATCCCTTCCTCGGCGTGGGCGACGACGCGGCGAACGGCCGGCAGGATCTGGCCGTGGTCACCCCGGCCAGCGGCCAGAACGTCTCGACCTGCCCGCTCGACTCGGCCGGGAACGCCGTGCTGCCGATCTCCGCCGTGCTCCCCCCCGACCCGGTCAACTACCCGGGCGGCGCGGTGGCGCTCTCCGACCTGAACGCGAGCGGCACCCACTGCCTCTCCGCGCTGCCCCGGTTCGACGCCACCGCGGGCGTCATCGGCAGCCAGGTGCACCTGACCGTGCGCAGCGGCGGGCTCGTGCTGATCGGCTCGGTCACCGGCTACGCCGGCCGGCCCCAGCTCGGGCAGCGGTACGCGCTCGCCTGGTCCACCGCCGACTACGACGCGACCCCCTCGAGCGCCCGCGCGCTGGCCCGGAAGGCCCGCCGGATCTACTACCCGGCCGAGGCGCGCTGCCCGGGCCAGTCGGCCTACTGCGCGGTCTACACGTGGTGGACCGACCCGCTCGCCCCGGGGCCGGCGATCGCGTTCCGCGCCGACTTCATGGGGACCGGCACGCGGCTGCAGGACACCGCGCTCATCATCACCACCCACTCCGGCCTGAGCCCGATGTACCGCAAGCCGACGACCTCCGGCGCGCTCCCGCACGCCGGCGTCGCCTTCGACCGGGGGCTGGTGAACCGGGCCGACCAGGGCGTGCGCTTCTACGTGCCGTTCGCGGACGACCAGGTCCTCGCGACCAGCCCGGGCGAGTCGCAGGGCGACATCGTGGACATCCGCTAGGAGGCGAGGCCGGTGCCGACGCTCACGCTCATCGACGGCTCCGGCTTCGTCTTCCGCGCCTACCACGCGCTCCCGCCCCTCACCACGACGAAGGGCGTCCCCACCCACGCCGTCTACGGCTTCACCACCATGCTGCTGAAGGCGCTCCGGGAGCACGCGCCGACGCACGTGGCGCTGGTGCTCGACAAGGGCCGGAGGAGCTTCCGGCACGACCTCGACCCGGGCTACAAGGCGAGCCGGCCCGAGGCGCCCGACGACCTGCAGCGCCAGTTCCCGCTGGTGCGCGAGGTGGCGAAGGCCCTCGCCGTCCCGGCGGTGGAGCTCGAGAACTTCGAGGCCGACGACGTCATCGGCACGCTCGCCTGCCGCGCCCGCGCCCAGGGCTTCGAGGTGGTGGTCGTCACCGGCGACAAGGACTTCGCGCAGCTGGTGGACGAGCGGCTCTCGCTCTACGACCCGATGGCCGAGGCGAGCGGGCGGGGCGGGTGGACCGGGCCGGCCGAGGTGGAGAAGAAGCTCGGGGTGACCCCGTCGCAGGTGATCGAGTACATGGCGATCCTGGGCGACAAGATCGACGACGTCCCGGGCATCCCCGGGGTCGGCGAGGTCACCGCCGCCGCGCTGGTGCGCCACTTCGGCACCGTCGAGGCGATGCTGGCCCGCCCGGAGGAGATCCCGCAGGCGGTGAGCCGCGGCGGCAAGAAGCTCCAGGAGAAGATCGTCGCCAGCGCCGATCGGATCCGGCTCAACCGCAAGCTCGTCGAGATCAAGTGCGACGTGGAGGTGCCGCAGGGGCCGGAGGCGTTCGCCCGGCGCGTCCCCGACGACGGCGAGGTGCGCGCCCTCTTCAGCGAGCTCGAGTTCTCGCGGCTCCTCAAGGACCTCCCGGCGCCGCCGCCGACCCGGCGCGACGAGGCGGTCGAGGTGCTCCTCGATCGGCCCGCGCTCGAGGCCGCGGTGGCCCACCTCCTCGACTCGAAGGAGATCGGCCTGCGCGCCCTGCGCGACGGGGAGGCGCCCCGCGCGGCGCCGGTGGCGGGGCTGGCCCTCGCCGGCGGGGGGCGCGGCTTCTACCTGCCGCTCGGCCACCGCTACCTGGGCGCCCCGGCGCAGCTCGCGCCGGCGGTGGCCGCCGAGGCGCTCGCGCCGCTCTTCGCGCCGGGCGGGCCGCGCCTCGTCGCCCACGACCTCAAGCCGGAGCTCCACGCCCTCCGCCGGCTCGGGCTCGCGCCCGCCGCGGCCGCCGCCTTCGACACCGAGCTCGCGAGCCGGCTGCTCCTGCCCACCCGGCGCGAGCACGCCCTCGCCGACGTGGCGCGGGAGCGGCTCTCCTGCGAGCTGCCGCCGCTCGAGGGGGCGGGGAGCGGGCGCCGCGGGGCGGCCCTCCCGGGCGAGCTCCCGGTGGACCGGGTCGCGGCCCACGCCGTCCCGTGCGCGGCGGCGCTGGTGGATCTCGCCGCGCGGCTCCGGCAGGCGCTCTCCGACGAGGGGCTCACCGCCCTGTACGAAGGGGTGGAGGGGCCGCTCGTGCCGGTCCTCGCCGCCATGGAGGAGGCCGGGGTGGCGGTGGACCGCGGCGCCATGGAGTCGATGAGCGCCGAGTTCGGCAAGGCGATCCGCGACCTCGAGGCCCGCATCCACGCCGCGGCCGGCCACGCCTTCAACATCGCCTCGACGCGCGAGCTCGCCCAGGTGCTGTTCGAGGAGCTGAAGCTCCCGGTGCTGAAGCGGCTCAAGACCGGCCCCTCCACCGATCAGGAGGTGCTGGAGAAGCTCTCCGAGCAGCACGGCCTCCCGGCGCTGGTGCTCGAGCACCGCTCGCTCGCCAAGCTCAAGGGCACCTACGTGGACGCCCTGCCGCAGCTGGTCGAGGCCGACGGGCGGATCCACACCACCTACCACCAGGGCGGGGCCGCCACCGGCCGGCTCAGCTCCTCGGACCCGAACCTCCAGAACATCCCGGTCCGCACCGAGCTCTCGCGCCGCATCCGGGCCGCCTTCGTGGCGCCCCCCGGGCACCTGCTGGTCTCGGCCGACTACTCGCAGATCGAGCTGCGCATCCTGGCCCACTACGCCGCCGACCCGGCGCTCCTGGAGAGCTTCCGCACCGGCGAGGACGTGCACGCCCGCACCGCGGCCGAGACCTTCGGCGTGGCGCCCGGCGACGTCACCGCGGATCAGCGCCGGGTGGCGAAGGTGCTCAACTTCGGCATCGCCTACGGGCTCTCCGCCTTCGGCCTCTCGCAGCGGCTGGACCTCCCGCCGGCGGAGGCGCAGGGGATCATCGACCGCTACTTCGCCCGCTACGCCGCGGTGAAGCGCTGGCTCGACGGGATCATCGCCGAGACGCGGCGGACCGGCGAGGTGCGGACCCTCTTCGGGCGCAAGCGGGCGCTCCCGGAGATCACCGCGCGCAACCCGGCGCTGCGCCAGTCGGCGGAGCGGATGGCGGTCAACACGCCGATCCAGGGGACCGCGGCGGACGTCATCAAGATCGCCATGCTGGGCGTGGACCGGGTGCTGCGCGAGCGCGGGCTCTCGGCGCGCCTGTTGCTGCAGGTCCACGACGAGCTGGTGGTCGAGGCGCCGGAGGCGGAGCAGGCCGAGGTGACCGCGATCCTGCGCGAGGAGATGGGCGGGGCCGCCGAGCTGGCGGTGCCGCTCGAGGTCGAGGTGGGCGCGGGCCACAGCTGGGCCGAGGCCCACTGACCCTCCCGGTCCGCCGAACCCTTCCGCGCGGCTCCGGCCTCCCACCTCCGATGGCTCTCCCGGACCCCTCCGCGCCGCCTCCGTCCCCCACCGCGGGTGGGAACCCTCCCGCGCGCCCGGCGCCAGCTCCGGCGGCGCGGCGGCTCGCCGCCGTGCTCAAGGGCGTGGCCGCCGGCGCCGCGCTCGGCCTCGGGTACAGCTTCCTCTCCCGGGCCCTCGGCTCGACCTGAAGCATCGCCTGCAACCCGGCGGTCGCCGGGGGGATGGGCGCGCTCCTCGGGGCGGTCACCTTCGGCCGGGAGGGGTGAGCCCGCGGCGTCGCCGCGGCCGGCCCGGTCCGCTCTCCGGCCTGCCCGGCAGGGGCCGGCCGCTTCCCTTTTCGGCCCGTTGAGGCGACACTTCCGCCACCCCCCGGTTCGAGCCAGTGGACAGCGACCAGGCGAGCTTCGGCGTCTCCTTCCGGCACTTCGGCCGCGCCCTCGGCGCCGCGGTGGCGCTCGCCGGCGCCCTCGTGCTCTGCGGCTGGCTGTTCCACCTCCAGGCGCTCAAGACCCTCGCGCCCGGCCACGCCAGCATGAAGGCCAACGCCGCCCTGGGCATGCTCCTGGGCGGGCTCGCGGTCTGGATCCTGGCGCCCGAGCCCCGGTCGCGCGGGGCGCGGCGGCTGGGGATGGCGCTCGGCCTCGCGGTGGCGCTGCTCGGGCTCGGCACCACCGCCGAGTACGTCGCGGTCGCCGACCTCCACCTCGACCAGTTCCTCTTCCAGGATCCGGTGGGGGACGTGCACCCCGGGCGCATGGCCCCGTCGAGCGCGCTCACGCTGCTCCTCGTCGGCTGCGCGCTGGTCCTGCTCGACTGGGAGACCCGGCGCGGGCACCGGCCGGCCCAGATGCTGGCGCTCACGGCGGCCCTGCTCCCGCTCCAGTCGATCGTGGGCTACACGTACGGGGTCGAGCCGCCCCTCGTCCGCGGCGAGACCGGCTCGCTCACCCTCCACTCGGGCATCGGGTTCGCGCTCCTCTGCACGGCGGTGCTGCTCTGCCGGCCCGAGTCGGGCTTCATGCGGGTGGTCTCCTCGGCCTCGCCGGTCGGGTTCGTGGCGCGCCGGCTGCTCCTCGCGGTGGTGCTCCTGCCGCTCGTGCTCGGCTGGCTCCTGCTCGTGGCAGGCGTCGGCTCCGGGCACGAGACGCTGCTCGGCGCCTCGTTCATGGTCGTCTCCGGCATCGTCGCCGGCGGCGTGGTGGTCTGGTGGAACGCGAGCACGCTGCTCCGGATGGAGGACGATCGCGGCCACGTCGAGGAGACCCTCCGCGAGCAGCGCGAGTGGTTCCGCACCACCATCGGCAGCATCGCCGACGCGGTGATCGCCTGCGACATGCGCGGGCGGGTCACCCTCATGAACGCCGTGGCGGAGGGGCTCACCGGCTGCTCCGAGGCGGGCGCCGCCGGCCGGCCGCTGGCGGAGGTCTTCCGGCTGCACGGCCCCGAGGGCGAGCGGCTGCCGCACCCCGCGGAGCGGGCGCTCGTGGACGGGGTGGTGAAGCTCCCGCCGCGCGCCGCCATCGACGGCGCCGCCGGGGAGATCCCGATCGAGGGGACCGCCGCGCCCATCCGCGACCGCCGCGGCCGCACCGCCGGCGTGGTGCTGGTCTTCCGCGACATGTCGGAGCGCCGGCGCGTGGAGGAGGCCCGCGCGGCGGTGCTCGCCCGCGAGAAGGCGGCGCGCTCCGAGCTCGAGCGGGCCAACCGGGCCAAGGACGAGTTCATCGCCACGCTCTCCCACGAGCTGCGCACCCCGCTCAACTCGGTGCTCGGCTGGGCCCGGCTCCTGCGGCTGGGGAAGCTGGACGCCCCCTCCACCGCCCGGGCGGTGGAGGCCATCGAGCGCGGGGCGACCACCCAGGCGCAGATCGTGGACGACCTGCTCGACGTCTCGCGCATCGTCCGCGGCGAGCTGCGGCTCGACGTCCGCCCGCTCGAGATCGTGCCCATCCTGGAGGCGGCCATCGACACCGTCCGCCCGGCGGCGGCGGCGCGCGACATCCTCATCACTGCCGTCTTCGCGGCGCAGGGCTGCGCGGTCTCCGGCGACGCCGGCCGGCTCCAGCAGGTGTTCTGGAACCTGCTCACCAACGCGGTGAAGTTCACGCCGGACGGGGGGCGGGTGGAGGTGCGGCTGCGCGGCGCCGACGGGCGCGTCCTCGTCGAGGTCCAGGACACCGGCAAGGGGATCGACGCGGAGTTCCTGCCGCACGTCTTCGAGCGGTTCCGCCAGGCCGACTCGAGCACCACCCGCGTCCACGGGGGCATGGGGCTCGGGCTCGCCATCGTCCGGCACCTGGTCGAGGCGCACGGGGGCACGGTGCAGGGCGAGAGCCCGGGGCAGGGGCTCGGGGCCACCTTCACGGTGAGCCTCCCGAACGTGCAGCTCCGCCCGCGGCCGCGCGCCGAGGCGGCCCGCCCGGCGCTGCGGGCGGCGCCGGAGCCGGGGGTCCCGGCGGCGCTCGGGGGGCTCCGGGTCCTCATCGTGGACGACGACCCGGACACGCTCGAGGTGGTGCGGCAGCTGCTCGAGCAGGCCGGCGCGGTGGTGTCGGCCGCCCGCGACGTCGAGGGGGCGCTCCGGCTGCTAGCGCAGGACCGGCCCGACGTGCTCGTGAGCGACATCGGCATGCCCGGCGAGGACGGCTACAGCCTCATCCGCCGCGTGCGCGCCCTGCCGCCCGAGCGCGGCGGCGCCATCCCCGCGGCGGCGCTCACCGCCTTCACCCAGACCGAGCACCGGCAGGAGGCGCTCGGCGCCGGGTACCAGCTCTACCTCGCGAAGCCCATCGGCCCCGCCGAGCTGGCGGACGCGGTGGCCCGCCTCGCCGGGCGCGAGGCGGCCGCGCGCAGCGCCTGACCCGGGCGCCGGCCGCCGCGAGAGGCGCTGCGCGCCCGCGCCCGCGCCCGCGCGTTCCGGCGGCGCGCCGTCCGGTCCCTTATGCTATTTTCGCGCTCCTCCCATGCCCTTCGCGGAGATCATCGGCCAGGACCGGGCCGTCGGTTCGCTGCGCGCCGCGCTCGCCCGGGGCGCGCTCCACCACGCCTACCTGTTCGGCGGGCCGGCCGGGGTGGGGAAGGGCGCCGCGGCGCGGCTGCTCGCCCAGGCGGCCAACTGCGAGGGGCCCGCGGCGGCCGGCGCCGACGCGTGCGGGGCGTGCGGCCCGTGCACCCGCATCGCCCGCGGCCTCCACCCCGACGTCCTCTTCCTCGCCGAGGAGCGCGAGATGGCGAAGGCCGGCCGCTGGGAGCCGAAGGGCGGGCGGACCCCCTCGAAGGAGATCGTCGTCGATCAGATCCGCGAGCTGGTGGACCGGCGGCTCGGGATGAAGCGCTTCGAGGGGCGCCGCCGGTTCGTGGTCGTCGACCCGGCCGACGCCATGAACGTGCAGGCGCAGAACGCGCTCCTGAAGACGCTGGAGGAGCCGCCCGACGACACCACCCTGGTGCTCGTCTCGTCCTCGCCCGACGGGCTCCTCGCCACCATCAAGTCGCGCTGCCTGCGCGTGCCGTTCGCGCCCCTGCCGGACGAGCTGGTCTCGGCGCGGCTCCTGGCGGAGGGCTGGGAGCCCGCGGCCGCCCGCGTGGCCGCCGCGCTCGCCGGCGGCTCGCTGGGGCGGGCGCTCGGGCTCGACGCCGAGGCCCTGGAGGAGCGGCGGCAGGCGGTCGAGGAGGCGGCCTCGCTCGACCCGGCCGACGCCGGCGCCTGGCTCGGCTACGCGGCCCGCGCCGGCAAGGATCGCGACCTGGCGCGCGAGACCTGCGAGCTGCTCCTGGTCTGGCTCCGCGACGTGCTCGCGGTGGGGGTGGCCGGCGACGGCGCGACGCTGGCGCTGCCGGATCTCGCGCCCCTGTCGCGCCGCGCGGCGGAGGCGCTCCCCCCGCCCGCGGTGCTGCGCCGCCGCGACCGGGTGCAGCAGGCCCTGCGGGCGCTCCGGCAGAATGGCGCCCCGGCCCTCGCGCTGGAGCGCATGCTCATCGGGTGGTTCCATGGCTAGCCCCGGTCCCCGCCGGCCGCGCGCCGCCGCCTCCCACACGCTCGAGGGCTGCCTCGCGGAGGCGCGCGCCGGTTCGCCCGCGCCGGTCTACCTCCTCGACGGCGACGCCTTCCTCGCCGCCCGGGCCGCCGCCGAGCTCTGCGGCGCGCTGGTGCCGGAGGCGCGGCGCGCGCTCGACCTCGTCGAGCTCGACCCGGCGGCCTCGCCGGCCGAGGTGGCGGCCGAGCTCGCCACCCGGGGCCTCTTCGGGAGCGGCAAGGTGGTGCTCCTGCGCGAGCCCGCCTTCCTCGCCTCGAAGGAGGACGCCCAGGGCGCCTTCGACCGCGCCCGCGAGATGTGGGAGAAGGGGCGGCAGCGCGAGGCGGCCCGGCGGCTGCTCGCCCTCGCCGCCAAGGCCGGCTGGAGCGCCGACGACCTCGCCGCCGCGCCCGGCGCGAAGAAGGGGAAGGGGGACCTCCCGGCGCTCGAGCGCGACCTCGGGCTCGACCTGGGGGAGGAGGGGCGCGCCTTCGTCGCCGCCGCGTCCGCCTTCGCCCGGGAGCGGGAGATGAAGGCCGCCCGCGACGACGCCTCCGCGCTCGACGCGCTCCTCGGGGACGGGCTGCCGAAGGGGCACGTGCTGGTGGTCGCCGCCGGCAAGGTGGACGGCCGGCTGCCGCTCGTGAAGAAGCTCGTCGCGGCGGGGCGCAGGGTCTCGCTGGCCATCGAGGTGGAGGGGCCGTTCGGGCAGGAGCGGCCGGTGCTCGGGCCGGTGCTCGAGGCGCTCCTCGCCGGGACCGGCAAGAGCGTGGACCGGGGCGCCGAGGCGCGCCTCGCCGAGCTCGTCGGCGACGACGCCCGGCAGCTCGCGAGCGAGGTGGCGAAGCTGGCGGCGTTCGTCGGCGACCGGAAGGTCATCCGGGCCGCCGACGTGGACGAGCTCGTCACGCGGGTCGCCGCCGATCCGTTCTTCGCCCTTGGCAACGCCGTCGAGGCCCGCGACCTGCCGCGCGCCCTGGGCGTGCTCTCGCGCAGCCTCGCCGACGGCGCGAGCCCGCACATGCTCCTCGGCTCGCTCGCGGCCACGGTGCGCCGGCTGGTGGTCGAGCGCGAGCGGGCGCGGGCGGCGGCGGGGGAGCGGCGGCTGCGCTCGGTCTCGGAGTGGGAGGCGCTGGTGCTGCCCTCCATCTCCCGGGAGGAGCTCGGCCAGAAGAAGCCCTACGGGTTCTGGATGAAGTACCAGGCCTCGCTCCGCTACGGGCGGGGCGAGCTGCTCGACTTCCTCTCGGCGCTGGCCGAGAGCGACGTCGCCATGAAGACCGGAGGCGAGGGGCGGGTGCTGCTCGAGCGCGCCCTGCTCCGCTTCCTTTCCAGCGAACCGACGACGAGAGGCGAAGCGTGAGCGAGAGACTCCTGGTGACCAGCGCCCTGCCGTACGCCAACGGCTCCATCCACCTCGGGCACCTAGTCGAGTACATCCAGACCGACGTGTACGTGCGCTGCCGGCGCATGCTCGGCGACGACGTGACCTACGTCTGCGCCGCCGACTCCCACGGCACGCCCATCGAGGTGAACGCGGCCAAGGCCGGCATGAGCCCCAAGGCCTTCGTGGAGAAGTACCGGGCCGAGCAGCACGCCGACTTCTCCCGCTTCGGCGTCGAGTTCTCGACCTACTACACCACCGACTCGCCGGAGAACGCCCGCTGGGCGCACCGCATCTACCGGGCGCTCAAGGCGAAGGGGCTCATCTACAAGAAGTCGGTCGAGCAGCTCTACTGCGAGCACGACCAGCGCTTCCTGCCCGACCGCTTCGTCAAGGGCACCTGCCCGAAGTGCGGCGCGCCCGACCAGTACGGCGACGGCTGCGAGCGGTGCAACGCCATCTACGATCCGCGCGAGCTCGTGGAACCGCGCTGCGTGCTCTGCGGCAACGCCCCGGTGGTCCGCTCCAGCGACCACGCCTACGTGAACCTGCGCAAGGTGGAGCCGGAGATCCGGGCCTGGGTGGAGGCGCCGGGCCACCTCGAGCCGGCGGTGCGCGAGCAGGTGAAGGGCTGGCTCGCCGACCTGCAGGACTGGTGCATCACCCGCGACGCGCCGTACTTCGGCTTCCCGCTCGACGACCCCGAGTTCCCGGGCAAGTACCTCTACGTCTGGCTCGACGCGCCCATCGGCTACATCGCCTCGGCCGAGCACCACTTCGCCGAGGAGGCCCGGGAGCGGCTCTCGCCCGAGGCGTTCGAGGCCCGCTACCTCGCCGCCGCCGCCCCGGCGCGGCTCGAGCACTTCATCGGCAAGGACATCCTCCGCTTCCACGCCGTCTTCTGGCCGGCCATGCTCCAGGCGGCGGGCTTGAAGACGCCCGACCGCGAGGCGGTCCACGGCCACCTCACCGTCAACGGCGAGAAGATGTCCAAGTCGCGCGGCACGTTCATCACCGCCCGCACCTACCTCGAGACCGGCCTCGACCCCGAGCTGCTCCGCTACTTCTACGCCGCGAACCTCGGGCCCGGCATCTCCGACCTCGACCTCTCGCTCGAGGAGTTCCGCAACCGGATCAACGCCGACCTCGCCAACAACGTGGCCAACCTCGCCTCGCGCGTGGCGGCGCTCGTGCCCCGCGCCGGCGAGCCGCTCTCCGAGACGCCGGAGCCGGCCATCGCCGAGGCCACCCGGGCGGCGCTCGATCAGGGGCGCAAGGCCTATCTGGCCCTCGAGCTGCGCGAGGTGGTGCGGCTCGCGAGCCAGGTGGCCGGGCTCTGCAACAAGCGGCTCCAGGAGCAGAAGCCCTGGGAGGATCCGGCCTCGCCGGCCTCGCGCGCGCTGCTCTTCTCGGCCGCCAAGGCGCTCGCCGGCGTCGCCGTGCTGCTCGGCCCGGTGATGCCCGGCTTCACCGCGAAGCTCCTCGCCGCCTTCGGCCAGGAGCGGCCGAGGACCTGGGACGAGGGCTTCGACCCGTTCGCCGGCGCGCCCGTCCGGATCGCCGAGAAGCCGCCGCAGATCGCGCGCGTGGACGCGAAGCTGGTCGAGAAGCTCATCGTCCCGGCGGAGCCTCCGAAGGTCGTGAAGGCGGCGAGCCCGGCGGAGGGGGCCGCCAAGGCCTCGGCCCGCGCCCCGGCCGCCCCGCCGCCGCCCCCCGGGGTCATCGGCTACGACGACTTCGCCCGGGTCGAGCTCAAGGTGGCGCAGGTGAAGGCGGCCGAGAAGGTGGAGAAGGCCGACAAGCTCCTCAAGCTCACCGTGGACGCGGGCGAGCCCGAGCCGCGCACCATCGTCGCCGGCATCGCGCTCGCCTACCCGGATCCGGCGGCGCTCGTCGGCAAGAAGATCGTGGTGGTGGCGAACCTGGCCCCGCGGGCGCTCCGCGGGATCACCTCGCAGGGGATGCTCCTCGCCGCCGGCGAGCCGCCGAACCTCACCGTGGTGCAGGTGGGCGACGCGATCGCCCCGGGCACGCGGGTGAAGTGATGCCGCGCCTGCTCGACTCGCACGCCCACCTCGACCGCGAGGACTACGCCGGCGACCGGGACGAGGTGATCGCGCGGGCGGTGGCGGCCGGCCTCTCGCGGATGGTGCTGGTCGGGCTCTGGCGCGCGCCGGGGTCGTTCGGCGACGCGCTCGAGCTCGCCACCGCGCGCCCCGACCTCTTCAGCGCCACCGTCGGCGTCCACCCCCACGAGTCGGTGGACGTGCCCGAGGCGGACTGGGCCGCCCTCGAGGCGCTCGCCGCCGATCGGCGCGTGGTCGGGGTGGGGGAGACCGGCCTCGACTTCCACTACGACCACTCCCCGCGCGCGGTGCAGGAGGCGGCCTTCCGCCGGAGCTTGCAGCTCGCGCGCGCCGTGGAGAAGCCGGTGGTCATCCACCTGCGCGAGGCCGACGACGTCTGCGCCCGGGTGCTGGCGGAGGAAGGGCTCCCGGCGGCGGGCGGGGTGATGCACTGCTTCACCGGCGGCTGGGAGCGGGCGAAGGCCTGGCTCGACGCCGGGCTCCACCTCTCGATCGCCGGCGTGGTCACCTTCAAGAGCGCCGACGACCTGCGCGAGGCGGTGCGCCGCGCGCCGCGCGATCGCGTGCTCGTCGAGACCGACTGCCCCTTCCTCTCGCCGGTCCCGTTCCGCGGGAAGCGCAACGAGCCGGCCTTCGTGGCGAAGACCGCCGAGAAGGTGGCGGAGCTCTGGGGCGTGAGCGTGGACGAGGTGGGGGAGCGCACCACCGAGAACGCGCGGCGGCTGTTCCGGCTGCCCTAGCCGCCCCAGCTGCCCCACTCGTCGGCGGTGTCGGGGGGCTCCGCCCCCTTGTTCCGCTCCTTCCACTCCACCACCGGCCAGCCGCGCCGCTCGGCGACGGCCCGGAACGGCGCCTTGGGGTTGACCACCACCGGGTGGCCGACCGACTCGAACAGCGGCTCGTCGGCGAGCGCGTCGGAGTAGAGGAAGCTCTTCGCGAGGTCGAGGTCGTAGCGCTCGGCGAGCCGCTCCACCGCGGCCCGCTTCCCGTCGCGGAACACGACCGGGGGGATGATCTGGTCGGTGGCCCGCCCGTCCACGATGCGGGTGCGGGTGCCGAGGGCGGCGTGCACGCGCAGGTGCCGCGCCACCTCCTCGATGATGTACTGCGGCGAGCCGGAGGCCACGACCACGAAGTGGCCCGAGAGCAGGTGCTTGCGCACCTGGCGCACGGCGCCGGCGGTGATGCGCTTCTTCAGGTGGCGCTGGAAGCAGGCGTGGGCGTGGGCCTTGAGGTCGTCGGCCCGGAGCCCGAGGTGGCACTTCGAGCCGACCTCGACCATGTCCTGCTCGGTGAGCCGGTGCCGCGCGTACTCGTAGATGACGCGCGGCACCCTGGCCCGCACCTCCGGCAGCATCAGCTTCTCGCTGTAGAGGTACCAGGTGAAGATGGTCCCGGCGTTCCCGTCGAGGAGCGAGTCGTCGACGTCGAAGATCGCCGCCACGCGGCCGAAGGGGACCACGCTCCACCTCCTCGAGGGCTACTGGCCGGTCGGCTCCCCGCCGCCCTGGGGCTGCTCGGGGGTGGCCGGCGCCTCGGCCTGGGCCGCGGGGGGCGGCTCGGGCGGCGGCGCCGCGGAGGTGGCCTCCGCCGGGGCGGCCGGCTCCTGCGGCTCGGCCTGGGCCGGCTCGCCGGACTCGACCTTCTGCGCCAGCGCGGCGAACGGGTTGTGCGTCAGGCCGGCCGCCTTGGCGGGCCGGGCCTGCGGGCCCTTGTCGCCCGGGAGCCGCGGACCGGTGTAGCCGCGCCGCCGGTCGCCCGGGCCGCCGGCCCCGCCCGGACCGCCGTGGCCGCCGGGGCCGTGGCCGCCCGGACCGGCGCGGTGCTCGCGGCGATCGGGTCGCTCGGGCCGGTGCGCGGGGGCGCCCTCGGGGCGCGCCTCGGCCGGCTGCGCGGCCTCGCCGGCGGGCGCCGCCGCGGCCTTCTCGCGGGCGGGCTGCTCGCGCCGCTCCTTCTGCGGCTGCTTCTTCTTCGGCGGCTGGGCGCCGCGCCGCGGCTCGTGGGCGCGCCCCTCGCGCGGCACGTAGATGACCGGGGTCATCACCTCCGCGGGCGGCCCCTTCTTCTCGGCCTGCACGGTGGGGAGGGTGCCCCGCCAGATGTGCTGCTCGTAGACGTTGTTGGAGTCGGTCCAGCGGCGCGTGCCGCCCTCGCCGCCCATGAGGTTGAGCCAGGAGTTCACCCGGCTGTCGAGCTCGTCGAGGTAGTGCGTGAGCAGCGCCTCGAGGGTCATGGGGAGCTTCGGCGAGCCGTACTCGTACCGGCCGTGGTGCCCGAGCACGAGGTGGACGAGGTGCTGCTCGAGGTCGCGGGGGATGCCGACCCGGCGCGCCTTGTCGTGGATCCACTGGGCCGTCATCACCAGGTGGCCGATGAGCCGCCCCTCGTCGCTGTACTCGATCTGCCGCTCGAAGGAGAGCTCGCGGATCTTGCCGAGGTCGTGGAGGAAGGCGCCGGCGACCAGCAGGTCGCGATCGACCTGCGGGTAGTGGTCGGCGAGCCGGTGCGCGAGCTTGAGGCAGGAGACGGTGTGCTCGAGCAGGCCGCCCGGGTAGGCGTGGTGGATGCTCTTCGCGGCCGGGGCTCGCCGCAGCCGCTGGGCCACGTCCTCGTCCTCGAGGAAGGCCGCGAGCAGCTTCTTCACGTTGGGATCGACCACCGCCTCGACGATGGCGGCGAGCTCCCTCCAGAGCGCGTCCTCGGCCTCGGTGAAGCCCGACTTCTCCGGCTTCTTGGGCTCGGGCGGCGGCGCCCAGGCGAACTCCGCGGGATCCACGCCGGCGGGGTCGGCCTTCTCGACGGCCTCGAGCCGGAGCTGCGGCTTCCCCTGGAACAGGCCGACGGTGCCCTCCACGTCCACGTAGTCCTTGTCCTCGAAGCGCGCGGCGAGCTCCTCGATCCCCTCGAACGCGCGGGCCTCGAGCTCCCCCGTCTTGTCGTGGAAGGTGACCGCCAGGTAGGTCTTGCCGCTCTTCGCGGTGGGGATGGCCTTGCGGGCGACCAGGAAGCGGCTCTTGATGCGCTCCCCTTCCTTGACGTCCTTGACCCAGATCTTGTCCATGGTCCGCGGAAGCTAACTGATGGCGCGGGCAGAGACAACCGGAATGGCTCCCCTGCGGGCCTGCGAGAGACCCCCTCGCCGGCGCCGCGCCGGCTCCTCCTGGCATCCACCTTGCGGCTGGGGGGGAGGGGGGATCCGCCGTGTCCAGACAGACCGTTCAGCGGTTCATGACCGTCAGCCCTTACGTGATCTCGAGCAGCGCGACGCTGGCGCACGCGCACCGCGTCATGCGGGAGCGGAACATCCGCCACCTGCCGGTGGTGGACGAGGACCGGCTGGTGGGGCTCGTCTCGCAGCGGGACATCTACATGCTCGAGACGCTCCGGGGCGTGGACCCGCTCACCGAGACGGTGGCGGAGGCCATGACCGCCGATCCCTTCGCGGTGCCGCCGGAGGCGCCCCTCGACGAGGTCGCGCTGGCCATGGCGCGCCGGAAGTTCGGGTCGGCGGTGGTGGTGGACGGCGGCGTGGTGGTCGGGCTCTTCACGACGGTGGACGCCCTGCGCGCGCTCGCCGCGGTGATGCGCCGCGGCCGCCGTCCCGCGCCGCCGGCCGAGGAGGAGCAGGCCGCTCGACCCTGACCTGGGGTGCGAGGAAGAGACGCAAGCTGTGCGCTGTTCGCGGGCTCCAGCGCAAGTTCCGCATCGCAATATGGCGTGAAGTCGCGCCCTTGTGCGCGGGCACGGCTCGTGAAAAGCGGTCCGCCCGGAGGGTGGGCCGCGGTCGCGGCTCCATTGTGATGAGCCGGATCGACATCGACGCCAGGACGCTGCTCCAGGAACGCCGCCAGGCGCTGCGCCACCCGCGCCGCGCCCTGGCGCGCGCGCAGGGCGGGGGGGCCTGGGAGGAGTGGGGCGGGGACGCCGAGCCGCTGGCCGCCGAGGCCCGGCGCGAGCTGCACGAGATCGAGGCGGCGCTCTCTCGCATCGAGGAGGGGCGCTACGGCATCTGCCAGGCGTGCGGCGGGCCGATGGGGCTCCAGCGCTTGCGCGCCATCCCGGAGGCGCGGTATTGCCTCGCCTGCAGTGGAAACCACCACGCCGACGACTGACCCGACCCCGGTTCACGCCTACGTCCTCGGCGACGCGCTCTACCTCAACCTGACGAGCGCCTGCACCCTGGCCTGCACCTTCTGCCCCAAGATCCGGGACGGCAGCTTCACCGTCGGCGGCTTCGACCTCCGCCTCTCCCGGGCCCCCGGCGTGGAGGAGGTCTGGGCGGCGGCCCTCGCGGCCGGGCTCGCGGGGCGGTCCGAGGTGGTCTTCACCGGCTTCGGCGAGCCGACCCGCCGCCTGCCCGTGCTGCTCGAGCTGGCGCGCCGGCTCAAGGCCGCCGGCGTGGCCCGCGTCCGGGTGGACACCGACGGGCTCGCCAGCCTGCGGGAAGGGCGGGACGTGGTGCCGGAGCTCCGCGCGGCGGGCGTGGACGCGCTCAGCGTGTCCCTCAACGCGCCGGATCCGGCGACCTACGTCCGGCTCTGCCCCAACGCCTTCGGCGAGCGGGCCTTCGGGGCCGCCTGCGACTTCATCCGGGAGGCCGCCCGCGCCTTCCCCGACGTGGCGGCGAGCTGCGTGGGGGTCCCGGGGCTCTCGCGGGAGGCCTGCGAGGCGCTGGTCCACTCGCTCGGAGCCCGCTTCCGCTGGCGCCCGTACGACCGGCTCGGCCGCCTCGAGACGACCCCCGCCGCCGGCTCGCCCCCGCGCGCCGGCTGAGGGGCAACCCCGCGGCCGCCCGACACGGGGCCGGGCGCCGGTATTGCTGGAATGCTGCCCGCTCTCCGTGCATTCTATGCGTAGCTTCCGCAGCCTTTGCGTGCGGAGGTGCGACAAGGGGAGCGCATGGCAGACCTGGTGGGAGGGACCTTCCCGGATCGGAGCTCCGGCAAGGAGCGGATCCTGATCGTGGACGACGAGCCCAACGCTCGGAAGGGGCTCGCCGACATCCTCCGCGAGGAGGGCTACGACATCCGGGAGGCGACCGACGGCGAGGAGGCGCTCGCGCAGCTCGTCGAGTTCGCGCCGGCGGCGGTGCTGACCGACGTCCGCATGCCGCGGATGGACGGCATCACCCTGCTCAAGCGCGCCCGCGAGCTCGGCTCGGAGGCGGTCTTCGTGATGATGACCGCCTTCGCGAGCATCGAGACCGCCGTGGAGGCGATGCGGGCCGGCGCCGAGAACTACCTGGTGAAGCCGCTCGACGACAAGGCGGTGCTGGTGGTCCTCGAGAAGGCGCTCGAGAAGCTGCGCCTGAAGCGCGACACCGCCAGCCTGCGCGAGCGGGTGCGCGAGCGCTACCGGTTCCACAACATCGTCGGGGACGCGCCGGAGCTGCAGGCGGTCTACGAGGTGGTGAAGCGGGCCGCGCCGACGCGGGCCACCGTCCTCATCCTCGGCGAGTCGGGCACCGGCAAGGAGCTCATCGCCCAGGCGCTCCACGAGGAGTCGGAGCGCAAGGACAAGCCGTTCATCAAGGTGAACTGCGCCGCGCTCTCCGAGACCCTGCTCGAGAGCGAGCTCTTCGGCCACGAGAAGGGCTCCTTCACCGGCGCCATCGGCCGCAAGGAGGGGCGGTTCGAGCTCGCCGACGGGGGCACGCTCTTCCTCGACGAGATCGGCGACATCTCGCCGGCCCTCCAGATCAAGCTCCTGCGCGTGCTGCAGCAGAAGGAGTTCGAGCGGGTCGGCGGCGTGCAGACCATCAAGGTGGACGTGCGCGTGGTGGCGGCGACCAACCGCGACCTCGCCGCCGAGGTGAAGACCGGCAAGTTCCGCGAGGACCTCTACTACCGGCTCAACGTGGTGGCGGTGACGCTGCCGCCGCTCCGGCAGCGCAAGGGCGACATCCCGGCCCTCGTCACCCACTTCGTGGAGAAGTACGCGAAGGCCTACGGCAAGGACATCCGCGACCTCGCCCCGGGCACGCTCAACGCGCTGCTCTCCCACGACTGGCCCGGGAACGTCCGCGAGCTCGAGAACGTGGTGGAGCGGGCCGTGGTCCTCTGCAAGAGCAGCCAGCTCACCGCCGACGACCTCCCGCCCACCCTGCGCGGGCCGCGGCCGAGCGACCGCAGCGCCGGGGCCCTCATCCCGGGCGCCACGCTCTACGACATCGAGCGCGAGGCCATCCTGCGCACGCTCGAGATCGTGGGCGGCAGCACCTCCCGCGCGGCCGAGATCCTCGGCATCAGCGTCCGCAAGATCCAGTACCGCCTGAAGGAGTACGGCTCGGGCGGGCGGCGCGGCGGCGGCGAGGACGAGGGCGAGGAGCAGGCCGGCTGACCGGGCGCGGGGAGGGCGGCGCCGGCCCTCCCGCGGGTCGCCCTGGCGTCAGTCGGCCCGCGGCAGCGCCAGCGTGAACCGCGCGCCGCCCTCGGGCGACTCGCCGGCGGAGATGGTCCCGCCGTGCTGGGTCACGATGGCGTGCACGATCGACAGGCCGAGGCCGGAGCCGGCCGCCTTGGTGGTGAAGAAGGGCTCGAAGATCCGCTCGCGCAGCTCGGCCGGGATGCCCGGGCCGTTGTCGTCCACGTGGATGAGGACGTCGGCGCCGTCGGGCGCCTCGAGCACGCTCGTGAGCCGGACGAAGCCGCCGGGCGGGAGGGCCTCGACCGCGTTGAGGGCGAGGTTCATCACCACCTGGCGCAGCCGCTCCTCGTCCCCGCGCACCGGGGGCACCGGCTGGAAGTCGCGGATCACCTGGACCCCGCGCCGCTCCGCCTGCCCCTCCACGAGGTCCAGCACCTTCTTCAGCACCGTCTCCACGTCCACGGTGTGCGCCACGAACTCCCGCGGCCGGGCGAACTGGAGGAAGTCCTCGAGGATGTGGTCGAGCCTGCGGATCTCGTCGCGCACCAGCGAGAGCGGCTCGAGGAGCGCCGGCTGCTGCCCCTCCGCGGGCAGCTTGTGGATGCGCCGCTCCAGCACCGTGAGCTGCAGGGCGGCGGCGTTGAGCGGGTTGCGGATCTCGTGCGAGAGGCCGGCGGTCATGGTGCCGATGGCGGCCAGCTTCTCGGCCGTCTGGGCGCGGCGGGCGAGCTCGTGCTTCTCGGCGTGCAGCCGCACCTGCCGCATCGCCTGCTCCACGGTGACGAGGAGCTCCTGGGTGGCGCAGGGCTTCACGAGGTAGGCGCAGGCGCCGGCGCGGACCGCGGCCATGGCCGACTCGAGCGTGGCGAAGCCGGTGAGGAGCACCACCTCGCCGTCCGGCGACGCCTCCTTGAGCTGCGGCGCCAGGGCGGTGCCGTCGCCGTCGGGCAGCCGCAGGTCCACGAGGGCGACGTCGAAGCCCTCGGTGCCGGCGACGTCGAGCGCGGCCGCGCAGCTGGCGGCGCCGGTGACGTGGTACCCGGCGTCCTCCAGGATCTCCCGGAGGTTGTCCACGAGGTCGCCGTTGTCGTCGACGATCAGCAGGCGGGGGCGGCGGGGCGTCTGGGGGGTCATGGCGCGGGCGGGCGGGCGGCGTGGAGCCGCTCCAGGGCGGCGAGCAGGGCGGCGGTGTCGAACGGCTTTTCGAAGCGCCCGGCGCAGGCGAGCGGGGGATCGGCGGGGACGCCGCTCACCACGATCACCGGGAGCCCGGGGAAGCGGGCCACGAGCCGGCGCATCGCCTCGCCGTCGGGTCCGCCGGGGAGCCGCAGGTCGCAGAGCGCGGCGAAGGGGCGCACCGGGCCGAGCCGCTCGGTCTCGGTCACCGACGCGGCGGTCACGGCGGCGAAGCCGCGGGTGCGCAGCGCCTCGGTCAGGTTGTCGGACTGGTGGGGGTCGTCCTCGACCACCGCCACCAGGCCGTCGCGGCGCGCGCCGGCGAGGAGCTCGAGGAGCCGCCCGACCGGCACCGGCTTCGGGAGCACCGCCAGCAGCCCCTCGCGGCGGGCGGCGGCGAGGTCGTCGTCGGCGGCGTGGGCGGTGACCACCATGGCCGGGAGCCCGGGATCGACGCGCCGCAGGTGGTGCACCACCTCGGCCCCGCCCATGAACGGCATGCGCATGTCGGTGAGCAGCGCGTCGAACCGGCGCGAGCGCGCGAGGACGAGCGCCTCGGCGCCGCCCTCGGCCACCGAGACCTCGTCCCCGGCGTCGCGGACGATCTCGGCGAGGTTCTCGGCGAAGTCCCGGTTGTCGTCGACGACGAGGTAGTGGCGCATGGCGTCAGCGGGTGGGGAGGGTGACGACGAAGCGGGCCCCCGCGCCGTCCCGGGGAGCGTACGCGATCGTGCCGGCGTGGCGCTCGACGATCCGCTTCACCAGCGCGAGGCCGAGCCCGTTGCCCTTCTCGCGGGTGGTGATGAGCGGCTCGAAGAGGCGGCGGCGGACGTTCGGGTCCACCCCCGGCCCGCTGTCCTCGACCGCCACCTCGACCGCGCCGTCCGCGGCGCGCGCCTCCACCCGCACGCTCCCCGCCGGCGCCGCCGCCTGGACCGCGTTGTCGAGCAGGTTCACGAACACCTGCCGGAGCTGGAGGGCGTCCCCGAGCGCGTCCGGAAGCCCCTCGAGCCCGTCGAGCCGCACCTCCACCCCGGGCGGCCGCTTCACCGACTCCTCGGCCGCGCGGAGCACCGGCTCGAGCGCGACGCGGGCCCGCGCCAGCGGCCGGTTGCGGATCATGTCGAGCAGGTTGCCGATGATGCCGTTCGCGACGCCGAGCTGGTCGCCGATCCGGTCGAGGTGCTTCTTCGCCCGCTCGTCCTCGCCCATCCGCCCGCGGAGGATGTAGAGCGAGGTCTCGATGACGCCGAGCGGGTTGCGCAGGTCGTGGCCGATCGAGCCGACGAGCTGGCCGAAGGTGCTGAGCCGCTCCGCCCGCGCCGCCTGGGCGAGGAGGTCCTCGCGGTAGGTGTGGAGCATGATCGCGAGCTCGAGATCGAGCACCTTGCCGGCGGCCTGCCGGGCCGCCGCGAGCGAGGGCGGGTCGTGCAGGTAGCGCCGGTCGATGACGTCGTTGAGCTCGCGCCGGATGACGTTCATGGCGCCGAACATGTAGTGCTGGGGCAGGGCGATGTGGACGTGGTAGCGCCCGATCCGGCAGCGGAGCTCGAAGTAGGCCTCGTCCCAGGGGCCGGCGAGCAGCCGATCGAGCCAGGCCTGCAAGGTGATCTTGAGGTGGCCGACCTGCGACTCGCCGCCGGTCAGCGACTGGCGCGCGCCCGCGTGCGAGAGGATGCGGTCGTAGAAGACCTCCGAGATCCGGCCGAACTCGGGCACGGCCACGGCGTGCAGCCGGCGCAGGGCCTCCTCGTCGTCCGGGCCCCACTCGACGTAGCGCTTGAGCTCCCCGAACAGGGTCTCGTCCATGCACTCCGGTTCTATCCGGGTGCTTGACTGGAATCAATCGGAGCAAGCGGGCGCCCGCCCGCGACGAACGATGCGGCAGGAGAGGAGCACGAGCGCAGGCGAACCTCGCTCTGCGACCGGGGAGGGGCCCCAGCGCAGCTGGGGAGGGGCAACGCCCCTCCAGCCGGGCGAGCCCGCGCGCCCAGGCGCGAGGGCGTAAGGGCCCCGGCGAGCAGGGGTGGGGCCCCGGCGAGCTTCGCTCGGCGGGGCGGGGGCGCAGCCCCCGTTACTAATGACTCACCAGCACCGGCTTCGGGCTGATGTGGACCATCCGATCGCAGACGCTGCCGAGGAACATGCGGGCGACCGCTCCGCGGCCCCGGCTGCCCACGACGACCAGGTCCACGTCCGGCGCCACCGCGGCCTCGGCGAGGGACTCGGCGGGCGCGCCGTACATGACGAGCGAGTCCACGTCGAGCCCGGGCTCGTCGAGCTTCACCACCGCGTCGCCGAGCAGCTTCTCCGCGTAGGCGCGGTGCTCCTTCTCCACCTCCGCGATGGTGAGCCCGTAGGCGTCGGGCGGCAGGAGCATCCGCGGGACCACGTAGACCAGCGTGAGCCGGGCTCCGAACCGGACCGCGATGTCGGCCGCCAGCCGGGCCGCCTTCGCCGAAGCCTCGGACCCGTCCACCCCCACCAGGATGCGCTTCATGGCGAACCTCCTTTCCTGATCCTTTCAAGGGGGATGCCCGCCGTAAAGCGCTCGCCGAGGGGCTACCCGGTGCAGAAGGTGCCGCGCCGCCGGGCGCGAGCGCAGAATTCGCGCCCCAAAACCGTTGAATATCCGGATCTTGCCCAGATTCGCCCCGGCCCGAACCGGCACGGCTCCTGAATGACGTTCCGCCCCGGAGGACACCCGATGACCGCCTCGTCCCAGCCGCACCTTCGCGCTCGCGCCCTCGAGATCCACGCGCTCCAGATCCTGTCGGCCGGAGGGCGCTGGACCACCGTGTCGAGCGTGCGCTGCCCCGACCGCCGGCAGTCGATGGCGCTCGACCTCTGCCTCTCCTGCGACCGGAGCGGCGGGATCACCGGCGCCCCGGCGGGCGCGGACCGCTTCGTGGACTGCCACGGCGCCGGCCCCGACCTCCGCCCGGCGGCGCGCGACGCGGCCGATCCGGAGCCCTCGGCCGCCGACCGGACCGCGGTCGGCGCGCTCTGCGCCCGGGGCGTGGTCGCCGTGCGGAGCGATCTGCCGCTCGCCGAGGTGGCGCCGCTGCTGCTGGAGCGCGACCTCGACGCGCTCCCGGTGGTGGACGCCGAGGGCCGGCCCCTCGGCATCGTCTCCAAGACCGACCTGCTCCGGCCGGGCGCCGGCGACGCCACCGTCTTCGACGGCATGACGCACGCCGCGCTCACCGTGCCCGAGGGCGCGCCCGTCTCCGAGGCCGCGTCGCTGATGGCGGCGAACGGCGTGCACCAGCTGCCGGTGGTGGACGGGGAGGGGAAGGTCGTCGGCCTCCTCGGTTCGCTCGAGGTGCTGCGCTGGCTGGTGCAGCAGGACGGCGCGCTCCTGCCGAGCGCGGGCAACCTGCAGGGACGCTAGCCGCGCCCGAGGCCGGGGAGCGCGCTCGCGAGCCGTCCTCGCGGGCGCCGCTGCCGTCGCGCGCGGCTCGCTCCCGGCCCCGGACGCAAGAACGCCCGCGAGCGCAGCGCGCCGCGGGCGTCCTCGTCTCCGGCGGTGGAGCGCCGCTCGGGCCGAGCTAGCTGGCCTTCTGCGACTTGGTGGCCGGCTCCTCGTCGTCGTCCGCGCGCGCTTCCTTCATCGCCTTCCGGAAGCTCTTCATCCCCTCGCCGAGCCCCTTCCCCAGCTCGGGCAGCTTGCTGCCGCCGAACAGCACGACGACGACGCCCAGGATGATGAGCAGCTCCGGCATTCTCAGACCGAACATGGATTCACCTCAAGTGGGTTCTCTAGACGGAACAGCGTCAGGCGGCCACATCTTCCATCGCGATGGCGGCGAGCCGCCGGGCGTCGAGCACCCGCACGCCTCGCGAGGCGTCTACCACGCCGTCCTTCTCGAGGCGAGTGAGGCAGCGCGACAGGGTCTCGGGGCGCATCCCCAGCAGGCGCGCCACCACCTGCTTGCGGACCGCGTTGGGCCGGTCGGCCAGGAAGCGGGCGTGGGCGAGCGCGAACCGGGCCACCCGGGAGAGGCAGTCCCCCTGGCGGAAGTTCACCTCGTCCCGCTGCTGGCGGGACTCGGACAGGAGCAGGTCGAGGACCACGCGCGCCGGGCTCCGCTCGGGGCCGACCCAGGTGCTCATCGCGTCCCCGGAGATGCCGCAGAGCTTCACCCGGGAGAGGGCGCGCACCTCGCACGGGGAGGGCTCGCCGTGGAGCGCCTCGGTGCAGAGGAGCGCCGTCGGGCCGCGCAGGGTGAGCTGGAGCTCGGCGCCCTTGGGGCTCACGGCGGAGAGGCTCACGAACCCCTCCTTGATGAAGTAGACGGTCCGGGGCCGCTCGCCCTGGGCGCAGAGCGTGGCGCCGGCTTCGCGGGTGGTGGGGGAGAGCTTGCAGCGGCCGGCCGAGGCGATGCCCAGCGAGCAGGCGTTGCAGTCGTTGACGGGTGAGATGGAAAGCAAGGGGTCCTCCCGGGCCGCGCTCGAACGAAATCTTGATCGCGGTCTGTTTGCACAACCCAGGCCCGGAATTTACGAGCATTTTGATGCAGAGCTTGCGCCTGGACCGGGATCAAGGTCCACCGTGCGCAAAGTTTTCAGCGCGGGTCCGGAGGACGGCGGAGTTCGGGCTGGATGGGTAGGGGCGCGACGGGAGAGTATCGGCGGGATGGACAAGCTCGGTCGGTATCAGGACGCGGTGGTGCAGGCCGTGGCGCCGCTCGCCCCAGAGCGCGTGCGGCTCTCGCTCGCGTCCGGCCGCCGGCTGGCCGAGCCGGTTCACGCCCTCCGGCCCGCGCCGCCCCTCACCTGCTCCGCCATGGACGGCTTCGCGGTCCGCGCCGCGGACGTCACCGGCCCGGCGCGGCTGCAGGTGGTCCGCGCCATCTTCGCGGGCGATCTCCCCGGCGCGCCCCTCGGGCCGGGGCAGGCGGCCCGCATCTACACCGGCGCGCCGCTGCCGCCGGGGGCCGACGCGGTGGTCCGCGAGGAGGCGGCGCGCGAGGAGGGCGCATGGGTGAGCTTCCGCGCGCCGGTCCGCGAGGGCGAGCACGTGCGTCCCCAGGGCGAGGACGTGCCGGCGGGCGGGCTCGCGCTCGAGGCCGGCGCGCGCCTCGGTCCGCGGCAGCTCGGGCTGTGCGTCGCGGTCGGGGTGCAGGAGGTGGTGGCGGTGCGCCGGCCGCGGGCGGTCGTGCTCGCCACCGGCGACGAGGTGGTGCGCGGCCGGACCCCCGACTCGAACGGCCCGGTGCTCGAGGCCGCCCTGGCGGCGCTCGGGGCCGAGGTGGAGCTCCGGCGCGTGCCCGACGACCTCGACGCGCTGACCGGCGAGCTGCGGGGCGCGCTCGCCGCGGCGGACGCGGTGCTCACCGTCGGCGGGGTCTCGGTGGGGGCCCGGGACCACGTGCGCGCGGCGCTCGAGCGGCTCGGGGCCGAGGTGCGCGTCCACGGGGTCCCGATGAAGCCCGGCAAGCCGTTCCTCTTCGCGCTGTCCGGCGGCAAGCCGGTGTTCGGTCTCCCGGGCAGCCCCTCCGCCTGCCTCGTCGCCTTCGAGGTCTTCGTCCGCCCGGCGCTCCTGCGGCTCGCGGGCGCGGCGCGCCCCTTCCGCCGCCGGCTGGAGCTCCGCCTCGCGGCGCCGCTCCGCGGCAAGCCCGGGCGCGCGCGCCTGATCTGGGCGCGGCTCGACGACGACGGGCGGGTCCGGCCCATCGGCCGCGACGCCGCGCAGATCCGCGGGCCCGCCCTGGCCGACGCGCTCGTGGTGGCGCCGTCCGAGGCCGGGGAGCTGGCCGAGGGGACGCCGGTCGAGACCTGGCTGCTCGAGGAGGGCCGGTGACCCCGCTCCTCGGCTTCAGCGGCCCGAGCGGCGCCGGCAAGACCCGGATCCTCTCGCTGCTCCTGCCGGAGCTCTCCCGGCGCGGCCTCACCGTGGCGGTGCTCAAGCACACCGGTCACCCGCACGAGTTCGACGCGCCCGGCAAGGACACGGAGGTGCTGCGCCGCGCCGGGGCGATCGCCGCGGCCATCTCCGGCCCGTCCGGCGTGGCCTACTTCGGGCCGCCCATCCAGGGCGCGCGCGCGCTCGGGGCCCTGCTCCCGCCGGCCGACCTCGTCCTGGCCGAGGGCTTCAAGTCCGAGCCCATGCCGCGGGTCGAGGTGCACCGGCGCGCCGTGAGCCGCGCCTTCCTCTGCGAGCGCGACCGCGGCGTGGTGGCCCTGGTCACCGACGAGCCGCCGCCGCGCGCGCTCCCCTGCTTCGGCCCGGACGACGTCGCCGGGCTGGCCGCCTTCGTCGAGCGCTGGCTGGCGGCGCAGCGGGGAGGCGACGACGCCGCGCTCACCGTCCGCGAGGCGGGGCGGCGGGGCGGCGAGCGGACCCGCGCGACGCGCGGCGAGGGGTACTACGCCGAGATCGGCCGGGAAGGCGGGAAGAAGGGCGGGCCGCGCGGCGGCAAGAAGGGCGGCGCGAAGGTGCGGCAGCTGGTCGCCGCCGGGAAGAAGCGCGCCGCCCGGGAGAAGGACCGGCGTTGACGCTCGAGAAGAACCTGCTCGCGCTGGCGGAGCGCGACCCGGAGCTGGTGGTCCGCCTCTCCTGGCCGGCCGGCAGCGACCACGTGGTCGAGGGGGCCGAGGGTCCGGAGTACGTCCTCGGCATGCAGCGCTTCCCGCTCCGCGTCGGGCCGGAGGCCGCCGCCGGGCTCGCGCGGCAGGCTGGCGACGAGGCCTTCCTCTTCGGGCTCGGGCTCGGGGAGCTCGCCGCCGCGCTCCTCGCCGGGGGGCGGCTCGTGGTCGCCTGGGAGCGCGACCCGTGGCTAATGCGGCTGGCGCTCTCGCGTCACGATCTCTCCGGGGCCCTGCGGGCGGGGACGCTCCGGCTCCTGCTCGGCTCGGATCTGGTCGAGGAGCGCCGGCGGGGGCTGCGCGGGGGGCTCGTGCTCCACCCGCTGCTCGGGCAGGTGTACGGGGTCGAGCGACGCCTGCTGGAGGGGCGCCACGACCGGCCGGTCGCGGCGCTCGCGAGCGGCGGGCTCTTCGTGCAGGACCTCGCCGCCGGCCTGGAGCGCGCCGGGCTCGCCCCCTTCACGCTCGACCTCGGGCGGCTCTCGCGCGAGGAGCTCTCCCGGTCGCTCGGACGGCTCCGCCCGGCGCTGCTCGCGGCCGTGAACTACGTGGACGGGCTGGCCGAGTTCTGCGCGGCCCACGGCGTGACGCTCGTCTGCTGGGAGATCGACCCGGCCACGAGCGACCTCCAACCCTGCGGCGAGCCGGGCCGGTCGTTCATCTTCACCTACCGCCGCGGCGCGGTCGCCGAGTACCGCGCCGCCGGCTTCCCGCACGTGGAGCACCTGCCGCTGGCGGCCGATCCGGCGCGGCGCCGCCCCGTGGACGTCTCGGGGCCGGAGTCGGCGCGCCACCGCGCCGCCGTCTCGGTGGTCGGCTCGAGCATGGTCCCCGACGTCGCCCGGCACGAGCGGGCCTTCCTCGAGGCCTGGGAGGCGGCGCACGGGCCCGGCGCGCGCGGGACGGGCCTCGCGGCGCTCTCGTGGGTGCTCGAGGCGCAGAGCCGGGACCTCTCGGCGCACCGGGTGCCGGCGCTCCTGGCGGGCCGCTGGCCGGCGCTCGCCGCCGCCCACCCCGAGGCCGTCCGCGCGGCGTCGGAGATCGCCGCCGCGCTGAAGCGGCTCGCGGCGGTGCGGCGGCTGGCGCGCTTCGCGCCGCGGGTCTGGGGCGACGAGGGCTGGCGGGAGGCGGAGGGGGGCGGCGTCGCTTACATGGGCCCGGCCGGCCACGGCGACGAGCTCGACCGGATCTACTGCGGGTCGGCCGTGAACGTGGACCTGGGCCGGCTCTACCAGATGGACATCGTGACCATGCGCGTCTTCGACGTGCTCGCCTGCGGCGGCTTCGTGCTCGCGGAGCGCTCCGACGACCTGGCGGCGCTCTTCGAGGTCGGCGTCGAGGTGGACTGCTACGGCAGCCTGGAGGAGCTCGAGCGGAAGGTGGCGCACTACCTCGCGCACCCGGACCGCGCGGCGGCCCTGGCGGCGCGGGGCCGCGAGGCGGTCCTCGGGCGGCACACCGTGCAGTCGCGGGTGGATCACATGCTCGCGGTCGCGGGCTGCGCGCCGCCCGGCTAGGCCACGCGGGCGCGCGGATCGCGGGCCCGCTCGGCCCAGAAGGCGCGGAGCCCGCGCTCGAGCTCGTCGAGGAGCCGGCCGCCGTCGAGGAGGGGCGAGGCCCGCAGGCGCGCGCGCAGCGAGCCGCGCAGCCCGGCGAGCCGCTCCGGCGAGGCCGCCAGCGCCGCGGCCGCGCGGACGTGGTCCTCCGGCCGCCGCACGGCGAGCTCCCCGAGCCCCACCGCCGCGAGCAGGCTCGCGCCGACGCGGGAGGCGTGGGTCTCGCCGCCGAGCGAGAGCACCGGGACGCCCATCCAGAGCGCCTCGCAGGTGGTCGTGGTGCCGTTGTAGGGGAAGGTGTCGAGCGCCACGTGCACCTGCCCGTAGGCGGCGAGGTGCGCCCGCGCCCCCGGCGCGTGGCCGGCCAGCCGCAGCCGCTCGGGCGGGAGGCCGGCCGCGGACGCCAGCCGCCGGAAGCCCTCGCGGGTGGCGTCGTCGGAGAGCGCCGGGCTCTTCACCAGGAGCTCGCTCCCGGGGACGGCGGCG
This sequence comes from Anaeromyxobacter paludicola, assembly GCF_023169965.1. Lineage (NCBI taxonomy): Bacteria > Pseudomonadati > Myxococcota > Myxococcia > Myxococcales > Anaeromyxobacteraceae > Anaeromyxobacter > Anaeromyxobacter paludicola. The sequence goes on along the minus strand of NZ_AP025592.1, from coordinate 1,237,950 downwards.
AGCGCCGCGCGCCAGAGCGCGAGCGTGGCGGGGCTCACCTTCGCGAGCGAGTTGAAGCTCCCGAAGGTGAACGGCCCCGCGGGCGGCGGGACCACCGGCGGCGCGTCGGCGGGGGGCCGCCAGGCGAGGAACCCGCCCGCGAGCCGGAGCGGGCGCTCCGGCACCTCGGGCCAGGGCGCCGAGGGAGGGTCGCAGCGCGGATCGGTGATCCGCAGGTCCACCTCCGGGCAGCCGGTGACGTCGGGGTAGCCGATCCAGGTCCCCTGGAGCGGGGCGGCGCGGTGCGCCAGCACGCCGAGGCGGCTCCCGGCGGTGTGCCCGCCGAGCTCGAGCAGGACGTCCACGCCGTCGGCGCGCACCCGCGCCGCGGCCGCCTCGTCCGAGAGGCCCGCCACGTCGCACCAGCGCGGCGCGAGCTCCCGCAGCCGCGCGGTGACCTCGTCCGGCCGCGCCACCGAGGCATAGCAGCAGAGGTCCCACCCGCGCGCCCGGGCCGCCTCCAGCAGCGGCTCGACGAAGGAGGGGACCGGGTGCTGGCGCAGGTCGGCGGAGAGGAGCCCGAGCCGCAGCGGCCGGTCGGGCGGGGGCGGGAGCTCGCGGGCGCGGGGCGGCCCGCCCGCGGCCCGGTGCGCGGCGGCGAGCTCGCCGAACCCGACCTCGTCCGAGTAGTGCAGGGCGAGGAGCAGGCTCGAGCGGGTCGCCGCGTCCTCCGGGGCGAGCGCCACGGCGCGGCGGAGCGCGCCGAGCCCCTCCGCGACCCGGGCCGAGAGCACCAGCGTGAGGCCGAGGTGGGCGTGGGCCGGGCCGCTCTCCGGGGCCGCCTCGACCGCCAGCCGCAGCAGGGCCTCGGCGTCGCCCAGCCGGCCGAGCTCGCGCAGGAGCGCGCCGAGGTTCACGGCCAGCGCCGGATCCTGGAGCCCGCCCTGCGCGGCGCGGAGCAGGTGCTCGAGCGCGCGGCCGCGCTCCCCGAGCTGCAGCCAGAGCGCGCCGAGGTTGGCGTGGATCGCGGCGGGGTGCGGCACGTGGGGCAGGGCGCGCTCGTACAGCGCCACCGCCTCGGCGGGCCGGCCGGTCCGATCGGCGATCACCGCGAGCCGCTCCCAGGCGCCGCCGCAGCCGGGGTCGCGCGCGACCAGCTCCTCGCAGAGCGCCTGCGACTCGGCGAGGCGGCCCGCCCGGTAGAGCGCGAGGGCGGTGCCCAGGGACGGTGCGTCCACGAGCGGACCTCAGCGGCGGCGGTAGGCGGCCTGGGCGAGGCGGCCGGCGGCGGCGCCGTCCAGGGCCGCCTGCAGCTTCGCCTGGGCGGCTCGCGCCAGCCCCTCGCAGCGGCCCTGGAGCAAGCGGAAGGTGTCGAGGCTCTGGGCGTCGAGCAGCGTGCCCGCGGCCTGGAGCGCGCGGCAGGACTCGGCGGCGCGGCCGAGGGCGGCCGAGGCGCCGGGCGCGTCGCCGGCCTCGAGCCGCCGCGCCCCCTCGGCGAGGGCCTCGAGGAGCTGCCGGGTGGCGCTCACCGGGCGCCCTGGGCCTGCGTGGTGAGCGAGGCGACGGCGTTCTCGAAGCCGTCGACGATGGGGGCGAAGGCGCGCTCGGCCTCCCGGGCCAGGCGCGCGTCCTGCCGGAGGTTGGCGAGGGTGATGCGCCCGGTCACGAAGCGGTAGATCTCGCCGAGCTGCTGGCAGAGCTCCGGCGCCCGCCGGGTGTCGAGGGTGGCGTGGAGCTCGGACACGATCTCCCCGGCGCGGGTGAGGGCGCGGTTGGCCTCGGCGCGCTGGCGGGCCTCGATGGCGGCGGCGCCGGCGCGGATCTCGCGGAGGGCCCGCTGGAAGAGCAGGACCATGAGCCGCTCGGCGGACGCGGTCTCGCGCTGGGCCTGGAGGTATCGGCTGGCGTGGGTCACGGTCGTTCCCCTGGGATCACTTGCTGCTGGACTGGTTGGACTGCTGGGTGAGGAAGCTGCTGGTCGCCTTGAGGCCGCTGATGATCGACTCCATCGCGGTGAACTGGTCCTGGAGCGTCTGGCGGTAGGCGTCGATGCGGACCTGCATCTGCGTGGTCTGGCTGTCGATGCTCGAGACCTGGTCGGTCTTCGCCTGGGAGTCGAGGGTGAGGATGCCGCTCCCGGGCGCGACGTAGGAGTCCACCAGGTCGGAGAACTTCTTCGCCATCCCGTTCACGGGGTCGGCGAAGATCGCGTTGGCGGCCCCGGGGTTGATCGAGAGCGCGCTCTGCAGCGTCGTCGTGTCGATGGTGAGGCTGCCGTCCTTCTGGGTCTTGATCCCGAGGTCGGCCAGGGTGCGCACGCCGACGAGCCCCGCCACGGGCGTCGAGGTGAGCGACTGGAGCTGCATCTGGAGCATCCGGACCGAGCTGTCGCCGGTGAGGTTCCGCTCGCGGTCGGTGACGTCGCTGGCGTCGAGGTTCGACTGCAGCACGCCCATCACCGTGTTGTAGGCGGTGACGAACTTCTGGAGGTTCGCCTGGGTGGCGGTGGCGTCGTTGTTGAGGACGAGGTCGTCGGTGGTCCCGGGCGTCTGCGCGGTGAGGTTGAGCGTCACCCCGGGGAGCGCGTCGCTGATGGTGTTGCTCTGCCGGGTGAACTTGAGCTTGTCCACCGTCACGACCGCGTTCTGCGCGCCCTGGACGCTGGCGAGCCCGAGCGCCTGGCCCTGGCTGCCGGTGTAGCTCTCGGTCCACTTGAGCGCGTCGGCGGCGGCGCCCGTGAGCGGGTAGCCGGTGTCGCGGTTGTTGAGGGAGAGGTAGCTGTTCGTCCCGTCGTTCACCACCACCGCCGAGACCGGGGCCCCGAGCTGGTTGATGGAGTAGGCGACGTCGGCCAGGCTCTCGCCGTCGGTGAGGGTGATGGGATCGTAGGCCTTGCCCTGCACGCTGAGGGTGAGCGAGCCGCCGGTGACGCCGGCGCTGCCCGAGGCGAAGCCCTGCGAGCGCGCCTTGGCGGCCTGCGCGAGCTGGTTCACCTCCACCGAGTAGCGCCCGGCGGTGGCCCCGCTGCCGGCGGTCGCGCTGAAGCTGGTCGAGCTGGTGGTGGCGGTGAGGCCGAGGACGCCGCCGGTCTTCAGGGCGCCGGCCGCGCTCTCGAGGTCCGACAGCTTGGAGGAGAGGTCCCCGAGCTTGGAGATCTGCGCGTTGAGCGCCGACTTCTTGTTCGCGAGGAGCGTGAGCGGCTGGGACTCGATCTGGACCATCGAGTCGATGATCGAGCTCCAGTCCATACCCGAGGCGAGGCCGCTGGCGGAGAACACGGAAGCCACATCCACCTCCCGAACGAAATGGCCGCCCCGCAGCGGGTCTCACCGCGGGGCGGCCGGCTAGACGACTGCGAGGGTTACCCGAGCAGCTTGAGGGCGAGCTGCGGGGACTGGTTGGCCTGGGCGAGGACGGAGACGCCGGCCTGCGACAGGATGTTGAGGCGGCTCATCTTCGCCGACTCCTCGGCCACGTCCACGTCCTTGATGCGGCTGTTGGCGGCCGAGAAGTTCTCGACCGTGGACTGGATGTTGGAGATGACGCTCTGGAACCGGTTGGCGATCGCGCCGAGGGCGGAGCGGTTCGACGAGATGGTCTGGATGGCGGCGTCGATCTTGGCGAGCGCGGCCTGGGCGCCGGTCGCGGTCGAGAGGTCCACGCTCGAGCTGTTCACGGCGAGGCTGGTCGAGTCGATCGACATCTTCGACGTGTCCACCGAGATGCGGTCGTTGCTGGTGCCGTCGATGCCGACCTGGAAGTTCAGCACCGAGGAGGAGCCGGAGGCGCCGAACAGCTGCGAGCCGTTGTACTTCGCCGTCTGCTGCATGCGGTCGAGCTCGTTGGCGAGCTGCGTCTGCTCGGTGTTGATGTAGGCGCGCTGCGAGTTGCCGACGCCGTCCGAGGACGACTCCATGGCGAGCTCGCGCATGCGGGTGAGGATGTTGGTCACCGCGTTCATCGAGCCTTCCGCCGTCTGCACCAGCGACACGCCGTCGTTGGCGTTGCGGGAGGCCTGGTTGAAGCTGCTGATCTGCGCCTCGAGGCTCACGCTGACGCCCAGGCCGGCGGCGTCGTCCGACGCCTTGGTGATGCGGTAGCCGGAGGAGAGCTTCGAGAGGGTGGAGTCGAGCTGGCTCGTGGTGGCGGAGAGGTTCCGCTGGGCGTCGAGCGAGCTGACGTTGGTGCGAATCGAGAGTGACATGACTTCTCCTTGGGTTGGGCGACCGTTCGCGTTCGCCTCACCATGCTCTTCGGCCCGCGAGCGAATCCCGATAAGAGCGGAACGCGCGATCGACGCCGGCGCGCAGCCGGCGCAGCGCCACCGACCTGACGTGCAGCGCGAGGAGCCCGCGGACGGGCTCTCCGGCGAGGGTGGCCGTCACCGCCGTGACGGCGATGCGGCCGGGCTGCTCGATGGGCCAGGCGGACATGGCCGCCTGTGCGGCGTCCTCCCACCGGTGCGGGCCGGAGAACCGCTCCGCGCCGACCGTGAGCGCCAGCCCGAAGGGCGCCGCGCCGGAGACGTCGACCTCGACCGCGCGGGGGGCGGGCGGGAGCCGGCGCAGCACCGGCTCGAGGTCCTCCGACAGCCGCATCGCCAGCACCGCCCCGCGGTCGGCGGCGAGCAGCGTGAGGCGCGCCTCCCGCAGGTGCTCCTCCAGCTCCGGGAGCGGGACCTCCTCGCGCAGCTGGCGGCCGTCGCCGTCGCCGTAGAGCACCACCGCGCGGCCCGGGTCGAGCAGGGAGACGCGCGCCTCGACGACCCCCGGCACGCGCCAGCGCTGGGTGGCGCGGCTGCCGTAGGAGAGCGACAGGTCGGGCGCGTCCGGGTCCGGGGAGACGAAGCGGGGCCGGCGGAGGTAGCGCCGGAGCGCGTACCGCATCACCCGCCCGCCCACCGGGACCAGCACCTCGCCGGCCACCTCGGCGGCGACGGGCCGCCCCTGCTCCGGGTCCCGCAGCAGCGCGGCGATCCCGGCGAGCCGCGCCGCGGCCGCGCGCGCCTCGGTCCGCGCCGCCGTGACCTGGGCCTCGACGCCGGCGCTGGCGGTCGCGAGGAGCAGCCGGACCGCCTCGCCGGCCGGCAGCTCGCGGGCGGTGGGGCGGCGGCCCGGGGCCACGCGGACCGCCAGGGCGGCGTCGAAGCCGAGGCTCCGGTCCGGCCCGCGGTTCAGGGGGTCGAGGGGGGCGCCGGGCGCGGCGGGCGCGCCCGGGCCGTCGAGGGAGAGGAGCAGCGCCGGCCGGGGCGCGGGCCGGCACAGCGGGCCGGCCAGCGGGAGCCAGGCGCGGTCGAGCGCGCCGGCGACGCGCTCCGGACCGAGGGCCGCCGCCGCGAGGGAGAGCGCGCGCACGCGGGCCTGCGCCGCCGTGGCGCCGCGGGAGAGGGGGGCGCCGTCCGGCAGCCGCACCTCGAAGCAGGCGCCGCTCGGGGTGGCGCGGAGCGGCACCGGGCCCGGCCCGCCGCGCTCCAGCGCCGTCCGGAGCGCCGGCAGGAGCGCTACCGGGAAGCCGGCGGCGAAGGCGCCGCGCCAGGCGTCGCGGGCCGCCCGGGCGAGCGGCGGGTGGCGGCGGGCGCCGCGGGCGCAGGCGATGGCGAGGCGGCGCCCCGTCGAGAGGACCGGCCCGGCCGCGCCGCGGGCGGGCGGGGAGGACGCGAGCGCGCGGGCGGCGAGCGCCGGGTCGGCGTGGGCGAGCGCCTCCTCGAGGAGGGCGCCGTCGAGGCCCGCCAGCGCGGCCCAGCGGCAGAGGAAGATCGAGGGATCGGCGAGGTGGCGGGCCGGCCCGCGGCGGGCCAGCGCGGAGAGGGCGGTGAGCGGGGCGGGGGCCGCTCCGCCGCTCATCACCGAGAGCGCCAGCCGCACGAAGCCGGTGGGGGCCGCGGCCGCGAGGGCCCAGAGCGCGTCGCCGTCGAGCGGCGCCTCCGCGGCCGCCTCGAGCGCGCGCCAGGACTCGGGGGGGAGCGCCCCGGCGAGCAGCGCGCCGAAGGCGGAGAGCTCGTGACAGAGGCCGCGCTGCCGGGCCAGCCGGGCCGGGTCGAGGAGGCGGGCGGAGATGGGCCGGTCGGCGGCGGTCAGCGCGCGGCGCGCGGCCTCCATCCGCTCCTCGAGCTCGCCGTACTCGGCGGGGAGGAGGCCGCCGCGAGCGAGCACCACCAGCTCGAGCCGGTCGGTGGCCTGCCGCGCCAGCACGGCGTCCACCGCGCAGGCGCCGCGCTGCACGCGGTGCGGCGGGGGGAGGCCGAAGCGGCGCGCCAGCGCTCCCCAGCTCGGGCGGTAGCGCAGCCCCGCCACGCCCGGCGCGAGCTCGCGCAGCCCCGCCTGCTCGAAGCTGGCGTGGAGCAGCACCGGGAAGAGCCGGGCCGCGGCCGCGAGCGGGGGCGCCGCCCTCCGCGAGAGCCAGCGGGCCCGCCAGCGGAGCACCGCGGGGGCGCCCGGCGCGTCGGGCTCCGGCACGGCCCGCGAGAGCGGCAGCGCGGGCGGCATCTACCGGAGGTAGTCGAGCAGCGTCAGCTTGAAGCCCTGCGCGGTGGCGGTCAGGGAGGCCTCGAGCGCGTGCTGCGTGGAGGCGAGCTGGCTCGCGGCCTTGATCGGGTCGGCGTCGCCGAGCTGCGAGGTGCGCGCGGTGGCGTCGTCCCGGGCCTGCTTGGCCGCCGCCACCGCCGAGTCGAAGCTGTTCATCGACACCCCGGCCTGGCTGCGGGCGGCGCCGACCTGCGAGATCCCGGCGGAGAGCCCGGCGAGCGTGGCCGCGACCGCGTCGGGGTCGTTGGCCTTGAGCGCCGTGGAGAGCGCCTGGATCGTGGCGAGGACGTCGGTGCCGCCGCCGGCGCCCTTCACCGCCACGTCGGCCCGGACCGAGCTCTTCACCGTCACGCCGGGGGCGATCTCTACCTGCCGCTGCGCGGCGTCGCCGTGGTACGCGCCGCTGGCGTCGAAGGGGGGGGCGGAGTCCACGTTGCCGCCGAGGATGTAGCGGTCGCCCACCCGGACGTTGAGCGCGGCGACCGAGGACTGGAGCAGGCCGTCCACCTCGGTGGCGGCGGAGGCCCGATCCGAGGCGCTGTAGTTGCCGTTCGAGAACTGCACGGCCAGCTGCTGGGCGCGGGTGAGGAAGTTCTGGAGCGAGCCGAAGGCCGAGTCGGCGCTGGCGAGCTCGTCGCTGGCGAGCTGGGCGACCGACTGGATCGAGTCGTAGTGCTTCTGGTCCGCCTGGGTGGTGACCATCAGGGCGGCGGCCGCCGGGTCGTCGCCGGGCTGGCCGACGCGCAGGCCGGTGGTGGCGAGGCGCATCGCCTCCTCGTTGCGGGAGCGGGCCTCGAGGACCCCGGTGCGGGCGATGTCGTAGGTGAGGCTGTCGCTCACGCGCATGGCGGCTCCTTAGGACCCGAGCTTCATGAGGACGTCGAGCATGTCGCTCGAGGTCTGGAGCACCCGGGCGATGGCCTCGTAGGCGCGCTGGGTCTTCTGCATGTTCACGAGCTCCTCGTCCACCGACACGCCCGACGCGCTCTCGCGCAGCGCCTTGACGTTGTCGCGCAGGGCGGCGTCCTGCTTGGAGAGCGAGGTGGCCTGCGCGGAGGCGATCCCGAAGCTCGAGGTGATCGAGGAGAGGGTCCGGGTGGCGTCGAGCCCGCTGGTGGGGAGGGCCTGCTGCTCGGTCGCGAGCAGCGCCTGCACGTTGTCCGCGTCGCCGCTCGCCGCGGTGGCGGCGCCGGCCGCCGCGAGCGCGCCGGCGTTGGTGCCGACCGCGGCGGAGATGGCGATGGTGCTGGCGGCGCCGGCGCTGGTGGCGCCGACGGCGAAGAGCGGCCGGCCGGTGACCCCGTCGGCGCCGTAGCCCGCCTGGTGGACCGCGTTCACCTGGTTCGCGAGGTCGAACGCGAGCGTGTCGAGCTGGGTGGAGGCCTTCCCGAGGGCGCCGTCCCGGGCGGCGAGGGTGCCGCCGAGCTGCCCGCCCGCGACCGAGTTGGCGAGGGGGGCGGCCGGGGTGCCGAGCGGCGAGGCGTAGAGGAGCTGCAGGTGGCCGCGGTTGTTCGGGTCGGGCTGGCTGCTGAAGACGCCCGGCACGCCGCCCGAGACGAGCGCCACGCCGCCGCCCATCATCACGTTCACGTCGCCGCCGGTGCTGGTCACCGGCTGGCCGCCGACGAGCGAGGCGAGCTGGTCCAGCACCTGCTGGCGGGCGTCGAGCAGGTCGTTCGGCTCGCCGCCGCTGGCGCGCGCCTGCCGCACCTGCGTGTTGAGGTCCGCCATCTGCTTCGCGAGCGCGTTGATCTGGCCGGTGAGGTTCACCGCCTGGTCGTCGAGGCCGGTGCGCGCGGTCTCGACGTCGCGCGAGGCCTGGTTGAAGGCCGCGGCGAGGCTCTGCGAGGCGCCCAGCGCCGCCTCGCGCAGGCCGCTGTCGCCCGGGTTCTGCGACAGGGCGCGGAGCGCGGAGTAGAAGCCGGAGATGGCGTCGCCGACGCCGCCCGACTGGGCGGGGTCGAAGGTGTGGATGGCGGAGAGGGCGGTGGCCTCGGCGTCGGAGCTCGCCGCGTTGGCGATGCTGGCCGGGACCTGCGACTCGATGAACTGGTCGCGCACCTGGGTGACGGCGCCGAGCGTCACGCCGCGGCCCACCCACGCGCCGCCGGAGACGAGCTCCGCCGGCCGGGTCAGGAGCTCGGCGCGCTGGCGCGCGTAGCCGGGGGTGGCGGCGTTCTGGAGGTTGTTGCTCGTGACCGCCATCGCCGCCTGCTGGGCGGCGAGGCTCGAGCTGGCGTTGGAGAGGATCGAGAACAGGTCTGCCATGGTCGGTGCTAGCCCTTGCTGGAGATCATCGCCGCGGCGCCGCGCGACTCGGGCCGCGCGCCGCGCCGGTCGTAGGCGGCGGGGGCGGGGCGGACGGCGCGCACGTAGCCGCGGACGCAGGTGAGGGCGCGCTCGCAGAGCGTCCGGTTGAGCGCGTCGATCTCGCCCAGGGCCTCGGCCAGGGCGCGGATCTCGCCGAGGGTGGTGGAGAGCCGCTCGGTCTCCGCGGGGGCGCGCTCGCGCAGCCGCTCCAGGGTGACCTCCGGGGCGCCGAGGGCGCCGGCGGCGAGGGACAGGGACCGGGCCAGCTCGCCCTCGATCCGCCCCACCTCGCCGTTGAAGGCGCTCCGGGCCGCCGCGCGGGCGAACAGCCCGTCGGCGTCGAGGGACCGCATCAGCTCGCGCTCGCCCCGCGCCCGCTCGATCTCGGCCGCCAGGAGGGCCCGGAGGGCCTCGGCCTTGTGGGCTGCGTCGTCGAGCTTGCTCACGGCGGGGCTCCGTTCACTTGAGGCGCTTCAGCATCCCCTGCAGCGACGCGGTCAGCTCGGCGTCGTCGAGGATCTCTTGCGCGATCTGGTTCGGGTCGGGCTGGTAGGTGCCCTGCTTCACCGCCGCGGCGATGCTCTGCAGCTTGGCGGCCCGGGTCGCGCCGAGGTGCTGCCGGGCGGCGTCCACGGCCGCGGCGAACTTGGTGCTATCGGGGGTGCTGACGCGCTCGGGCGGGGCCGAGGGGTCGGCGCCGGACGCCTTCCTGGCCTCGGTCGTCCGGCTGCCGTCGATGGGGGTGGTCTCGCTGGTGTTCTTGACCTTCATGGCTCACTCCGCGGTGGAAGACCGCGCTTCGCCATTCCATCGTCACGAATTCCGTAGGCCTTAAGGAACCGCGACGGATCGACCGCCCGGCCCCCCTGCCTCGCCTCGAAGTGGAGGTGCGCCCCCGTGGCGCGGCCGGTGTGACCCACCCTGGCTATCGGCTGGCCGGCCTCGACCCGGGCGCCGGCCGAGACGAGCAGCTCCGAGGCGTGGGCGTAGAGGGTGGTGACCCCGTCGGGGCTCTCGATCTCCACGGTATTTCCGTAGCCATTGCGAGGGCCTGCACGCTTCACGGTGCCGGCCAGGGCGGCCTGGACCGTGCTCCCCTCCGCCGCCGCGAGATCGACCCCATGGTGCGGTCGGACGACGCCGGTGAAGGGGTCGGCGCGGAGGCCGTAGGGGCTCGTGACCCTGGTGGGTCCGACCAGGGTCGCGGCGAGCTCCCTCGGACCCGCCGCGGAAGGGGCGGGCGGGGTCGCGCCGGCGGGGCCGGTCGCACCCGTCACGTCGCTGGCGTCCCCGTCGTCCGGGACGTCGAGGTCGGGCGCGAGCAGGCTCACCGCCGCGTCGGAGGCGGCGGCGGCCGCCCCGACCGTCGCCGGGGAGCGGGCGGCCGGGAGCGCCCGCGCCGCCGCGGCCACGCCCCCCGCGCGCGCCGGGGCGGCGCTCGGGGCGGCCGGGGATCGGGCGGCGGAGGGGGAGGGGGAGGGCGAGCCGGCGCGGGCGCCCAGCGAGCGCTCCAGCTCGGCGGCGAGGCCGAGGCCTCCCGCCTTCGCCACCGCCTCGGCGAGCGCGTCCGAGAACAGGTCGGCCCGGATCGACGAGCCGGCCACGCCGTTGCCCTTGAACGCGCCGCTCGAGGAGATGATCTGCTTCAGCATCATCGCCTCGAGCGCCTGCGCGGCGTCGTGGAGGCGGGCGGCGTCGCTCGCGCCGGCGCTGGCGGCGGAGAGCTTCAACGATGCCTCGCCCCGGGCAGGGTGACGTGCGGCATCACAGGACCTCCAGCTCGGCGTCGAGCGCGCCCGCGGCCTTCATGGCCTCGAGGATGGCGACGAGGTCGCGCGGCGTGGCGCCGAGCAGGTTCATCGCCTTGACCAGGTCCTCGACGGTGCTGGTGGCCGGGAGCGCCACCGCGCCGCGGTGCTCCTCGGTGGCGGCCGCGGTCCCGGCGCGCTCGGTGACCGTCGTCCCCTGGCCGAAGGCGTTGGGCTGCGAGACCAC